>NZ_JAMBOS010000098.1 GCF_023715705.1 Halalkalibacter oceani
TCAAATAGTACTTGACATAATCTGAACAAAACGTGACCAAGATTAGAATGACAATTGGGATGAGACATATCATTTTGCATGTTACAATAATTGCCATCTGAAATCCAATTCAAAGGACTAGACTAGGTTTTTTCAAATTCCGAAGAAGACTTCTTGATCTGCGACCACCTAGTAGAAAGCTCATATGATGACTTTCTTTCCACTCATATAACTTTTGAGTCCAATACTTCTCTACTTTAAAAATCATCAAATGGTTAATATTCCACCTAGCAAAAGATTTAAAACTAGTGACTGCAGTAGTACATCTGAATATTGGGGCAATGGAACCCACTAAAATTCCAATAAATTGTGTTGGGACAATGGCAAACATTGACCACTTATATTG
>NZ_JAMBOS010000099.1 GCF_023715705.1 Halalkalibacter oceani
CTCAGGTTGAGGAATATGTTACTGGGCATCTTCGATATGCAGGAGTTGATCAACCAATCTTTTCAGATGGGGCGATTGGCGAAATTCATCGGTTCTCTGGTGGTGCCGCAAGGCTCATTAATAAACTCTGTACACATAGTCTTCTGTATGGCTCACAAAATGGCCGTAGGATCATTGACGATCATATGATCAAGCAAGTCATCCAAGGGGAACTCTCATGAAAACCCGTTGGAAAGAGATGAATTACAATGAAGAGCTGGATTGTTGGGTTGTGTTGTGGGGTGAGAATTTAGGTTATAAGATGCGATACGGTGAATGGTTTGATCTTCATCTAGGATATGGTCGGACTCTTCCCTGCCGCTTGGAACTTGGCAGAG
>NZ_JAMBOS010000100.1 GCF_023715705.1 Halalkalibacter oceani
CTCTTTGCCAAAAACGATCTTTATCAAAAGGTCGTTTTTTAGACAATGTCTCCATTGCCTTAGAATTCTTGACGTTCGTTCGATCTCATCTTGTTATGTGAACAAGACTCCGATGAACTTACTTGTTTTATCATGATCTAGTTTTCAAAGAACCCATTGACGGCAGATAATCGGCGCAGCTCTTCGTCAGCTTCATGAATCTCGGTCATGTCACGTAGACAACTACGCTCCATTCCTTCGACCATTCGCTTCCTCGATCTGCTTGATTCTCTTTGTCAAAGTATGATAGAGAGTATTGAATCCTCTCAAAACTGAACAAGGCAACTGACTTCAATTCCGTCATGACCTTCTTCTTCGAATGACTTCATGCAGCC
>NZ_JAMBOS010000101.1 GCF_023715705.1 Halalkalibacter oceani
TACGGGAGACGTCCCACCAAAAAAGTATATGGTTATTGTATCAGATTATCAGCTGATTGAAAACATACTTACTGGAGTTTTTAGTTAGGGGTGCAGAGAGGATCCCTTCTCCATGTTGCGGGAAAGATATGCTGGTTAGAGGAACTAAGAATCGAAAAGCCAAGGATCATACGGGACAAAGTAAGACATATAACATTCGGAGGTTGAAGTGTACCAATTGTGGTACCATCCACCATGAATTGCCGGACTTATTGATTCCTTATAAGCGCTATGAAGCGGAATGTATCGAAGACGTTCTTACAAATCCATCCACCCACATTGTTCCTGCTGATGATTCCACTCT
>NZ_JAMBOS010000102.1 GCF_023715705.1 Halalkalibacter oceani
TCGCCCGGCAACGTCCTACTCTTGCAGGGGGAAGCCCCCAACTACCATCGGCGCTGAAGAGCTTAACGACCGTGTTCGGCATGGGAACGGGTGTGACCTCTTCGCTATCGCCACCGGACATTTGATCGACAGATTACCATGTCACGTACTTATGTACGCTCCATTCCTCAGCCATTTGCTTCCTCGAATGTCTTGGTTCTCTTTGATCAATCTATATCGGGGAAGATCGCAATGGCTCCGTGCGCTACTCGTCTAGAGTGGAGAACCCCACTCCTCTCTAGACTTTTAAAACCTGTAGCGACTCCGCACATTGCTTTGCCCAGTC
>NZ_JAMBOS010000103.1 GCF_023715705.1 Halalkalibacter oceani
CTCTTTGCCAAAAACGATCTTTATCAAAAGGTCGTTTTTTAGACAATGTCTCCATTGCCTTTGAATTCTTGACGTTCGTTCGATCTCATCTTGTTATGTGAACAAGACTCCGATGAACTTACTTGTTTATCATGATCTAGTTTTCAAAGAACCCATTGACGGCAGATAATCGGCGGAGCTCTTCGTCAGCTTCATGGATCTCGGTCATGTCACGTAGAGAACTACGCTCCATTCCTTCGACCATTTGCTTCCTCGATCTGCTTGATTCTCTTTGTCAAAGTATGATAGAGAGTATTGAATCCTCT
>NZ_JAMBOS010000104.1 GCF_023715705.1 Halalkalibacter oceani
TCCCGAAGGAATCTGTCAGGTTCACCCGCTCGACTTGCATGTATTAGGCACGCCGCCAGCGTTCGTCCTGAGCCAGGATCAAACTCTCCATGAAAATGGTGAGCTGATTAAGCTCTTACGTTTTAAAACATTATTGACGAGATTCCTTGTTAGCAAAGTAACAATTCTTCTCTTTTCCGCTTGGCTTTTGTTCAGTTTTCAAAGAACTCGTTGTCGTTTATGGCGACTTAATTATCATATCAAATACTGACTCACTCGTCAATACTTTTTTTAATTAAGTTTCATTCGTCATTGGCGACAAGAA
>NZ_JAMBOS010000105.1 GCF_023715705.1 Halalkalibacter oceani
TTATCATGATCTAGTTTTCAAAGAACCCATTGACGGCAGATAATCGGCGCAGCTCTTCGTCAGCTTCATGGATCTCGGTCATGTCACGTAGAGAACTACGCTCCATTCCTTCGACCATTTGCTTCCTCGATCTGCTTGATTCTCTTTGTCAACCAATACTAACGAATGATTTCATAAAAGAATTCATTCAAAACTGAACAAAAGAACCGAAGCGTTCCTTACACAGCTGGTGTGTAAGTTCGATTAGAGTATAAACTCCATAGAAAGGAGGTGATCCAGCCGCACCTTCCGATACGGCTACC
>NZ_JAMBOS010000106.1 GCF_023715705.1 Halalkalibacter oceani
GCCTGCATGAAGCCGGAATTGCTAGTAATCGCGGATCAGCATGCCGCGGTGAATACGTTCCCGGGCCTTGTACACACCGCCCGTCACACCACGAGAGTTTGTAACACCCGAAGTCGGTGGGGTAACCAAGAGCATTTGCAAAAATGCGTCGGAGCCAGCCGCCTAAGGTGGGACAGATGATTGGGGTGAAGTCGTAACAAGGTAGCCGTATCGGAAGGTGCGGCTGGATCACCTCCTTTCTATGGAGTTTATACTCTAATCGACGAACAACTTCGGT
>NZ_JAMBOS010000107.1 GCF_023715705.1 Halalkalibacter oceani
CAACATGGAGAAGGGATCCTCTCTGCACCCCTAACTAAAAACTCCAGTAAGTATGTTTTCAATCAGCTGATAATCTGATACAATAACCATATACTTTTTTGGTGGGACGTCTCCCGTATAACTGTTGCCGCAGTTATACGTTATGGGAGATGTCTTTTTCCTTTCCTCAGAATTAAAAATGTCGAAATGTTTCGAATTATATACGGACATTATAATCGACTAATTCTGGACAGGCAATACCGTCAACTTTCGGTAATTTAAGGGTGTCAAAAACA
>NZ_JAMBOS010000010.1 GCF_023715705.1 Halalkalibacter oceani
CTTTGAGGTCTGGCCAGTAGAAGAAGTACAAATGGCGAACCGTTCAGTGGCCCTTTAGGGTCTGGTCAGCAACAAAGGCTTCCAGCCGTAGAACAAACCACCCGTTCTCACGGGTGGTTTTGATTTTTTGCAGAGAAGCTGAGCGTGAAATCCGCCGTGGATGTAAGAATCATTTCAGCTATGTTATAATAAGAACCACTGATAATGAACGTGGAGGAACGAAGATGGCACAGCTTACCCCAATGATGAAGCAATATTTGGAGATAAAGGCTCAATATAAAGATGCCTTTTTATTTTTTCGCCTTGGTGATTTTTATGAAATGTTCTATGAAGATGCCAAGCTGGCAGCCGAAGAGCTGGAAATTACGTTAACCGGCCGCGGCCAGGGACAGGGTGAGGAGCGAATTCCGATGTGTGGGGTTCCCTATCATTCGGCTGATCAATACATATCCCGCCTGATTGAAAAAGGCTATAAAATTGCGATCTGTGAGCAGGTCGAGGACCCGAAGGAAGCAAAAGGCGTCGTCAAGCGCGAGGTCGTCAAACTGCTGACACCCGGAACGGTGATGGACGGCAACCAAATCAAAGAAAAAGAAAACAATTATTTGGTCGGATTGACTTGCTTTGCTGATCAAACATTCGGCCTTGCCCGCGCTGATTTGACGACCGGTGAATGCGCGGTGACGCTGATCGCCGATTTTGAAGAGGTGATCGCCGATATTACCGGCGCCCAGGCGAAGGAGCTGGTCGTTGCTGCCGACTTCTCGCCTGACTTACGCAAACGGCTTGAGGAGAAATGGCCGCTTACGATTTCCGTCGAGGAGAAAACCGAGCTTGAGCCGGATTATGCCGACCTGTGCGCGGAGCTGTCTTCCGACAAGCTCGTTCAAAGTGTGGCAAGACTCGTAAACTATTTAATTCGCACGCAAAAGCGCTCCCTTGCTCATTTGCAGCGGGTTCGCTATTATGCGACGAATTCGTTTATGAAGATGGACACGCATACGCGCCGCAATCTCGAACTGACGGAATCGCTGCGAGAGAAAAAGAAAGCCGGCTCGCTGCTCGCCGTCATTGATCAGACGGTGACGGCGATGGGCGGGCGGCTTGTGAAAAGCTGGCTCGAGCGGCCGTTGCTGTACAAGGAGGAAATTGAAGAACGGCTGGATGTTGTTTCCGCTTTTATTTCCGCTTATTTCGAGCGTGAAGAATTGCGCGAGCAGCTGCGCTATGTCTATGATCTGGAGCGGCTTTCCGGCCGTATCGCCTATGGAAGTGTCAATGCGAGAGAGCTTTGTCAGCTGAAGCGCTCTTTGCAAAGTATTCCGCTGATCAAGCAGACGATTACAGCGATTGATCCAAAGCTTGCGGCACGCTGGTTCCGCGAGGACGAATTCATAGAAAAACTGGTAGATTTGCTCGAAACGAGCCTCGTTGACGATCCGCCGATTTCCGTCACCGAAGGCGGGATGATTCGCGACGGCTTTCATCAGGAGCTCGATTCCTACCGCGACGCGAGCAAAAACGGCAAGCAGTGGATCGCCGAGCTGGAACAGAGAGAGAAGCGCGAGACCGGAGTGAAATCGCTGAAAATCGGCTTCAACCGCGTCTTTGGCTACTATATTGAAGTGACGAGAGCGAATCTTCATCTGCTGCCGGAAGGACGCTATGAGCGTAAGCAAACATTAACGAATGCGGAGCGCTTTATCACACCTGAGCTAAAGGAAAAAGAAGCGCTTATTTTAGAAGCGGAAGAAAAAATGGAGCAGCTGGAATATGAGCTGTTCGTCGCTGTCCGCGAGGAAGCGAAGCAGTACGTCAGCGCGATTCAGTCGCTTGCCCGGGCGATCAGTGAAATTGATGCCCTTGCCGGCTTTGCCGCTGTCAGCGAAACAAGGCGCTACACGCGGCCAAAATTTTCGCCGGACCGCCGGATTCAGATCGTCGCCGGACGGCATCCAGTCGTTGAAACGGTGATTCCGAAAGGGCAGTATGTCGCCAATGATGTCATGATGGAGGAAGGCCGTGAAATGCTGCTCATTACCGGGCCGAACATGGCAGGGAAGAGTACGTACATGCGCCAGCTGGCACTTTTGAGCATCATGGCGCAAATCGGCTGCTTTGTCCCGGCCGATCAGGCGGAATTGCCGGTTTTTGACCAGGTGTTTACGAGAATTGGTGCCGCTGACGACTTAGCGAGTGGACAAAGTACATTCATGGTTGAAATGCTGGAAACACGGTATGCGCTGACGAAAGCGACGGAAAACAGTCTGCTTCTGCTCGATGAAATCGGGCGCGGCACGTCGACCTATGACGGAATGGCACTCGCTCAGGCGATCATTGAATACATTCATGATCATCTGCGGGCGAAGACGCTGTTCTCCACCCATTACCATGAGCTGACCGCGCTTGAAGGCTCACTTGAGCATTTGAAAAATGTTCACGTCTCCGCTGTTGAAGAAAATGGGACGGTCGTGTTTTTGCATAAGGTTATCGACGGACAGGCTGACCGCAGCTACGGGATTTACGTCGCGCAATTGGCCGAGCTGCCGGAAGAAGTCATCTCAAGGGCGGACGACCTGCTCAAGGAGCTGGAAAAGGGCGGTGGACAAGCATGGCACGCGTCGCCGCCTCAGCAGGTCGGTGAACAGCTGTCGCTGTTCGAGGAAGCGGCAATTGCCGAAACCGCCGCGACAACGGAACGAAAGAAGAAGCCGTCTCGCCGCTTGGAGAAGGAAGAAGCTGTGATCAAGCAGCTGAACGAGAAGGATGTTCTTCATATGACGCCAATTGAAGCGATCAGCTTTATCAATGAGCTGCAACGTCTATTAAAGTAAAAGAGAGAAGCTAAGAGAGGAGAGGGAGCGATGGCGAAAATTATCAAGCTCGATGATGCTCTTGCAAATAAAATCGCCGCCGGGGAAGTTGTCGAGCGACCCGCTTCGATCGTAAAGGAGCTTGTGGAGAACTCGCTTGACGCCGGCAGTACGCATATTTTGATCGAAATCGAAGAGGGCGGCTTGAGCTCGCTGCGCATTGTCGATAATGGAGAAGGTATACCGGAAGCAGATGTCGAAACGGCATTTTTGCGTCACGCGACGAGCAAGATCAAGACGGATCGCGATTTGTTTCAGATTAAAAGCCTCGGTTTCCGTGGTGAGGCGCTGCCGAGTATCGCCTCTGTCTCCCATCTGACCTTGCAGACGAGCACAGGCGAAGGCGCGGGCGTGGAGCTGCGACTTGAGGGCGGCGTGATCAAGCATAAAAAAGCAGCCCCTGCCCGTAAAGGGACCGACATTACGGTGACGAACTTATTTTACAACACACCGGCCCGGCTGAAATATGTCAAAACCGTTCATACGGAAGCGGGTAACATTAGCGATATCGTCAATCGACTGGCCCTCGCCCATCCGGATGTCGCCTTTGAATGCTATCACAATCAAAAGGAAATGCTGAAAACAGCTGGAAACGGTGATTTGAAGCAAGTATTGGCGGCAATCTATGGGCGGAATGTCGCCCGTAGCATGCGCCCTTTTTCCAGAGAATCACTTGATTACACGATCGAAGGGTATGCCGGGCTGCCGGAGCTGACAAGAGCTTCACGTCAATATATGTCGATCTTTGTAAATGGCCGCTTTATCCGTAATTATTCGCTGGCGCGCGCGATTCAGGACGGCTATCATACGCTTCTGCCGATCGGCCGTTTTCCAATTGCCGTGGTCGCGATTTCGATGGATCCACAGCTGATTGATGTCAACGTCCATCCGGCGAAGCTCGAAGTGCGCTTAAGCAAAGAGGAAGAGCTTGGCGAACTTCTGACAAAAACGATCCGCGCCCTCTGGCAGAAAGAACAGCTGATACCCGCCGCTGATCTGAACAGGCGTAGTGAAGTTACTCCATCGAAGAAGCAAAGTCAAACTGAGCAGCTCCCGATTCAGCTCGACTACAGCCAGGCTGAAGCACCACGGCAAGTACAGCAGGCTCAAAAGAACGACGAAGCTCCGGCACCGGAACGCCAGCAGGCAGAAACGGTCCGCGAAACGCCGGATCCCGCCCCCTTGTTTTTCTCAGAGGAAGAAAAGCTCGAGACAGCGGCAGAGCAGCAGGAGACCGTCGATGTTAACGGGGGGACAGAGCAGGAAGCACCCGTTGAAACGCCTTCTGCACCTCCTCAGCAGGCAAATAGCGGCATAGAGGAAGCAGTCTCGCCGGAAGCACAGGAGCGCGTGCCGGTTCTGTATCCGGTTGGGCAAATGCATGGGACCTATATCATCGCCCAAAATGAGACAGGGATGTATTTGATCGATCAGCACGCCGCCCAGGAACGGATCAAATATGAATATTATCGTGATAAGGTCGGCGACATTACGCCGCAGGTTCAGGAATTGCTCCTACCGATTACGCTCGAATGCACCGCTCAGGAAAAAGAAATTTTGACGGAGCAGAAAGAAGCGCTGGCCGAGGTTGGGGTTTTTCTTGAAGTATTCGGCACTCAGGCGTTTATTATCAGGTCATATCCAACGTGGCTGCCAAAAGGAGCAGAGGAAGAGACGATCCGGGAAATTATCGATTATATGCTGACGCATCGCAAGGTCGACATCGCCAAGCTGCGCGAGGAAGCGGCGATTATGATGTCCTGCAAAGCGGCGATCAAAGCGAACCGGCATTTACGCCAGGATGAAATGTTTGCCTTGCTGGAAGCGCTCAGAGCGTGTCAGGATCCGTTTACCTGCCCGCACGGACGGCCGATCATCGTTCATTTCTCAACCTATGCCCTGGAGAAAATGTTTAAGCGAGTGATGTAAGGAAAGGAATGGAGTCAGGCGATGATTGTCACTACCGTGGAAAGAAATGCAAAGCAGGTCAGCGAAAAAGCCGAACAAATCAGCCGCAGGCTGGACAGTCCATTTATCGGCCGTGGAAAAAGCTCGGTCGAGGACTTGACGAGGCGCTACCGGACAGATGTGCTCGTCGTCGGAAAGCAAAGGCTGACCCTTTATCCGCAGGAAGGCGGAGAACCGTTTTATTATCATCCTAATTCGGCGATGTTTCGCGTTAAGCAGCTGCTCCGCTCCGGACATGATCCGCTCGTCGAAGCGGCCGGATTGCAGCCGGGGATGAGCATGCTTGATTGTACGCTTGGACTGGCCGCTGACAGCCTTGTCGCCAAGGTCGCCGTTGGACGGGAAGGCAGGGTGACAGGGCTTGAAGCGAATCCCGTTCTCGCCTTGATTGTCGCTGAAGGGCTGAGAGAGTGGCAGGAAGGGAGCAGCGAGATGCTGGCGGCAATGAGAGCGGTCGACGTTGTGGCCGCTGATCATTTCGACTATTTACGAACCCTCCCCGCTCAGTCGATCGACGTCGTCTATTTCGACCCGATGTTTGAAACGCATTTGCCGGCATCGAGCGGAATCAGCGCGTTAAAGCTCTTTGCCTGTCATGAGGAGCTGACGGAGGCTGTGATCGAGGAAGCCCTTCGGGTGAGCCGCTTTCGCGTTGTGCTGAAGGACCATTGGCAGAGCAGCCGTTTCGCCCGTTTTTCCTTTCATGTGTGCAAAAGGCAGCACGCCGCTTTTCATTACGGCTATATTGAAAAAAGAAAAAGTGACACGAAGCAGGTTTGAATTTTGACAAACAGGGAGAAGATGATGAAAAAGAAGCTAGTTGTCATAGTAGGTCCGACTGCCGTTGGGAAAACAGCACTCAGCATCCAGCTATGTCACAAATATAATGGCGAAGTAATCAGCGGTGACTCGATGCAGGTGTACAAAGGGCTCGACATTGGCACGGCAAAGGTGTCGAAAGCCGAGCAGGAAGGGGTACCACATCACTTGATTGATATCAAGGACCCGTCGGAGCCGTTTTCCGTCGCCGAGTTTAAGGAACGCTGCGAGCCGCTGATTGAGCAGATCCATGCCGCGGGCCGCCTGCCGTTTCTCGTCGGTGGCACCGGTCTCTACGTTAATGCCGTCACAAAAGGCTATCAGCTTGAGGCGCTGCCGGTCGACGAAGCTTACCGTCAGCAGCTGGAGGCTTTTGCTGAGGCCCATGGTAAAGAAGCGTTGCACGGGCGATTGCGAGAGGCCGATGCCCGGGCAGCGGAGCTTATTCATCCGAACAATGTCAGACGGGTGATTCGCGCGCTTGAGGTGACGAAGGTGACTGGTAGGCCGTTTTCAGCCCAGCAGCAGGATGAAGGCCGTCACGATTCGCCTTATGAGCTCACCTATATCGGGCTGACGATGGAGAGAGAGCTGCTTTACAAGCGGATCAATCAACGGGTTGACCAAATGATTACCGCAGGGCTGATCGAGGAAGCAAGGTGGCTTTACGATACCGGTTTGAGAACGGGACAGGCCGTGCAGGCAATTGGCTATAAGGAGCTTTTTGCTTACTTCGACGGAGATTGCCCGCTTGATGAAGCGATTGAGATGCTGAAGCAGAATTCACGGCGCTATGCCAAGCGGCAGCTGACATGGTTTCGCAACAAATCAGAAGCGAGCTGGTTTGATATGACGGCTGGTTTAACAGATCAAGTTTTTCACGAAATTTGCACATTTGTTGAAGGAAATAATTCTTCGACAGCGAAGTAAAGAGAGAGCCAATTAGAGGAGGACAATCCGATGAAACAACAACCTATTAATATTCAAGACCAGTTTTTAAATCAATTGCGAAAAGATAATATTGCCGTAACCGTGTTTTTATTAAATGGCTTCCAGCTGCGCGGGCAGGTCAAGGGATTTGACAACTTTACGGTCATTTTGGAAACGGAAGGAAAGCAACAGCTTGTTTATAAGCATGCGATTTCGACGTTTGCTCCTCAACGCAATGTCCAGTTGAAGTCTGAAGCAGACTCAACTCTTTAACATAAAAGGAGTATGCCAAAAAGGCGCATACCTCCTTTGAACATCTGTCGGGAGCACGTTTCTTCCCGCTCGTGCAGCGAGAGTCGCTCCCTGTTTTTGTAAGGGATCTCGTGACACCGGTTAACAGCTGTCTCAAAAGGTAATGCTCAACCTTCTGAGGCAGCTTCTTTTTGTTTCTGCGGCATTTCTTCCACTGTTTGCAAGTAACGCTTTAATGAAAGAGGCGACGTATAGCCGATCCGGCTGATCAGCTCATCCCCTGTTACCCCTTGCCTAAACTGCTCCAAGATAAAGGTGTTTCGCAATGTTTGCGCACTGATTCCTTTGCGCAGCCCGGCCCGCTTCACTTCAATCCGCAGCATTTTCTGGATCGCGATTATCGTCATTCGCTTTGGCTGGTCGTCATCATAGGACCAGTGAAAGGTCTTTCGTTTGAAATCAAAGGCGACAAAGAAAGGGTCAGCGCTATGGTAGCACGGCCGCACCGGTTCCGGGATTGTCTGGAAATAGCGATAGGCGAGCTGCTTATCTCCGTCATCGAGCGTTATCCGGCGTAACGGCTCCTCGTAACGAACGAGGATGTCATTCGTTTCAAATTTGACATCGCGGATCGAAAGGTGATGAACCTCACGCAAGGACAGGCCATATTTCAGCATCAGCACGACGATCAGCTGATTGCGTTCGCGGTAAAAAGGAAAGGTCTCCAGCTGCTGCGCGGACAGACCATGCTCAGAGGAGAGGGTGTGTAAAAGCCGCTTTTTTTCTTTCGCGGACAGCCACTCTTCCTCATTCAAAGGCAATTCCGTCAGATTCGGCGGTTCCAGTTCGAGGACAGGTCGTAAATGCGAACGCCCGAGGCTTGCCTCGTAACGGGCTACCTGGCGCAAGACGCTGTGAATTCGGCGGATCGTCCGGGTGTGGTAGCGGCGCTCTTCCAGTAGCTCAGCGAAAAACAGTTCGAGCTCGGCGGCACTGACTTCCTTTTGGTCGAGCGGCAGCTTGTCCGCCCTCGTTGTCCGGACCCAATTGCAAAAATCGAGCAGATCATAACGGTAGCGCTTCAGCGTAGACGGTTTCCTTCCTCGAAGTGCAAGGTGCTGCAAATACTCCTCCATATAGTGGGCGAGTTCTGTCGTCATGCTCCTCCCTCCTTCCCCTTTAAGTGTACTATCAGTACCTCTTTTTGGAAAGCGAAGGTATCGGCTCCGCACGCAGCTTCTAAAAAGCTCGTGTCTTTTCTTAATATAAGAAACTATAAAAGATAAAACGCCGGCGGTTTTTCTTAATCATTACTCACATGTTCGCCCATTTTTGCGTATAGTGTAAAAGAAGCTATTTGTCTTACGCTGTAGATGGAGCGAAGGGGTGACAGCATGAATAACCCAGCACAGACTAGAAAACGTGGGCGCATCAATGTTGTGCTCAATCATAGAACGGTCGACGCGAACGAGCAAATTGAGCCGTTTTTTCAAACAAAAGAGGAAAGAGAACAGCATGAAATATTGCTGAAATTTGAACAGGAGCTAGGGCAATATGTCGGACTTGAGCAAGTAAAGCGGCTGATAAAAGAAATATACGCCTGGCTCTATATTAATCAATGCCGCAAAGAAAAGGGGTTAAAGGCAAACAAGCAAGTGCTGCACATGATTTTTAAAGGAAACCCAGGCACGGGTAAGACGACAGTCGCCCGGATCATCGCCTCTTTCCTCTTTGAAATGGAAGTGCTGACGAAAGGTCACTTTATTGAAGTTGAGCGGGCAGATCTCGTCGGGGAATACATCGGTCACACGGCCCAAAAAACACGTGATGTTCTGAAAAAAGCCAATGGCGGTGTCCTGTTTATTGATGAAGCATATTCTCTGGCCAGAGGGGGCGAAAAGGACTTTGGCAAGGAAGCAATTGATACATTAGTGAAAGCGATGGAGGATCACCAGCATGACTTCGTGCTGATTCTCGCCGGTTATTCACGCGAAATGGACTATTTTCTTTCTTTAAATCCCGGACTGCCTTCTCGTTTTCCGATCGCGATTGACTTTCCAAATTATACGACCGACCAGCTGATGGAAATGGTTCACCGCATGCTGGAGGAGCGGGAGTATGAGCTGTCAAAGGACGGAGCCTATCACGTTAAGGAGCATTTGCGTAAAATTAGTCAGGAACAGGAGCGAACGTTCAGTAACGGCCGTTATATTCGCAATATCATTGAGGAGGCGATCCGTCTGCAGGCGGTGCGCTTATTAAAAGAGCAGCGCTATGACCGGGATTCGCTGACGCAAATAAAGCGTGAGGATTTTCAATTTCAAGCGTCTCATGTCAAGCTGACATGAGCGGGGAAAGCAGGGGTACCGGAAAACCGGTGGTCCTGCTATTTTATAGCATGACAAAAGCGCGATGCCTTTTCTCCAGTATATAAGGATGACTTCCAGCCTCTTTTTAAATTCTTTCCTGAATGTCTACAGCGGTAAGCCGCATGTGACATAGTAATAGAATATGGAAGCTAAAAGGGGTGAGAAGAAATGAGCGAGGCACGAAAGGTGAAAATACTCGTCTTAATCAACAAGATTTGGGTTTATATAAAGCACCAGCCGAAAATGGATATGATCCGCGCTCTCGAGAAATACGCCGATGTTGAATATTGGCATGAATCGGGAGATATCCGGGAGATTTTAGCCGGTTTGGATCATCGGCCGGATTTTATTTTTCACTACGACATCGCTTGGAGGTACGGTCTGGCGCCAAAGATCACGGGTCTGGGACAAGTCGATATCCCTAAAGGTTGCTATGTGATTGACGTTGACTGGAAGCCAGAGGAACGCAGGAAATATTTCGATGAAAATAAAGTCGATATGATCTTTTCTGCGACGAAGCACCCGTTTTTACAGTTGTTTCCTCAATATAGTGAGCGGCTTTGCTGGTGGCCATGGGCGATCAATCCAGCTGTAATGAAGGACTGGAAGGAAAAGAAAGACATTGATACGTTATTAATGGGTCTCGTTTATATTGAAGACAAAAGTCGCCTGCCTGCTGACAAAAGCCCGAAAGCGATGCCAGTTAAAGGAAGGTACGCGTTTCGGGACGCTGTATTGGAGAGAATGCGGACAGAACCAGGCTTTGTCTATCAGCCCCACCCTGGACATCGGGTCATCGCCTCAGCGAAAAACGAGGAGGTGTTGGTTAACGAGCGCTATGCGCGCGAGTTAAACCGGGCAAAAATCTTTTATACGTGCGGAAGCCGCATTAATGCCGGCGGGATTGCCGTACTGAAGTTTTTTGAAGCACTTGCCTGCAAAACCTTGCTGCTGGCGGAAACGAACTTGGAAATCGCGGAGCTGGGCTTTGCCGATCAAGTTCATTATGTTGCCTGTACCGTCGACACATTTTATGAACAAACACAGTACTATTTAAAAAACGAGGCTGAACGACAGCGGATTAGCCAGGCTGGCTATGAATTCATTCATCGGCACCATACGATTGACCAAAGAGCGATCCAAATGATCGAAGCGATTAAGGAAAAATGTCAGATTCGTTTATGAGTCTTCACTGCCCCTCCTTTCTGCTGCCGTTTCATGGTAAGATGAACAATGATTGTTCATACTAAATGGAAGACTAGCTGAAGGATGTGGAGTAGTGTGCAGGAAGTCCGGCAAAGGGAAACGGAAAAGGTTATTTTAGTCGGTTGTCAATTTAGCGAGGATGATGACAGCTTTGCACGTTCAATGGATGAATTAGCAAGCCTCGTGAAAACAGCAAAGGGAACCGTTGTTGCAGTGGTGACGCAAAAACGGCAGAAGGTCGAACCCTCCACGTACATTGGTCGGGGAAAGGTCGATGAAATCATCGCCTTAATTGAAGAAAAGCAGGCCGATACAATTGTCTTTAACGATGAGCTGTCACCAAGTCAGGTTCGCAATATGCATGTCCGGACAAAGGTGACAATTATTGATCGGACACAGTTGATTTTGGATATTTTCGCGGCGCGAGCCCAGTCCAGAGAAGGGAAGCTGCAGGTGGAGCTGGCACAGCTCTCGTATTTATTGCCGCGTTTGGCTGGACAAGGGCTGGCCCTTTCCCGGCAAGGCGGGGGAATCGGCTCGAAAGGACCAGGGGAAACCCAATTGGAATCAGACCGTAGACATATTCGCCGCCGGATGGATGAGATCAAGCATCAGCTGGAAGCCGTCGTTGGGCATCGTCAGCGCTACCGTGAACGGCGAAAGCAGAATGAGGTCTTGCAAATTGCGATTGTCGGCTATACGAATGCCGGTAAGTCGACCTTGTTAAACCGGCTAACAGCGGCGGATACGCTTGAGGAAAATCAGCTTTTCGCGACACTTGATCCAACGACAAGGCAGTTCATTTTGCCAAGTGGTCTGCAGGTGCTCTTATCGGATACGGTCGGTTTTATCCAGGATTTGCCCACGACGCTTGTCGCCGCTTTTCGCTCGACATTGGAGGAGCTGCAGCACGCTCATTTGCTACTGCATGTTGTCGACAGCTCCAATCCGGATTATCACCAGCACGAGCGGACGGTGAGGACGTTAGTCGAAGAGCTGGGGGCCGATCAGATCCCGCAGCTGTTGGTGTATAATAAAGCTGACGAGCAAGTCGAGGATTTTTTTCCAACACGGACAGAGGACTCGGTTGAGGTCAGCGCATTTGAGCAGGAAGATGTAAATGAATTAAAGAATGTCATTGAAGAAAAGCTGATTGAACAGCTTATGCCTTATCGTGTCATGCTTTCTCCTGACGAGGGACGTTTACTTGCGCGCTGCAAACAGGAAACGTTGCGCAGTGTCCAGCGGTGGGATGAAGCGGAGGAGCAATACGAGGTAAGCGGCTATGTCAGTCAGCATACCGCATTAGGACAAGAATTACGGAATCGGATGAAAGATGAGGAATAACAGAATATGTACAGTCAATTGCACCATCAAAGGCAGCTGAAAGAGCTGACAGAAACGATTGAAAAAAACATTCACGCCCACCATCAGGAGATAGAAGCGGTCGCCTGTGAAAACCAGGCAAAGGTGATGCGTTCTTTTCGCAAGCATCAAGTAGCTGACTTTCATTTTACCCCTTCAACCGGTTACGGGTATGATGACAGCGGGCGTGACACACTTGAAGCGATTTATGCAGACGTGTTTGGAGGCGAGGCGGCGCTTGTCCGCCCGCAGATTATATCCGGGACCCATGCGATTGCCACGGCTTTATTCGGGATTTTGCGGCCGGGGGACGAGCTTTTGTATATTACGGGAAAGCCGTATGACACCTTGGAGGAAATCGTCGGCATTCGTGGAAACGGAAAAGGATCGCTCAAGGATTTTCAGGTTGATTATAATGCGATTCCATTATTGGAATCGGGCTGGATCGATGAACAGCGAATTAAAGAAGCGTTAAACAGCAAAACGAAGGTCATTGGCATCCAGCGCTCAAAAGGCTACGGCAACCGCCCGTCCTTTACGATCGAGCAAATCGGACAGATGATCAGCTTTATTCGCAGCTTGAAGGAGGACGCGATTATCTTTGTCGATAATTGCTATGGTGAATTTGTCGAAACGAAGGAGCCGTGTGATGTTGGCGCTGACATTATCGCCGGTTCGCTTATTAAAAATCCAGGCGGGGGCATCGTGAAAACCGGAGGCTATCTCGTCGGCAGACGGGAGCTGATCGAGCTTGCTTCCTATCGCCTCGCTGCTCCAGGGATCGGCGCGGAAGGCGGGGCGAGCCTGTACAGTCTGCTTGAAATGTACCAGGGTTTTTTCCTTGCCCCCCATGTTGTCTCACAAGCAGTAAAAGGCGCTGTTTTCACCGCCGCCGCCCTAGAAGCGCTTGGGATGGAAACGACGCCGAGCTGGGAGACGAGACGCACCGATTTAATCCAATCCGTCACCTTTCCAACGGCGGAAAAAATGATTACATTCTGTCAGGCAATCCAGGCGGCTTCCCCTGTAAACGCCCATGTTTCGCCGCAGCCAAGCGCGATGCCGGGCTATCAGGACAAAGTCATTATGGCAGCGGGGACCTTTATTCAAGGAGCAAGCATTGAGCTGACAGCGGATGGACCGATCCGTCCTCCGTATGTCGCTTATGTGCAGGGTGGGCTAACATATGAGCATGTGAAAATTGCCGTTCTGCAGGCGATTGATTCAATTATCGAACAGGATATTGACTAGTTGTTCATCGTGTTTTGTAAAGAATGGTAATTCGATGTCAACTAACCTGACATATGTTGACACGGTATGTGACATCTAGTAGAATAAAATAGAGAGCGAAGGAGGTTGCTGACATGAACGATAAAGTTCGTCGAAATATGCCTTTGTTTCCGATTGGAATTGTCATGCAGTTAACAGAATTAACTGCCAGACAAATTCGTTATTATGAACAACACGGTCTTGTCGCACCGGCAAGAACAAAAGGAAACCAGCGTTTGTTTTCCTTTTACGATGTTGATAGACTGTTAGAAATTAAAGCCTTAATTGAACAGGGCGTCAACATTTCCGGGGTGAAACAGGTCATTCAGCTGAAGCAGCAGGCGCAAAATCATGCCGAATCAGAAAAGAAAACAGATAAAAACATGAGCGACCGTGAGCTGAGAAAGCACTTGAAGAATGAGCTTGTCATGGCCGGCCGAATGGGACGCGCTTCCATCATCCAAGGTCAGTTATCACGTTTCTTTCATTAATAAGAATTAAATAAATGAAATAGAAAAAAAGAGGTAGATGAAGGAAAGAAGTGGGTAAAGGAAAAGAGAGCTTGAATGACTCGAATCGGAAAAGAACGTACAAGACTTTTTTGATGACAAGTCATGCTCTGGATTACATTGCTTTATAGATGAAATAAAGGATACTCATTATTTAAAACGATTAAGAAAAAACAACGTCTCTTTAGTGGAGAATTTGTTTTTCTAAATAAATGATTTTGAAAGGGGATTACATAGGATGGCAAAGTATACGCAAGACGACATTATGCGCATTGCAAATGAAGAAAACGTTCGTTTTATTCGTCTTCAATTTACCGACTTATTAGGAATTATTAAAAATGTAGAGATACCGGTTGATCAATTGCCAAAGGCGCTTGACAACAAAATGATGTTTGACGGTTCTTCGATTGAAGGGTTTGTTCGTATCGAGGAATCTGATATGTATCTATATCCGGATTTAGACACATGGGTCATTTTCCCTTGGACACCGGAAAAAGGCAAGGTAGCCCGCCTTATTTGTGACATTTATCAGCCTGGAAAGCCTGGCGAAGAGCCGACTCCATTTGAAGGAGATCCGCGCGGCATCCTTAAGCGAGTGTTGAGCGAAGCGAAGCAGCAGGGCTTCACCGCTTTCAACATCGGACCTGAGCCGGAGTTTTTCCTTTTCAAAAATGATGAAAAGGGAGAGCCGACGCTTGAACTGAATGACAAAGGTGGTTACTTTGACCTTGCGCCAACTGACTTAGGTGAAAACTGCCGTCGTGATATCGTGCTTGAGCTTGAAGACATGGGCTTTGATATCGAGGCTTCTCACCACGAAGTAGCCCCTGGTCAGCACGAAATTGACTTTAAATATGCAGATGCGGTGACAGCCTGCGACAACATTCAAACGTTTAAGCTCGTTGTTAAGACGATTGCTCGCAAGCACGGCCTTCACGCGACATTCATGCCAAAGCCGTTATTCGGCGTAAACGGTTCAGGAATGCATTGTAACATGTCACTATTCGACAAAGACGGCAATGTGTTCTATGACGAATCAACAGACAGTCAGCTCAGCGAAACGGCGATGCACTTTCTCGGCGGAATTCTTAAGCATGCGGAAGCTTTTACCGCACTTACGAACCCGATCGTCAACTCGTACAAGCGTCTCGTTCCTGGCTATGAAGCACCTGTCTATGTCGCATGGTCGATGCGCAACCGCAGTCCGCTTGTCCGGATTCCATCGTCTCGCGGCGTAAGTACGCGTATTGAAGTTCGCAGCCCGGACCCTGCAGCAAACCCTTATCTTGCGATGGCAGCGATGCTCGCGGCAGGCCTTGACGGCATTAAGAAGAAATTAACGCCGCCACCGGCAACAGACCGCAACATCTACGTGATGAGCAAGGAAGAGCGGATCGAAGAAGGAATTAACGATCTTCCAGCTACATTGAAAGAAGCGGTTGACAAGCTGATCAGCGACGATGTGCTTGTTGAAGCTCTCGGCGAACACGCAGTTGAGCACTTTGTAGAAGCAAAAGAAATCGAATGGGATATGTTCCGCACCCAAGTTCACCCTTGGGAACGCGACCAATACCTGCAAAACTACTAAGATGGAAACCCCTTGGCACTGCTGGTGCCGGGGGTTTTTTGCTTGTGGGGATAAAAAGAAAAAGTCGGGTCGTTTGAAAAAGTGCGTACATAAGGAGTGACAAATGCGGTGATTGATTTTATCCTAAATAATTTGATCTTTATCATTGGAGCGATAGCGGTAATTATTTCCTGCAAATATATTCCGCTGATTAGGAAATGTTAATGAAATTGCCACTATTAATCAAGGAAGGTTCGTATGGACAAACAGGGAACAATTAAGAATATTAAAATGAAGTCATCGCAACGTTCGCGGACACTTTTGATGTCATTTCATGCAACATGCAGGCAGGGGATGCGGAAGCGCATTTGCTTTATATAAAAAGCTTGTGAGCTCGTCGATGAGCAACAGCTGGCGCAAGTAAAGGAAAAGATTAGCCGGATTGATATTTTTAACGGCGTTGCGTTATCTTGCTTTTTTTAATTAGCACGTTTTTACTGGGGCTGTACTGGGCTGACCTATCACATTGACGTCGAGGTTGATTTAAAAGCCCCTGCGGTTATAAGGTAAATGTCAAAAGGAGCTTGCTCAAAGGATAAAAGTCCTTTGAGCCGGCTCCTTTTCGCAGCGCTGCTTCGATTATGATTCAGTGTCTATCGACGATAAAATCTCGGTAAACAATTCGATGTCGTTTGTTAATTTTTCATGATAGTCCTCTGAACCGAGCCAGCCTTCCCGAAGATGCAAATAGGAATTTTGCTCAAACTCTTTATATTCAGGAGAATCATAAATATCTTTGACCGTTTCTTCCAGCAGCTCAATAATTTCGGTCGGCACCTCGTTGCGGATCATTAAGCCGCGTTCGACGCCAGTCGTGATGTCATAGCCCATTTCCACGCTTGTCGGTACATCCGGGAAATCCTCAATCCGCTCATCAGCGAAGAAGAGGACAGGCTCCATTTCTCCCGCCTCGATAGAAGAGGCGACAGGACCGACTTCTTCCAGCATCGCATCAATATGGCCACCGAGAAGTGCCGCATGCATTTGACCGGCGCCTTCAAACGGGATGAATTCAATCGCCAGCTCGGTTTCAGCGTGAAGCATCGTAAAAACGATATGATCGGTCGTGCCGATACCCGTACCACCGATCTTTATTGTTCTTGTTTTCGTTTCCTCAAACAAATCGTCGATGTTTTCAAAAGTGTCTGGTTTGATCTGTAACGCAAATGTATCACTTTGCAGGCGGGCTATCGGTGTAAAGACATTTAGTTGATTATCCGTATTTGTTCCCATTGCCACTTGAATCGGGAGAGCACCGGTCGCGACAATCGTATAACCGTCAGCCGGTTCGTTCGCCCCGATTTCCTTCGCGATAACACCGCCTGCTCCCTCATGATTGATTACGTTAACATTAACCCCGAGTCTGTCTTCGAGGCCGGCTGCTACCTGGCGCGAAAATGTATCCATTCCACCGCCTGCTCCATGCCCGACTAAAATCACGATATCCCTTGTCGGATAATCGAGGCTTGCCGCTCCTTCATCAGTTGTTTCATCTGTTTGTTGGTCTTGCTCAGCCGGATCCTCTGTATTCGTCTGCTCGCTCTGTCCGCAGGCGATCAAGCCGAAGCTGATTCCGATTGCGCATAAAATAATAAATAATGGCTTTCTCATCTGTTCTCTTTCCCCCATTTGTGCGTTTACTTATAAAACATACAAAACAGCTATGTTTTATAAGTATTGTAATAATAGTATCATATTTCTGAAAAATGACAACGCATAATTTAATTTTTCTTTGTTTTACAGCGGACAAATCGGGAATAAAACAGGTAACCATCATGAAAAGGAGAGATAAAAGTGGAAAAAAGTAATCTGGAAATGAACATGAGTAAGCAAGCGGCAGAAAGGCGTAAGCAGCTGGAAAAGGAATTAAAAAGCCAATTTAAAAATCCGATTATTCATAAAGCGATTAAAAGCGATGAAGTCTACGTTCCTTTAAAAGTGGAGAAGCTTTGGGGTTAAATAGTAAAAAAACAGAAGTCGACTGCCTAACGTTGACTTCTGTTTGCTATATAACCGGCTCTCTTTTTTTTAAGTATTTGAATAGGGCGGTAAACGCATAAGCGGCGTAAGCGACTAATATGTCAATCAAAAATAAATAAAACAGATTCATCCCTTTGTGTAGCGTAAGTAAGCCGGCCATTCTTGAAAGCGCGCCGAACCCGAAAGAAAAGAGGATGGAACCGAAAAGCGCACAAAGAAAAAAGCTTTTCTGGCGATTGCTGCAATATTGATACAGCAGCATAAATGTAACCGGAAAGAGTACAGCGGTAATCGTGATGCCGGACGGAAGTACATACGTTAAACGATGAGGATGGTCAATCAGGTTATACATGGAAAGCATTTGATCAATATTTGACCAGAGGACGTGAGCCGTATAGCCATAAAAGGATATTTCGAAAAATCTGGTCCGATCAAGCTTTTTATACAAAAAAACAAGTGGTAATAAAATGGTTAATAAATTAACCCAGAAGTACCAGGTGGAATAACCAGAGTATAAATGCCAGTAATCAGAATTTAATTCGAGCAGTTTCTCTTTTGTTCGGTAAATTTCCGAGTAAAGCTCGTGTTCTTCATTCATCCTTTACCCTCCTAAATGTTAAAAAAGGAATTTGCCTTACTATTGTTCGAAGCTGGCTGCCATCCTATACAAAACGGCCCTAAGGTCAAAAAGAAAATAAGAAATAAATCATGTTTGAAGGAAGAAAGGAATGGGTAATTATCAGTAATCAACGAGGGGGGGAGGAATCGGAAGGGAGGAAAGGACCATCACTAAAGTTTCGGCCTTGGGCCAATGTGATGCATCTGCAGCAATGGACCGTAATCTGGCGAACGTAAGAAAAGATGATAAATATGTCATGTTTAAAGAAAGACTTCTTCATAAAAAACACAATGGCTTTACCTCTTTACATACTGGTTAAAGGATATGTCAAAGGGCAACCTTGGTCATATCCTCATTTGCTTTAAAAAAGGGACAAACGTTGCACAGAGGGCGGAAAATGAATGGTTCTGCAAGGAAGGAGGCAGGAAGTTGAAGCTTAGAAAAAAGGTTGAAGAACTGGAAAAAATGATGGAGGATCAGCTGGGGCGGAAGCTTACCGAGCAGGAAGTCGAGTTTCTCAAATGGCTCACCCATTCAGCAAAATCAAGGGAGGAAGGATATCCAGCTTTTTTTAAAACGGAGAATAAAAAACGCTCGTTCTAATGAGAACAAAGCGCTTGTCAGCAGGTATGTTTTGCTTAATGAATCGTCCGAAAAACCCCAATTACTTTACCAAGAACCGTACATTCCTTTAATAAAATCGGTGCCATCGTCGAATTTTCCGGCTGCAGGCGAATATAGTCCTTCTCGCGGAAAAAGCGCTTAACGGTGGCCTCATTTTCTTCGGTCATCGCCACGATAATATCCCCGTTGTCAGCCGATTGCTGCTGTCTCACAATCACCATATCCCCATCGAAAATTCCGGCTTCAATCATACTGTCTCCCTGAATCACAAGAACGTATGTGTTCTCATGCGAAATGAGATGATCAGGCAGGGGCAAATAATCTTCAATATTTTCAACGGCGGTAATCGGGTTCCCGGCAGTGACCTTCCCGATAATCGGAACATAGGTCGTCTTTTGTTCCTTGGTAGTCTGAACTTGATGATCCAAATGAAGAATCTCGATCGCTCTCGGTTTCGTCGGGTCGCGGCGGATGTATCCTTTCTTTTCAAGGCGGGATAAGTGACCGTGAACCGTAGAGCTCGAGGCGAGACCCACGGCTTCTCCAATTTCCCTGACGGAAGGCGGATATCCCTTTTTCTTAACCTCATCCTTAATGTAATCCAGTATCTCCAGCTGTCTTTTTGATAGCTTTGACATCATGTCACCCCAATTCGCTTTCCTGTTTAGCTAAATTGTACCATGCGAACATATGTAATGCAAACGTTAGTTCTAAAAAAACTATTGACACAAACGCTTGTTCTTATTATCATAAAAGCGAACAAATATTCTTATTTGAGGTGAAGCGGGATGATTAAACGACTTACTGGACAGGAATTATTTATTGTCATACTGGCGATTGTCGCATTGGTATTTATGTATACAGCTCTTATAACAAGCGATCGGGGGGAACAGCAGGTGAGCTATGAAAGCGAACAGCTGGAAGAGGAGCTGGTTGCCGGGACAGTGCTTCCCGTGTCATCCGCTAAAGATATGAAGAAGGGCAACCGGCTGTTTGTTTATTCTAATGAAGAGATTGAGCCGGAGAGTGACGGGAACGAATGGGAGCAGCAGTAATTTATTGCCGGGTCAGCACGGAAAAAGCCGAACAGGAATCTTCGTTACGCCGTCAGCTGGCGGAGCTGGTGCAATTAGCTGAAAAGAGGCAGCTTAACGTGATTGAACATATAACGGAAACGGCGAGCGGCTATGAAGTGGACCGTGAAGGAATGCTTGCCGTCCTTGACCTTTTGCAGGAAGGGAAAGCAGATACGCTTCTGATTCAGGATGATACCCGTCTTGGGAGAGGGAATGCGAAAATTGCCCTGCTTCATCAGCTCCGCAAGCTGAAGGTGACCGTGCTTTCGATACGGGATCAAGGTGAGCTGTCTCTGTCGGAGGCGGACGAGATGGTATTGGAAATCGTGGCGATCGTGGAGGAATATCAGCGCAAGCTGCAAAACAGCAAAATCAAAAGAGGGATGAAAGCCGCTGTCAGGAATGGCTATCAGCCTGAACATAATTTAAAACGGACAGGCGAAGGCGGGCGTCATAAGAAGGAAGCGCCGATTGAAGAGATCATCCGGCTCAGAAAGCTGGAGCTGACCTTTCATGACATCGCTGCGACGCTCAGGGGACTGGGCTACGACATCTCTAAAGCGACCGTTCACAGACGCTATCAGGATTATGTCCGGGAGCGGCAGGAATAAGCGAGGTGCCTTCTGTTGAAAGAATCACTGTCTTCCTGTAAAGTTATAAGAACATGGAGGTGGCTTTAGCGATGCTATCAAAAGAAAAAATAGCGAGAATTAATGAATTGGCCAAGCGGGCGAAAACATCCGGGTTAACGAAATCCGAAGCGAAGGAACAGCAAACGCTTCGGAGTGAATATATTAAAACGTTCAGGCAGTCGTTCAAACAACAGCTGCACAATGTCACGGTTGTCGATGATAATGGAAATGACGTCACGCCTGACGCCCTTAAATTGAGCAAAGAAAATCAAACGAAACGCCAACATTAATGAATGGACAGTGGCTTTTCTCTTGCAGTTATTCCGGTATTTGGAGTAGCTGCTTTTTTTACAGAAAAAAATGGTGCTGCGCGGTTTTTCAGGGGCGAAACTGAGCATTCTAACATACAGTGAATCTTCAGAGAACACTTGTGAAAACATGGGATAAAGTATATGATATAAAGCGAAATGCTCGTTTTCACCTATTGGAAAGGATGGTTGTTAAGGATGGGAAATAAAGTTGATGCGTTAGCGATTAATACGATTCGAACACTGTCGATTGATAGTATTGAAAAGGCGAATTCAGGACATCCCGGAATGCCGATGGGAGCGGCGCCGATGGCCTATAGTTTATGGACAAAATGGATGAACCATAATCCGGCGAACCCGAATTGGGCCAACCGTGACCGGTTTGTTTTATCAGCGGGACACGGCTCCATGCTGTTGTACAGTCTGCTTCATCTTGCGGGCTATGATCTTTCGCTTGAGGATTTAAAGCAATTCCGTCAGTGGGGAAGCAAAACTCCTGGACATCCGGAATATGGTCACACGCCAGGGGTTGAAGCAACGACAGGTCCGCTTGGACAAGGGATCGCGATGGCGGTTGGAATGGCGATGGCCGAACGTCATTTGGCAAGTACATACAATAAGGATGATTTTCAAATCGTTGATCATTATACATATTCAATTTGCGGAGACGGTGATTTGATGGAAGGCGTTTCGGCTGAAGCCGCTTCGCTTGCCGGTCATTTAAAGCTGGGTCGCTTAATTGTTCTGTATGATTCAAACGATATTTCTCTTGATGGAGACCTGCACGTATCCTTCTCTGAAAACGTGGAAGAGCGCTACAAGGCTTATGGCTGGCAAGTGATTCGTGTAGAGGACGGCAATGATTTGGCGGAAATCAACCAGGCGCTTGAAGCAGCGAAGCAAGACGAGCGTCCGACACTAATTGAAGTAAAGACGGTCATTGGCTACGGTTCACCGAACAAATCCGGTAAATCAGCTTCTCACGGCGCGCCGCTTGGTAAAGAGGAAGTAGGCTTGACAAAATCAGCTTACAAGTGGGTATTTGAAGAGGATTTCCATGTTCCGGATGAAGTGCGCGAGCATTTTGCTGCTGTAAAAGAACAAGGCGCTCAACAGGAACAGGAGTGGAACGAGCTGTTTGCAAAGTACAAGCAGGCTTATCCGGAGCTTGCGGCTCAATTTGAGCTAGCATTAGAAGGAGAGCTTCCGGAAGGCTGGGACGCGAATGCCCCGGTTTATGAGACCGGCTCAAAGGTAGCGACCCGTTCATCTTCCGGCGAAGCGCTCAATGCTTTTGCAGCAACAGTTCCTCAGCTTTTCGGCGGTTCAGCCGACCTTGCGTCTTCAAATAAAACGATGATGAAAGGTCTCGGTGACTTCAGCCGTGATCATTACGAAGGCCGAAACATCTGGTTCGGGGTACGGGAGTTTGCAATGGGAGCGGCGGTGAACGGAATGGCGCTTCACGGCGGACTGAAAGTATTTGGCGCAACGTTTTTTGTCTTTTCTGATTACTTGCGCCCGGCGATCCGACTCGCGGCGTTAATGAAGCTTCCAGTCATCTATGTCTTCACGCATGACAGTATTGCCGTCGGAGAGGATGGCCCGACTCACGAACCGGTTGAACAGCTGGCGTCTCTTCGCGCGATGCCGGGGCTTTCTGTCATTCGCCCTGGTGACAGCAACGAAACGGTTGCCGCTTGGAAGCTCGCGCTCGAAAGTAAGGATACACCAACGGCTCTCGTCCTAACACGTCAAAACCTGACGACGATCGAAGGCACTTCCGAGCGCGCCTACGAAGGTGTGAAAAAGGGTGCGTATGTCGTTTCGAAAGCGAATGGGAAAGCGGATGTACTGCTGCTGGCGACTGGTTCCGAAGTACCGCTTGCGGTTGAGGCACAATCAGTGCTTGAAAAGGAAGGCATTTATGCTAATGTTGTCAGCATGCCAAGCTGGGACCGCTTTGAAGCGCAGCCTCAGGAATATAAGGATGAAGTACTTCCTCCAACCATCAGTGTACGCCTTGGGCTTGAGATGGGCTCTTCCTTAGGATGGGCTAAATATGTCGGTTCAGCCGGCGATGTGCTGGCGATTGATCAATTTGGAGCATCGGCTCCGGGTGAAAAGATTATTGCAGAATATGGCTTTACCGTCGAGAATGTTGTCGCTAAGGTAAAAGCTTTATTACAAAAATAAAAGCTTGATCAAGTGGAACGGTGTCACGGCTGGCACCCGGCCAAGGAAAGCAATAGTGAAACGATGGCAGTGACGGGGGGTTCCGCGTTCTGCGGGAAGCGGTCGGGCTTTATAAGGAGGAGCAAAAGGAAATCAACCCTTTTGCCCCTCCTTTTTTTCGACAAAACTAGTGTGAAAATTCGCTCTTTATTAGACAAGGAATGTTAGTACCTTTTTGTATACTGAATAGAGACCAGTTGAGGAAAGGGTGTCCATGATGAGACATTATCAATTATTCATATTTGAAGAAAGTGTTGCTCGTCAGTATTACGGACAAGAGGCGAAATTGTTTCATTTGTTTAAAGAACATGAACAGGCTAAGGGGGAAAAGCGTGAGCTGTTGAATAAACAAATTGAATACATTACGAAACCCATTCCGGCTTTACTGTTGCAACAAAAATTAAATGAAGCGTTTAGTTATGAGCGGGGCTATATCCAGCATAAGAACAGATACTTTCTTGATTTGTTCAGCCGGGGAGCGAAGGCGGAATTAATGATTGAGCGGCGGGCGCTCTATCTGACTTCGGATGGTGAGGAGAGCACCGAGGCGGAGACGATGTTCTTTGAAGTGCTGCGGAAATGTGAACCGACCTTCTTCGCACTTTCACTTAACGAACAGCGCTTTGGCTGGCTGCGGCCGATCAAGCAGCAATTTCCATTATCACAGTCTCATGGCTAAGCAGACCCTTAGCGATATTTTCCTTAAGTGCTTTTAAATCCTTTATCATTACGATATAATGGATTAGGTTGATTGGCGGTGTCCAATCGGTTTAATAGCACGAAGGAGGACGTTGGTACTTATGTGGATTCATATTCTTGGTTATACACTGGCTGTCGTGGCTGGAATTGCGCTCGGCTTCTTTATCGCACGTAAGACGATGATGTCTTATTTGAAAAAGAATCCGCCGATTAATGAGCAAATGCTCCGTGTCATGATGATGCAGATGGGTCAGAATCCATCCCAAAAGAAAATCAATCAAATGATGAAAGCGATGCAGAAGCAGCAATCGAAATAAGCTTTATTCGCAACGGTTTCAAACAGTCTCCTGTACGAACGACGGACAAGCTGTTTGCGCCGCTTGCTTACTCTTTCATCAAACCACTTTTTTCTGCTAGATGAGCAGGGAAAGGTGGTTTTTTTGTTAGGCGCCAAAAGCAGGAATTTCTCGTTTCAGTCGCTTGTAAATTGTGTCAGCCCCGCTTCCGTTTTCCCTCACTCCTGTATAAAAAGTCCAAAAAATCTAACACTACAAACAAAATACGGGATTGGAATAGAGTGAACGATGAGAAGGAAAATTACGATTACGCAATTGTTCAGTATTTTTTTATTAAGTACAGGCTTTAGTAATCATGTTATTTTGACTCCTATATTAATTGGCTCGGCGGGCAGGGATTCCTGGCTCAGTGTGCTCATCGGCTATGGGTTTATGCTGCTGTTTTCGATTTTACTCGTGTATGTGACCGGGCGGTTTCAGGAAAAATCCTGTTTGCAGTGGATCTCAATGACTGTTGGCAAAGTGGGCAGTCGGATCATTGCTTTTTTCTTACTCATTTACTTGTTCGTCACAGGCTGGACAAGTATTGAAGAAACAGTAAACTGGACATCGGAAACGTATTTACTCAATACGCCGGAACTCGTTCTTGCGCTCGGTTTTCTGTTGCCATCATTCTTTATTGCTTATCATCATTTGAATCTTCTCGCGATCTGCGCCGGCATCATTCTACCATTTGTCATTATATTAGGTGTGTTCGTCTCGATTGGAACGATGATCGATAAGAACTATGAGTTGATCACTCCGTTCCTTGTTGAGAACAGGTGGCAGGATGTGCTACATGGCTCGGTTTATGTGATCGGCTCTGGCGTGGAAATCTTTTTGTTCATCTTCATGCAGCACGAAATAAGGCGAACGATTACATTTTTCCACCTTGCCTTGTTGAATACATTTCTCGCTGTATTAACGGCCGGTCCTTTGATTGGCAGCATCGCTATTTTTGGCGTGCATGAAGCGAAAAATATTCGATATCCGTCATTTTTTCAATGGCGCCTGCTCAGAATCGGTGATTATTTCAATCATGTCGATTTTCTGGCGATTTATCAATGGTCGGCCGGTAATTTAATGCGGATTGCCCTCGTGCTTTATTTGATTACGCATCTGCTTTCGATTAAGGAGAAAAAAAAACGGATTCTCGTTCAGCTGTGTATCTGTCTAATGTTTATTATTCTTATTTTACTGCCTATCTCGAATGAAATGCTTCTGTCCTTTCTTCACCTTTATTACATAATGGGAGCCGTGTTTGGCTGCTTACTGACGGGATGTATCGCATTATTCATTAAATTCTCAAGATAAAGGATGTATGAGAATGAAACATGACCAGGAAGTGAAAGCGTTTTTAAAACAGCTTTTTCAGCAGTCAGCAGATATTACGATTGATGAGCATGTTCTCGTTAAAGGTGAAGAGCGTAGCGTTGTGCTTGTCTTATTTTGCAACGGTCTGATTGATAAAAAAATGATTAATGAGAATTTGCAGGAGTTTCAGCACGCTTATGCGGATAATGGAGTAAACGGTATTGAATCTGTTCGCAGCTCGATCCGGCTCAATCTTAGCGGGGAAAAGCGAAAAAAGGAAGCGGAAGAAACGTTGCTGGATAAAGTGTACAGTGGCTATACCGCCTTTATCATCGAAGACGTATGTTTTTTAAGCGATACGGTCAACCCTCCAGTCAGAACACCAGAAGAATCCACAACAGAAGTCTCGCTGCGAGGCCCAAGGGATGCGTTTGTCGAGGATATCCGTTCAAATGTAGCCTTGATCCGCAAGCGGCTCAAAACGAGAACTCTTGTCGCGAAGCAATTTGAAATCGGCAAAAGAAGTAAAACGAATGTTCAGCTGCTTTATTTAAGCGATGTGGTCAACCAGGAGCTTATTGAAGAAGTAACGAGGCGCTTAGAGCAAATTGATATCGACATTTTGGAAACCGATAATCAGTTGCTTGCTCTTCTCTCAGACAATCCGCTTGCGCTCTTCCCTTTACTGAAAGCGACCTCACGTCCTGATGGGGTCGTCGCGAGCTTGGCGGTGGGCAGATGTGCGATCATGCTCGATAATGTTCCGAATGTTTTAATTGCCCCGGCGAATTTGATCTTTAACTTAAAAACGCCTGAAGATCAGCATATCCCCTATTATTACGGAACATTTGAACTGCTGATCCGTTTTCTGGGCCTGTTCACCTCGCTGTTTTTACCTGCTTTTTGGGTGGCGTTAACGTCCTTTAATGTCGAGCAGCTTCCTTTCTCACTTGTTGCGACAATCGGATCTTCGCGGCTCGGTGTTCCTTTTAACACCTCGGTTGAAATGCTGCTGGTCATCGGGTTGTTTGAAATCTTTCGCGAGGCAGGGGTGCGCCTTCCGAAAGCAGTTGGACAGACGATTGCTGTCGTCGGTGGGCTCATCGTTGGCGATGCCGCGATTCGGGCAGGATTAACCTCACCGACGATGTTAGTCGTTTCGGCGATGACCGCTGTATCAACGTTTACACTTGGAAATCAGGCTTTATACGGTACGGTGTCCATTTTACGGATTTTGGCGATATTACTCTCTTCCGTGCTTGGGATGCTAGGGTTTTTTAGCAGCGTTTTTCTCGTCCTCGGCTATTTAGCGAGATTGGAATCTTTCGGTCTGCCTTACTTAAGCCCGATTTCGCCTTTCGATAAAAACGATGTCATGAAGGCGCTGTTTAAGCTCCCTGTGGTTGCTGTCAAAGAGCGGGCGCAGACGCTGGATGTTAATGATCCTGATAGAAAGGAATAATGAGATGATGTTTTCGTATAAAGGCGGGCTAGTGCTTCTGTCATTGCTTATTCTTTCGGGGTGCTGGGATGCGAAGGAGCTGGGCGAAGAAAGTTATGTGACTGCGCTCGGAATTGATTACAGCGATAATCAATATACGATTTATACGCAATTGCTGGACTTCTCAAGTATCGTCACCCAGGAAAATAATAAAGCTGCCGAACCAATTCCGTTATATATCGGGGAAGTGAGTGGCCGGACGATCAATGATGCGATTTTTGATTTGTATCGGACAACGCAAATTCCGATAAACTGGTCGCATATCGGGACGATTATTTATTCTGAATCCGTCCTGAATCATGGTCTGGAGGAGGTTCATGAATCCTTACAAAAAAACGGTGAATTTCGGTACACGCCATGGGTGTTTGGCGCAAAGGGCTCGATTCGTGAAATTTTGACGATAACCGGTTTTTTTCAGCTCCCTCCTTTATATACGATTTTGTACAGCCCGGAAAAAATGTTTGAAATGAATTCATATATTGAGCCAAAACGGCTCCATACTTTTATCGCCGAATATAAGGAACCGGGAAAAATTAGTCTGCTGCCATCAATTTCAATCAACAAAACACAATGGTCGCAATCGGCAGAAACTCTAGAGCCGAAAAGCACGTTATTCATTGATGGAGCATTCCCGATTGACAGCCAGAAAGGCATCGCCAAAGAGTGGTTGTCCTTTGCCGAATTAGTGGGGAAACGATGGTTCCTGGATGCCGCCGATAACATTCCACTTGATTTTTATGAAGGCGGCGAAATTAAAGGCTCGGTCAATGTGTTAGACACGAAAGGCGAGGTAGAAGTAACAACGAATGGTCATAAAGCCGAGCTGGCTGTTAGCGTAAAAGCATCCGGCTCCTTGACAGATTTGGAAGAAGAGTTATCGCAGGACACGATTGAGCAGCTAATCACGAAACAGATTGAAGCGGAAATCAGACAGACATACGAGAAAGCAATAGAAAAAGAGGCGGACGTCTATTGCGTGAAAAACAAACTGTTTCATCAGGGGATCAAGCCGGACCAACTGAATGAATATACGCAGGACAAGGAGTCGTTAACGCAAATAACAGTCGACTTTCATTTGAAAAGCAAGGGGCCTTATAACTAATAATGTTATATTTGCGCCAATATGGTATGGTGTTGTTATCTTACCTTAAGTAAGGAGTGCATGCATGAGTGATAGAAATAAGATTGCCCAACTACTGTATTGGATAGGCATCACAGTAATAATTGTCGGAATCATTTTAGCATTTACAGTCGCAGGGCCCGGCTTAGGTAATGGCGAAGAAGGACCATGGAGGATTTTTATAATCATGTTTCTTAGCGCTATTGTAAGTGGGATGATTTTGATTGGTCTTGGTGAATTAATTGAGCGTCAGTCAGAGATGAATCGATTATTAAGACAAGGATTCCAACTGGCAGTTCCACAAAACGATCCCGCTATTACTGACCCGAAAATCGAAATAAAAAACGATCAGGTGGACTGGAATATCGAAGTGGAGGATGTTGATAAGATTTTGCAATTATTTGATAAGAGAAAAGTGAGAGAAATCATTGCTACGCCTTCAAGCTATACATTTGTAGTCGTAGCAGATGATAAGGAGCAGCTCGTTAAAAAAGTTAGAAGCAATAATTCAGAAGAGATCCTTCTATTAACATTCAGCAGCTATCCCAATTTACAAGAATGGTACAGGAATTATAAAAAGGAAGTAGTGATTGAGGTGTAATGTCTTTTTGCTGCTTTTTTGTTAACACAACCAGGTAAACCCTTTCTGGACTTAAGGGCCGGCATATGGTATATTTTATTCAGTAAAAACCTGTACGGAAAACGATGAAAGTCTGATGTATCAACGGTTTGACGCAGAGGGAGAATCCATTCCGGCGGCTTAAAGTGCCAGGGAAATAATTGATGGATGGACAGGGGCTGGGACAAAAGGTTGCATTTTACCTTTTGCCCAGTCCCTCATTGTTTCCCTCTGAAGAGAAAGGGAGAATGTCGTGTGTCTAATGTTCAAATTGAAACGATTACCCGTAAGCAGCTTAGTTATGAGAGCGATTTATATATCGATGTCCGTTCACCGGCTGAATTTGCGGAATATCGCCTGCCTGGTGCGGTGAACCTTCCCCTGTTTACAAATGAGGAGAGAGCGAAGATCGGGACGATTTATAAGCAGCAAAGCCGGGAAGCGGCAATTGAAGCCGGGGTGGCGATTTATGCGCCAAAATGGCCGGATTTCTTTGCGAAGGCGAAAGAGCTGCAGCAGCAGGCTCCCGATAAAAGAATGGTCGTCTACTGCTGGCGCGGTGGAATGCGCAGTAAGACGGTTGCCGCTACATTGGCCTTGCTCGGAATTGAATGTTACCAGCTTGAGGGTGGGATTCGCACTTTCCGTCAATATGTTCAGCAATCGCTTGCCGAGCAGGCGGAAAAGGAGCGGGATTTTGTCGTGATTGCCGGCCATACGGGGACGAGAAAGACGGAAATCCTTTCACGGCTGGCGGAGAAAGGATTTCCGGTTGTTGATCTGGAAGGACTCGCCGGCCATCGCGGTTCCGTCTTCGGTCATATCGGACTGGCGCAAAAAAGCCAGAAGCAGTTTGAATATGAACTGATGGCGCGCTTACAGGAGCTTAATGATTCAAGCTATCTGATCATTGAAGCGGAGAGCAGACGTATTGGCCATATCGTCCTGCCTGAATTCATCATCGAAGGGAAAAAACGGGGGACGAGAGTCGAGCTTGTGTATCCATTTTGGAAACGGGTGGAGCATATTTACAACACGTATCAGCCGGAACAGTATGCAAGTGAGATTTGGGAGGCGGTCGAAAAAATTAAAAAGTATGTCACACCGCAGCTGTATAAAGAGTTTGAGTTGTTGCGGGAACAAGGTGATTACAGAAAGATGTTCGCCGCCCTGCTTGAATTCTATTATGATCCGCGCTATGCGCATGCCGCAAAGCAGTATTCTTCGACGGCGGAAGTGCTGGAGTACAGCGAGGTCGATACTGCCGTGGAAAAGCTTATCGCCTTGATTGAACAATGGCAAAGGCAGTCATTACCGCGCTAAGAATTCGCCGCGGACAGATAGGGCACAATCGAAAAAAGTGGAATGTTGGAAAGCAATTGAATCCTTGTCCGCTTTCATGTATCTTTAAATAGGTGACAAACGCGTTGTTGCCTTAGAAAGGAGTGGGCAGCTTGCAGGATTATTATATTTGGATTTCGACCATCGGAGCTGCGATAATGGCCATACTCGCGATTTTTATTCGGCTGAAAGCGACAAAAAAACCGGCTAGTGTCAAAAAAATTATTTTACCGCCGATCTTTATGTCGACTGGTTTTTTCATGTTTTTATATGAGCCGGCACGGCCTGATTTTTTACAAGTAGTCGAGGCGCTTGCCGTTGGAATGTTTTTTTCGATTTTCCTGATTAAAATGTCAAAGTTTGAAATTAGAGAGGATCAGATTTATTTAAAGCGTTCAAAGGCGTTTGCCTTTCTGTTAATCGGCTTGCTGCTTGTGCGGATTTTGTTTAAAGTCATCATTGGTGATGCGATTGACGTCGAAGAGTTGGCCGGAATGTTTTTTCTGCTCGCTTATGGCATGATTTTGCCGTGGCGGATTGCGATGTTTTTTCGCTTTAAAAAGGTGGAAAAACAGCTGGAAGCAAACCCGAAATCGAAGTGGATCGTTCCTGTTGAAACATAACAATAGGCGGCTACATACAGCTTTAGAGCCCGGGCCAAAGGTGAACTCAACCTTGGGTTCCGGGCTTTTTGCTCAGGACGAGCTTTTTTCAAGCAAATGCTGATAAGGACTTAAATCGACCTGCTTTTCGTTAAGCTTCTTGATTAAAAACTTATGATCGCGCTTTGGCGTCGCTAAAATATAGCCTTTGATAATATAATCCTGCGTTAATTCCTCAATGTTATCCTCAAGCGCCAGTTCGCCAATTTTGCCGGCGATTTTTCCTTTCGCGACATCGCGGAACAGCTCCGGTACTGGCTCAACAAGTTCATTTAGCAGTTTTTTATGATCGTCGCTCCACAGGTGCAGCGTTTTTTCAATATAATAGTCCTGCCAATCCAGGATGGATTTCCCGTCTTCTTTGGGCAGGCGCTTCAGAAATTTTCGGAACATAAAATACCCGCCAATAAACATCACGGTAATTAGAAAAATCGTCCAAAAGACAATAAACCACATGAACCACGTAGGCATCTTTCTTCACCCCATCTTTTTCTCCATTTTATCCTAACACAAAAAAAGATTTGCCGCTATGAAATGAGGATGTATGATGATAATGGAGGTGATGCAAGATGGGATATTTGGTGAGCTATGGGATTCATGTGCTTGTGTCTGTTGTGTTTTTCCTGCTGATTCCTTTTTCGTATTTAGTCAAAGGCAGCCTGTTTGATGGGCAGGCACGGCTGTTGCAGGTGCTGCGGATTTATAGATGGATCTTTCGCGCCGGTCATGGAGCGATTGTGGTTTCTTTCGTGAGCGGCTTGTTTTTGAATGTCGAATGGACAAGCGTATGGTTCCTTGTCGTGCTGCTTCTTTGGCTCGTCATCGCGACTTATTTAGGGCTGGCTAGTAAGATGACGCGGCAGATTATTGAATCAAATGGAGAAGCGGAAGAGGAGATTGCCAAGCTGAGAGTCTATGGCTTATTTTTAATGCTGAGTGTACTGGCAATGTTCGCGGTGAAGTTTCTGCGCTATTTTGTCTAAGTTAATAATTTCCATTGTTTTTGTGAAAACTAACAAATGAAGGACTCCGATTTTTAACATGCGCACAATGTCCGGGCAAGGCGGAAAGGCTTATACTGGCAATAGGACATGAAGCTATAAAGGAGGAAGAGATGATGCGAATAGGAGTTCCAAAAGAAATCAAAAACAATGAGAACCGGGTGGCAATGACGCCGGCCAGTGTGATGAGTCTTGTCCAGGCCGGGCATCAGGTCACCGTTGAGACAAATGCGGGACTTGGCAGCGGCTTTGAGGATGAAGCGTACCGGCAGGCCGGGGCCGAAATTGAAGAGGACTGTGCGCTCATATGGGAAAAAGCCGATATGATCATGAAAGTGAAAGAACCGCTTCCTAGTGAATATCGCCACTTCCGTGAGGGGCTCGTCCTGTTCACCTATCTTCATTTAGCGGCAGCTCCTGAGTTAACGAAGGCGCTTGTCGACAGCGGTGTGACGGCCATCGCCTATGAGACGGTGCAGGTCGGACGGACGTTGCCACTGTTGACGCCGATGAGCGAAGTGGCCGGGCGGATGGCCGCGCAAATTGGCGCGCAATTCCTTGAAAAACAGTACGGTGGTACGGGGATTTTATTGTCAGGAGTGCCCGGTGTATCAAGGGGCAACGTGACCGTGATCGGCGGGGGAGTTGTCGGGACGAACGCGGCTAAAATCGCGATGGGGCTTGGTGCGAATGTGACCATTATCGATTTAAGTCCGGAACGCCTGCGTGAGCTCGATGATTTGTATGGTTCGGACATCCAGACGTTAATGTCAAATCCGCTGACGATTGCCGAGGCAGTAGCGAGCTCCGACCTTGTTATTGGTGCTGTGCTGATTCCCGGGGCGAAAGCGCCGAAGCTCGTGACCGAGGAAATGATCAAGCAAATGCGGCCTGGTTCCGTCGTCGTTGATGTCGCGATTGACCAGGGAGGCATCATTGAGACCGTTGACCGGATTACGACGCATGATGAGCCGACGTATACAAAGCATGATGTCGTCCATTATGCGGTTGCCAATATGCCGGGAGCAGTGCCGCGGACATCGACAATTGCCCTGACTAATGTCACTCTGCCATACGCCCTGCAAATCGCCAACAAAGGTGTGGAACGGGCACTGTTGGAAAACAAGGCGCTCCAGCTCGGGTTAAATATCGCAAAAGGTCATGTCACCTACGAAGCGGTGGCGCGTGACTTAGGCTATTCCTATGTAGCAGCAGAGCAGGTTTTATCTTAAAACTAACGAATCATCATCATTTTTCTTAAAAGAGGATGTTCCGGGATCAAGAGGGTTGCAGATCTCGGGCATCTTTTTTTCGTGTACGGTGAAGGTAAAATATCATCACTTTTCCATAGCACCTATGGTAAAATCAAATAGAACATTTATGAGATTTTATCGAAAAAGGTCGTGAATGAAATGGAAACAAACGAAGTAGAGATGATATTGAACCAGCTTCGCCAGCGGGAGCTTGAAGCCTACCGGGTTAAGAAAGAGGATTTTCTCTCTTTTCGGGCTGTATTGACGGCTCAGGAGGATTTTCTGCATTTTCGCGGAAATGCCCAGCATGGCGGCGAAACGATTTATACATATGAGCCTGGCTGGACGAAATAAAAGTCGGCCGTATTTTATAAGAGAAGGTGTTACGACAATGTCTATTAGAGAAGAAGAGCTGAAGACTTGATGTTCATTGAACTATTATTACAGGTGATTTATATTTTCTTTCCTATATTATTCTATTATTCATTGTTGCGCCATTATCCGAGACTTAAGCGCTATCATTCTGTTTTGATTGGGCTTATTTGCGGGATTTCGATCTGGCTTTGTATGACATTTCCGATTACTTTTCTCACTGGAGGGCTGCTCGATGTCCGCAGTGTACCGTGGCTTGCGTCATTTTTGTATGGCAATTTCACCGTCGGAACAATCTTAACGGTCCTGATGATCGTCTATCGTCTCATTCTAGGCGGAATGGGCTTTTATGTCGTCTTGCTCGCCTATTTATTATCGTATGTGCTCATTTTCTTGTTTTTTAAAGATTATTTGCGCTTCAGCTTTCGAAAGAAGATCAAGTCGACTTGCTTGTTTATCGTGATCCATTCGTTTTTAATTGTGCTCTTTATTCAAATTATCTTTCCGGCTCTTTTGGATGAAATGATCTGGTTTTATCTGTTTAACATCGCCATGCATCTCGTGATGATGTGGGTTGTCGTGTATATGATTGAAACCTTTCGTGAGAATGATTATCTGCATATGGAAATGCAAAAGTCGGAAAAGTTGTATATTATCGGACAAATGGCAGCGAGCGTTGCCCATGAAATTCGCAATCCGATGACCGTTGTTAGCGGTTTTATGCAGATTCTCTCCAGGTCTGATGAACTGCCGGCCAAGCATAAGGAGCATGTCTCGATTATGACGAATGAGTTGGAGCGGGCCCAGATGATTATTAATGATTATTTGACATTGGCCAAGCCTCAAGTCGATAAGGTAGAGAAGATTAATTTGAATCAAGAAATGGAGCTTATTAGCCAAACTTTGTCATCCTATGCGTTAATGAATGGAGTGGAGCTTCGTTCAGAAGGACAGGATGGAGAGAGCTTGACGACCTATGGCAGCCGCGAGAAGCTGCAGCAGGTTTTGATCAATATGATCAAGAATGCAATTGAGGCGAGTCCCGCTCAAGGGGAAGTGACAATTACGCTTTCAAAAGCGAAGGAGTGGGTCTACATTCAGATTATTGATAGGGGAGTCGGCCTGTCAGAGGAGCAGCTGGCTCAAATTGGAACTCCTTTTTACTCAACGAAGGAGAAGGGGACAGGACTTGGCTTAACGGTCTCGTACAGCATTATTCGCAGCATGAATGGAACGATTGAAGTGACAAGTAAAAAGGGGGCGGGAACGACTTTTACGATCAAGCTTCCATCTCATTGCTAGGAGTACATGGTAAGCCCAAAGTAAGCAGGAGGAGAACAATGTTCCTGCTTACTGTTAGCTGTGCGCCGTTGCTTACTGCCTGCTAAGTAAAAACACGGCGATTTCCTCCAGCTGCTGTTCGAGGGCGATCGGGTCCTGGAAATAAAACGAGTCCAACTCATATTCCATGACGCGACCGGCCTGGACTGCAGGGAGATCCTGCCACAGCGGGCTGTCCTGGATTTCTTTTTTATTCTCCTCGCCGAGCTCACGGACGCCAAGAAGAATATAGTCGGCTTCTGCAAGGTACTCAGGCAGCACTTCAAGCGTGATGCCAGCCCAGCCGTCTGCAAAGGCGACCTCCTCGACCTTATCCGGAGCGCGTAGACCGAGTTCATTATAAAGGAGCTCGCCTCCGCGTCCATAGGAGGTGCCAAACAAAAACAATTCTTTTTCGGTGATTTCTAAAATCACGACTGTTTCATTTTTATCAATTACAGCGGAAAGCTCCTGCTTCTTTTTGTTGACTGTTTCGTCGAAAGCAGCGAGCCACTGTTCCGCCTGCTGTGAGCGGTTTAAAATCGTTCCGATCTCAAGCAGGCGCTCGCGGTAGTCAAGCTGTCCATACGGAAGCAATACGGTCGGGGCAATTTTTGTTAAGCTGTCATAAAGCTCCTCATTGAATGTAAGAATGAGATCAGGGGTCAGCGAAGCGACTTTTTCAAGTGAGATCGTCGTTTTATCACCGACACTTTCAACTCCTTTAAGGAAATCCTGATAATAAGGGGTGTCAAAAACCCAGCCAGATGCGCCGATCGGCGTAAGTCCCGTTGCCAGCACATCGCCGACATAATCCTGGTCAATGACAACGACTCTTTCCGGATTGGCGGGCAGCTCGATGACTCCTTTGGCACTTTCATATGTTCTCGTTTCCTCTGCCGCCGGTTCCGCAGAAGTGGTCGCGTTTTGTTCAGCTTCACCCGCTCCGGTGGCGCCGCAGCCGGCCAGAATAAGGAGAGCCAGTAATACGGCTAGTCTGTTAGGTAAACATAGCTTCAAAAGATCTTCACCTCCTTTTTTGTGATAATGATAATCGTTATCGTTAGATTGAAGTATAGCAAGGGTACTTGCATCTGTCCAGAGCTTTTTGCTTGACTCTTCATATAAGAAAGTTATTGCGTGAACGAAACAAGTACGGTACACTTATGATAATGATTTTCATTATCGTATTGCTGTGCTGAACGGAAAAGGATTGAGAACCGAATGGATAAGAGAAAAGGCGGAGCTGCTGGGAATGAACAGCTCTATCATGAAGAGGCAAGTAAGGCGACCGGAAGGCCGGTTGTCTCGATCGTTATATTTGTCACCGGGCTGAGCCTGTTGATTGTTTCATTAGCTGCTTCCATTTCCCTCGGAGCGGCTGAAATAGATTTTATGACAGTATGGGAGGCAGTCTTTGCCTTTCAGCCTGATGTCACTGCCCATCAAATTATTTATGAACTGCGCATTCCGCGCTCGCTGGCAGCGATGCTCGTTGGCGCTTTTTTGGCTGTGTCGGGAGCGATTATGCAGGGAATGACGCGTAACCCGCTTGCTTCCCCCTCAATCATGGGTGTAACCGATGGTTCGGCATTTGCGATCGCGCTTGCCTTTGCCTTCTTTCCGGGAACAGGCTATCTGGGGCTGCTAACCTGGTCATTTGCCGGAGCGGCACTTGGTGCCCTCATCGTTTTCGTCATTGGCAGCTTTTCGAAAAACGGCTTAACACCGGTGAAGCTGGCCTTGGCCGGAGCGGCGGTCGGCGCCTTGCTGAGTGCGCTTTCTTCGGCCATTGCGATTCATTTTAATGTCGCCCAGGATATCAGCTTCTGGTATGCCGGGGGTGTCGCAGGAACGAAATGGATCAGTATTCAGCTTTTAGTCCCGGTCGCGATCATCGGGTTTGGCCTGGCGCTGTTGATCTCACGCTCCGTGACGGTGCTCAGTTTAGGAGAAGATGTGGCAAAGGGGCTCGGGCAGCGGACGTTTGTGGTGAAGACAGTCGGTATTCTCGTTGTCGTTCTGCTTACTGGAGCGGCTGTTTCGGTCGGTGGGGCAATTGGATTTGTCGGACTGATTATTCCACATGTCACCCGTTTTTTGGTTGGGGTTGATTATCGTTACATTATTCCGTGTTCGGCAGTGCTTGGCGGCTTGCTGCTTGTCCTTGCTGACATTGGTGCAAGAATGCTGAATCCTCCCTATGAAACACCGGTTGGCGTCATTACCGCCCTGATCGGCGTTCCTTTTTTCCTTTACCTTGCTCGTAGTGGAAGGAGGGGATTGTAGTGAAAGGAACGGCAAATATGAAAGCCCTGATCACAATCGGGCTGATTATAATCAGCATCTTGCTTGTATTTATTATAAGTCTTAATCTTGGCGTCATCCGGATTTCACCTGTCGAAGTGTTTCAGACCTTACTTGGCGCGGGGACAGAGCAGCAGGCTCTTGTCCTGTTTGAATTCCGCCTGCCGCGGATGGTGATCGCTCTTTTAATCGGGGCCGGCCTGGCTGTGTCAGGGGCGATTTTACAGGGCGTTTCACAGAACGGCCTTGCCGATCCGGGGATTTTAGGCATTAATACCGGCGCCGGCTTTGCCGTGGTGATGTTTATTTTCTTCTTTGAAGGGGATATGGGCGGTCTTGGGACTCTGTCTATTTTTATAATGCCGCTGTTTGCCTTGACCGGAGCTGCGCTTGCCGCCTTCCTCATATATGTAATTGCCTGGAAGGATGGCGTCACCCCGATCCGTCTGATTCTCGTCGGGATCGGAATTAATGCCGCGTTTTCCGCGCTGCTGATTTATTTTCAGCTGAAGATGAACCCGAACGATTTTATGAGAGCGACAATTTGGCTGGCCGGTCAGATTTGGGGAACAGACTGGCGCTATGTGATGGCACTGTTGCCATGGATCGCGATTTTAATTCCGTTCGCCTTTTATAAAGCCCGCTACTTAAACGTGCTGCAGCTTGGTGATACGCTCGCAACTGGACTGGGCGCCAAGGTGGAAAAGGAGCGCCGGCTCCTGCTGTTTATTGCCGTGGCGCTGGCCGGGGCGTGTGTCGCCGTCGGCGGCGGAATTGCTTTTCTAGGTTTAGTCGCTCCGCATCTGGCGAGAAGGCTCGTCGGTCCGAAGCACCAATGGCTGATTCCGACTTCCGCCTTGCTTGGAGCGTTGCTGCTGCTCGTTGCCGATACGCTCGGCCGTAATTTGCTCGCCCCGTCGGAAATTCCGGTAGGGATTGTCGTGGCGATTCTCGGGGCGCCGTACTTTATTTACTTACTAATGAAAACGAATGATGCATAAGGAGGATCAGCACAGATGGGAAAGCTAGAAACGAAGGATCTGGGCATTTCATATGGAGAGATTGATATCGTCAAACAGCTGAATATCACGATACCTGAAGGCCAGGTCACGACGATTATCGGGCCGAACGGCTGCGGGAAGTCTACGATTTTAAAAACGATGTCCCGCTTGCTGAGAGCAAAGGACGGGGCTGTCTATCTTGACGGAAAAGCGATCCACCAGACGCCGACGAAGGAGCTGGCGCAGAAGATGGCGATCCTCCCGCAAACTCCTGAAGCACCGAACGGGCTTACGGTCTATGAGCTGGTGTCGTACGGACGTTTTCCTCATCAGAAAGGGTTCGGAAAGCTGAAGGCGGAAGATAAACGTGTGATTGAATGGGCGATTGATGTTACCGGAATGAACGAATTTGCCGACCGAACGATCGATGCGCTGTCCGGCGGACAACGCCAGCGCGTCTGGATTGCGATGGCGCTCGCCCAGGAAACGGATTTGCTGCTGCTTGATGAGCCGACCACGTATCTTGATTTAGCCCATCAGCTGGAGGTTCTCCAACTGCTGGAGCGTTTGAACAAAATCGAAGGACGGACGATTGTCATGGTGATTCATGACTTGAATCATGCTGCCCGCTTCGCTCATTATATGATCGCCTTAAACAAAGGAACGGTCATTAAAGAAGGAACGGCCAATGAAGTCATGACATCTGATGTGCTGCGAAAGGTATTTCAAATTGATGCTGAAATCGTCACCGACCCCCGGACGAATAAGCCGGTTTGCCTGACCTATGACCTCAGCCACGAGCAGGAAGAGGTACGGCTCGCCACGCCGGTTTTGGCGTAAGTGGGATTGATTGTTTCGCAGATTAGGAGAATTTTTTGAATCATCCTTGATCAAAGGATGATTTTTCTTTTACCTTTTTCTCCCGTTGTGTTTATAATGTTAACATACGATAGGCAAAGTAGGGTGGTTACATGAAGGCTGTTGGGATTACGGGGGTAGGCGTTTATCTGCCGGAAGAAGTGGTAACAAATAAAAATTTGGAAGAAATGGTTGAAACGAGTGATGAATGGATTTACACCCGGACAGGAATAAGCGAAAGAAGGGTGGCGAATCAGGAAACGGATACATCCGATATGGCAATTTCAGCGGCAAAACAAGCGCTTGACGATGCCGGGCTGGCGGCGAAGGAGATTGATCTCATCATCGTTGCGACAGCGACGCCTGATCATGCTGTTCCTTCCGTTGCCTGTCTTGTCCAGCGGGCGCTCGAGCTCGAGGATGTGCCGGCAATGGATGTCAGCGCGGCCTGTTCAGGCTTTGTTTACGCTCTTGTAACGGGCAAGCAGTTTATCGAAACGGATACATATCAGCACGTTCTTATTATCGGAAGTGAAAAGTTTTCAAAAATCGTCGACTGGACGGACCGGAATACATGTGTCTTATTTGGTGACGGAGCAGGAGCTGTGATATTGAGTGAAGTATCAGCGGGGAAAGGGATTTTATCATTTGAGCTCGGCGCTGACGGCCGCGGCGCGGAGCATTTGCTCGTATCCCCGGAAAGCGGCTGCGTCGAGATGAAAGGGCGGGAAGTGTTCAAGTTTGCGGTACGGCAAATGCCTGAATCGAGCCTTGAGGTCGTAAGGCGCGCCGGACTGACGAAAGAGGATGTTGATTTTCTCGTGCCACATCAGGCGAACCTTCGTATTATTGAGGCCGCCAGAGAAAGGCTGAGTCTGGCGCCGGATAAGGTGGCGGTAACTGTGAAGCAGCACGGTAATACATCAGCTGCTTCCATCCCGCTCGCCTTGTACGCGGAGCTACAGGCTGGAAAAATCAAGGATGAGGATATTGTCGTCATGGTAGGATTTGGCGGAGGGCTTACGTGGGGAGCTGTCTGCTTAAAATGGGGGAAATGAAGGAAGGAGCATAACGATGAAGAAACGAGTCGTCGTTACAGGAATTGGCGCTGTCAGTCCACTGGGACATGATGCGGCTGCAACGTGGGAACAGATAAAAAACGGGCAGTCCGGTATCGCGCCAATTACGCGGATCGATACGGAAAAATTCCAGGTAAAAGTAGCTGGAGAGGTGAAGGATTTTCAGCCAGAGCAGTTTATCGACAGCAAGGAAGCGAGACGAATGGGACGCTTCACTCAATTTGCGATCGCCGCCAGCAAAATGGCGCTGGAGGACGCGCGTATTCAAGTTGGGGAGAATGTCTCGCCAGAGCGGACCGGCGTTTGGATCGGTTCGGGAATTGGCGGGCTTGATGCGTTTGAGGAGCAGCATAAGCGCTATTTAAGCAAAGGGCCAAAACGAGTCAGTCCTTTCATTATTCCGATGCTGATTCCTGATATGGCCTCAGGACGCGTTTCAATTGAAGTTGGAGCGAAGGGCATTAATAATTGCTCGGTCACGGCCTGTGCTTCAGGGGCGAATTCGATTGGCGACGCCTATCGGGCGATCCAAAATGGCGAGGCGGATGTGATGATCACCGGGGGGACTGAGGCGGCGATCACCGAAATGACGATAGCCGGCTTCTCAAATATGACAGCGCTCTCGACCAACCCTGATCCAGAGCAGGCAAGCCGGCCATTCGATAAGGAACGGGACGGCTTTGTCATCGCCGAAGGAGCGGGTGTGCTTATCCTTGAGGAGCTTGAGCATGCCAAGGCAAGAGGAGCTGCCATTTATGCGGAACTGGCCGGCTATGGGGCGACCGGTGATGCCTATCATATTACGACACCTGCGCCGGCCGGGGAAGGTGGACAGCGCGCGATGCGAAAGGCGCTTGACGATGCCGGACTCCGGGCTGAAGAGGTTCAATACATTAATGCGCACGGGACGTCCACTTATTATAATGATCTTTATGAAACGATGGCGATCAAAGAAGTATTTCAGGATCATGCCTACAAACTCGCTGTCAGTTCGACAAAGTCGATGACCGGTCATCTGCTTGGAGCGGCCGGCGCCCTGGAAGCGATATTCACGGTGCTGACGATCAGAGACGGGATCGTGCCGCCGACGATTCATTATCAGACTCCGGACCCCGAGCTTGATTTGAATTATGTGCCAAACGAAGCGATCAATCAGTCAGTCGCTGTCGCGATATCAAATTCATTTGGCTTTGGCGGTCATAATGTGACGCTGCTTTTTAAGCAGTTCCAATAAGCAGTGCAGGCAATGTCTTCCTGTAGATCGGTACGGAAGACATTGCTTTTTTTCTGCTTAGATGAAAGTCAGCCGCGTAAATGGTTCAGGAGCGCTTTTCTCCGGATGTGAGCTGATGGACGGGATATTCTGAGCGGAATCAGCATAGCAATAAAGAGGAAAAAGAAGGGAATTGGTAGCTGGAGAACGAAGGGTACAGAGAGAGGATAAATTGATGAATTCAATACAGCGGAGAATATTCCAGAATTGCCAATGAAAATTTTTTGGGATATTCTCTAAAATAATGGTTTAAATGTGGTTTAATAAGGGTATCGGTGTAAGCGTAGCATGAAACAAGGAGGGTAGATAGATGAGGTTGCAAAACAGATCAGCAGCAGGTTATGCGAAAAAAACAGGTCTTTTTCTCATATTGTTTGCCGCACTCGCAATTGTGATGAATGGATCAATTATTTACGGCTTTAACACGGTGAACGAAAAGGACGGCGATGCTGTGCTGTACTATTCATCTTCTACAATTCATAAAATAACGGAGGCGCAAGCTGGTGACAATGACGATCTCTCCAGCATTTCCCCTGTCATGGCAGATGGAACTGAGCAAGGAATCGAAGCATACTTGCACGCGGCGACGGAACATATGATTCACAGTCAAAGAAATCTTATGGTTGAAGATTATTTGTATTTATATACAGAGAGTGAAGCGAGCAAACGACAGCTTCTTGATCAATACTTAAAAAGCATTCAAAGCGGTTCAGAGGTATGGTGTATTTTAACAGCTGCCGAGACCTATCTTGGCAAGGAAGTAAGGGAGCTGACCGTTGAAGAAACAGCGATGCTCGTCGGTCATATCCTGCCTGACGGAGAGCAGACAATGTCAGCAGTCGACAACCGCTATGCCTCGGAATCTCCAGACGGGGATCGAATGAGGAGCATACAGCAAATGTCCAGCGAGGTTCAAGGTGGTGACAACTGGCTTCCAGCTCCGCTTACCTTTCCACAGCCGGAAGCTCTTTTACCGGCAGAGCGAACCAGCATCGATACATTATAAAAGGGGTTGCCGGCAAACTGTCGTCTAACCCCTTTTGTCATTGAAGAACACCCCGCCAGATTGCCGGAAGCTCGAAATTTCCCCCGGTCTGCTATGTTCAATTCTCCCTCTGACTGAAAATCTATAGGCGTTGCTCGAGCTTGTTCCGCCAATGCTCTGCCAGTTCTGGAACCGCCAGAAGGCGTTCCAGTGCCTCACGGGGAACGTCGCGCCGTAAATATACGTCATTCGCCTCAAGCACCGAGACACGATGGGTGTTTTCTTCAAGCAGGATCATGTCGGAATCGGCGCGGACCGTTCCTTCTTCCAGTACACGGCAAAGATAGCCGGTATAGCCGGTTTGCACGAGCCGCTTCAGCAGTCCGCGCACGGCGGTATGTTTTTCAATCGTGTGGCAGGGCTCTCTTCCCTGTGTTACTTGAATGACCGCTTCGCCAAGTCGATAAATATCACCGATATACACATCGCGTTCAAGCCGGTTTTTAACGGTAATATTCTCTCCAAAGGCGGATGGGGGAAGCGAGGTCGAGAATTCCTCATTCCACTTTGCATAATGTTCCCATGGATAGAGACAAACGGCCCGGTCACGGCCGCCATGATGCTTTTTATCGGCGACATCATCTCCCTTGAAGCCGTCTATTGTTAAAAAAACTTCAGCAACAAATTGTTTTTCAATCCCGGTGTAAAGCTCTTTGTTTTCTCCATAGGCCATTTGTTTTGGCAGTGCTACGGCAACGTTCGTCATTTCAAAGTTTTTCAGCATAGGGGTCCCTCTTTCGGTTGTTTCTTTACAGCCAGTTTACCATAGGTGACAGCTTGAATGGGTCCCCATTTCTCAGGAAAAAACGATAGCCGCTGCGCGCATGCCGTGTTATCGTGAAAGGAACATCACATTTTTTTCGGAAAGAGGGATCAGAATGAAGCAAAAGGTTCTTTCTTATATGAGAGTCGATGAGCGTGTGTTGGCCGAGCTGGAAAAAGATTATGACGTTACATCATTTCTACACCATGAGTATCTGGGTGACCCGCGTTTTGACCAGGCTTTGAAAGAAGCGGATGGCATTATCGGTCTGGCCCTTAAGGTGACGAAGGAGCTGCTTGAGCTCGCTCCGAATGTGAAAATTGTTTCAAACGTATCTGTCGGCTATGACAATCTTGATATAGAAGAGCTGACAAAGCGAAATATTATGGCGACCAATACGCCGAATATTCTTGATGATACGACAGCCGATGCGATTTTCGGTCTGCTGCTGGCCACTGCCAGACGGATTCCTGAGCTCGATCACTTTGTGAAAGCCGGGCAATGGACAGTTTCCTTGCAGCCGGAGCAATATGGGATCGATGTCCATCATAAAACATTGGGGATTATCGGCATGGGGAATATCGGCACGGCGATCGCCAAGCGGGCTTATTGCGGCTTTGACATGAATATTTTGTATCATAACCGTACGCGCCGGCCTGAAGCGGAGGAACGGTTCCATGCGTCTTATTGCGAGCTTGATGAACTGCTTGAACGTGCTGACTATGTCTGTCTGATGGTTCCTGCTTCGAAGAATACAAAGCATCTGATCGGAAAAGCGGAGTTTCAGCGAATGAAGCAAACAGCGATTTTTATTAATGGCTCGCGCGGACAAAATGTTGATGAAGCAGCCCTTTACGAGGCGCTCGTACAAGGAGAGATTCGCGCGGCCGGAATTGATGTTTTCACCGAAGAGCCGACCCGGTCCGACAATCCGCTATTGACGCTTTCAAATCTGGTGACATTGCCGCATATCGGCTCGTCGACGATTGAATGCGAATTTCAGATGTCAAAGCTGGCCGCCGACAATCTGCGAAAAGGGCTGCAAGGACAAAAGCCGCCTACGCTGATTAATGAGGAAGTCTGGAACAGGCGGGAAACATAACGATCACAGGTTGGGCCGTTGCTTTTCATCCGGGATGGAAAGCAGCGGCATTTGTTTGTTTGCTAAAAAGAATTGAAAAGTCTGAACATTCGTTATATAGTGAAATGAGAAGTTAATTATTAATTGTTAACACTTTAAATAAGGGAGGAGGCTGTCGTGAGCGATCTTCTTTTTGCGGAGCAGATCAAGCAATCAACCCATATCAAAGTTGCCAATTACATTCGGAAAGGTATTCTTACCGGGAAGTGGGCCTTTCGCGAACATTTAAGTGAAAAGTCGGTCTCAGAGGAACTTCAACTGAGCAGAGGTCCTATTCGTGATGCGATTAAGCAATTACATATCGAGGGGCTAATTGAGATTCCGGGCAATGGCAGACCTTATGTCGTCGGCTTCTCGGAAAAAAGCTTCGCGGACTGGTGCAGGATGAGAATGTATTTAGAGACACTGGCGATTCAGGAAAGCGTCGAGGCAGGTGACAACCGTTCTTATCATGAGATGAGCGAAATTGTCAAAGCGATGGAATCCGCCGCCGCCGAACGTGAGCAATATATTTGGCTCGACCTTTATTTTCACCGGCGGCTCGTGGAAAGCAGTCAAAACCGGGCGTTATGCAAGCTGTGGGAAACGTTGTCGCCCTGCTTGTACACGCTGCAGGAGTTAATTGCGGAGCGCTATGAGCAGCAAAAACAAATCGGCATGCATCTGGCTATTCTTACTCATATGCAGCGTGGCGAGAGCGGGCAGGCGGCTGAGTGTCTGACGGAGCATATTCAAGCCGGAAAGCAGGCGATTCAACAGGTGGTTCGATTTTCGTCCACTTCCGGATAAAGGAGGAGACTGATGATTGATATTTATAACAGGGAAAGCCTACACGGCTATTTGCTTGGGCACGGCCTGGTGGCATCTGGAGAAACCGTTCACTATTCGGCGTTAACCGGTGGTGTTTCCTGCAAGGTCGTCAAGGTTGAGCGAAATGGAAAAAGCTTCGTTGTCAAGCAGGCGTTGCCAAAGCTCAACGTGAAGGATGACTGGTTTTCCGACATTCGCCGTATTTTGATCGAAAAAGATTGCCTGATTGCACTCAATGAGCTGATTCCCGAAGCGGTGCCTGATTTTGTCCATAGTGATGACGAGCAGTTTCTTTATGTGATGGAGGCGGCTCCGTCTGAGGCAGAGGTCTGGAAGCAGCAATTATTAGCAGGTCGGCTTGACTTTCAAGCAACGGAGAAAATCGCCACCGCATTGGCAACCGTTCATCAGCATTCGGCAGAAAGTAAGCGCTTCCACGAGCGGTTTGCTAATCAGCAAATTTTTAAAGAGCTGCGGATTTCTCCATATTTGGAGACGATCAAAGAAAAGCATCCGTCCTTACAAGCGATGATTGACGAGACGATTGCTCTCCTGCTTGAGCAGCGGTTGACGCTCGTCCATGGTGACTTTAGCCCGAAGAACATTCTCGTCACGAAAAAGCGGCTGTATCTTCTTGATTATGAAGTCGCTCATATCGGTCATCCATCCTTTGACCTCGCCTTTGTGACGACGCACTTTCTGCTGAAGTCGATCAATGAAAAGAGATGGGCGCCGGCCTACTTGCATCTGATGCAAGCCTTTATCGCCAGCTATTTCAAGCATATCGACTTTATCGACCGCCGGCAGCTGGAGCGCGACACGGTCAGATTGCTCGCTTTTTTGTTTCTTGCCAGAGTCGACGGTAAATCACCTGCCGAGTACATCACGGCAGCGGAAGACAAGGCGCTGATTCGTGAGCTCAGCTACGAGATCATCAGCTCCGCTACTACGTTTGACGATGTCCAGCATGTCATGTTAAAAAAACGAGGAGGCTTCTATGAATCCATTTGCGATTACTGAAATAAAAGCACGCCAGGTTTTTGACTCCCGCTCTGTCCCGACGGTCGAGGTTGATGTCCATTTAGCCGGGGGAGGCTGGGGACGGGGGACGGTTCCATCGGGCGCCTCAACTGGAAAATTTGAAGCATTGGAGCTGCGCGACGAAAATCCCGATTCCTTTCAGGGGAAGGGCGTCTATCAGGCGATCGGGCATGTCGAGTCGATCATCGCCCCGGCACTGCTCGGTTTAGATGCGACCGACCAGGTGGCGATTGACCAACTTTTGTGCGAGCTGGATGGAACGGAAAATAAATCACGGCTTGGAGCGAACAGCATACTTGCTGTTTCGATGGCGGTCGCCTGGGCCGCGGCGCGGGGAAACAACGTCCCGTTGTACCGCTACTTAGGCGGGGCGAATGCGAAGCAGCTGCCGATGCCGATGATTCAGATTATCGGCGGCGGCGCCCATGCGAGAGCGACAACCGACCTCCAGGATTATCTCGTCATCCCGGTCGGCTCGACAAGCTTTTCACAAGGCTATGAAATGGTCGTCAATGTGTATCAAGCAACGAAAAAAGTCTTTCAAAGACACGGAAAGCCTCTCGCGACGGCCGATGAAGGCGGCTTTTGGCCGACGGGTTTCAGCACAAATGAGGAAGGCTTGCAGCTGTTGGTGGAAGGGATTGAAGAAGCGGGTTATCAGCCGGGTAAAGAAGTGGCGATTGCGCTCGATATCGCCTCGAGCGAGTTTTATCAGGAGGATGGCAGCTACCGCTTTGCTTTAGAGGACCGCTCCTTTACGCGTGATGAATTTATTGATTATCTGTGCGAATTAGCTGACCTCTATCCGATTCTGTCGATTGAGGACGGGATGGCAGAAACCGACTGGGAGGGCTCCCGTATGCTGACGGAAAGAGTCGGCAAGCGGCTGCAGCTGATCGGGGATGATTTGTTCACGACCTCAGTGTCCCGCATTCAACAAGGGGTCCGGCAGGGCGTCTATAATTCGGTGCTGATTAAAATGAATCAAATCGGCACGATTACGGAAACATTGGATGCAATTGAGTCAACGAAAAGCGCCGGGTACCTGCCCGTTATTTCTGCCCGCTCCGGAGAGACGGAAGATACGACGATTGTTCATCTGGCGATCGCGACAAATGCCGGCCAGCTGAAGGTCGGATCGGTTGCACGTTCTGAACGAACGGTGAAATGGAATGAAGTGCTGCGGATTGAAGAGGAGCTTGGAGCCTCTGCCTGCTATGCCGGGCGGGATCTTTTTAACAGGATCTTAAGCTGACAGTTTGCGAGAATGGCAGAGGACCGTATGAGCGTTTCGCTTTAGAGGACCTTCCTTTTGACAGAACGCTATGTTTTCGGCTCCATTATTGGTATACTTACTGGGAAAACGTCTGCAGAAGGAAGGTCAACAATGTCAGAGGAAACGATTACGAGAATATCTCAAGATGGCAAGGAATTTATTCTAGTTGGAACGGCTCACGTCTCGAAAAAAAGCGCGGAGCAGGTTAAGGAAGTAATTGAAGCAGAACGTCCGGACGCTGTTTGTGTCGAGCTCGACCAGCAACGGTTTGAAACGATCCAAAATGCGGACCGCTGGAAGGAAATGGACATCTTTAAAATTATGAAGGCGAAGAAAACAACGTTTCTATTAATGAATCTTGTCATCTCTTCCTTTCAAAAACGGATCGCCAAGCAGTTCGGCATTCAGCCGGGCCAGGAAATGATCCAGGGGATCGAGTCGGCCAAAGAAGTAGGCGCTGAACTTGTACTGGCGGACCGCAATATTCAAATCACCTTTGCCCGCATTTGGCGCAACGTCGGCTTCTGGGGCAAGGCGAAGCTGTTAACGCAAATGATTGGCAGTATTTTTACGAATGAAACGATCTCGGAGGAAGAGCTGGAGCAAATGAAATCCCAGGATATGCTGAACGCCACCCTCCAGGATTTTTCGACGTCCTTTCCGCGTTTAAAGGTCCCGCTCATTGACGAGCGAGATCAATATTTGGCCCAAAAGATCAAGGAAGCACCGGGTAAGAAGGTCGTTGCAGTGCTCGGCGCGGCCCATGTGCCGGGGATTACGGAGGAAATCAAAAAGGAGCAGGATTTACAGGCATTAACGCAACTTCCTCCGAAATCAAAGCTGCCGAAAATCATTGGCTGGGCAATTCCGATTATGATTCTCGCGGTAATCGCCTACACGTTTTTTGCCAATCCGGCAGCCGGCCTTCAGCAAACGGTTAGCTGGATACTGTGGAACGGATCGTTTGCCGCCCTCGGAGCGGCGATCGCCTTTGGTCATCCGTTAACGATTTTGACCGCATTTGTCGTCGCGCCGATCAGCTCATTGAACCCGTTAATTGCCGCAGGCTGGTTTGCCGGGTTTGTACAAGCTTATTTCCGCCGGCCGAATGTCGGGGATCTGGAAAGCCTTGCCGATGATGTCGTTTCTGTCAAAGGCTTCTGGCAAAATAAAGTGACGCGGATTTTGCTGATTATCATTTTTACAAACATCGGCAGTACGCTCGGAACAATCGTCGGCGGTACGGATGTGATTCGTGTCTTTCTTGAAAATTTGTAATGTCTATTGATTGACGCCGAGGACGGCGACATATTGATTGCCGAACGCCGGGATGAATGCTGTGCCGTCCCAGCTAAGCGGCGTTTGGACAAGACCGAGCCCATCGGCATTATACTGACCGATAATGCGCTGCCATGCATACAGCTCATAGACGCCGTCTCCATCGAAGTCAATCGGATAGAGCTGGTTCAACCCGGAAACAGACCCCTCCAGAGGGGTCTTTAATGTGCCGTCTGGATGATAAAGATTTGCCAGGTAGTCATGATCACGGTTGCTGATGTCAATGACGAAGGAAAGATGCAGCGTCTTATTGATCACCTCGATCCGGTAGTCATTTTTGTAGATCACCTCATAGTCATATAATCGGTCAAAAGCTTCATAGTCAAATAAACGCACAGGCTCATTCTCGTAAAAAGAATAGAGATAATAATAGCCGTAGCCGCCACTCCCGCCTGAATCCATGCTGATCAAAATATCATCGACATTCGCCCGTGAAAACGGAGCAAGGAACAGGCGCGGCTGGTAACCTTGATCGGTCGAGAGGGCAACGCTGTGAAATTGATTCGTCTTTCCGTCCTGAATCACGAGCGTGACAGACGTACTGTATGGACTGTCGCCGGACCGCTGTCCGATTAAATAAACATAGTCGACGATAAAGTCTCCATTGACATCCCCTTCCGCATACGAAAAAACAAACGACTCGCGCTGTTCGTTAGAGTGGCTAGAAAATACCGGGAAATTGCTCTTCATGCTTCCATCTCTCCTTACGTATCTTTCCGCTATTCTATGCGTCTGACCAGGAAGAGGGTCTCTTTTTCAAAAAAAAGAGAGCTGCCATTTGGCTGTGCCGGCAACTCCCATACATCTAAAATTGTCTTTCTTCAATGATTTGATGCTGCTGATCAAGAATCAGCACCCGGCTCGGCTGATTTTCACGAGCCAGCTCCTCCGCTGCCTGTATCGCCTCATCCTTAGAGGTGAAGCTGTCTTCAGGAGCGACATCCTCCAGCTTGACGAGCCAGCGCGATGCATCGGCATTTGGAGCTACGCTAAATTGCTTCATCAGATCGCCTCCTTTTTGCTCCGTTTCTGTCATCTTTTCCCGGCTGGGCCCATTCATAAACGTAGCCGCATTATTCGACGATCAGATAGGCGATCATTGGTCCGTTATTTTCGATATTGCTGTGAGCGGTGCAAATAAGCCGGTAGACCCCAGGCTCTGAAAAATGTAAATCAATTAGCGTTTCTTCTCCTTTTTTGACCGTTCCTTTTATGTCGGTCCCTTCAACATAAAAAGGATGCTCCATGCCATTCACCCCGAAAATGCGCAAGGTGATTTCCTTGTCTTTTGGAATATACAATGTACCAGGGTCCCAGCGGTACGCTTCGATTTCATGGCCGTCCTCTGTCGTTGACTTACTTTCACTTGTCACCATATGAAGTTCAAAGATCTCACCAGCCCGTCCCGCGGTTTCAACAGAAGAGCGGTCCTGGAGCACGTACCATAACACACTTGAGACGACGACCGCGAGCGCGAGCAGCAGCCAGCCTTTGCGTAAACGAATAACCATCTTCATTCCCCTTTCTTAAACAAGCCCTGCTTTATACATATGCAAGGAATGAAGGGAAACTTGTCTATTTTTTTTTGCCGATTTCCAAAGCGGATGGTTTTGCACGAGTCCAGAACGGACAGCACTGGTGTCAACCATCTATGAGAGCCTTGCAATCTCGTTTTTTTCTAGCAAGTAATGTATAATAGACGAGAAATGAATAATCGTCTATTTACTTGAAGTGAAAGTGAGTGTTAAGCCATGGGCCGTAAATGGAATAATATTAAAGAAAAGAAGGCATCAAAGGATGCGAATACGAGCCGGATTTATGCGAAGTTCGGCCGTGAAATTTATGTCGCCGCCAAGCAGGGCGAGCCGGATCCGGAGTCGAACCAGGCGTTAAAGGTCGTGCTGGAGCGCGCCAAAACGTATAATGTGCCAAAGGCGATCATTGAACGGGCGCTGGAAAAGGCAAAAGGCGGGGCAGAGGAGAACTACGATGAGCTGCGCTATGAAGGCTTCGGCCCGAACGGCTCGATGGTGATCGTCGATGCGCTGACGAATAATGTCAACCGAACGGCGGCAGAGGTTCGCGCGGCATTTAGTAAAAACGGTGGCAATATGGGCGTGAGCGGCTCCGTCAGCTATATGTTCGATGCGACTGCCGTATTCGGCATTGAAGGCAAGACGGAGGAAGAGATGCTGGAATTGCTGATGGAAGCTGATGTCGATGTTCGCGATCTATTTGCGGAAGACGATTCCGTGATTATTTATGCAGATCCTGCTCAGTTCCATGCCGTGCAGTTTGCCTGCAAGCAGGCCGGCATCACTGATTTTACAGTTGCAGAATTGACGATGCTTGCGCAAAATGATGTGACGCTCGACGCTGACGCGCAGTCACAATTTGAAAAAATGATCGATGTTCTTGAGGATTTGGAGGACGTGAAGCAGGTTTACCATAATGTTGATCTCGCTTAGCGAGTCAACGTGGCAGTATAGTCTTTAGCAGGCTGTACTGCTTTTTTGCTATGGTTGAAAAACAGGGGGAATTCGCATCACGCCGGACCTGCCTGAGAAAAATAGGTAATGAGCACAGTGAGAAAAAACAGGGTGTTTGACCAGCCTGATAATTTGGTATGGTTATAGAAGAGGATAACGGTCAAAAGGAAGGACGAAGAGATGTTAAGACGAAAAATGCGCCATTTGTCAAGATATCAGGAAATAGCCACGGCCTTGTTTCATTACGGCTTCGGCCATATTGTCCGTGATTTGGGCTTGATGGACCAGGTGAGGAGAAAGTCTGGCAGAAAACCGGAGAGCGATGCCACGATGGCCAAACGAATCCGCCTTTTGCTGGAAGAGCTGGGGCCGACTTTTGTTAAGCTCGGGCAGGTGGCGAGCACGCGCTCTGACTTATTTCCGCAGACGATTATTACAGAGCTGGAAACGCTCCAGGATCATGTGCCAAGCTTTCCGTTTGACGAGGTGAAAGGAATTATTGAGGCAGAGCTGCAGGCGTCACTTTCGACTTGCTTCGCCTCGTTCGATGAGCAGCCGCTTGCCGCGGCGTCGATTGGACAGGTTCATCGAGCAACGCTGATAAGTGGAGAGGATGTCGTCGTCAAAGTGCGCCGGCCGATGATTGAACGGCTGATCGAAACCGACCTTGAAATTATCGCCGATCTGCTCGTGATGGCTGAGGATCGTCTCAACTGGGTTGCGCAGTTTCAGCTTGTCGAGCTGTTTAACGAATTTGCGAAGGTGCTGCGCCAGGAGCTTAATTTCGTGATTGAGGCCGATAATACAGAGCGGATTCGCAAGCAGAGTATGGAAAGCGGCTATATTTCAGCACCGAGGATTTACAATGATTATTCAACGAAAAAAGTGCTGACCCAGTCGTTTATTGATGGAGTGAAGGTGACAGAGGCGACGCAAGCAGCCGGCTATCAGCCTGAACGGATAGCCGAGCAATTTGCCAAAGGAATGTTTGAGCAAATGTTTGTTCACGGGTTCTTTCATGGTGACCCTCATCCCGGGAACGTATTTGTCACGAAAGCGAATAAGGTTGTCTTACTTGACTTTGGCATGGTTGGCCGGCTTTCGCGCCGGATGCGCCAGGAGCTGGCGCTGCTGTTGATCGGTCTTTACAAGCGCGATACAAACAAAGTACACCGAGCCCTGATCGGAATGGAAATTTTACGGGAGGACAGTGACCAGGAGCTGATTTGGGACGACCTCGAGCAGCTGCGGATCAAATACGCGACGATGGAAATAAGCGAGATCAGCCTGGCTAACGCCTTACAGGAAATCTTTGATATTGCCCACAAGCACCGCTGTCTCGTGCCGTCCTCATTAACGGTGCTGCTGAAATCAATCCTTTCGATTGAGCGGATGCTGGCAACGTTGGCGCCGCAGCTCCGCATTATTGATATTATCGAGCCATTCGGCCACGAGCTGGTCAGAGAGCGCTATGATCCGATCCGCGCCGCAAAGCAGATGCAGGAAGAGACAATTGATTTGCTGCGAACTTTGCGCTACTTGCCGAAGGAGCTACAGCATGTGATCCGTGCCGCACGGCGCAATGAACTGGAAATGAAAATGTCGATTTCCGAGCTTGATCAGCTGAATCATAAAATTGACCAAACTACGAATAAGCTCTCGTTTTCGATTGTGCTTTTATCGTTCAGCATCATAATGGCGGCGGTGATTATTGGTGGTTCACTTACGGCGGAGCAGACGATTCTGTCACGCCTGCCTTCGCTTGAGATCGGACTCGGCATCGCCTCGTTTCTCTTTCTCTGGATTATGTGGGCGATCATCCGCTCAGGGAGGTTTTGATCACGGAGAAGAAACGTTAACCGACGAACGGGCGTCTCATCATATAAGGGGGAATTACGATGAAAAAGGTTATGATTCTGCTTTTATTGGTGCTAGGTGGCTGCTCGTCTCACGTGCAAAAGCCGGAAGCCTGCCCGGATGAAATCAATGAGTGGGCCGATCTGTTGATGTATCATGACATCGAATATATCGGATTGGGAAAAGGCGGTGGTAAGCGTCAGAAAGGAGAAAAACTAGGCGAAGTCACCTTTCAACTTGCTGACCAGGCCTGCGCCAACCATCAAATCAAAAATGGCGATGCTGCTTTTCTGCCGGAAGGAACTGAGATTTTTGAAAGCGTCGACTACCGGCCTGATTTCCGGCTGATCGCCGGGGGACGTCTTTTTCAAGTACATAGAAATGAAGCGGCCGAGACAATAAAGGAGCTGTACGACATCGAAGGAAAAGTGACGAAGCTTAGTCGGGAAAGCGGCAACGATGGCAGCCATATGTACGATTACAGTGATGAAGATACAAAAGCGTTCATCGAGGATTTTCTTTCTTTGGCCTATGTCGGCTTTGATGGCATCTATGCTGACATTAAATTTCGCAATCCGGTTTTCTTGCGGATTCACCTTGAGGATGGCTCTTCTTTTCGTCTTTCCTACTGGCTTGACGCCAATGCGATCAACCCGGGAGCGTATGCGACAGATAGAATGAAATCGATTATTGCAGAAGGAGGCCGTGGATAGCCCGGCAATTGAGCGCGCCGCAGTCAGATTATGGTATGATAGAGTTGAGCTACTAGATACTAGACTAGAGAAGGAAGGCGAAATGATTGCAGGCCGTATTCAACAAACTGAAGCAGTCCCCCTATCTGCTGCTTGTGCTGGCTACTTTTTTTTGGGGAACGAATTTTGCATTTAGCCGGATGGTGGTGGAGGAAATCCCGCCGGTTCAGCTTTCTGTAATGAGGTGGACGATTGTCAGCCTTGTATTTTTACCATTCGTTATCAACGAGGTAAAGGCGAATAAAGCGGTCCTCAGGGCTAATTGGAAGGTTCTCATTCTGCTGGCGATTACCGGCGTCGGCGGCTTTAATACGCTTTTATATATTGCGATACAGTATACGACATCGATCAATGCATCGCTCGTGAATTCGCTCTCTCCGCTGCTAATTGTCGTATTATCGGTGATGTTTTTAAAAGAGAAAATTGTCCCTTGGCAGCTTGTCGGGATTGTCGTTTCGCTTGCCGGCGTATTTGTCGTGGTGACAGGCGGCAGTGTGGAAGCGATTCTCGCGCTGCGGATTAACCCAGGCGATTTGATCGTCGTCGTCGCGGTCATCTGCTGGTCGATTTATTCGGTGCTGATGAAGCGATTTGGCGTCGACCTGCCAAAAAAAGCGACTTTTTTAATCACGATCTATATCGCGATTCTTAGTCTGATTCCGTTCGCACTGTTTGAGCGAACGTACCAGCCGCTCGAACTGACGTCGTTATCGCCTTCACTTCTGCTGATGGTCGTCTATCTTGCCCTGTTTCCGGGGTTCATCTCTTTTATTTGCTGGAATGAGGGTGTGATGCAGGTCGGACCGGGCAAGGCGTCCAACTACTTGCATATGATCGTCCTGTTCACGACCTTGCTTGCTGTGCTGTTTACCGGGGAAATTCTGACGAAAGCACAGCTGATCGGTGGAATTTTAATTTTAACCGGGGTCATTCTGGCCTCCAATCCGCAGTTTCTCTCGGGAAATGGGAAGGCGGACAAAAGAGCGGTATCCTAGAAGCTAAACATCCTAACATTAGTAGAAGAGCAGGAAGGTCAACCAGCCCCCTGGATCACGGAAAATCCGTTTCTGAAACAGAGCGTCTGGTGGATATACACTTACCTAGGTAACATACTTTCCCCTTCACAAGAAAGGGGCTGGGCAAAAGGTGAATAAATCCTTTTGTCCCAGCCCCCTAAAGGATAATGGTTTCAGCTAGAATCGAAGAAAGGAAGCGCCTCTGCGCGTCCTTTCCAAGAAAAGACGGCCGTGACGTTCTTTTTATTTACTTCCCTCAAACTCAGGATCAGCAAAAGGATGAGCAACCCAGCCTTCCGGATCAATGAACAAGCGGACGGCAACAACCTGGCGCTCTTCCGAGAGGGTGAAGAAATGCGGGATGTTAACCGGAACGGAAATGACGTCTCCTGGTGTAAGGTTGACATCGAAATAGCCGGTTTCTGCCCCTTTAATGACAAAAGTCCCTGATCCGGCTGTAATCGCGCGTACCTCATCCTCGGTATGAGTGTGAACCTGCTCGAACTTTTTCAACAGCTTGTCGAGGTCGGGCGTGTCATTATTTAAGGAGATCACATCCCATTTCTGATAGCCGCGGCGCCCGGCAAGTGAACGAATGTCTTCATCAAACGTCGCCAGCACTTCCTCCTTATCGCCATCTGTCAGATGACAAACCCCTTGCAAACGATCAGGCAACTTGCTCGTATCCCAATGCTCATAAAGAACGTCCTGACTTGCTAAAAAGCTGCCCACCTCTTCTTCTCCACGAATGACTTCTCCTGTGTTACGAATTTGAATTTCTGCCATTTGATTTTCCTCCTTCAGGATGGTTATTTTCTTAAAGCCAGCATCTTAAGATGATAGCTGAATAAAAACTCAAAAGCTTCCAAATGTTTTTTCGCTTCAAAGCCATTCCGGCCCCAGGCGGTGATACCGTGGTTGCGAATGAGCACTCCGTAGACGCCAGAAACGATTCGTTCGGCGACCGCGTCTCCCAAGCGGGGAAGATCGGCGTAATTTTCAACGATCGGCACGGTGATCTCGCCATCCTCGTCCCAAATGTTAAACGCTTTGATCAACTCCTGGCGACGGAAGGTAATTTCCCCTTGTTCACCGTACAGCTCTGAAATGACATTATTATCAATCGTATGAACATGAAGCGAGCAGCCAGCGTCGGTCTTTTCATAAATTCGTTGATGGAGCACCGTTTCCGCTGATGGCTTGAGCTGAGTTTCTTCAAGCGGTTGACCATTGCCGCCGACTAATAAAAAATCCTCGGTTGTCCGTTTTCGTTTGTCTTTGCCACTTGCGGTGACAAGGAAAGAGAGCGGCGAGTCGCTGACCTTGATCGATAAATTTCCGCTTGTGCCCGGGAACCAGTCGCGGGCGGCGAGTTCATCTTTAATGTCAGCGAGCTCGTTCCATTTTTCCTGTACTGCTTCATTCATTTACGCTCACTCCTTTTTTCACTTTCAGTCCGGCTATCACTTCATGGAAGGACGAGAAAGCCGTATGGCGGAGGCCGAGCTCCTGACATTTTTCAAGCAGAAAGTCATCACAGGCGAACACTTCATCGGCGAGCTTGGCTGCCTGCAGATCGGTAATCGAATCTCCGATGACAATTCTGTAATAATCGTTGGCTGAATACTGCCGCAAAATCGATGGCTTGCAGCAGCCGCAATCATTTGTGCATTCACCGTCGCAGGCGTGAGGCCAGAGAATCTGGATCGTCGCGCCGCTGAAGTCGCTGCCGTTGCAATAAAGGCTGTCTGTCAGCTTGTAGGGAGCGAGCATTGGTTCGACGAAAAAGTCAATCCCGCCGCTGACAACCTTAAAGTCGAAGCCGTACTCCTTCGTAAAGTCCAGCAGCTCCTGAAAGCCCGCGCGAATTGTCGCCTGCCGCTGAACAAAGGCAATGATCTCCGCTTTTCGTTCCACCGGAATGAGAGAAAACAGCGCGCCGACCCCTTCGCGAATTGAAATCCGCTGGGCGAGTATATCATCCTTAATCTGCTCCCAGCCGGGCGGGGCAAATTCCTTCATGATTGCGATAATATTGTCCTTAGTGGTAATCGTGCCGTCAAAATCGCAAAAAATGATCGGCTTTCGTCCATCAATTGTACTCATGATCCCTGCCCCCACAGCTCAAGCGCGGTGCGCAGTTCCGCCTGCTGCCCGGCGGCCTCGTCGAGAGTACGTCCGGCAAGCACAGCATCGATCGCCGCTCTAAAGGCACGGGCCCCGGCATCGGCGCCGGCCGGATGACCGTGAATGCCGCCGCCGGCGTTAATGACTGCGTCATGGCCAAAGTCATTGATTAAAAGCGGTGTCAGTCCCGGATGAATCCCGGCCGATGGAACCGGAAAGGCCGGCTTGAGCTGGCTTTGAGCGGTCAATGCTGTTGCAATGTCCTGCGTTTCCTGCTTTTCCAAAGCGACGCTGCCATATGGAGAAGGGAAGAGGACAAGGTCGGCTCCGGCAAGGCGCAGCAGCTTTCCAAGCAGCACTTTGTTGGAGAAGCCATAATAAGGTGAGCCGGTCATCGCACCGGAAACAGCCGGGTGGGCCATTAACGGCACGGAAATATCCGGATCCTCGGCGAGGCTTTGCAGCACATCAAGGCCGTAGGCAAACACATTAAACAATAACGCGCTTGCGCCGAGCTCGACCGCCCGCTTCGCCTTTTCCTTTAAGTCGAACGTGCGTCCAGTCAAGTTTACAGCGTACAGCGTTCTTTTTCCGGTTTCTTCATAGGCCTCAGCCAGCGTCTGGACGCCGGTCGTAATCCGCTGTTCAAAAGGTGTCAGTTCATTGTCAAAGAGAATCTCATCATCCTTGACCAGGTCAACACCGCCTATTGCCTGATGCTTAAGCTGGTGCTGAAATTCAGCAAGGTCCTTGCCGATCATCCCTTTAAAAATACTCATTAACAATGGACGGTCAAACACGTCGAGCCGTTCGCGGACGCCGCTGATGCCGAATTGCGGACCAGGGAATCGGGCTTCAAGCTGAGGTGCCAGTTCAATGTCGACCAGCTTAATTTCTCCATCAAGGGACAGCTTGCCAAAAATCGTCGTCAAGATTGCTGCCAGATCCGGACTGAAGTTGGCGGCAGGGTAGGCGACTTTGATCAAGCCGACCGTGCGTTTGTCAGAAAAATATCGATTGTCGTCCGCCGTTGGTGCAAGCTCTTCGATAGATACGACTTCCCCTTTATGTTTTTCAAGCTGCTTTTTTTCAAGGGCGGGCAGGTTTGTCCAGGAGCCGATCGTCAAGCCAAGCGCGATGCCCTGCGCTTTTTTATGAAGATCGCCTTTTTGATCAAACACCCGGTAGGTTGCGGTAATATGACTCATCGTAGCGGAGTCCTCCTTTCATGATCAGCATAAAAAAATCCTCGTTCTTTGAAAAAGAAGAGGACTCATTCTATGATTCTATGTCCTCTTATCTGTCAGCTTTTACGCTTGAGAGAATTAGCACCTTGAATCAGCCGCTGGCTGAAACAGGTTGCCGGGCTTCATCGGGCTCGTCCCTCCACCTGCTCTTAATAAGAGTATTCGTATTGGTATTCCTATTTAGAAAACGATGTAATGAATTATGCCAGAGGAAGAGTCGTCTGTCAATTATGAATTATTTTTGCAGAAACTATTGACAAAACGAATGTCTGACTCGTATGATTACTCTCAGAATTCAAAAAGTAAAACATAAAATTACATGATTCACTCTTATCGAGAGCTGGCAGAGGGAATTGGCCCAATGAAGCCCGGCAACCGGTCTATTCATCAAGATGATTGATGGAAGCCTAAAAGGTGTAAAGACACGGTGCTACATCCAACAGCCGTTTTGATTGTAAAACGGGCTGAAAGATAAGAGGACGGAGCCCATCCATTCCGCCTCTTTCCCGATAGTGAGTGAAAGAGGCTTTTTTATGTTTTGCCGACAAAAAAGGGGAGAGAACCAGATGAAGAAAAATAAGTGGTGGAAATCAGTAGTGGCGGCGGCGCTTGCTGTAACGCTTGCCGGCTGCGGAGCCGGAGAAGAGTCAACAGGAGAGCAGGGCGGAGGAACAGAAAGCTCAGCGATTGAAGGTGTTCCGGAACGGTTCGCCGGCGGTGAAGAAACGAAAATCAGAGTGATCCGTAAAATCGGCGGTGATGATCATACAGCGCAATATCTTGCCGGAGTTAAGGAAGAAGGAGAGTCACTAGGCTTTGATGTCGATGTATTCACAGCAAACGGGGACACGGCCCGATATCATGACGCGATCTCGCAGGCGATTGATGCTGGAGTCGATGGGTTGATTTTATCGCATGGCGATGATGCGGCGACATACGATGCGGTCGAGCGCGCCCGTGAGGCGGGCATCGAAGTGGTGGCCTTTGATTCGATCGCTGAACTGGAAGAGATTGAGGGCGTGACACTTACTTCTCAGGATGACGAAGCGTTGGCGACGCTGGCGCTTGACCAGCTCGTTGAGGATTTCAACGGAGAAGCGAACATTATTTACCTTTGGGTTGACGGCTTCCCGCCAATGGTGCGCCGCAACAACGTCTATCAGGAAGTGCTTGCGGCAAATCCGGGGCTGAACGAGCTTGAACGGTTTGGTGTCGCTTCTGAGGATACGTCGACACAGACACAAAATGCGGTCGCGGCGATGCTGAACAAGTACCCTGAAGGTGAGATTGACGCGATTTTCGCGACATGGGACGCCTTTGCAATCGGCGCTGCACGTGCGCTGGAGGAAGCGGGTCGTGATGAAATTACAATTTACGGAATTGACGTATCAAATGCCGATCTTCAAGTGATGCAACAGGAAAACAGCACGTGGAGTTACACGGCTGCTGTCGATCCGAAGCTGATCGGAGCGATTAACCTGCGGATTTTGGCGAAGAAGCTTGCCGGAGAAGAAACACCGCCAACCTATGATTTGGAAGCCTCTTTGATTTCAAGAGAGAGTCTAGTCGGAGGGTCAGAACCTGTCAATATGGTCAACCTTGCTGATGTGATCGAAGGCTGGGGCACATCTGATGCGTTTGAAGAAGAGTGGATGACGATACTGAAAGAACATCATAACCAATAGGTGATGGTATGAACTTGAAAATGAGCAATATTTCAATCGAGTTCCCCGGTGTGCGGGCATTGGATCACGCTTCATTCGAAATGGAGACGGGACAGGCCCACGCGCTGATCGGTGCCAATGGCGCCGGGAAATCAACGTTAATGAAAGTGCTGTCCGGCGTGTACAACCACTATAGCGGGGAGATTTACCTTGATGGGGAGCTTATTGACATTCGCTCCCCGAAGGATGCCCGGCAGCACGGCATTCAAATCGTTTACCAGGAAGTTGATACAGCGCTTGTGTCGAGCTTAACCGTCGCGGAGAACATTATGCTCAACGCTCTTGTGGCCAATAAAGAGAAGAAATTGGTCATTGACTGGAAAAGACTGCACCAGCAGGCAGCGGCGATCCTTGAGACGCTTCAAGTCAAGCTGCCGACGCGAAAGCTGGTCAGCGAGCTTTCGCTTGCTGAAAAGCAGATGGTGCTGATCGCCCGTGCCGTGTCGACGGAGTGCAAATTTCTCATTTTAGATGAGCCGACGGCACCGCTCAGCCTGACGGAAACGAAGCAGCTGTTTCGCGTCGTGAATGAGCTGAAACAAAAAGATGTTGGAATTATTTTCATTTCTCATCGTCTGCCGGAGCTGTTTGAGATTTGCGAGGAAATCACGGTGATGAGAAACGGCTGCTACATTTCCCGCGAGCGCACTAGTGACACGAGCGCGACCACGGTGATTGAGCATATGCTTGGCAAGTCGCTTGAGGCCCAGTTTCCGGAGCGCCGGCAATCGGCGGGGGAAGTCGTGCTTGAAGCTGCCCATATTTCCGACGGCGATAAGGTAGATGATGTCAGTCTGACAGTCAGAGCCGGGGAAATTATCGGCGTAGCGGGCCTTGTCGGCGCGGGGAAAACCGAGCTGTGCAAGCTACTTTTTGGAGCAGAAAAGCTGAAGGCCGGCACGATTTCGCTTAGAGGGAAGAACGTCACAATCGGAAGTCCGACCGAGGCGGTACGCCAGCGGATCGCGCTTGTGCCGGAGGAGCGCCGTAAGGAAGGGGTGCTCGTCGAAGAGTCGGTCGTTACGAACCTGACCGCATCAAGCCTTGGAAACTTTCTCAAGCGATTCAGTTTCGTTGATGTCAAGAAGGAACGAAGGAAGGCTGAGGAAATCATAGAAGCACTTGCGATCAAAACGCCCGGGACGGCGGCAACCGTCAAGCATCTGTCAGGCGGGAACCAGCAAAAAGTGGCGATCGGTAAATGGCTGATCGCCGACAGCGATCTGTATATTTTTGATGAGCCGACGAAAGGTGTTGATGTCGGCGCGAAAAAGGATATTTTTGAATTGATCGCCGGTCTTGCCGAACGCGGGAAAGCGGTTATTTACGCATCATGCGAGCTCTCGGAAGTACTCGGGATTACCGACCGGGTGTATGTGCTGTACGATGGACGAATGACAAAGGAACTCGTCACATCCACTACGAACGAAGAGGAATTGTTATACCTCTCAACTGGAGGAAAGTAATATGGCGGAACAAAAAAGGGGCGACCATAAAGCGTCCTTTGACTTGTTTAATTTTTTATATAAATACGGGACGATGATTTTGATAGTCGTGCTGATTATTGTCTTTGCCAGCGTGAACCCGTCCTTTATTAAAGCGGATAATATCATTACGATTTTGCGCTCGATCTCGATCGTGACGATTATCGCGATCGGCATCACGATTTCCCTGGCGGTCGACGGCTTTGATTTGTCAGTCGGTTCAGTTGCCTCGCTCGCCAGTGCTGTCGTGATTTCGATGTTTGTCTGGTATTCCCAGCCGACAGCGGTGGCGATCGTGACGGCGATTGCCGTTGCCTTGCTTGTCGGCGCCTTTAACGCTTTTATGATCGTCAAAGTCCGGATACCGGATTTACTGTTGACGTTGGCGACGATGTTTATTATTCAGGGTGTGGCCCTGACTTACACAAAAGGGGCGACCGTCTCTGAAAATATGATTATGCCGGATGGCAGCTATGCGGAGGGAACGATCAGCAGCGGCTTCGCCAAGCTCGGCCAGGTGCCCTATATTATTATCATCATGCTTGTCGTTGTTTTCATTGTTCATATATTTCTTACACATACCAAGCATGGCCGTTATATGTATGTCATCGGTGGAAACGAGGAAGCGGCAAGGCTCTCCGGTATTCCCGTCAACAAATACAAGGTGGTTGCCTACCTGCTTTCGGCTTTATTCGCCTCATTGGGAGGGATCGTCCTTGCCTCGCGGGTGATGACAGCGGAAATTAATGCCGGCGGCCCTTATTTAATGGATGCGGTCGCCGCGGCCTTTATCGGCTTTGCCGTCCTCGGAGCTGGAAAGCCGAATGCGCTCGGTACGTTTGTCGGGGCGGTTTTAATCGGAATATTGGCCAATGGTCTTGTGATGATGAGTGTACCTTATTACGCGATGGATATTGTAAAAGGAACGGTGCTCGCTTTGGCACTGGCCCTGACATATTATAAAACGAGACAGAAGTAAACCGATGAACGGGGAGGGGAAGATGATGACGACATTTACAGAGAAGTATTTTACGATGACGGAAGCCGAAGCGGTCGACTATGCGAAGACAAGACTGTCGATTTTTCCGGCGGACGCTGAATTGACATGTGAGGAAATTGGCGATGGAAACTTGAACTATGTGTTTCGGATTCGCGATCAGAAAGGCGGCCAATCGATTATTATTAAGCAGGCCGGACCGGTGGCGCGCATTTCGGATGAGTTCAAAGTCTCTCCGGATCGCAACCGGATTGAAAGTGATATTTTACGGCTGCAAGGGAAGCTGGCAGAAGGCTTCGTGCCAAAAGTATATCATTATGATCCGATCATGAACTGCTGTGTGATGGAGGATCTGTCTGACTATGAAATTTTAAGAACAGCATTCTTAAAAAAGAGAACCTTTCCGAAATTCGCTGATCATATTTCCACGTTTTTAGTCAATACTCTCCTGGCGACATCGGATCTTGTGCTCAATCATAAAGAGAAAAAGGAACTTGTTAAATCGTTTATTAATCCTGAGCTGTGTGAAATCACAGAGGACCTTGTTTATACGGAGCCTTTCTACCCATGCCCGCGCAATGAAGTGTTTGACGGCACACGGGCATTTGTCGAAGAGGAAATTTGGAATGACAAGGCGCTGGCGCTGGAAACGGCGAAGCTTAAGTTCGACTTTATGACAAATGCCCAGTCGCTTTTACATGGTGATCTGCATACCGGCTCAATCTTCGTCACAGAAACGGAAACGAAGGTGATTGATCCGGAATTCGCCTTTTATGGCCCGGCCGGATATGATATCGGCAATGTGATCGCCAATTTGCTGTTTGCCTATGTCAATGGCCATCATACGCTGATAGATAAAGCGGAGCGTGAGCAGTTTTGCGCTTATATTCTCGAGACGATTGAGCAGACGATAGACTTGTTTAAAGAAAAATTTATCGTCGCCTATAAGCGCGAAGTAACAGAACAGGTCGCGTCCTACGAAGGGTTTCTTGACTACTATCTTCAAAGAATTATCGAGGACACGGCGGCGGTCTGCGGACTTGAGCTTTGCCGGCGCGTTATCGGACTGGCTAAAGTCAAGGATTTAACGGAAATCAAAGACCGGGAGAGCCGGGCGGAAGCAGAAATCTTCTGTTTAAAAGTTGGAAAGACGCTGATTCTCAACCGGCAACAGTACGGCAACGGCCAGGATTTCATCAAAACGATTCTTGAGAGCTGAAGAAAAGAGGGAAGGACATGGAGAACATTATCGATATTGTCCAATCCGTCATCTTAAATGAGACGGGGGAGGCTGTCGTCATTTTAGATCAGACACTGCTGCCGGCACAGAAGGTCTATCAAACATTGAAAACGCCTGAGGATGTGTGGGAGGCTATCTACCATTTGAAGGTGAGAGGAGCGCCGGCTATCGGAATTGCGGCGGCGTACGGTGCTTATTTAGGTGCTAAGCAAAGTGGCGCGTCGACATCCGATGAGCTTTTTGCCGCTTTTGGTAGAGTAAAGGATTACCTCGGCTCCTCACGTCCGACGGCGGTTAATTTGTTTTGGGCGCTTGAACGGCTTGAGAAGCGGCTGGTGACCGAGATGAAAGCAACAGCGGACGTCGGGCAGCTTGTCGCCGCGCTGAAAGAAGAGGCGGAAACGATTCGCCTGGAAGATGAGCAGGTCTGTGAGGCGATTGGGACATATGCTTTATCGTTGCTGAAGCCGGGAGACGGCATTTTGACGCATTGTAACGCCGGCACGATTGCGACGGCGAAATACGGAACGGCGCTTGCGCCAATTTATTTGGGACAACAGCAGGGGTATCAATTTAAGGTGTACGCCGATGAAACGCGGCCCTTGCTTCAAGGAGCGCGCCTGACGGCCTGGGAACTGTCAGAAGCCGGGATTGATGTCACCTTAATCTGTGACAATATGGCGTCAATTGTGATGAGTGAAGGCAAGGTTCAGGCGGTGCTAGTCGGTTGTGACCGTGTTGCGGCTAACGGCGATACGGCTAACAAAATCGGAACCTCGGGTGTGGCGATTCTCGCCCGGCATTACGGCATTCCTTTTTATGTTTGTGCGCCGACTTCAACGATTGATCTCTCGTGCCAAACAGGAAAGGACATAGTCATTGAAGAACGTGATGCAGCGGAGATTACGACAAAGTGGTACGAAGAGCCGATGGCGCCGGCCAATGTTAAAACATACAACCCTGCTTTTGATGTCACCGATCACCGTTTAATTACGGCGATTATTACGGAAAAAGGGATTTTACGACCGGACTTTGCCGAAGGATTAAAGATAGTCATGGCCCAGCCTGAAGCAAAATTGTGAAAAAAATAGGAAAAGCAGTGAACAAGTTGTATCAAATGACCAATTCGGGTATGATTATGGCTATAATCGAATACTACCTTATTAAAGGGGAGTAGCTGTACAATAAAGTCGTCATTACGGGATCAGATCCTCGGCTTTATTGGCAACCGGATCAAGTTGTTAGCCAGACCTTTACCAGTAGCCCCGTCTTTCATTCAATGAAAAGGCGTTTGCTTCGATGGTAAGGGTCTTTTTTAAAAGGAGGATGATTCGAGAAGAGATGCTGATCATGGCGCGAAATGGTAGAATGATGATGGAAATCAATAACCTTCGTCGATAAAAAACAGTTTCATTTGATTACAACAGTTTGCTTCCCGGTCAATTTTACATATGAGATAGTGGACAAAAAGACGGAACCGACCTGTTTAGAAAAGGAGAAATATGTGTTGTTTGAATGGCGTAACATTTTTAAAGGTATGACAATGGGGATCTCCGACCTTATTCCCGGAGTAAGTGGCGGAACGATTGCGTTAGTGTTAGGTATTTATCAAAATCTTTTAGCGGCGATTAACGGCCTTTTCACGAGACAGTGGAAAAAGCATCTCTTGTTTTTACTTCCGCTCGGAATCGGCATTGGCGCAGCGCTCCTCGCTGTCAGCCATCTCGTAGAGTGGCTGCTGGCCGAATACCCGCAGCCGACCTTTTTCTTTTTTCTTGGTCTTATTATCGGCATCATTCCTAAGCTGTTGCACGATATTGAGTTTAGACGCAGCTTTACGCCGGTTCATTATGGCCTGCTGCTGATCGGAGCGTTGATCGTCGGCTTGACGGTTTTTATTAAAGAAGACGAGCTTGCTCCGGTGATGACAGCGTTAACGACAGGTGACTATGCGCTTTTATTTTTCGCCGGCTGGCTGGCAAGCTCGGCGATGATTTTACCGGGAATTAGCGGCTCGTTTATTTTTCTACTTTTCGGCGTTTACCCGACGGTCGTCAATGCGTTATCGACGATCAATTTTCCTGTGATTATTACAGTCGGGGCCGGTATCGCAATCGGCTTAATTGTCACGAGCCGGTTTATCGCCTGGCTTTTGCGGCAATTCAGGGTAGGGACATATGCGGTTATTATCGGCTTTATCATCGGGTCAATTATCGTGATTTACCCGGGCATCGGCACGGATCGCTTTTTGCTGCTGGTCAGTGTGCTGACCTTCCTGATTGGGGCGGGATGCGCTTTCCTTTTGAGCCGGTTTGAACAGAAAAAGCAGTTGTGAATCGAAACGGTCAGCTGATGGTGACTGACTGATCTTAGCTGGAGGTGTCAAGTGGGGAACAATAAGGTGCTTCAGGTCATTGCACGAATGCTCGTTGTTGCTTTGCTGGTCGTTCTTGGCTGGTTCATCCTGTACTATTTTGTCAAGCTGACCTTTCCGTTTCTCATCGCTGCCGTCTTCGCTTTTTTCATGAATCCGCTCGTCAATATTCTTGAGAAAAAAACAAGGTTTCCGCGGCCACTTGCTGTTCTGACCGGGATTCTTGTCCTGTTCGGACTGGTTGGCGGCTTGCTGACTTTGATCATTATCAAGCTGATTGATGGCTTTCATTATCTATCCCAATTTGTCCCGCAGCAAATCGAAATGATTTCTCGTAATTTGCAAACATATTTTAACGAGCATGTCGTTCCTTTGTGGATGAAAGGACTCGGGATCATTGATGAGCTCGATCCGGCTCAGCAGAACGCGATTGAGACGAGCATTCAGCAGCTCGGCGGTCAATTTGCCTCGATTCTCGGAAATGCCGGACAGGCGATAGCTAATAGTCTTTCTCATTTAGTCGGCGCGCTGCCACTGACATTGACAGTGTTTTTATTCGTCCTGCTCGGTTTATATTTTATCAGTAAGGATTGGAACCGGTTGAAGATGTGGCTCAAAGAAAAGCTGCCGATCAGAGCTTCCGGACAGGTTGCCAGCGTCTACCGTGATTTAAAAACGAAGCTTGTCGGTTTTTTGACAGCGCAGTTTATTTTAATTAGCATGACTGCTGTCGTCAACTTCATTGGTCTGCTTATTTTAAATATTGAACAGGCTTTGACGATCGCTCTCATTCTCGGCCTCGTCGATTTGCTGCCATATTTGGGTACAGGGCTTATTTTAATTCCGTGGGGGATTTACTGTTTGGTAACGGGGGATTTGTTCCTTGGATTTGGCCTGCTTATTCTGTATACGATTACGATTGTGCTGCGCCAGCTGGCTGAGCCGAAAGTACTTTCCTCAAGCCTTGGTCTGAATCCGCTGGCGACGCTCGTTTCCCTGTTTGCCGGCTTGCAGCTCTTTGGCTTTATCGGCTTATTTATCGGACCTGTCTTGCTCGTTCTGCTCGTTTCTTTATACGAGGCCAAGGTTTTTAGCGGCTTATGGCGCTTTATTAGCGGAAATCAGAGTTGAAAACAAAGGAAAGCAGCCTGTCGACAAAGTCTCGCAAAAGTGAGACGGTCGACAGGCTTTTTTGGTATGATATTTGTCACGAACCAGAGCTTCGAACCCACTCCCCGGATCGGGGCACGCTTTCCGCAGGAGGGCGTTGAACGAACCGGCACGCCGGTGGATGTCAGCCTGCCCTCTCATCCTGCAGAGTCGGCCTTTCATCCCGTCCGCTTTGTGTAGTAGATATGTCCGGAAGATCAGCTTCTTTCCTATCGGACAACAAATCGAGAAATGTATCGAGAATACATAGCTGCTTCGTCTATTTACCATGCATACCCTGTCTTACCCCAATGCACCAAGAGTAACCATCATCAAAAGCTGGTTCTACGTCACTCAGAGCCTCTTATGCTTCGACAAAAGCCGGGAGCGGATCGGCAAAGCCCGACCAGTCTACGGTCATCTCCTCATCGCGCAAGAGGCATTGGTCAAGAGAATGGCTGACGGCTTCCTCGTCCATGTCAATACCAATGAAAACAAGCTCGGTCATCCGGTCGCCGTAATCTGAATCCCACTTTTGTAAAAGTTCAGGTTCCTCGCGCAAAACCTCGTTCTGCTCGTCCTCGTCATAAGCGGCAACCCACTTCCCGGCTCCCTGGATCGTAATTGTCGTGCCTGCTTGTGACAGCAGACCGGCAGTTTCATTTCGGCTGGCGAGCCAAAAAAAGCCCTTTGCTCGTACCACTGCGTCAGGCCAGTGCTCGAGCCAGTCCATCAGCCGCTCAGGGTGAAAAGGTCGGCGCCTGCGATATACAAAAGAAGAAACGCCGTATTCCTCTGTTTCCGGCGTGTGCTCCTCGTTTAATTCCTTGATCCAGCCCGCTGACTGACTCGCTTTTTCAAAATCAAATTTCCGGGTATGGAGGATCGAGGACAGCTCGACTTTTCCGTAAGCGGTCGGGATAATGACGGCCGCGCTATTGCTTTTGCGGATAAAGCCGCTTAGTTCACGCAAATTAGACTCTTCGATGAGATCGGTTTTATTAAGGAGGATCACGTCGGCGAATTCGATTTGATCGATAAGCAGGTCGGAAATTTCACGCGTGTCGGTTTCATCTACTCCCTGCCGGCGCTCTTCCAGCGTTTCTCCTGAAAGATAATCCTCCCAGAAATGGTGCGCGTCCACGACGGTCACCATCGCATCGAGCGTGCAGCACTTCGTTAAGTCAATTCCCAATTCTTCATCAATATAGGTAAAGGTTTGTGCAACAGGAATCGGCTCACTTATGCCTGATGACTCAATCACAATATAATCAATCCCGCCCGCCTGGACGAGCCGTTCGACTTCCTGCATCAGGTCTTCCCGCAAAGTACAGCAAATACAGCCGTTTTGCAATTCAACGAGCTTTTCCTCTGTCCTGGAAAAGTGACTCTTTTTGACCTGCATCGCGTCAATATTGATCTCGCTCATGTCGTTGACAATCACGGCGACCTTCAACCCTTCACAATTGGTTAAAATATGTTGCAAAAGTGTTGTTTTTCCGGCACCTAAATAACCGCTTAATACGGTGACAGGAACTTTGTTCATCTTGTATATTCCTCCTTTAAGGGAAGAGGTCGGGAAAAAAGTATCTAAACTACTTGGATATCCGAACAAAGGACAGCAAGACTCAGTTGCACTGCTTCTGAAATAGACTTCGCTTTCCACGGGAAGCTGGTGAGGCCTTCTCGGGCTACTGAAAAAACATGAGCTCCTTTTTTAGAAGCCATTCTTTCTTCTTCGAGTACCTTTCTTAGGAGGCAACGTCTATTTCATCCGCTACGTTGGTGCTTTGTTCGGTATTGCAGTTGGATACTTTCGTTATCTTCCTCCTCTAGGCCATTTCTCTTTTGGCGATCCATGGCTTTGTCCGACTCAAACTTTTTACCAGCTCGATTTCTTCACACCCGGAACCTGCCCTTTATGTGCCAGCTCGCGAAAGGCAATCCGTGACAGTTTAAATTTACGAAGTACGCCACGCGGTCTGCCGGTTAACTCGCATCTCCGCGTTAAACGGCTTGGGGCAGAATCGCGTGGTAGCTTGCTGAGTGCCACGTAATCTCCTTTTTCTTTTAATTCTCTGCGCTTTTCGGCATAACGGGCCACGAGTTCCTGACGTTTCTTTTCTTTTGCAATCTTTGATTTCTTTGCCATAAGTACCACCTTCCTGTTTGTAAAACGAAATGATTACGATTTATATCATAGTCGATTCGCGCGGGAAAGTAAAGGATGGTGTTTGCATCAAGGAGGAGAATCATTGACAGCATCGTTAGATTAAGGATATTATAGACTTGTTGAATCTGTAATGTGAAATCAGGTGGTGAGAAGGTGAAATATTCAAAGGCAACAAATTACGCGCTCCATACAATTGTTTATTTGGCACTATTGCCTTCCGGAAAAACGATCGGTGTCAAGCCATTGGCCGAGGTGCAGCGCGTGTCACCGAGCTATTTGTCAAAAGTGTTGACGACATTGGTGAAGGGTGGATTCATTGAATCGGTGACTGGAGTGAACGGCGGCTATCGCTTAATTAAGGATAGTAAGCAGGTCGCGTTTTTAGACATCATTCAGGCCATTGAGGGAAGTAATTCGATGTTCAATTGCCATGTTGAGCATCGGCCGGGGGAGCGCGAAGGCTGTTTGATCGAGGCAGTTATGAATGAAGCCGAACAGAAAATGGAAGAACATTTACGCAGCCGGACGATTGAAGATATTGTGAAGAAGGTTGATCAAAGTATGGTCGACTCGCTGCATGCAGTTGTTCAGTAATTTTTTTAAATTAATTATAGATTTAAGAAGTCTTTAATATCTATAAAGGGAATGGAGTGGATGATATGTTTGATTGTGCTATTATCGGCGGTGGTCCTGCCGGATTAAATGCGGCGCTCGTATTGGGGAGGGCAAAACGAAATGTCCTGCTTTTTGATCATGGTCAGCCGCGAAACAGGGTAACCCGGCATTCGCATGGATTTATTACGAGGGATGGAGTGTCACCAGATGAATTCCGTGAGCTGGGACACCGGGATATCCGGCAATATCCATCGGTCCGTTTTGAACAAGTCAAGGTAGTTGAGGTGAAAAAAGAAGCGGAGGGGCACTTCTCGCTGATGACAGAGCACGGTGAGCATCATCGAAGCCGTACGGTCATCATTGCCACTGGTCTCAAAGAAAGCCTGCCAAAGATAGAGGGGATCGAGTCCTATTATGGAAGAAGCCTCTTCAGCTGTCCGTATTGCGATGGCTGGGAATTACGGGATCAGCCCCTGATCCTGATTGCTGAAACAGAGCATGTCGTTCACGGAGCAAAGCTAATCTACCAGTGGAGCAATGATCTCGTCGTTTGCACGAATGGGCAGACGGTACTGTCAGCGGAAGAGAAGCAGTTGTTCGAAAGGAAAGGAATCAGGGTGAAGGAGGAGCAAATTACCGGTCTGGAGGGAGAGGAAGGGAAGCTGGAAAACGTGCTGTTTCGCGATGGTACAGCAATAAAGCGAACTGGCGGCTTCGTGCAAACCAAGCTCAAACAGCCGACTGATTTTGCTGAAGCACTCGGATGTAAGCTGAATGAAGCCGGCGGGATTGTTGTTGACGGGTTAGGAAGAACAAATGTGGCCGGAGTCTATGCCGCGGGAGATACTTCGCAATCCGGGCCTTCACAATTGATTATCGCTGCCGGTCAAGGGGTAGGTGCCGCCGCCGGAGTGAATTATGATTTGGCTATGGAGGTGTTTGAGGAAGGGGAGTGAGCCACACTTCCTCATATCCTTCATTTATGATCGCTAAAGGCGATTCTCAAGCCGATGAAAGCAAAAAGACTTCCTTCGATCAAGTGGATCTTCCTGGCGAGCCCCGGACTTTTCCGCAAAAAAGTACCAATCTTTCCGGCGAACACACTTATGAGTGAGAAAAGAACGAGCGCCTGGAGCAGAAAGATGACTCCGTAGACAAGCATTTGTCCGGCAACGGCTCCCGCTTCATATTGAATAAACTGCGGCAGGAATGCTAAGAAAAATAACGAAACCTTCGGGTTGAGTAAATTCATGATCACACCTTTTTGGTAAAGCGCACGATAATCCAGAGAATCGGCCTTTAATGGCCCAAAGCCCGATTCCTTGGCCCGAAACGCTTTATAAGCTAAAAACAGCAAATAGGCGACACCGGCGTATTTGACGATCGTAAAGGCCAGGGCCGATTGATAAATGAGCGCCGAAAGCCCGATCACCGCCGCAGCGATATGGCCGAGCAGGCCGGTGCAAAGTCCGAGCGCTGTGGCGATTCCCGCTTGTTTTCCTTTCGCGATGCTTTGGGCCAAAACAAACAGATTATCCGGCCCCGGCATTAATGTTAAAAGAATGGCGGCGCCTAAAAATGAAAGAACTGCAAAGATATCCAAATACGTTCACCCCACAGCCATGTACATTCAGTACGTGGTTTTTTTAAAGGATAAAAATTTATAAAATTCCAGCCACCCATGTAGCCACTTCAAGGGAGGTTGTAAGCCTACTCAACGGGGGCAAGCCGCTTTTCTTATAGTAGCATTATAGTCTCCGGCATCCAACGAAGCAAATAAAGATTTCATCTGTCAGGGCAGGATTCTGCGAGATGCCGCTAGAATGATAGGAGGACTGGAAGGGAGGCATGGAGATATGCAACGACAATTTGGTACGGAGGAAGCGATCCGGAGATGGAATGGTTTTGCTAAAGCATATGCAACGCGCCAGACGGAATGGGGAGATCTCTATCGGGAAGTGTTGCTAAATCCTGTTTTATTTTCTCTGCTCGGAAATGTAGAACATAAAAACGTACTCGATGCCGGCTGTGGCGAAGGGTACTTAAGCCGGCTGCTGGCGCGATCCGGCGCAAATGTAACAGCGGTTGATTACGCTGGGCGAATGATCGAAATTGCCGGAGAAAGAACACCACAAAATTTAGGCATTAATTATCATCGCGCTAACTGCGAGGATTTATCTCTTTTTGAGGACAATTGCTTTGATGTCATCGTTTCCAACATGGTAATCCAGGACTTGGCTGATTATGAACGCGCATTTCATGAAATGTACCGTTTATTGACGGTGGGAGGACTTTTTATTTTCTCGATTCTTCACCCTTGTTTTGTTACTCCGGACTCAGGCTGGGAAAAAACGGACAGTGGTGAAAAGCTTCACTGGAACACCGATAACTATTTTTATGAAGGGGTGTATGAACAGCCGTTTGGCGAAGAGGAAAATATGCTTTTGTTCCATCGCACATTGACAAGTTACATCAATGCCCTGCTTAAAACCGGGTTTCAGCTGGAAGCGATTGAAGAACCAAAGCCGTCAGCTGACATGTTGCAAAAGCATCGAGCCTTTTCCGATAACTTTCGCTACTCCAATTTCATCGTGTTTAAACTGAAAAAATAACAGCGCTTCGGCTTGCTGATCAGGAAAGGATGAAATCGATGAAAGCGTTGATTAATATTGATTACACGAATGATTTTGTCGCGCCGGACGGAGCATTGACATGCGGGAAGCCCGGTCAGACGATCGAAGAGGAGATCGTCAGACTGACACGCCAATTTGTGGAGGCGGGTGAGCTTGTCGTATTTGCCGTTGACGTGCATGAACGGGAAGATGAGGACCATCCCGAGACGAGACTGTATCCGCCTCATAATATACGCGGAACTGCGGGTCGGCAGCTTTACGGAAAGCTGGGTGAGCTGTATGAAGAAATCCGCGACCGGCCAAATGTCTATTTCCTCGACAAAACGAGGTATTCAGCATTTAGCGGAACGGACCTTGATCTGAAACTGCGCGCAAAAGGGATCACGGAGCTCCATTTCGTCGGAGTAGCGACTGATATTTGCGTCCTTCACAGTCTTTATGGCGCCTACGAGCGTGGCTATGATCTCGTCGTACACGAAAATGGGGTCGCCAGCTTTAATCCGGCCGGGCATGATTTCGCTTTGCAGCATTTCAAAAGCAGTCTCGGCGCAGAGGTACGCTAAAAAAGAAAAGGCTGACTACCGGATGGTTAGTCAGCCTTTCTGCGCGGTTTTCCTATGAGCGTTTCTGAAGCAGCGCCTTAATTTCCGCGAGCTCTTTCTTAACCTCTCTGTTTTCCTCAAGCACCTGCTCCAGCTTTTCGTCGCGGTGCGCATCCTCATCGGCGTTCAAATAGCTTAAAATGACAGCAACGACAAGATTCAAGATTACCAGGGCGCCAATGATGATGAACGACACGAAAAAGATCCACGCCGCAGGAATTTCCTGTATCACCGGTCTGGCCACCTGGCTGGCCCACGATTCAAACGTTACAACCTGCAATAGCGTAAACAAGGATGAGTGAAAGCTGCCAAAAAACTCAGCCGGCAGAACGTCATGATAGAATGTCGTGCCGATAATCGCATAAATCGAAAAGATGAGAAAGGTCAGGCCTAAGATTCCCGTCAGGGCCGGCACAGCCTTTAATAGCGAGTCAATAATTTTCCGGAGCGCCGGAATCGCCGGGATCATCCGGATCAGTCTCATCACCCGTACCAATCTGAGAATACTGACAAAAGGGGTAGAGTAGAACAGGATACTTGCAGCGACAATGGAAAAGTCAAATAGATTCCAGCCACTTGAAAAATATCTTTTCGGGCCGAGTCCGATCAATTTTAAAATAAGCTCCACGATAAAAATCCAGACAATGATTTTATCCAGGGTCAGCAAGATGGCATTGCCCTTTAAATAGGTCTCCGCTACAATAACGAGGCCATTAAGAAAAATAATCGCGATAATGGCAATTTGAAAATGCTGATGTGTCACCAGCGCGGCCAATTGCGATCTAAATGTGTTGTTTCGATGATGCGTGTCTTCCTCATATTTGTTCATGTTCCGTCTCCTACTTTGTTATGTCTCTGTTTTCAAGTTCCTTTAAAATTATACCAAATTACTATGTTTTTCTGAAAGTAATATCTTTAAACAATAATCTTCCATAACGCCATTCTTGGCGACTCCGTTTTTTAGTAGAACTTCTTCCTCCAACTTTATAAAAAGTTTATTTTTACTCTTTATTCTTTTCCATAGGGAGGGAATAAATAATGAACGATGCATGTATCTCAATTAAAAACCTGACAAAGAGAGTCAGAGGGCGTCAGCTACTGGACGATATTAGCTTTAATGTAAAGAAAGGGACAATTTGCGGACTGCTTGGCCCAAATGGGGCTGGGAAAACGACGCTGATTCGCTTACTAACAGGACTTGTGATGCCTTCAAAGGGAGAGATTGTAGTTAATGGAAGGGATATTGTTATTCAGCGAAAACAAGCAGTGCAGCACATTGGTGCCATTGTGGAGGCTCCAATTTTCTTTTCGTTTATGACGGGTCGGGAGAATTTGCGCAATTTGGCACGTCTTCATCCCCAGCTATCTAAACAGGAACAAAAGAAACGAGTGGAAGAGGTGCTAGCGATTGTCAGTTTGCAAGAGCGGGGAGATGACAAAGTGAAGACCTATTCGCTGGGAATGAAGCAGCGTTTAGGGATTGCTCAGGCCTTGCTTGGAAAACCATCCGTTCTGATCCTCGATGAACCGGTTAATGGACTCGACCCAATGGGGATTAGAGATATCCGCGAACTGCTACTGGAGTTAAATCATGTTTACGGATTAACGATATTGATTTCGAGCCATTTACTTGATGAGTTGCAGAAGATCTGTCAGCAACTTGTTGTACTTCGACATGGAGAACTGATTTGGAGTGGAGAAAAAGAAGAACTGGCCCTAAATCATGAGAGTTTGGAAGATGCTTTTATTAAGTTGGTGTCACAATGAAGGCATTAGTCCGAAGCGAGTGGGAGCGGTTATGGCGACGTAAGTCAGTGTGGCTATTATTCGGGTTGATACCTGTTATGTTAATCGGGGCAGCCAGCTTCCTGACCAGAGAAAATGAAAAGTTGTCGTCTATCAGTCCCCAGTACACAGTATTGTGGAATTTTCCGGTTATGGCCCTTTCGGAAATGTTATTTACAGCGTTTCAAGGTGTAATTCTTGTCGTCGTGACCTTGTTGGTGACCCAAGAATATCAAGAACGCTCCATCCGCCTGATCTTAATGCGTTCGTTTTCAAATCTTGAGATTATTCTTGCTAAATATTTCACTGCCTTTGCTGTGATTACGCTTTTTTTTGCTGCTTACTTTGTTGGAAGCTATGGGGTTGGGACCTTCTTTTTTTCCTCTCCAAAAGAGCTGGCGTTGTTTTATCACGATGGAATGGCGAGTCCTTACGCTGGGTTTTTGTACAGTTTGAAATTTTACACCCTTGCATGGCTGACTTCTATTGCGGTGCTGTCGACGCTGTTTAGTTTTGCTTGTCTTTCCAGAACGACGACAGGAGCCATGGGGACGGGAATCAGTTTTCTGTTTCTCTCTTTTGCATACCCTTATCTCTTATCATTCTTTGATAAGGTGATAGGAAATGAATTATTTCTTAAGCTGTTTTTTACGTCTATTCCGATGATCCAATGGCAGGGAATAACATATATGTTAGCTGAAAACTCGTCGATGGTCATGTGGAATATGGGCGTTCTTGCCAGTTATATTGTCTTTTTTTCATGTGCAACGCTGCTTGTGATGAAAAAGAATGATTTTTTTTACTAAGGTGGTGACAGAATGATACATCGAGTATGGATCAGTGAATGTGAACGGATGTTTAAACGAAAAAAGACAAAGGTCGTAATTATGATTTATCTGCTGCTTGTCGGACTTCAGGCATTATTCCTGTACATCGTGGGCGGGATCAGTTTCTATAATGCTGAGGAGGCTGTATCGTTAAATAGCTTGAATACGGCTCCTTTTTTTCTACGGGAGCTAGCGTTTTTCCTTACTTTTGTAATAATACCAATGTTTGTTGTTGATAGTTTTAACGGAGAGCATACTTCGGGAGCGTACCGGCTCGTGCTCCTGCGTCCGCATGAACGTGTGATGCTGCTCGCTGTTAAGTTAAGCGTCCAGGGAGCAGTAATATTTTCTTTGTTGCTGATCACATGGCTATTGGCAACATTCTATGGTCAACTCGTCTTTCCGCAAGTGGAAGAGGTGGCTTTTTTTCAGACTGGAAGTTTACGGCCATTTCAAGCAGTGGTGTATGGAATCGTGTTCTATTTAATCGCATTTTTGATCTTGTTTGCAGTGATCTCGATAGGCAGTGTAATTAGTTCACTGATGCCAAATTCAATTCTGGCCTATGGTGGTATTGTCGGTTTTATTATTGCGCTGTTGTATGTATCCGAGCAATTTTATTTTTTCGTGACGATGTCTGATTCGATTTTTCTCATCATGGCTGAGTTGCAAGTCAGCACGTTAATGGTCATTCTGTCACTTATTCTTGGAAGCGGTATAATAAATATAGTGCTTTGGAAAAAACGTGACTGGGTAGGGTGAAGGGAATGAATCAGACTATTTTGATCGTCGATGATGAAAAAGATATTGTGTCATTTATGAAGGATTCTTTGGAGGATGAAGGCTACACGGTCTTGACTGCATTAAATAGCGACGAGGCGGAGCTTGCTTTGCAGCGCAATCCAGACCTTATTATTCTTGATGTGATGATGCCAAGAACAGATGGCTTTGAGCTTTGCGAAAAAATTCGCCACTATCTTTCCTGCCCAATCCTGTTTGTCAGTGCGAGAAAAAGTGAACAGGATCGCATCAAAGGTTTGATGGCAGGCGGTGATGATTATATTGAGAAGCCGTTTAGCATGAAGGAGCTAAAAACGAGAATTTATGTTCATCTTCGTCGCGAGCATCGCTTGCAACGGACAACATATCAAGTGCTGCAACAGAAGAATTTACGGATTAATTTCCAAGCCTATGAAATTTACTGTTTTGATAAACAAATCTTGTTTACCAATCGTGAATTCAAGATAATTCAATTTTTTGCTATGCACCCGAAACAAGTATTAGCAAGGGAGCAAATCTATGAACATATCTGGGGCCTAGAAGCAACCGGAGATTCATCAACCGTGACGGAGCATATCAAGAAAATTCGTTCAAAGCTGCAACAGCATGATCCGGATACCACTTACATTACGACCATGTGGGGAGTCGGCTACAAATGGGAATGTTAAAAAGGAAGCATACAAAAACGCTGCGGCGGCGAATAACATCTTCCTTTTATCTTATACTGGCTTCCAGTATTGTCGCGACATTATGTGCGTGGGGTATTTTGTTTGCGGTATTTTGGCAGCTCATTCAAAACGAGAGATTACATCCAGCAAATTATTATGAAAATCAGCTACCGGAAATTGTGAAGGTGATTGATCATCAGGGGGATGTTTTACAGGAGAGCATGCAAGAGGTGATCGAGCGTGAAATTCCCCTTGAAGGGATTGATTATCAAGTTGTGAATCTTGATGGAGAAATAGTGTATGGCACGATGCAGGAACAGTATCTTTCTTCTGCAAAAGACTTGGTAAATCATTTACATCAGAATCTTTATGATCAAAATAAAATTGTGAGGTTCTATCCGCTGTTTCAGGATGGAACCCTAAACGGAGCGATTGGTTTTCGCTATCAACTTTCTGTCATGGCAGCGAATCAGGAAAGTACGATGGTACTCTACAGTTTAGCGGTTTTAGCATTTATCTTTCCATTTTTATTCTTCTATCTGTTTGCATATTTATTTGGAAAACGGATCAGTTTTCAGATCGAAAAGCCATTTAATGAGATTATCGCCAGTGCCAATAAGATTAGAAATCATGATCTCGATTTTTCGCTATTGCATATAGATAGTATTGAAGAATTGAATCAACTCGTTCTGGCTTTTGAGGAAATGAAGGAAGCGTTAAAGGATTCTTTAGAGCGTCAGTGGGGAATGGAGCGCGAGCGAAGAGAAATGGTAACGGCAATCGCCCATGACTTGAAGACCCCCCTTACCATTATTAAAGGTCATGTTGATGTACTACTTGAAAGCAAAAACCCTAATCCTGAACGGGTGAATCATTACTTACATACGATTCAAAAAGGCTGCGTTCGTTCAATTCAATTACTTCAAGAATTAAACGAAGTCTCACAAGTCGCTCAGGCTGATTATCGGCTTCATTTTTCTAAAACCGACCTAACCAACTGGGTTGAGGAAAAGGCCTCACAGTTTCAGCTTTTGGCAGAAGGGAAGCAGATTGTTTTTAAATGGGAAATCCGTCCTAGCAAAGAAGATGAACATAAGCCGGTGTTCATCGATCCCGGTCGTCTCGATCAATTGCTGAATAATGTGTTTACCAACAGTTTACGTTATACTCAGCCTGGAGGCGAAATTGTATGGATATCCACGAGGAAGGACCCGTATATTGAGTTTGAGATTTTTGATAATGGTCCAGGTTTTTCTTCAAGTAATATATCGAACGTATTTAAAAAGTTTTACCGAGAAGATCCAGCCAGAGCTGGTGAATCAGGGCATGCAGGACTAGGATTATTCATAGCGCAAACAATTGCTCAAAAACATGGGGGGAATATTGTTGCCTCAAATCGTGAAGAGGGTGGAGCATACGTGAAAGTAGTAATCAAAAATATGATTTCCGGATAAGTCCAGCACCCCGCATGGAGACAGGGCTTTTTATCAAAACTAATAAGCAGGTACAATTATTATGAAAGGTGAAGAAGGAATATTTACAGGACAAGTTTTAACACTAATTTGTTTTTTCTAAAAAACGAGACTAACATCTTGGCGAAAGTTGTTTTACAATGGTAGGAGTAAAGAAAATTATTGAAACAAAGGAGCTCGAATGACGTTGACTCAGTTACATGATCAATCAGAAGAAGCGTTGAAAGACCGCTTGGCTGAATTAAAGGCCGACTATGAGCAGTATCGCACGAAAAATTTGAAATTGGATATGTCCCGCGGCAAACCGAGTCCGGAACAATTGGAGCTATCGATGCCAATGTTGGATGTCCTCTCCTCAAAATCAGCGATGAACGCAGAAAATGGCGTTGATACGCGCAATTACGGACAGCTTGATGGCATTCCGGAAGCGAAACGTTTCTTTGCTGATTTACTTGGGGTAGAGACAGAAGAAGTGATTGTCGGTGGGAATTCCAGTCTTAATTTAATGCATGATACGATTATGCGTGGAATGGTATTTGGTTTCCCAGAAAGCAGCGCCCCGTGGTCGAAGCAGGGGAAGATCAAGTTTATTTGTCCGGTGCCGGGCTACGACCGCCACTTTGCGATATGTGAATTGTTTGGCATTGAAATGATTCAGGTAGCGATTAACGAAGAAGGTCCGGATATGGATGAAGTCGAGCGTCTCGTCCGTGACGATGATTCGATTAAAGGAATGTGGTGCGTGCCGAAATACAGCAATCCGTCCGGCTCGACATACAGTGATGAAACGGTCGAGCGTCTCGTTTCGATGGAAGCGAAAGCGAATGATTTTCGTCTGTTTTGGGACGACGCCTATACGGTTCATCATTTGACGGATGAGCACGATTCATTGAAAAATGTTCTCGCTGCGGCTAAAGAAGCCGGTCAGCCGAATCGGCCGATCATCTTCGCTTCAACGTCGAAGGTGACATTTCCAGGTTCGGGTGTCTCTGTCATAGCGGCAGCCCGCGACAATATCGCTCATTTTCTCAAGCTGATGTCCTCCCAGACGATCGGATTCGATAAAATCAACCAGCTCCAGCATGTCCGCTTCTTCACCGAAGTGGAACCGTTGGAGGCGCATATGAAAAAGCATGCGGAACTGATTAAGCCAAAATTCGAGCTTGTCCTGTCAACGCTTGAAGAGAAGCTTGGCGGCAAAGGAATCGCATCGTGGTCAAAGCCAAACGGCGGCTATTTCATCAGCCTCGATGTTGTTGATGGCGCCGCCCGTAAAACGGTAGCCCTCGCAAAGGAAGTTGGCGTGACATTGACAGGAGCCGGTGCGGCTTTCCCGTATGGCATTGATCCGCGCGACCGGAATATTCGGATTGCGCCGACGTTCCCAGCAATAGACGAATTGAGAGAGGCGTTGAACGTTCTCTGCACATGCGTCGAAATCGCCAGCATTGAACAACTTCTGGCAAATAAATAAAAAGCGAAGAGGCTGGACAAAAGGTAGTTTTTTACCTTTTGACCAGCCTCTAAGCAATGAGCGGAACCGCCACAAGCCCGTTGTGAGTGGGTTTCACAACGGGCTTGTGGCGTGTGAAGCCATTGCCAGTAGGTCCAAAGCTAGTTTTGTCTCAAGCTCTTTCTTTTTTTGCCAGAGGCGTCCTCAAGCAAAAAGATGATGAAACAGGCGATCCCTGTCTTCAAAAAATTGCTTCATGATCGAATAATGCTGGGTCTGCTCTAAGCTGATTTCCTCCATCCCTTCCTCGGTAAGCTGGATGATTTTCGCACCCGGATAAGCCATTAAAATCGGGGAATGGGTTGAAATAATAAACTGTGAGTCCTGCTCAATCAGCTCATGCATTCTCGCTAACATCGACAGCTGCCGCAGGGGAGAAAGCGCTGCCTCTGGCTCATCTAATATGTACAGCCCGTTTCCCCGAAACCGTTCGGTAAAGGCGGCAAAGAAAGATTCACCATGTGATTGTTCGTGCAACGACTTTCCTCCAAAGGAATCTATCACTTTACGTCCGGCAGCCGGTTCTTTATCTAATTCTTCGATATTCGTGGCGACATTGTAAAACGTTTCCGCCCGGAAGAAAAAGCTATCTTTCGCCCGATTGGTTCCTTTCACAACACGCAAAAAGCTGTCCAAATTTGAATGAGAATCATAGCTGGAAAAAGAAAAATTCAATGAGCCGCCTTCCGGGTTGAATCCCAGGGCGATTGCAATTCCTTCAAGCAGCGTTGATTTTCCGATCCCATTTTCGCCAATCAGACACGTCAAGTTAGGATGAAAGGACACCGTCCCGAAGTTTTGCATAAACGGGAGCGTAAGCGGAAAAGTGTCGTAAGACGAAATCAGTTCCTCCTTCAAACGGACCTCGCGAATAAATTGTGAATCCCGGTTTAACTTCATCTCGATCCTTCCTTTTATTGAATGTAGCTCGTCCGACTATATTCTGTCGTTTCTAACACAATAGCATGAAAGCAAGGCTATCCTCTACCCGTTAAGGGAGGCAATGAGAAAATGCTGAAAAAAAACAGGCGGTTTCTCTTAAAACCGATCCTGTTTCACATCGATTTTGAATAGTTGGTGAACATCGCTTCAATTTTGGCTACGACCGGGATTCCGAGTTCTTTTTCGATCATTTGCTGATAAAGCTTTGACACTCTGTTGGCGTGAAGAAGCATCTTCGCTGTCAGCAGCTTCTCGATATAATCGAGGTAAATACTCTCTTGATAAGGTTCTTTGTTCAATAATTTGTCATAATAATGTTGTCCGGTTGAAAAGTCCCCGGTATTCCAATAATATTCGGCCAGTTCCTGCAGAAGATTCACATAGAGGACGCGATACCTTTCCCGGTCAAGCTCTAAAAAGATATTGTAAGGATAGCCCTCGAAGTAGTCTCCTTTGTATAAAGCTTCAGCTTGTTTCAAATCTTGAATTCTTTCTAACGGACTAAGGGAGTTTTTTTGCTCTGCTAATCGGGTGAATTCATTAATGTCGAGGTGAATGTACTCTGTATCTAAATAATAATGTTCACCATCGCGCTTAATGAAAGAGGATGAGGGTCCTTTTTTTAAATCGGGCTCCAACGATTTACGCAAGTTGGATAAGGCGACGTAGAACTGGTTGTTCGCCGATTCCATCAGCCCGCCAGGAAAAAGTTCTTCAAGGATGCTGTCTTTGTTTATTTTACTCCCTTGATGCGTAATCAAATATTGCAGCAAGTGCAAGCTGGCCTTTCGTTTAATAGGTACGAGCTTATGATTGGCACGGATTTCAAAGTTTCCCAACGTTGTGATGGAAAGAGCGGTGCGGTCAGCATGCTGTTTCTCCTTGATAAGAACCGGCTTCCTCTCCGGTTCGGGGTGGAGCGCTACTTCAGTCGAAGCTGAGGAGAGTAACCAGTGATAGTTTTTGCCGGTGCAAATATCCTGAAACTCTTTTAATGTAGCGGCCGCAGCTTCATTTTTTCCCTGCTTTGTGTAAAGGCTCGTTTGTAACTGCAGAATGTTGCATTTTAAATAGGCGGAGTCCGTGACATAAGTGTACGCTTTAGATAAGTAAAGCTCTGCCAAATCCCAATTTTCGAGCTCAATGTAAGTCGTGGAAAGTTCCTTATACACCCAGGCCATCGCATATTCGATTTGAAACTCCTCGGCCGTAGCTTTCGCTTTATTAATCCATTCGAGCGCGTGGTGATGATCGCCAATTAAGCGAAAGTATTTCCCCATTGAACAGTAAGGATAAATGATAGAAGCGTTATGGCGTTGCTTTGATATTTTCAATGTTTCTTCTAACAGAAGTTTCGCCTTATCTAATTTCTTGTTCATGAGATGGACTTCCGCTAATATCCACGATGAAATATGAGTAGGGTGAAAAAAATTGTTCAGATTTGGATATGACAACGATTCCTGAGCAGCTTCAAGCGCTTTATCAGCGTTGCCCTTATAGAAATAAATGACAGATTGGAGTGAAAGGTTAATCGCGATCATCTGATTATCTTTGTTTTGATGGGACTCTTGCAAGGATTCGGCGCAAAGCTGTTCAGCTTTCCCGATTTCCCCGCTGTAAAAATAAGCGGCGGCCAGTTGATGCTTGTAATGAGAAACCGATAATGGATTCAGTTGGTTACCATATTGTTTTAAATTGTTTTCCATCGCCGGTATCACTTTTTGCAAAGCGCTTAACGGCAGGCATTTTACAAGGAATAATCCAATACTGGCTGTATGTAACCGGGGAGAAACTTCCTGGAAAAACCAATCAACAAATTCGACAAACCTGGAGGGCGGATAAAATTCTTTCATCTTTGCCATGATTTGTGTCGCTACAAAAAAATTGTTACTGGAGATAGCATGGGCAAATGCATGAAAGAAATCTTTCTTTTCTTCATAGATTGTCGAAAGTTGACTATGCAGCTTTTGAATCGTGTCGGTTTCGGATTGTTTTGTCAGTTGTTTCGTCAGAAAGGCTTGAAATAAAGGGTGGTAGCGCACTTCGCCATAATCATTTTGATAAATAAAGAGATGATTTGTCAGCAGGTGGTCAATAATTTGCTCTGAGTGATGAATGTTTAAATATTTGTCAATGACTTCCGGGTTAAGCTCGTAAAGGATCGATGTCCGCCGAAGAAAATAATTAATTTCATCACTTTGTTTGGCAAGAATTTCTTCACCTAAATAATTGTAAATATCTTCGGTTCCTTTGAAGTTTATCCAAAACGGCAATCGCTCTGTTACATTAATATCTTTGATCAAGTCCTGCAATAATTGCAGGCAGGCAGGCCAGCCTTCTGTTTTTGAATAAATGAGATGAACTTCCTGGTTCCGTAAGTCGATTTTGTGTAAACGGGAAAAGTATTGCTTGATTTCATCTGGAGTAAATCTCAGCTCTTTTGTACTCAAGTGGGCCAGTTTATTTTTCAATTTTAAATTTACGAGATTTAAATTAGGGCGTATGCGACTCGTAATGATAAAGGTAACGTGAGGGGAGACATGAGATAGAATATTGATTAACATCCGTTCGATCTCCCGGCTTTGGTCAATCGTCTGATAATCATCCAAAACGATTATGAGCTGTTCCGGCCAGGTTGATAAAATGCTCATAATTTTATCCAGCTCACGGGAAAGGTCAGCGTCCGACACATCATAGATCACATTTTCGCCGGATATTTTTCTCATAATCGCGGTTTTTAAATAGGAGAGAAAAACAGCCGGATTACTGTCGATTTGTGAGAGCTTATACCAGACTGCGGGTATATTCCTTTCCTTGGTGAAGCTCGAAACGAGTGTGGTTTTTCCGTAGCCGCCGTCACTTATCAGACAGATGAGGGAACAGTCTAAATGTTTTTCCAGGTAAGTAAATAAACGCTTTCTAACCAAATAAGGAGTATAATGCGGCACACTTAACTTTGATTCAAAAAATAGCATGTAGACCCTTCAAAATGTAAGCGCATTCACTAAAGTGCCCAACATACCCAGGACATCCCCAACTTCTACATATTTTTGCTATTAATACTATTTATAAGTTACTTAATTGTCAAGCGTATGTAAGTCAATCGTAAGAAAAATATTTATCAGCTGTTAGTATTTATTTATCTTACAGTAAGAAGGACTGTAGTGGCATACAGTCTTTTTCTATTTTACTGGGGTTAAAATTGTAAGAAAATTCAGAACTGCATGTAAGGGTGTGGTTAGGTAGCTTTTATATAGTGCGATTAGATCGACTGGAACAGAAAGGAGGCAGCAAGGGCAAGGCAAGTGTGTTGGTCCGCACACATCAATTCAGATCTGAAGATAACGGAGGGGAAAGTATGAAATTTGTATTCATGAACTTAATGTCATATCGTGATTTACCTGAAGATTTCACGGAAAAGTATAAAAGCGTCTATATTTCACTGCCGAACAAAGTGTATGATCCCGAAAAAGGGCATCAAATGTACAACGACTTTATCGATCAATACGAGCTGGCGATTGATTTAGGCTTTGATGGTGTAGGGGTAAACGAGCACCATGCGAATGCGTACGGAATGATGCCTTCACCGAACTTGATCGCCGCCACACTGGCGCGAAAAGTGAAGGATTCGGAGCGAACGGTTCTAATCGTCTTGGGCAACAGTCTGGCCCTTTATAATCCGCCGATTCGGGTCGCCGAGGAATTGGCGATGCTGGATAATATTTCAGGCGGGCGCCTGATTGCCGGTTTTCCGGTTGGTACCTCGATGGATACAAACTATGCGTACGGCATTAATCCGGCTGAGCTAAGGCCCCGTTATTATGAGGCCCATGATTTAATTATGAAGGCGTGGAAGGAGCGAGAAGTCTTCCATTTTAATGGGGAATTTAACCAATTAAGATATGTCAATGTCTGGACCCGGCCTTATCAGGAGCCTCATCCGCCCGTTTGGATTCCGGGCGGCGCAGCTAGCCAGGAGACGTTTGACTGGGTAGCAGAAAACGACTATCAATATAGCTATCTCAGCTTTTACGGGCATGAATTTGCGAAAGATAAGTTTGATAAGTTCTGGGAGCGCCGGAAGCAATTAGGACTCGATATGAACCCGTATAAAGTCGGTTTTGTTCAAATGATCTGTATTTCAGAAACCGATGAAAAAGCGAAGGAAGAATATGAAGAGCATATTAACTATTTCTTTGAAAAAAGCTTTCATGTATCACCGGAATTCCTCGAGGCTCCGGGCTACCGAACAGAAAAAAGTGTCAGGGCGGGGATGCAAAGCCAGTATGGAACCGAAAGCGCCGGAGCGAAGCTGAGAGCAGGCTTGAACTGGGAACAGATGGTGGAAGGAGGCTATATTATTGCGGGTTCTCCTGAAAGCGTTATCAAGCAAATAAGAAAGGCGATTAAGAAGCTGCATGTCGGTCATTTTATCGCGCTCTTAAATCATGGATCGATGCCGCATGAGCTGGCACTGAAAAACATCCGTCTAATGGGAGAAGAAGTGATTCCCCATGTGCGCGACATTTGGGGCGATCAATATGAGGTACAGAACTGGCCGGAAGTCACAGAAAAAGCAGCGGTAAAAAAAGGGTAGAGGGAGGAATCAATCATGGCTGTACCAGCAGTAGAAACGGTGAACGTAAGAGATAACATCAGAGCGAAGGTTTTGGTTGCCGGCGAAGGGAAGCCTTTAGTTTATCTTCACGGCGCGGGCGGGCTACAATGGGATGGTTATTTGGATCGTCTTGCTGAGCATTACAAAGTGTACGCACCTTACCATATTGGAACAGGCGGCTCACTCGGCAAAGATGAAATACACGACTGGTGGGATTTAGTTCTTTATTATTATGAACTGTTTGATGCGCTCGGATTGGAAAAAGTCGATATCATCGGTCATTCGTTCGGGGGGATGGTTGCAGCAGAGCTGGCCTCGACCAATCCGGAGCGCGTGACGAACCTGGTATTAGTGTGCGCAACGGGATTATGGCTTGATGAAGCGCCGGTCAAGGATGTTTTTACGATGCTTAACACGCCGGATGTCTTGTTCCAGCATCTGTTTGCCGATCTCCATTCACCGGCAGCCCAGGCATTTGCCAATGCGGCGCCGGAGGATGAGGAAGAGCGGATTGACTTTATGGTCGCGCAAAATACAGCCGCCGCAGAAGCCGCAAAATTTATGTGGGGCATCCCGGATAAGGGGTTAAGCCGGCGGATTCACCGGGTGAAAGCGAACAGCTGCATCATTTGGGGCGCAAAGGATGCACTCGTCCCGGTTGATTATGCTTATGAATACCACAAAAAATTGCCGGGCTCACAAGTCGTGATTATGGAAAATTCCGGCCACTATCCTCAGGCTGAGGAGCTTGAAGCAGTTGTTACCGCGACACTTCAATTTTTACAGGCGGCTCATGTGGCAAAGTAGACGGCTGACTTGAGACCGGGACATTAGACAAAGTGAGCAGGAAATCCGTTTTCTGCTCACTTTTATCAGGACTGGCTGCTGTCTGATCGTTCGATAAAACCGAAAACAGCAGCCGTCTTTCCAGGCAGACAGAAGCGTGGAAATGCAATGACATACGTTCGTAATCATGAATGAAGGGAAGAGTGAAATGAAAAAAATCGTAGCCGGCATGCTTTTATTGATGCTTTCACTACTGATGGCGTGCAGCGGACAGTCTTCTGAATCGGTCTCAACGGAGGATAATGGGAATAGCCATGCAAGCGATTCCTCCTCGCAGGAGGGGCAGCAGGCAGCGGAGGCAATCGAATTGACGATTGCCAGTGTTTGGCCGGGCCCGCACGGTCAGCATGTTCAGGTCGTTGAACCATTAATGGAGGAAATTGAAAACGTGACAGAAGGACGGATTACAGCAACGCTCTATCCGGCAGGGGGACTGGGTGCACCAAGTGAAACATATGACATGACCGTTACCGGGATTGCGGATATCGGATATGGACTGCACAATACGACGCCGGGGGTTTTTCACTTAGTCTCGGTTAACAGCCTTCCGTTCATTGGGGATAGCGCAATCAATGGAACCGAGATATCGAATGCCCTGCTGGAAACATTCTCAGAAGAATTTGAAGCAGAGCACGACGGAACGAAGATTGCTTATTTATGGATTGGCGATGGGGAGAACGTATTTACGGTTGATAAACCGATTCATAAGCCAGAGGATTTGCAAGGGCTGCGCATCAGTTTAACACCATCGCCGACTGGAAATGCATTTTTGGAAGCATTCGGAGCGATTCCGGTCACGCTGCCGATGGGCGAGGTATATGAAGCGATGCAGCGTGGAATTGTCGACGGGGCACTTGCTAATGGATCGACGATTCCAAATTTTCAATTGGGTGACGTCGCCGGTCATATCACGAGGTTAAATCTCGTATTGCCGACCTTCTTCTGCGTCATCAATGAGGATACGTGGAGTCAGATTTCCCCGGAGGATCAGGCGGCTCTTGAAGAATTATTTGCGGTGTATGGCCTGAAGCATGCCGAAGCGTATGACTCGCTTGCTGAAGAAGGCTGGAGGATGGCAGAAGAAAAAGGCGTCGAAATTTTTGATATTCCAGAAGAAGAAAAGCATTTATGGGAAGATCCGCTTCAGCCTGTCGCAGATGAGTGGATTGAAAGCATTGAAGCAATGGGCCTGCCCGGGCGTGACGTATATGAAGAAGTGCTCAGACTGAAGGAAACGCTTGATTAATCTGGAAAGCCGGGGTGAACGGAATGAGGAAATTTGTTACTTCTTTAGAAAAAGGAATGAGCAAAATCAATGAAATCGCCGGATTCATAGCGGCAACTCTAATTGTTCTGCTGATGGTCCTGACATTCGCCAATGTCACAGGCCGGTATTTTATCTGGCCGATCGTAGGAACACACGAGTTAACCTATTTGTCGCTGGCGCTAATCGTCTTTCTGAGCCTCGGCTACGTTCAAAGCAAGAAGGAGCATATTGCGATTGGAATATTCGTTGATAAATGTTCGAAGCGGACTCAGGCGGTCCTCGATGCGATCAGCTATTTCGTCACCTTCTCATTACTTTTTTTAATGGGCTGGCAAATGGTTGTCTTCGCCGGCCGGACGAGTACGACGTTAACGGGGGATTTGCATCTGCCGGTTTCCGCCTTCGTTTATCTGTGCGCGCTTGGCGCTTTCCTGTATGCGATGACCGCCATCGTTGATTTTCTGAAGTCATTGCTGAAGGTGGTGAATCCGGAACATGAGTCCTGAAATGCTGGGCGGGTTGAGTATCCTGTTGTTAATCGCACTAATTCTGCTTCGCGTTCAAGTCGCTGTAGCTTTATTATTAATCGGCTTTGTCGGCTACTCGTTACTCGTGAATGTCGACGCCGCTTTGGTTCAGCTTGGCAGTACCGCTTTTCAAACGGCGAGTAATTATAGTTTAAGTGTCATGCCTTTGTTTATTTTAATGGGGATGTTTTTATCCTACAGTGGTTTGGCGCGAGACCTCTTCCATTCAGTTGACCGCTGGATCGGCCATCTTCGCGGAGGAATGGGGATGGCGACGATTGGTGCCTGTGCGCTTTTTTCTTCGATTTCGGGCTCTGTCTCGGCGACTACAGCAACCATTGGCAAAGTCGCCTTACCAGAGATGGAACGCTATCATTATGATCAAAAAGTATCGACGGCCTGTGTCGCCGCCGGTGGGACGTTGGGGATTCTCATTCCACCAAGTGTGACGTTAATTTTATACGGTGTTTTGACGATGGAGCCGATTGGGCAATTGCTGATTGCCGGTATTGTCCCCGGCATCGCCATGGCGCTTTTATTTATGGTCACCGTCTATGTGCAGATTCGCAGAAATCCTGCCTTGGCTCCATTAAAAGCAGAGTCGGCCCCTTTCCGTGAGAAAATGGTCTCTTTAAAAAAGGTCTGGCCGTTTTTACTCGTCTTTCTCGTCAGCATCGGTGGAATCTATTTTGGCTTTTTTACCCCATCGGAGGCTGGTGGTGTCGGGGCAATTGGGGCGCTTCTGATCGCTCTTGCGACGAAATCGTTGAACTGGACGAATTTTTTACAGTCAATCATGGATACGGTACGGATTACGGGGATGCTGTTTATGATTTTAATTGGCGCGGGTGTGTTCGGGAAATTTTTGGCGATTTCAAAGCTGCCGATGCAATTATCAGCGTCAGTTGCCAACACGACCATTTCACCTTATTTAATTTTACTAATTATCCTGCTCGTTTATCTCATTCTTGGACTGTTTATGGAAGGCTTCGCGATCCTCGTCCTGACATTGCCAATTGTCTATCCGCTGATCATTGATTTAGGGTTTAATGGCGTCTGGTTTGGGATCATTATGATTTTGGTGCTGAATATGGGGCTTTTGACACCTCCTTTAGGGTTAAGTGTGTATGTCATCAGCGGGGTGGCGAAGAATATCCCGATTCAAACGATCTTTCGCGGCGTCGTTCCTATGCTTGTCACGATTATTATTTTCACGGCGATTTTGGTTGTTTTCCCGAGTATCGTTACATTTCTTCCCGACATGATGTACGAGTAACAAGCCTGAAAAGGGCGGAAGGAGGATTTACATGAAGGTCGTTGGCATCTCCGGCACGATCATTGGAACGAAAACGAGTGCCGTCGTCAGCCTCGTCTTGGACGAAATCCAAAAAGTCGACTCCACTGTCGAGACAGAACTGCTTGATTTGAAAAACTATCAGCTCCAATTTTGTGATGGGCGGGATCCGGCTGCCTATGAGGGGGATACGAAAAAAGTAATCGACATTATGAATGCTGCTGATGTCTTTTTATTCGGCACGCCGATTTTTAACGGATCCTTGTCCGGTCCGTTAAAAAATCTAATTGATTTAACGCCGGTAGCCGCGTTAAGGAACAAAGTGATCGGATTTATCGCAACAGGAGCAATTCCCCAGCATTATCTCGTTATCGAAAATCAACTGAAACCGATAGCCGGCTATTTCCGCGCCTTTGTAGCGCCAAGCTCTGTCTATGTGACACGCGACCATTTCAATGAACGGCAAGAACTGATCGATGAGGAAGTCCTCAGGCGAATAGAGCATTTGGCAAAAGAGCTGGTTCATATGGGAAAGACGTTGAAGTTTTAAAGAAAGAGAGGCTGCAAGATAAAGCCTCTTTTTTTTATGATATCTCCAAGTTCCACAAAAGATATGGTAAACTGGCTATAGAGCTGGGAGGTAGAGACGTGTGAAGGTGAACAGAAAAATAGGGGTGGCGCTATGTGCGCTGGCTTTGCTGATGGCCGTATTTTTAGTCGGCACTCAATCATATTTCAACAATAAGGAAATCAGTTTGGCAAGTGACCGCTGCTCTGAAACAGGAGGAGCTCCGAAGGTAGAAAGAAATCTTCTCTCCTTAAGCTATACTTTTTCGTGCGAGTAAACGAAAGGATGGCTTGTGGCGTGTGAAGCCATTGCCAGTAGGCCCAAAGATAGTTTTGTCTCAAGCTCAAATCGAGGGCTGGGCTAAAAGAAAAACTTTTGGCCCAGCCCTTTTCTGCATTCTGCAAGAGTGATCCCGCTCCATGCAACGTCTGGGAAAAGGGAAAAGACGCCCTTTTTCCAGGCTCTTTTTTTTCTTGCCGGTTCTTTCTCCGTCCGTTTGTAAGATTAATACGCTTTCCAGTAAGGAGTCAGTTAGAAATATATTTTATAGTTTTTCTATTCTACATGAATTGAATGGGGAGGCTGTCGCGATGGAATTTGAAACGAGAATTGGTAAGTCAACGAAAGAATCGATCGAAGTACATGGTTACGACCTGGCCGAGCAGTTAATCGGAAACATTACCCTTGCTGATATGGCGTTTTTAGGGGCGAAGCATCGAAAGCCGTCGGAGGAGGAATCACAAATGCTCAACGCCTTGCTGATCGCAATTTGTGAGCACGGCTTTACCCCGAGTTCCATTTCGGCCCGACTTACGTATCTCGGCGCGCCCGAGGCTGTTCAGGCGGCCGTGGCGGCCGGCTTGCTTGGAGCTGGCACCGTTTATTTTGGGGCGATGGAATATGTCTCTGAAATGCTGCAAAACGCTTTCCGACAGCATGGAGAGGAGAAGAGCATTGGAGAGCTTGCGGCGACGATCATTAAGGAACGAAAGGAGCAGGGTTTGCAGCTGCCGGGGTTTGGTCACCATATCCATAAACCGGTCGATCCGCGTACACCGAAGCTGTTTGCGTTAGCGGAAGAGCTCGGCTTCCTCCGTAAGCATTCAAAGCTTTTGCTGGAGATGCACAAGCAGTTTTGTGAGGAGAAAGGGAAGCAAATTACGTTAAATGTCACCGGAGCGATCGGGGCGATCATGTCCGATATGGAGATTGATTACAGACTTGTGAAGTCATTTGCTGTCGCGGCGAGGGCTGTCGGGCTTGTCGGTCATATTGCCGAGGAGATTGAAAAAGGAAGGCAGGAATCCGTCGCTCAGCAGCTGTTCGAATATGTGGAAAACCATACCGATTACAGAAGTTGATAAGCCGGTTATTTTTGATGAACGGAGGGTGTGACAGATGATTAACAAAGTAATCGCTTCTGCCTCTGAGGCAGTTGCTGACGTAGATAACGGGAGCACGGTCTTGTTCGGCGGCTTCGGCGGCGCGGGGGTGCCGTATGAATTAATTTATGCGTTATACGACCAGGAGGCGAAAAACCTGACAGCCGTCAGCAACAATCCAGGCTATCACGAGGAAGGAATTGCGAAATTAATCGCTCATGACCGGATTGCGAAATTGCTCTGCTCTTTTCCGGTGCAAAAAGACAGCTATGTGTTTAAGGAAAAATATAAGCAGGGAAAAATTGATTTGGAGCTGATTCCCCAAGGGACGATGGCCGAACGGATCCGGGCCGGGGGAGCGGGCATTGAAGCATTTTATACGCCCACAGGTGTCGGGACGGAAGTGGCAAAAGGCAAGGACGAGAAGGAATTCAACGGGATCACTTGTATTCTAGAAAAAGCAATCAAAGGGGATTTTGCTTTTATTCGCGCGAAAAAGGCGGATCGCTGGGGCAATCTCGTTTACAACAAATCAGGGCGTAACTTTAATCCGGTGATGGCGATGGCTGCCAAGGTCACGATTGCTGAAGTTGATGAAATAGTCGAGGTCGGTGAATTGGACCCGGAGGCAATCGTCACACCGGGGATTTTCGTCCAACGTGTCGTAAAAAGGAGCTGATAAAAAATGGATCAACGACTGCTATCGAGAGAGCAAATTGCCAAACGGATCGCCCAAGAGCTGCGCAATGGCGATGTGATTAATTTAGGGATCGGCATTCCTGTCCTGGTCAGCAATTTCGTTTCCCCGGAAGCGGAATTTATCTATCACAGCGAACAAGGTGTACTGGGGATGGGATCGCTTGCTGAACCGGATGAAGCTGATCCCGATCTCGTTAACGCCGCCAAGGAGCCTGTCACCCTTGTTCCAGGAGGGAGCTTCTCTCATTCGGCCGACTCTTTCGCGATGGTCAGAGGTCAGCACATTGATGTGGCGGTGCTCGGCGCGATGCAAGTGTCAGAACGAGGCGATCTTGCCAATTGGAAAGTAAAAGGCGTGCAATTAGGCGGGATAGGCGGAGCGATGGATATCGCGATCGGGGCGAAGGCACTTTATATCGCGATGACGCATACGAGCAAGGATGGTCAGGCGAAAATCGTCAAGCAACTTGATTATCCGGTGACCGCTTTACAATGTGTAAACTGTATTTTTACAGATATGGCTGTGATTGAAGTGACGAAGGAAGGGCTGCTTTTAAAAGAAATCGCCCCGGGACTGACGGTCGAGGAAGTCCAGCAGGCCACCGAGCCGGCATTAATCCTCTCGAATGATCTAAAAGAGATTCACGTGTGAGAAAGGCCGGGTTAACGAAGCTGCTGAAAAAGTACGATTTTCACTTTTTCAACAGCTTTTTCGTGATGAGCGTAGCCGTTGCCTGATTTTGAAAGCCTTGCTACGAGTGGGTTCCTCGAAGCAAGGCGCGCAGCGCGCGGAGCCATTACTCTTCTTCGAGTTACGAAAAAGGAAGTTTTTCAGTGGCCTCGGGTTAAAGGGTTTTTTACCTTTTTCCCGGCCTTTTTGCTAATTTTTCTCCGTTCCTCTTTTTGTCAGAAAAAAAACGCTGTGAGTAAGAAAAAGAGCCTGCCTGTGTAAGTAACTGGTTAGAGCAGCGTTTTAAAGTGAAGACAGTGGTTCACCACATCAAATTATCAATGAACAAGGAGGAGAATTCTATGCTGCAAAATCTTATTAACGGGATTCACCATGTAACGGCCGGGGTGGCAGGCGCCCAGGAAGATGTTGATTTCTTTACGACGATTGTCGGGCAACGTTTGGCTAAGCAGACGGTCTTAATGGACGGTCCATTGCCTATTTATCATCTTTATTATACAAATGCTGATGCTGATATCGGATCGGCCATGACGACTTTTCCGTATGGAAAGGCTGGAATTAAAGCAAGAAGAGGCTCAGGGCAGGTTAAGATCACCTCATATACCGTGCCTTCCAATTCACTCGAATTTTGGGTGGAGCATTTTCAAAAGCATCATGTCCGTCACGGTACCATTGAAGAACGTTTTGGACAAAGGCGCCTAACTTTTATGCATCCATGCGGGCTTGAGTTTGAATTTGTCGAGGATAATGCGGATACACGGAGAGGATATGTCACCGATGACGTATCGATTAATGAAGCGGTCAAAGGGTTCCATAGTGTGACGATGTCGGTGCGGGAAGTAGAAGAACAGAACCGTTTCATTACTGAAGTGCTCGGCTTTCAATTTATCGGCCAGGAAAGGAATTATTATCAGTATGAATTAAAGGAGGGGGGAGCGAATAAAACGATTTATGTTGTGCACGAGCCAGACCTTCCTCAAGGAAGCTGGGGCCTCGGTGCCGGTACGATTCATCATGTTGCCTTTGCCGTTGATACGGACGATGAGCTAAATCAGGTGCGGGAAATTGTGACGGGCTTGGGTTTTACCGACATGTCCGAAATTAAAGACCGTTATTACTTCCATTCCGCATATGTCAGATCGCCTGGTGGTATTCTTTGTGAGTTCACGACAAGTGATATCGGTTTTACGATCGATGAACCATTCGAAGAGCTTGGACAAAAGCTTCATCTTCCGCCGTGGAAGCTTAAGGACAGTGAAGAAATTATGAGCCAGCTTGAACCGATCACCAACCCGCAAAAGCCACTGGTGAAATAAGGCGCGTTAATGAATATTCATTTACAGCAGCCGGTCGTCAGGCGGGGGCCGGCGGTTTCTGAAGCACAAGCCGTTGTCTTCATGGTGCACGGGCGTGACCAAACGACTGAGTACGTCTTGAATCTAGTGGATCGCATCCAGCTTCCTGACGTTCATTACGTCGCCCCGCAAGCGGCTCAGAACAGTTGGTACCCGGTCGGCTTCATGAACGAGATCGCTGAAAATGAGCCTTATTTAAGCTATGCTCTCGATTGCTATGAGCAGCGGATTTCAGAGCTGGTCGCCGAAGGCATACCGAAATCGAGGATCGTCCTGCTCGGGTTTTCGCAGGGAGCTTGTTTAACAGCTGAATTTGCGGTACGCCATCCTGAACGGTATGGCGGGATTATCGTCTATACGGGTGGGGTGATCGGGCCTGATGGCACGGAATGGAATAGCCAAGGCTCCTTTCAGAATACTCCGGTTTTTCTGGGGTCAAGCGATGTCGATGAATGGGTGCCGGAACAACGAATTCATGATACCGCGGCGATTTTTAACAAGCTCGGCGCTCAAACGAAAACGGTTATATATAAAGGGATGGGGCATGAGATCAATGACGACGAAATCGATTTTGCAAGAGAGCTGATTCGTAATGTGAAAGGATGAAGTGCGGGAGGTTCTGCCGAAAATCGTAATCAAAAAATAGAAAGCGCTTTCGGTTTTGCCGGAACTTCTCATTGCCCTTCCAGAAGAAACGCACATTGTGCCCATGCTTATTTTGGAAGGGTCTTTTGCATTCAATAGAAGGGGGGAAGTCGGATGGCAGCTCGTGCGTATATTGTACGTGCACAGCGCACTGCGGTCGGCAAGCTAGGGGGCACTCTGAAAAGGATCGAACCCGATGACTTGCTTTTGCCTTTACTTCAGGATATCAAAAAGCAGAAATCGCTACCCGAGAGCCTGATCGATGAGGTCATTGTCGGTCAGGCCAAACAAAGTCAGGATCAGGCAAACATAGCGAGAAAAGCGCTGTTAAAAGCCGATTTTCCAGAGTCGCTGCCGGGCTATACGGTTCATCGCCAATGTGGAAGCGGGATGCAGGCGATTCATAACGCCTTCTTTCAAATGAAAGCCGGCCTGGGGGAGGCCTTTATTGTGGCAGGGGTCGAAAGCATGAGTACAGCGCCTTATTATTTGCGCAATGCCCGGTTCGGGTTTTTCTCCGGAAATGCCGAGATTCTCGATCCGAATAAAGAGAGTCAGCCGGGGTCACAGCCGGAAGAAACCTATGGACGATTGACGATGGGGATGACCGCTGAGAATCTCGCGGAAGAATACTCGATCTCGCGAGCAGAGCAGGATGCCTTTGCCCATGCCAGTCAAACGAAAGCAAATGCGGCAATCATAAGCGGAAGGTTCAAAGACGAAATCATCCCGATTTCGGTCCCGCAACGAAAAGGGGAGCCACTGCTTTTCACCACGGATGAGCACCCTAGAAAAACCACGCTTGAAAAACTGGCTGCTCTGAAACCGGTGTTTAAACAAAATGGAACGGTGACAGCTGGAAATTCGTCAGGATTAAACGACGGTGCCTCGCTGCTGCTCGTCGTCTCTGAAAACATCATCAAGCACTATCAGCTGAAGCCGCTCGTTGAGATCGTCGGTGTCGGGGTAGCGGGAGTGCAGCCTGAGCGGATGGGAATCGGTCCGGTACAGGCAACGGAAAAAGCATTACAAATGGCGAAGCTGAGACGTGAGGATCTTGGTTTAGTAGAGGTGAATGAAGCCTTTGCCGCACAAGCGCTTGCCGTCATGAAAGAACTTGATCTTCCTGAGGAAATTGTCAATGTCAATGGCGGGGCAATTGCGCTCGGACATCCGATTGGGAACAGCGGGGCGAGAATTTGTGTGACGCTGATTCATGAAATGATGAGGCGAGGGGTTGAATGGGGGCTAGCGACTTTATGTATTGCCGGTGGTCAGGGAATTGCCACGATTTTCAGACATGCTGCTCGATGAGTTCGCGTTGACCTTGATAAAGGAGAATTGAAATGGAAGCATTTTTATATGAAAGTCATGAAGCCCGTTTCAAATTCGGTAGAGGGCTGATAAGAGAAGCTGGATTTGAGCTGGAGAAACTAGGCGGCAAAAGAGCACTGGTGATCACGACAGCGGGGCGCCGGGTACTCGCCAATAACATGGCCGCATTACTTGGAGAACGGTGCGCCGCTATGTTTACGGAAGCGGCCCAGCATGTACCCGTAAAAACGGTCGATAATGCGATGAAAGTTGTGCGTCAATTTGATGTTGATAGCTTTGTGCCTGTTGGCGGAGGTTCCTCAATTGGCCTGGCGAAAGCGCTCGCTTTGAAAACTGCCTACCCGATCTTGGCGATCCCGACAACCTATGCCGGTTCAGAGATGACACCGATTTGGGGAATCACGGAAAAGGGGCAGAAAGAAACGGGGAAAAGTTTGCTTGTCCGGCCGAAAACAGTCATTTATGACCCCGAAGTAACAGTGACCCTGCCGTCACGCCTGACAGCGACAAGTGGCATAAATGCTGTAGCCCATTGTGTAGAAGGACTATATGCGGAAAATGCCAATCCGGTCATTTCCCTGTTGGCGGAGGAAGGAATTCGCGTCCTCTGTTCAACGTTGCCGGCGCTTAGCGAGAGCCCGAAAGATGTCAGCCTGCGTACGGAAGCTCTGTACGGGACATGGCTCGGCAGCTTCGTGCTAGGTTCGGTAGGGATGGCGCTCCATCATAAGCTGTGCCATGTCCTCGGCGGGACCTATAATCTTCAGCACGCGGAGACGCATGCTGTCATCCTGCCCTATGCGCTCTGGTACAATTCAGCTGCTATCCGGCCGGCGCTGGAAGCGATCGCCCGGGCGCTCAACTGCGAGCCTGATGATGTCGCCGGCTCTTTATACGATTTGACAAATGCCTTGGGTGTTCCTGTTTCATTGCAGGAAATCGGGGTGAAGAAGGAGCAGCTTGATGAAGCTGCGGACATTGCTGTGAAACATCCATACTACAACCCCCGGCCTCTTGAGACAAACTCAATTCGTCATTTATTAGAGTACGCCTTTTATGGAGAAAGGCCAAAACGGGGAAAGCTGCTTTAACAAGCAATTTGGAAGGAGGGAAAGCGGGTGAGTGGACCTTTGAACGATCCATCTGGGCTTGTCCTTTTATATGATGATCTTACCAGTCAGCTTGGCTATTTGATGGGCGCGGCGACGGAAGTAAGGAAGGAAAAGGTGAATTTTATGGCTCACCATGGAAAAGGGCTTATCTATGTCTGCATTACAGAAAGTCATGCAAAGCGACTCAACTTGCCCCTGATCGGCGGCGCGGATTCGTTACGGTCCGATAAAGCCTTTGCTGTTTCTGTAGACTATACCACATCAACGACAGGGATTTCCGCGTTTGAACGAGCGGAGACGATTCGCGCATTTGCCCGGGCAGGGACGAAAGCAGAAGACTTCAAAAGACCGGGTCACATTTTTCCCTTAATCAGCAGCGATAAAGGCATCGTAACAGAGCGCAACATTTGCGAAGCGGCAGTCTCACTGGCGGATATGCTCACAAAGGAACCTGTTGCTTATCTTTGCGAAATTCTTGATGAAAAAGGAAAGATAGCCTCATTAGACCGGTTACGTGAAATGGCTGAACTCCATCACCTTCCTTTCGTCACGCTCAGTGATGTGATTACATGGCAGCTTGAAAAAACAAATTGGCTCGATAGTGGGGAAAGAAAAGTGATGAAAGCGGCCAATCAGGAGATCGACGTTTATCAAATGACAAACCGGCTGAATGGAAGCAGCTTCACGGTCTATTTGCGGAAAACACGAGACAAACTGTTGCGGATTCAAGTGTACGAACAATGCATATGGGGTGACTTGTTGAACGAAAACCAAAATTGCTCGTGTAAAAAACACTTTCCGTACTATTTTGATGAATTATTATACGGTACCTACAGCTGTCTCATTTATCAACGGACAGATGAACGTCAGCAGCTTAGTGCCGAAGAAAAGAGAGTGGTCATTAAGCAGCTGCGTGAATGGGTACAGCAAGCAGACATGACGCAAAAGGCCGACCAGAAAATAAAGGAATTGACGTGACTGCACACGGACAAACAAACAGGGGGAACGGGTAATGAAAGAAAACGACGATCTCATCATCCATTTACCTGATTTGTCCTTCGTACAGTGGTGTGAAGAAAGATATGGCCTAAACCGAGGCGTTTACAATACGATCGACGAATGGTTTTTTCTGAACGGCACAAAGGACATCCTGAAGCGAAGGAAAAAGATTTTGCACTTTTTAGCCAATCACTCCAAAGAATGCCGGAATGGCAGGCGGATGAAGTTTGGTCATGGCCGTTTAACAACATTATTAACAGAATACTTGGAGGTGGGTGGAAGAGGATAACATAGCATAGCTCTCTAAAACAACTCGATGAATCCAGTTGCAACTATAATTTATTCCTGTGATATTCATAAGTGGTGGAACGGCGTTTCTCTTATCAAAAAGAGGAGCGCTCTTATTTTATTTATGCTGATATACTGTGACGGAAGCTCACCTTACAGTACTCATTTAAATCTTTTTCTCAATCTTGGGCGATTTTAGTTATAATATGTTTATTCTATTATATTAATTTCATTTCAAAGAGCGGAGTCAAACAATGAGAAAAATGAAAGCGTTTTATTTGCGGGTTACGGACTCGATTCGTAGCAGTATTATAAAGAAATATGTCATTGTATTCGCTGTCACGTTTATTTTGCCAAGTCTGTTAATCTATCAGCTTATTGTGAGCCATACGGAGCAAATGGTTGAAAATGACATTATAGAAACAAACATTTCTAATACAGATAGCATTGTAAAGAGAGTGAACAAGGAAATCAGTGATATTGTCCTTCAATTACAGTTGATTACAGGGAATTTAATAGACGAGGAATTGAAGATTGATCTGATGTTTCAGCGATCGAAATTAGCTATTTCCCAAAGTCCAATGATTCATTCCATCTACCTTTTGGATCACTCTAAAAAAATTGTATTTAGGGCGCCGTTTGAACGAGAGTTAGGCGAAGAGATTTTCTATGATTACCAGAAATTCGACGAAGTTCAAATAAGCCGTAACTATGCTGTATCTGATTCGATACAAAATATCTACGGGGATCAGGTCGTTTCTGTTGCCATTCCTGTATTAACTAGACAGCAGGAGTTTAAAGGGGTGCTAGTAGCGGAACTTAGTAAAGATTACCTCTCTTCGGTTTTAAATAGCTTTATCGTAACGAATGATTATTTTAGCTTTATTGTCGATACCCGAGGACAAGTGATTTCTTCAACGAAAGCAAATGAAACTAACGAAGACTATTCCGCAGAGTATATTTTTAATCGGATATTTAAGGATTCATATGGGGTCATCAGGGACACATACCTAGGAGAAGATAGCGTCATTGCCTTTCAAACGATGAGAGACGGTTGGGGACTCGCCTATGGCGTTCCGGAAAAAGTCGCATTTGAACCGGTGCGGGAGCTGAGCCATCTGATTACGATCAGTTTTATCGGGATATTCGTTCTATCTCTGCTATTTATTTGGCTGGGCTTAAAAAGCATCGTCTATCCGATTCTGCGCCTAACAAATTATGCGAAACAGTACCGTAAGAGAATTTTCTATACATCGGAGGAAGAGTTCGCTGGCTCTGAAAGAGATGAAATAGGTGAGCTGAAAAAAACAATCATTTCCGTTGGGAACAGCAACTATGAGAAACAAAAGATGCTTGAGGAAAAAGAAAAATATCTTAATGATTTAATTGAAGGAATTCCCTATGGGATCATTACGGTCAATAAGGATGCCATTATTACCCATGTGAATCAGCAATTCGAAAAAATGATCGGGTTTTCTCGTCAGCATTTGATCAATACCCCTTTACTAAATACAGGAATAAAAAATGATAAAAAGGATTTTATGCTTGTGCAGTCACTCTTCTCGGAACATGCTTCAAGTGAAAGTGAGAGCTATATCATTGATGCGAATGGACAAAAGCATATTGTAAAAATTGCGACTGCTAAATTATATAACGAGGATAAAGAAACGATAGGAAGCATTGCTGTGTTACAAGATATTTCAAAGCTGAAATTATTAGAATCAAGACTAAAACAAAATGACAAGCTTGCCATTATCGGTCAGATTACAACTGGAATCGCACATGAAATAAAAAACCCTCTAGCAGTTTTATCAGGCTGTTCTGAGCTTTTAGTCGAGGAAGTGAAGGAAGCAAATGGCTCTAAGGAAATGATGGAGCTATCAAAGGACATTTATCAGGTTGTACGTAGAATGAATGGGATTGTCAGTAACTTTTTGAATTTCGCAAAAATGAATAAAGACGAGGCAAAGCCTGTACGCGTCGAAAAGGTGATGGAGGAGGTTTTGCACCTTGTCCGGCTAAAGATCAATGAAGCTAATATCGAAGTTGACCGTTCCTATGAGGACACTCCAGATGTTGTCGGCATACATGACCATCTACTGCAAGCTTTTCTAAACCTTGTCCTAAATGCGGTAGAAGCCATGCCAACAGGGGGAAAGCTCTTCATTTCCATTTATGAGGAAATCACGAATCAGAAAAAAAGATATGTCGTCGCTCAAATTGATGATACAGGATCAGGTATTCCTGAAAAGAATATGAAATGGTTGTTTGATCCGTTTTTTTCGACAAAGGATACGGGTAACGGTCTCGGCCTAACGATTGCAAGAGATATTGTTAAGGAACACAATGGAGAGTTGAAAATTGAGAGCTCAAACGAAGGGACATCGATACAATGTTGTTTTTTCGTTTCGACTGGGGAGGTTAGTGTAGAATGAACAAATCATTATCCGTTTTAATTGTGGATGACGAAGAACAACTCTGTAAATTAATTGCTCAAAAGCTGAAGAAATCAGATATGATAACGAATCTTGCTCATGACGGAGAGACAGCTTTATTGTTTTTGAAAAATCATTCGGTTGACATTGTCATTTTAGATTATATGTTACCGGATATGACAGGGACTGATGTACTAAAAGAGATCAAGCACTTATCGATTGATGTCCCTGTTATTATGTTAACGGCATATGGAAATGTTGAAAGTGCGGTGGCTGCGATGAAATTAGGAGCAGTAGATTACCTTGTAAAACCAATGGAGTTAAACGAGTTGAAAAAAATCATTGAGAAAGTCTGCATTGATAAGCAAAACAAAACGATAAAGCTGCAGGAACCATTTGTTTATCATAGTAAAAAAATGAAACAAGTCATTGAACTTTTAACGTACGTGAAGGAAACGAATGCGAGCATTTTAATTCAAGGAGAAAGTGGTGTGGGAAAAACAACGCTGGCTAAATGGATTCATGAGCAAAGCAAAAGAAAGAATAAACCATTTTTATCAATTAGCTGTGCTGCTATTCCAGAAGAACTGTTGGAAAGTGAGTTATTTGGCTACCAAAAGGAAGCGTTTAATGGTAGTCATTCTTCAAAGGTTGGGAAATTTGTTGCTTCTAATGGGGGCACGATTTTACTTGATGAAATTAGTGAGATCAGTCCAAATATGCAGGCAAAGCTCTTACATGTGATCGAAGATAAGCTTGTTATGCAGCTGGGCAGTAAGGAATTCCAACAGATCGATGTTAGAATTATTACCACTACGAACAAAGATATTAAAGAATTTGTACGGGCTGGACGCTTTCGTGAAGACCTGTATTACCGTTTAAATGTCATTGAAGTTGAGGTGCCGCCTTTACGGGAGCGGAGAGAGGAAATACCGCTCCTTATAAAAAAACAACTATCGAAGCTGAATGAAAAATACAGCAAGAATATTAAAATGGATCAACGTTGTATCAACATCCTAACGAATTATCATTGGCCTGGTAATATCCGCGAATTAATGAATACACTTGAGCGGATTCATATTTTAAAACGCTTTGGACTTGTTGTTCCCGAGGATCTTGTAAAAGCATCCTTTCATGTTATCAATCAACAACCATTTGATAAAACGACTCCTGAACATATGTTTTCAGGGAAGCTTCCTGAAGTACTGGAGGAGGTAGAAGAGCAAATGATTAAAAAGGCGCTGCAGGAGACAAATGGAAATCAAACGAGGGCAGCTGAAAAACTGGGGATTGCCAGACATACTCTTATTTATAAAGTGAAAAAATTCGGCTTGAAATCTTAGTCGGGATGATGAGGAATCAAGTGATGAAAAAAGAAACAGTCGTAACTTTTTGTCTCTGCATGGTTATGCTTGGAGCTTGCAGCTTCCATCAAGAAAGCTTAAAAGAAGAAATCGTCTATTCGCATGACTTGCCTACGATTACAGTTGGTTCGAAGTCGTTGACTGAGCAGTATTTGCTTATGAAGATGTCGGCAATGCTGCTACGGGATATGGGATACAATGTTAAAGAGATTCAGTTTTTGGACAGCCCTTCTATTCGCCAAGCCATCGAGGAGAATAAAATTGATTTATATTGGGAGTATACGAATACGGCAAGAATGTATTATCACAAGCTTCCACCAATCTATGATGCAGATGAAATCTTTCAGGCAGTGAAAGTCGCAGATGAAAAAGAAAACATCCTCTGGCTAAATCGCAGTGATTTTAATAGCAGTTGGGGAATCATTGTAAAAAAATCATTTGCTGAACAACATCAATTAACATCGATTAGTGATTTGATTGAATATATGAACAAATATGACCCGAAGCTGACGTTTGCTTCAAACGAGGAGTTTTTGTTTCGTGAGGACGGTCTAGATTATTTACAAAAGGTGTATCAATTGAATCTAACTGAAAATCAGCTGCTTCCAGTCGATTCTTCATTATTGACACTTGCAGTACAGGAAGGAAGAGTGGGAGTAACGATTGGAATGGTATCGGACAGCCGTATTAGTGAATATGAGTTAACGGTCTTAAATGATGATAAAAGGGCTTTTCCTCCTTATCATGCTGCACCGGTTGTTTGGAAGAAACGAATCGAAGCTGACCCAAAGATTGAAAAAGTATTAAATCGACTTGCTGAAACTATTTCGCATGAAGAGATGATCAATTTAAATTATCAGGTGGAAGTGCTCCATCAAGAAGTTCCAATTGTGGCCAAAACCTTTCTAATGGAGAAAGGATTATTGAAATAAGCTAGATACAAAGTAAATGAAGTCTTGAAAAAAAGATCGTTGCCAAACGGTCTTTTTTACTGTTTGCCGTAAAATAGCCTCCAAATCTTCTTTCCCCAGAATTATGAAGTAACGATTTCCAAAGGTTGGGCCCAAAATTAATCTGGAACGATGTAGTTATTTTATACATCTTTTTCAAGAAAGGTGAATCTATGACCTGCGTTTGTACTTAAAAAAGCGTCAATTGTAGAATTTTTCTACATTTGATGCAGAAAAGTTCTACAGTTTCGTTTGAAAAAAGGATGTTATGATACTAGCGATCAATCGTAAAGAGCAGATTGAACTATGAGATGTAAGCGTTAACTAGAAAATGAGGGAGAAGTTTGAAGTAGATTTATAAGGGGAAGGATCATGGCCAATCACACAAGAATGGAAGTAGATTCATTTGGATCAATTACGCTACCTGCTACGACGCTATACGGCATTCATACGTATCGAGCGATTAACAATTTGTCATTTTCACAAAAACTTTTACGTTTTTATCCAGCGTATATTTCAGCCCTTGTAGAGGTTAAGAAGACAGCAGCGCTAACGAATAGGGACGCCCAAATTATTCCTAAGGAGTTTGTTGAACCTATTCTCAGTGCTTGTAATGACATTCTAAAAGGCACTCACCATGAGTATTTCCAAATCGATCTCTTACACGGTGGTGGCGGTTTTGCGACGAACATGAACATCAATGAGGTGATTTCAAATCTGGCTAATCTCAAGCTGGGAGGAGAAATCGGGCGATATTCCCCGATACATCCGATTGATCATGTTAATGCGTCACAGTCAACTTCAGATGTCTGCCATACCGCAAGTAGAATTGCTCTTATTCGAATGTTTCACCCACTGCAACGTGATATTGAGAAAACCATTCACACTTTACATGCAAAAGCAGTTGAGTTTGCCGAAGTTACAACGGTGGCACGAACTTGTCTCCAGGATGCGATGCAGGTGAAGCTAGGTGAAACGTTTAGCGGCTATGAAGCAATGCTTACTAGACGACTTTGTTCTTTAATTGAAGCGGTAAACAAGCTTTATGACATTAACCTTGGAGGGACAGTGATAGGTTCCGGTGTCGGTGCTCCAAAGCGCTATCGAGAGTTAGTCGTTGCCAACCTTCGCGAGGTAACACAAATGCCTCTTCAGCATCGTCAAAATTTATTTGATGCCGCTCAAAATATTGATGATATTGCCGAAGTTTCTTCACAGCTCCGTTTAATGGCTGCATGCTTAATGAAACTCGCAAAGGATTTACGTCTTCTTTCCTCAGGACCGGAGGCCGGTTTAGGAGAAATCCTGCTTCCTGCTGTTCAAGCTGGATCATCCTTTTTTCCGGGAAAGGTAAATCCAGTCATTCCAGAAACGTTGATTCAATGTTGTTTTCAAATTATTGGCATTGATGAAATCGTCCAAGAGACGCTAAAACATGGGGAACTCAATTTAAATGTATTTGAAGGAGCAGCGATAACGAATCTTTTTGATGGATTAAACATGCTTCAGAGGGCACTTTGCACCTTTCGAGAAAATGGATTAAAAGAGTTACGTGCCAATCATCAGCGATGCGAGGAATTTGCGAATAGCTTTGTTCCCAAATTGGTCAGTCTTAAAGAAAAGTATGGCTACTCTGCCGTCGCGACACTTATGAAAGAAAAGGGAAGAGAAGAAATTAGACGATGTTTTCAAGGAGGCGATTATATTGACAAAATTGACTGAAGAGTCTGTTTTTAAAGGGATAGAGCAACCAAGACTTGATTGGGCGAAAAAATGGTTGCAAGAACCAAAAAAACTATATATCGATGGGAAATGGATAAGTAGTGAAGAGAATGAACTGATTGACTCAATTAATCCGGCAAATGGTCAAGTAACAGGTTCGATCCATTGTGCAACAGAAGAAGATGTCAATCGAGCAGTTCGCGCAGCGAGATACGCTTTTGATGAAGGGCCATGGCGTGACGTTTCCAGAAAAGATCTTGCCAAAAAACTGCGTCAAATTAGTGCACTCATTAAAAAACACCAGGCGGAGCTTGCAACACTTGAATCATTGGATAACGGAAAACTTTATACCGAATCCTATGAGGATGTACAGGAAGCTTCCGATCTCTTTGAATACTATGCGGGCTGGACAGATAAATACTATGGTGAAAACAACCCCGTTGAAGGGAACTTCTTGAGCTATACAACACGTGATCCAATCGGTGTCTGCGGACAGATCGTTCCATTTAACTTTCCAATCGGAATGGCGGTTTGGAAGCTTTCGCCGGCTTTGGCAATGGGGAATACGGTTGTTTTGAAGCCTTCTAGCTCTACTTCTTACACAGCGATTCGTTTAGTCGAGATCATTGATGAGGCAGAGCTCCTCCCTCCAGGCGTATTGAATTTAATTTTAGGAAGAGGATCAGTTGGCACGTTCATAAGCCGGCATTTGGATGTAGATAAAGTTTCTTTTACAGGGAGTACAGGCGTCGGGAAAAAGCTGGTTCATGACTCGGCAGATTCAAATTTAAAGCCTGTTACATTAGAGCTAGGCGGAAAATCCCCGAACATTATTTTTAGTGATGCGCCTGATTTAGATGCAGCAATTGAACGTTCTTACTATGGATTGTTTACTCATAAAGGGGAAAAATGCTCCGCACCGACTAGACTTTTCGCACAGCGTGATATTTATGACCAGGTGGTTGAAAAGCTCGCCGATTATGCGAATGACTATAAATTAGGTGATCCATTTGATCCTTCCAGTGATCAAGGGCCACAAATATCAAAAGCACATATGGAATCAATTCTAGCTTATATCGAAAGTGGAAAACAGCAGGGAGCCAGAATCGTAGCTGGAGGGGAACGAGATCTAACTGGAGAAAATGCGCACGGCTATTTCATACGCCCGACAATTTTTGCAGATGTTGACAACAAGATGAAAATTGCTCAAGAAGAAATATTCGGACCAGTCCTTTGTGTGATTCCGTTCGAGACCGAGGAAGAAGTTGTAAAAATGGCCAATGATACCATTTACGGATTAGCCGCTGGACTATGGACCAACGACGTTTCCCGTGCTAACCGTGTTGCTCGTAAGCTTGAAGCAGGAATGGTCTTTGTGAATAAGTATGGATGCTATGATTTTGCAAGTCCGTTTGGCGGATGGAAACAAAGTGGGTGGGGGAAAGAGTATGCGATTCATTCTCTTCAATCTTATACGAAAACAAAAGCCGTTTGGTTTGCCTTTTAACAACAGAGGAGAGTCGAGGGGAAATAACAATGAAAATGAAGGCAGCGGTCATGACAGGTGTTGGAAAGCCTCTAGAAATTTTATCAGTAAATGTTGCTGAACCAAAAGTAAATGAAGTGCTTGTAAAAATCGGGGCGACAGGTGTTTGTCATAGCGATTTAAACGCGTTGCATGATGAAACGACTCCGATTCCGACTATATTAGGTCATGAAGGTGCAGGGGTTGTTGCCTCAGTTGGGCCGAATGTAACAAAGGTGAAAGTTGGTGATAAGGTTGCTTTAAACTGGGTGCCGTATTGTGGGACATGTGAATTTTGTGTAACTGGTGCCGTTCATCTATGCGAATCGGCTTTTGAACCGATGTTTTCCGGAACATTGTTGGATGGTACTACCCGGTTAAGCAAAGACGGCAAACCGATTTTTCACAACTCGTTATTATCGACTTTTGCAGAATTTGCTGTCGTGCCAGAACTATCATGTGTAAAGCTTCCTGATGAAATGCCTTTGGCGCAGGCTGCTTTAATTGGCTGTGGCGTCGCAACAGGCTACGGGGCTGCTGTTCATGCAGCAAAAGTCACTCCCGGATCGACGGTAGCGGTATTTGGTATTGGCGGTGTTGGGGTCAATGCGATTCAAGGAGCACGAATTGCTGGTGCCGCGAAGATTATTGCTTGTGATGTGAAATCTGCTAATTTGGAAATCGCAAGAAATTTTGGGGCAACTCACACGATCAATGCGGCTGAAGAGAAGGCGGATGAGGTTTTAAAAGAGCTGACGGGAGGTTTCGGAGTCCATGCCGCGATAGATTGTACTGGTCATGTTGTTGCTACGGAATCAGCATGGAAAGGGGTTAGAAAGGGTGGAACGGTTGTCGTAGTCGGAGCCTTTGATCCAACGATGTCACTCACCATTCCAGCAGAAGGTTTTCATCGTGTTGGGAAAGTACTCAAAGGGAGCTTTTACGGTGATACCCAGCCATTTCGTGATTTTCCTGCCCTTGCCAAGCTCTATTTGGATGGTAAATTCATGCTTGACGAACTTATTTTGGACCGAATTCAGCTTGATGATATTAATAAAGCATTTCATTCTTTTCAAGACTGCAGTTGTGTCAATGTTGGTCGTTCTATTATTGAGTTTCCAGCAGTTTCTATGAACAGCGAGGATCGGTTACAGGATGACTTTGAAACGGTTTCTTAATGTACGGAAAAAGGATTCGGGTGGTTCTCTCCATTTTTGTAACACGGGGAGACTTTCCCTTCCTTATTCATAGCTGAGAGAGAAAATCATTCTTTAAGGGGGAAGGGGATTATGAAGAAGCTTAAACATGGGGTGTTTTGGCCACCGTTCTTACTCGTGTTGGCAGCTGCGATCGTAAGTTTTACGAACAAGGATATTTTTATTGCCGTTACCACTGGCGCAAATGATTGGTTGATTGCCAACTTTGGTTGGGTATTCAGTATTGCCGGATTAATCATGGTTTTTGTCTGTGTGGCTGTCTATTTTTCTAAATTAGGAAAGGTCAGAATTGGAGGTGAAAAAGCGAAGCCATTCCTGTCCTATCGTAATTGGTTGGCGATTACGATTACGACAACGATCGCAGCCGGACTAACGTTTTGGGGGATTACAGAACCGATTTATCATTTAATTTGGCCGCCGGAATCATTAGGGATAGAGCCGAATAGCACAGAAGCAGCCATTTTCTCGATGTCGACGATGTATCTTCATTGGACGATCACGCCATATGCCATTTACTGTGTCCCGGCACTTATGTTTGCCTTTGCTTATTATAATATGAAGCGCCCATTTAGCTTAGGGTCAACCTTGGCTCCATTATTAGGGAAGCGAATTGATGGAAAATGGGGACAAGCGATTGATGCCGTTTGTTTATACACGCTTGCATTAGGGATGGCTTCGACCATGGGGACGGGGATTTTAAACTTAGCCGGCGGTGTGAATTATGTATCTGGGGCCGAGAGTGGTCCGACGGTATGGGCGATAATTGCGATTGTCGTCATGGTTACCTTTGTCATTTCGGCAGCCTCTGGATTAATGAAAGGTATTCGAATCCTTTCTGATATTAATATTAAGCTGTTTGTCTTTATCATCGTTTATCTTTTCATCATTGGACCAACTTCTTATTTGTTGAACCTAGGTACAGAATCATTCGGAAATTATTTGACTAACTTCTTTGATAAAAGCTTGTTCACTGGAGCAGCAGGAGAAGATCAGTGGCCGCAGGCATGGACTACATTTTATTGGGCTAACTGGTTCTCCTGGGCGGCGATAACGGCATTATTTTTAGGGAGAATTGCGTATGGTCAAACGGTAAGATCTTTTATTCTAGTCAATTTTGCAATCCCTGCACTATTCGGTGGAATTTGGATGACGATTTTTGGAGGCTCTGCGATTTATAAACAAATGAGTGAGGGAGCAATTGGCGACATCCTCGTAAACTCCGGACCTGAAGCACTCCTGTATGCAGTGTTGGGAGCGATTCCATTTGCACAAATTATTATTCCGATTTACATCTTTATTGTTTTCATTACGTTCGTAACAGCGGCAGACTCGACGCTTGCGGCTATGGGTGGAATTAGTTCTACAGGCATTACACCATCAAGTCCTGAGCCGGGAACGTTAATAAAAGTGATATGGGGTGTGACAATAAGCGTTGTCGCATGGATGATGATTAGCTTCGCACAGATTGACGGGATTAAGATGTTATCAAATCTCGGAGGTGTTCCGGCAGTGCTATTAGGTCTAGGGGTTGTGTTAGCACTTATTAAAGTAGCAAAATCCCCTGAAAAATATGACGCAACACTAGAAGATGATGAAGAAATAAGTGAAAAAGTGAGTTAAATCTCTCAGTCTATCAAGTTAGGATTTGCATCAAGGAGGAAGAAGATGACAATAAGCGATTTTACAATGGATTTCTTTTCATTAAAGGGGAAAACCGCGATTGTGACGGGGGGGAATACGGGACTAGGGCAAGCATTTGCCCTAGCCTTGGCAAAAGCAGGTGCAAACCTTTTTATTCCAAGTATTATGGAAGATAGTGGTGAAACAAAAGCCTTGATTGAAAAAGAAGGCGTTCAAATGGCATTTATGAAAGTTGATATCACAGAGCGGGAAGCGCCGAAAAACATTATCGACCAATGTGTGGAAACCTTTGGAGCTGTAGATATTCTCGTCAACAGTGCTGGAATTTGCAAGCTAGCCGAGGTTGAGAAATTTTGCAGGGATCATTGGGATCCGATGATCAATATTAATTTAACGGCTGCTTTTGAGATCAGTTATGAAGCAGCCAAAAGAATGATTTCGCAAAAAAGTGGCAAGATTATTAACATTTGTTCCTTGTTTTCCTTCTTAGGCGGTCAATGGTCACCAGCGTATGCAGCGACAAAACATGGCTTAGCTGGTTTTACAAAGGCCTATTGTGATGAACTGGCACAGCACAATATACAGGTGAATGGAATTGCTCCGGGGTACTATGCAACAGATCTTACTTTACAAACGAGAAACAATCCTGAAATGAATAAAAAGATTTTGGATCATATCCCAGCTAAACGTTGGGGAGAAACGCTAGATTTAATGGGAGCAACGGTTTTCTTGGCGAGCCGGGCATCAGACTATGTAAATGGTCATATTTTAACGGTTGACGGAGGCTATCTCGTTCGTTGATGAAACCGTCTCGCCGCTTTTAGCAAAGGTCAATGAAGAGAGAAGAAGGAAAGTGGTGGAAATGAAAACGAAATATATTATTGGTGTCGATGGTGGATCTCAGAGCTCCAAAGTTGTCATCTTTGATCTTCAAGGAACGATTGTTTCTGAAGGGAGAGAGCTGTTGAAACCAATGATGTTGTCTGAACGGGGAAAAGTTGAGCACCCTGATGATGATTTGTGGGATTCGATTATCCTGGCTAGTCGAAAAGCGATGAAGCATTTTAAAGGTAATAAGGAAGATATTATTGGTTTAGGCTTGTGTACGATTCGATTTTGTCGTTGCTTATTAAAAGCAGATGGTACTTTGGCTTCTCCAGTTATGAGCTGGATGGATACTCGTGTATCAAAACCTTATGAACATCGAAACAGGGACGTCAACTATGTGACAACTTCAACTGGATATATTACTCATCGTTTTACGGGGAATTTTAACGATACGGCAGGAAACTACCAAGGGATGTGGCCGATCGATACCGATACTTGGCAGTGGAGTGAGGATAAGAGCATTTTTCAAGAGTACAACATACCGAAAGAAATGCTATTTAACTTGCAAATGCCGGGGACGATCCTTGGACATGTGACAGAGACCGCAGCTGAGTTAACAGGATTCCCAGCCGGGATTCCCGTTATCGCAACAGCCAATGATAAAGCAGTTGAAGCACTGGGAGCAGGACTGTTATCAAATAAAACGGGATTGATTTCCCTTGGAACATATATTGCCGGAATGGTGCATGGGCAGAAGAATCCTAAAAATACGACTCATTTTTGGACTAATTTCTCGGCAATTGCTAATCAATATTTATATGAAAGTCATGGAATCCGCCGCGGGATGTGGACGATCAGCTGGTTTAAGGAGCTGTTTGGAGCTGATCTTTTGAAAAAAGGCGAAGCTCTTGGGGTATCAGCTGAAGAATATTTAAATCTTGAAGCACAAAAGGTGAAACCTGGCAGCGACGGATTAATGACAATCCTGGACTGGCTCGCTCCAACAGGACAGCCTTATAAGAAAGGACTCATGATGGGATTTGATGGACGCCATACACGTGCGCATATGTATCGATCACTTTTAGAAGCGATAGCGCTACAAATGAAACTATGCATGGATAACATGTGTGAAGAATTAGAAATTGAATTAACGAGCCTGATTATCTCCGGCGGCGGGTCGAATAGTGAATTAATGATGCAAATTTTTGCCGATGTTTTTGGCATCCCTGCTTCAAGGACAGTCGTAAACGGTTCTGCAAGTCTAGGTTCGGCTATTTGTGTGGCGGTTGCTTTAGGGGAATACCCAGATTATGAAACAGCAGTTGAAAAAATGGTGAAAAAGAGGGATTGTTTTCAGCCAAACTTGGACCATTTTAAACTTTACACAAGAATGAATAAAGAAGTCTATCAATATATTCCCCAATATACTGACGAAATTTTTAAAAAATCTTATTCGATTTTTAGCTAATTGAGGTTACTAAAATTAACATAGGTTAGGAGTTTTGAAGATGACCGTAAGTAGAGAGCAGATTGTTCAAGATTTGAAGGCAATGTTGCCGCATGAACAGATTATTACAGATGAAGATGTTTTGAAAAAGAATAGTATCGACCGCTTTAGAAAATATGAGGATATTCACGGAGTCTATACACAACCGATTCCGGCTGCTGTTGTGAAAGTAAAAAGTGCGTTGGAAGTTTCTCGGATTTTAACCTATATGAATAAAAACAAAATAAATGGTGTTCCTAAAACAGGAGGTTCGGCAACAGAGGGCGGTTTGGAAACCGCTGTGGAAAACTCATTAGTGCTTGATGGATCTGAAATGAACAAAATTATTAATATTGACACGTACAACATGATGGCAACTGTTCAATGTGGAGTATCATTAGAACATCTTGAAAACATTTTGCGTGAGCAGGGGTACACAACTGGTCATTCTCCGCAGTCAAAGCCATTAGCGCAAATGGGTGGGCTTGTAGCGACGAGAAGCATCGGTCAGCTTTCGACTTTATATGGCGGAATTGAAGACATGGTGGTCGGGCTTGAAGCCGTGTTCCCAAATGGACAAATAACAAAAATTAAAAACTACCCGAGAAGAGCGGCAGGACCGGACATTCGTCACGTTATTATTGGAAACGAAGGAGCCCTTTGTTATATTACAGAAGTAACGGTCAAAATCTTCAAATACATGCCGGAAAACAACTTATTTTACGGATACTTACTCGATGATATGAAGACAGGGTTTGAAATACTTCGTCAGGTTATGGTTGAAGGCTACAAACCATCCGTTGCCCGTCTATACGATCCTGAAGATGGACAATATCATTTTTCTCATTTTTCAAATGGCCGCTGTGTTTTAATCTTTATGGCTGAAGGACCGAAAGACATTGCCGATGTAACTGGTAAGGCTATCGAAAGAATTGTATCAAAGTACGAGGAATGCGATCCTGTCGATGCACAGCTGATTAAGGACTGGTTTGATAACTTAAATTGGGACCCTTCAAAAGTGGCTGAAGAAAGAATTGAAATTATGGAAACACGGAATTTAGGGTTTACAACTGAAGTATCTGGAACTTGGGACATTATTCATGATATTTATGAAAAATGCCTGGCACGCATTCGAAATGAAATCCCTGATATTACGTTGTTAGGCGGCCATTCATCACATAGTTATTTAAACGGAACGAACATGTATTTTGTGTACTACTATAACCTTGTTGATATTAAGCCTGAAGAGGAAATCACGAAATACCATTATCCGATTAATAAAATCATTGTGGAAGAGACAATTAAGGCTGGAGGGTCAATGGTTCATCATCACGGGATTGGCAAACATAGAACAGCATGGGTGAAAGATGAATATGGTTCCTCTTACTACATTTTAGAAACGTTAAAGAAGGCTTTTGATCCAAACGGGATCATGAATAAAGGGACAATTTTCCCCATTGAATAAAATGGTTAGAATAAGGATCAGGCCTATGAAAATAGTAGCTTGATCCTTGTTTTAGATTCGCATATTTAGGGAAATTTTGTTTCCTTGTTGATATTTTCGAATAAGTAGCGTAAAGTATTGGTACCTTATTTGAGGGAGGATTATGAAATGATGCATGCAGGGAGATTGCGCCGGAAAGCGTAAACTGAATATGTTCAAATCAACAGAGTAAACGGGAATAGCCGGCCTATTTTATTACGAATCTCAGTGGGGAAATAACACTTATTTCATAGATGTTTTGCTTGTTGACCACAGACGGAGGCTTGTCTGTGGTTTTTTGAAGCAAGAAAATCGGGTCGATGTGCCGACGCCTTTGCGCGGCAAGAAGAGTACGGATAGTTGGAGGAGACAAAATGAACAGACGAAACATTAAGCAGGCAGCAAATACGAAAGGGCTCGATCTTGTTGAGGACTCAATCACGATCAATGAGTCGGGCGTTGACTTTCAGGTCGCTCAGGCCAAAGATCATAATAATCATCAATGGATTGTGAGAATCCCAAGAAGACCGCAATCGATGAGGCATGCCCGACAGGAGAAAGAAGCATTGGCTATTCTTAACAACGCCGTAAGCTTCGAGGTTCCCGACTGGTCAATTTTTTCGGAAGACTTCATTGCTTATAAGCAGCTAAGCGGAGTGCCTGCCGCGACGATTGATATTGAACAGCAAGGCTATGTATGGAGCTTTGACGAAACGAATGTGCCATCCGAATATTATCACTCGTTAGGAAAAGCGCTGGCCGAGCTACACTCGATGCCGCAGGAGCAGTTTAAAAGGGTCGGTATCGATTTTCTTGAGGCCGATCAGCTAAGAACTTCGATGAAACGACGGATGGAGCGAGTAAAAGAACACTATACAATTAATCAAAATTTGTGGGAGCGCTGGCAGGCCTGGCTTGCTGAGGACTCGCTTTGGCCTTCTCATGTCGGAGTCAAACACGGCGATCTTCATCCAGGTCATATCCTGATAGACAGCAAGGATTGTGTAACTGGATTCATCGATTGGACAGAAGTCGGGATTGCCGATGTATCTGCAGATTTCTTAGCCCATCGGCTGCTTTTCGGAAAGGACGGTGTAACGAAGTTAATTGACGCCTATGACAATGCCGGTGGAAAGACATGGACCAGAATGGAAGACCATATTGCCGAGCTGTTATCGACAAGTGGTCTTACCGTAGCGGAATATGCACAAAGCTCGGGATTGAATGAAATGCATGAAGCGGCCGTACAGATGCTTGCAAACGAGAGTTAAGGAAAGAAATGGCGTGATTGTATTGTGAGCAGGATTGTGTTTCCTGCTCATTTTTTGTCCTGGCGGAATCGTCTGAAATTGAACCCGGTCCATGACGCCTGGATTTTAAAATGTTTTGGCATGTGCAGGTTTTTAATGTAAAGATGGTCTGCTGGTAATGAGACTATATTACTGGTAATGAGACTATATTAATAAAAGGTTTACTTTACATAAGGTGATTAAGGAACTTACCAAATCGCGAGGGTACAAAAAAAATTGGCTTCGGCTCGAACAGGGGAAGTGGTGGTTGATAACTATATCAAAAAGATCGGGGAACCCAGTAGTTAACGTTCGTGGACGTCCATTAATGGACCGTTTCAACGAAGCGCAAGCAAAATCGTATTGGCGGGACTGTCTAGGAATCGAACCTAGCGGAGACGGCACGCGCCTCCCAGGCGGTTTTGAAGACCGTGGCGAACACCAGTGTCGCAGCCAGCCCCAAGGGACAGCTTCCATTATACAAGCAAAGGAAGGAGCTTGCAAATCAACAGATCGTGCTGATTTTTCATCAGAAAGTCACGGTCTCTTTACAGACAAGCTCTTCGATACCAAGTATAATAAAGCTATTATGACAGATTTAGGAGCAGTGAATGATGGTTTTTACTCTTGAAGAAACGATAAAAGATCTTGAAAAAAATGGACAGTTGATGCGGGTGACGGAAGAGATTGATCCGTACCTTGAGATGGCGGCTTTGCATTTGAAGGTGTTTGAAGCCGGTGGGCCGGCGCTCTTGTTTGAGAATGTGAAGGGCTCGAAGTACCGGGCGGCGTCGAATATATTCGGAGATCTGGCGCGGAGCAAGTTTCTTTTCCGGGAGACGCTGGAGAAGACGCAGGAGGTCATCGCTCTGCGCAATGACCCGATGAGCGTGCTCAAGCAGCCGTTCAAGCATGTGAAAACCGGACTCGCCGCAAGCAAAGCACTGCCGCAGAAAAAAAACTTTGAGTCAGCCGGCTTTGAGGAAATCAGTATTTCCGATTTGCCGATGATTCATCATTGGCCGAACGATGGCGGAGCATTTATCACGCTGCCGCAAGTGTACAGTGAAGATCCGGAAAAGCCAGGAATTATGAATGCAAACCTTGGAATGTACCGGGTGCAATTAAGCGGCAATGAATATGAGCTTAACAAGGAAGTTGGACTTCATTACCAGATTCATCGCGGGATCGGGGTGCATCATGAGAAGGCCGCTCGTCTCGGCAAACCGTTGAAGGTCAGCATTTTTGTCGGTGGACCACCGGCGCATACGCTGGCGGCGGTGATGCCATTGCCTGAGGGGCTGAGTGAGCTGACCTTTGCCGGACTGCTGGCGGGCCGCCGTTTTCAGTACAGCTATGTCGATGGCTATTGCATTAGCCACGACGCTGACTTTGTGATCACGGGGGAAGTTCATCCGGGTGAGACGAAGCCCGAAGGTCCTTTTGGCGATCATTTAGGTTATTACAGCCTGGTTCATCCGTTTCCGGTCATGAGGGTCCATAAAGTGTTTGCCAAGCCAAATGCGATTTGGCCGTTTACCGTCGTTGGCCGCCCGCCGCAGGAGGATACCGCTTTTGGCGAGTTAATTCATGAGTTGACGGGAAGCGCGATCAAGCAGGAAATCCCTGGGGTAAAGGAGGTGCACGCTGTTGATGCAGCGGGGGTGCACCCGTTGTTGTTTGCGATCGGCAGCGAGCGCTACACGCCATATGAACAGGTCAAACGGCCGGCTGAGCTTTTAACGATCGCCAACCGGATTCTAGGGACAGGACAGGTCAGTCTGGCAAAATATTTGTTCATTACAGCCGAGGATGACAAGCCACTTGACACCCATCGGGAAGTTGAATTTCTGACTTATATACTGGAGCGGCTTGACTTACGGCGTGATTTGCATTTTCAGACGAATACGACGATTGATACGCTTGATTATACAGGGACTGGACTCAATCAAGGCAGCAAGGTGATTATAGCGGCATACGGTGAGAAGAAGCGCGAGCTTTGTCAGGAGGTGCCGGCCGAGCTGGAGGGGCTTACGGATTTCGGGAAGCCTTGCTATGTCATGCCGGGAGTCGTTGCGCTACAGGGACCGGCTTTTGTCAGCTATGAGGAGGCCGGTCAGGAATTGAAGAAGCTTACTTCTGAGCTTGCTGAAAAAGTGAAGCTTGACTCCTGTCCGTTACTCATCCTATCTGATGATAGTGCGTTTGTCAGTGACACGCTGGCCAATTTCCTTTGGGTCACGTTTACGCGCAGCAATCCGTCGCATGATTTGTACGGAGTAAACAGTGGCTATGAATTCAAGCACTGGGGCTGTGATCAGCTGATTATCGATGCGCGCATAAAGCCGCATCATGCACCGCCGCTTATTTCCGATCCCGAGGTGGAAAAAAGCGTCGCTCCCCTCGTCTAAAGGTGAAGCTACGGAAAAAGTAAAACTCATACTTTTTCCACAGGAAGGGCAGGCAGGAATGAAGACAGAAAAAAATTATATCTATCTCTATGCCTATCATGATGATGACGAGGCTTTAGCAAAGCTGGAAATGCGCAGCCTGTTTGGGGCAGATACCGACACGAAGGTGCTGCAAAGCCAGAAGGAAATAGCCCCGGAGAGAAGTCCATTTATACGCGGGCGAATCGACATCATCGTTCAGGCTGAGTCGTTTGAAGATTTGTTGGCGAAAGCGGATCGTTTGGTCATTGAAGCGGAATCCTATAAAGTGACGATGATCAAAAACGACAGTTTGCCAAAGGGAAAATCGCTTGATTTTCAGGAGCGCCGTCGGCTGGAACGGGGGGTTGGCTCGCTGCTGCGGGGAACAGTTGATCTCGACAAGCCCGAACGTATCGTTGCCCTGCTTCGATGGACCGAAGGCTGGCTCATCGGCTATTATGAGGAAAGTCAGTCGATCTGGCTCCGGCATCAGCACAAACCCGAAGCTTACTCGACGGCCTTAAGCACAAGAGTGGCACGGGCGGTTGTCAATATCGCCGTGCCTGAGCCGCAAGGGGTGAAGGTGATTGATCCGTGCTGTGGGGCAGGGACGGTTTTAATTGAGGCTTTGTCGATGGGAATTGAAATGGACGGTGGGGATATCAATCCGCTCGTCGCCCGGAAAGCGCGCAAAAACGTCGCCCACTTCGGCTATGAGTGTCCGGTCAGGCTGCGCGATATTCGCGAAGTCCGGGAGCATTATGACGTTGCGATTATTGATATGCCCTACAATCTCTGTTCGGTGCTCAGTCCTGAAGTGAAACGGGAGATGCTTGAGGCGGCGCGGGCGTTTACCGATAAGCTTGTCGTCGTGACCGTGGAAGAACTCGATCCGTTTTTACGCGAGGCAGGCTTTCAAGTCACCGACCGGGCGCTTGCCAAAAAAGGCCGCTTTGTCCGTGAAATCATCGTTTGCCGATGATTTTCGTTCAACCGCGCCGCAAGCTATGTTACACTTAAAAAAAGGAGAATATGGAGGGGAACAAATGGGGAAACGATTTTTACTTTTTTTAGTGACCAATATTATGGTCATGACGACGATTGTCATTGTCTGGTCGCTGATTACCCGTTTTACAAATGTCAATGGAACGTTTGAAACTGGTGGTCCCGGTTTGGGCATTGATTATGCTTCATTAATGATCTTCAGTTTGCTCGTCGGCTTCACCGGCTCGTTTATTTCATTGGCGATGTCGCGCTGGGTCGCCAAGAAGATGATGAAAGTCAAGGTGCTGGATCCAAATGGTTCTTTATCGGCCCAGGAACGCGCTGTTGTCGAGAAGGTACATCGCTTTTCACGCGCGGCCGGGCTTACACATATGCCGGAGGTCGGGATTTACCCGTCTGCTGAAGTAAATGCTTTTGCGACAGGGCCTTCGAAGAAACGCTCGCTCGTCGCTGTTTCAGCCGGTCTGTTAAACACGATGGACGAGGATGCGGTGGAAGGAGTTATCGCCCATGAGGTGGCGCACGTCGCCAACGGCGATATGGTGACGATGACCTTGCTGCAAGGGATCGTCAATACATTTGTCGTTTTCTTCTCCCGAATCGCGGCGATTATCGTTTCGCGCTTTGTCCGGGCGGAGCTGCAATGGATTGTCCAATTTGCGGCGATCATTATTTTTCAAATTTTATTCTCGATCCTCGGAAGCATCGTCGTCAACGCGTATTCGCGGCATCGCGAGTTCCACGCTGACCGCGGCGGCGGCGACTTAGCCGGAAACGATAAAATGGCGCATGCGCTCCGCTCGTTGAAAGCCTATGTCGACCGGGCGAAGGTCAATGACCGGACGGATGACACGGCAATTCAGACGATGAAAATAAACGGAAAAGGCGGAGTGATGAGACTGTTTTCAAGTCACCCCGATTTAGACGAACGCATTGCCCGCTTGGAACAACGCTAAGGAGAGGGCAGTGCCGGTGCTGATCACTCACGTTGAACGAAAGGCTGAGTCAAAACGGGAATTTTCCGTTCGACTCAGCCTTTTTGCTTGCTTATCCAAAGACTTGTCTTCAACATCAGCCATCGTTTCTTTGGCTGAAGTGGATAGAGAAGTGTTGGCCGAGGAGCCGCAATTCTTTTGTTTTGCGTCTGGCGTGTAGTATGATGGAGCGTGAGACAGTTGACGCTTTGGAAAGAGGGATTTTGACATTATGAAGCATTACACGGTTGGAATGGCGGGTCATATTGATCACGGCAAAACGACGCTGACGAAGGCATTGACCGAGGTTGATACGGATCGGCTTAAAGAAGAGAAAGAACGGAACATTTCGATTGAGCTTGGCTATGCGCCGCTGACACTGACGGACCAGATGGAAGTATCGTTAATTGACGTCCCGGGCCATGAACGCTTTATTCGTCAGATGATTGCCGGTGTGGCCGGTATCGATCTTGTCATCCTTGTCGTCGCCGCGGATGAAGGTGTCATGCCGCAAACACGGGAACATCTCGATATTCTCCGCCTTCTGGGGATCGAAAAAGGAATCATCGTCATCACAAAAATCGACCGCGTCGATGAGGATGTGCGTGAACTGGCGGAACTCGATATTCGTGACGCTGTCGAAGGAACATTTCTCGAAAAAGCTGAGCTGTTTTTTGTCGACAGTGTAACGGCGACGGGGATCGATGAATTGAAGGAGGGTCTGATAAGACAGCTGCGCGAGACAGAAAGCCGTGAGTCTGGCGGCTCTTTCCGTTTGCCGATTGATCAGGTTTTTACCGTGCATGGACAGGGAACAATTGTACGAGGGACGGTTTATGAAGGCGCCGTTTCGGAAGGGGACATGCTTGAACTATTACCGCAAAACAAGCTCGTGCGTGCCCGCCAGCTGCAAGTTCATCATCAGGCGCGCAAGCAAGGACAGGCGGGGCAGCGCGTCGCCATTAATCTTGGTAGAATCAGCAAGGAGGAGATCAGGCGCGGCGACGTACTGGCGAGCAGCGGACAGTATGAAACGACGACAACGATTGATATTGCGTTAACGACGGTTGCGTCGCTTAAGCTGCCAGTTAAGCAGCGGAGCGCGGTGAAGCTCCATCTCGGCACGGCTGAGGTATTCGGAAAGATTGTCTTTTTTGACCGTAATGAGCTGACAGACGGGAATCGCGAGCTTGTTTGCCAGCTGCGCCTTGACCGTCCGCTCGTGACGAAAAGAGGGGACCGCTTTATTTTACGGCGTCCAACACCGATGGAAACGATCGGTGGCGGTGTCGTGATTGACGCCGCAGCGGGTAACTATCGGTTCGGGCAGGAAACGGTGAACATGCTCGAACAGAAACAGACAGCGACGCCGGAGGAGCAGCTCGATCAGCTTCTAATGGAAAGGAAGCTCGTCGACATTTCAGAAGCCGCTGCTGTTTTGCGGTTGACGGAGCCGGCTTTTTACGAATGGGTAGGCGCCCATCAAACAATTGTTGTGGCAGCCGGTGAAGTGACGAGCAAAAGCGTTGTCGAGACGCTACGCCAGGAGCTGCAGGCCGAGCTGGATGATTATCATAGCGCTCACCCGCTGCGGACCGGAATAAAAAAAGCTGAGCTGCTGCAAAGCTATCAAGGAAGGTATCCGGCCCGTTTACTGGAGTGGCTGCTTGAAGATTCACGCGAAGAAGCATTCGAGCGGCGAGGTCCGTATGTCGCCCTCGTTAGCCATACTGCCCATCCGCCGGCACAGTGGCGGAAGCGGGTCGAGCAGGCGCTTGCGGCGATCAAAGAGGAAGGGATGAACGTCACGCCATTACCAGATCATTTTGAGCGTCAGCAGCTGCCAGCCTCGTTGATTGACGAGCTGACCCATTATGTGCATGAGACGGGGCGATTGTATCAGCTCGATGACAAGCATTCAGTTGATGCCGCCGTTTTTAACGAATACGTGAGTCAATTAAAAGCAGGGACGGATGCCGAGTTCACCTTGCAGGAGGCGAAGGAAATCAGCGGGCTGTCGCGCAAATATCTCGTTCCTCTTTTAGAAAAAATGGATCAAGTCGGGCTGACTGCGCGTCGTGATCAGCTCCGCAGATGGCGCGATAAAGGAGAGTCAATTGAACATGAAACTTAAGCATCTCTTCTTTTTTACACCATACTATGAACAAAATCGCGGGAACTCGACGACCGCGAAGCGGATTGTCGCCGGGCTGACGGCAAGAGGCATCAAGGTTACGGTCTTTCCTTATGAAGAAGCAAGCTGGGACGAGGAGTGGGCCAAGCGTTTTGCCGCAGCGGATCTGTTTCATATTCTTCATTTAAGACGCTTTGCCGAATGGCGCAAGTACAAGGAGGGTCTTGCGTTTTTGCAGCCGTATGTCCTGACATCGGGAGGCACCGACGTCAATGAAGATTTGAAAAACAGAGAGGCGGCGAAGCTGATTCAGTCCGTCACCAATCAATCGTGTGCGATTACCGTTTTTAGTGAGGATGGGCGCAGCAAGCTGCTTCACGCCTATCCTGAATTGGCTGAACGCATTTATGTCATTCCGCAAAGCGCCTGGTTGCCGGACCCGTCTCATGAACCACAGATTCCGATACATCCGGGCTGGCCGAAGCTGCTGCTGCCGGCTGGATTACGCCCTGTAAAGGATGTCTTTTACATATGGGATGAATTAACGCGCATGCGGGAAAAATGGCCGGAGCTGTCGTTTACGATCATCGGCGCAGCCCTGGATGATAAGCTGCTCGCAGAGGTAGAGTGGCGCCGACAAAAGTATGACTGGTTTCACTATATTCAGGAAGTGCCGCTTGCCTGTATGCGTTCCATCTACGAGCAGTTCGATCTCGTTTTGAACTTGTCAAAGTCAGAAGGACAGCCGATGGCGTTGCTGGAAGCGATGGCTCTTGGTAAGCCGGTTGTGGCCCGGCGGAATCCGGGGAATGAAAGCATTCTTACAGATCGTGAGACAGGGCTGCTGTTTGAACAGCCGGAGCAGTTTCCCGCGCTCGTCGAACAACTGCTGGAGGATGACGGATGGCGTCGGCAGCTGAGTGAACGGGCTCGGCAGTTTGTGGAAACGAAGCATTCCCTCGAGCAGGAAATAAAGGCGTTTCTGGCTGTATATGATCACTGCCTGCAACGGGCAGACAGAAAGTGACAGACAAGGATAAATCCTTTACAAACGGTTGTCTTGGTGGTAGATTTTACAAGGCAATAACCGAAATGATAAGAAGGTGGAGAACAGATGAAAAAATGGTTAGTAACAGTAGGGGTTGTGCTTGCCTTGGCAGGCTGTGCCGGAGGAGAAACAGAGGAGCCGGCGGAAGGGACGGAGCAGCCGGAAGCAGAAGTGAGTGCAGAGCCGCTTGAGGTTGCTGTGATCCCGTCGCAAACGGTTGGTGAAATGCAGACAGGACTGGATCTGCTTGAAGAAAGACTCGCTGAGGGACTTGGCAGAGAAGTAAAAGTAGAGTCGTATCCGAATTATAATGCAGTTGTCGAAGCGCTTAATTTTAATCATATTGATTTAGCGTTCCTCGGCCCTTTAACGTATGTTATCGCTCATGAACAGAGCGGGGCAAAAGCGATTGTCACGCAGGAAGTTGAGGGCAGCCCATATTATTATTCCTATATGATTACGCATGCCGATGCACCATGGGAATCGCTTGATGAATTGCTTGAGGATGCCGCTGAGGTTGATTTAGCTTTTGCGAGCATTTCCTCGACGTCAGGTCATTTAATGCCAGGACTTGAGCTGCGTCAGCGCGGCTATTATGAGAGCGAGGATCAGCATCAATTTAATCAGGTTCAATTTGCCGGTTCACATGATATCGTCGCTTCGCTCGTTCAGGAGCAGACGGTAGATGCTGGCGCAATCGACAGTGCGATTTTGGAAGCGCTGATGAAGGAAGCAGATGCCAATGGCGGTTCCTTGCGTGATGATGTGAAGATTATTTGGCAGTCGGAGCAGCTATATCAATACCCATGGGTCGTTCCGTCCGAAATGGATGACGAGACGATTGCCGCTATTCAGGAGGCGTTTTACCAAATTGATGATCCGGAAATCCTGCAAATTTTCGGTGGGGCCTCTGCTTTTGTCGAAGCCGATCACAGCCAATATGCTGATGTGCTCGAGGCCGCCCGGGAATTTGATATGCTGACGTTGGAATAGATTGCCATGGTTTGGTTTCGGAAACGCTATATCATTTATGTGATCCTGCTCCTTGTCGCCTGCTGGTGGAGCATGCGGATAACGGGGTTTGACCTGCGCCAGCTTGTCCAGCTCGGCAACATGTTTGAGATGCTGGCGACCCGCTTCTTTCCAATTGAGTGGTCGCTTTTGCCACGCATGGCCTACCACAGCATCGTCACATTGGCCGTCGCTTTTTTAGGCTCGCTGCTCGCTCTGCTGATCGCGCTGCCTGTCAGCTTTCTCGCCGCGCAAAATACGAGCGGTTCAATCGGTGTTTACGGAACGAGCCGTTTTGTGCTAAGCGGCCTGCGTTCGATTCCTGAAATTGTTTTCGGCCTGCTTTTCGTGACCGTGTTAGGCCTTGGCCCGTTTGCTGCGGTGCTGGCGATCATTCTTCATAATATCGGCGTGCTCGGCAAGCTGATCGCCGAGCTGATCGAATCGGCCGACCCCGGTCCGCAGGAGGCGATGAAGTCAATCGGCGCGACGAAATGGGTTGCCAACTTATTTGCGATTTTGCCGCAAATCTGGCCGAATGTTCTTTCGCATTATTTTTACCGCTTTGAAGTGGCGATCAGAACGTCGTTGATTCTCGGCTTTATTGGCGGCGGCGGAATCGGCCAGCAATTATTTAATCATTTTCAGAGCTTTTATTATACGGCGGTGGCTCTTGATATTATCTGTATCATGGCGCTTGTGCTTCTCGTTGATTTTATTGGCGGGCGCATCCGGGCGCGGGTCATTTAGCCGTGATCACGGTCAGGAAGGAGAGGATGTCGATGTTGGAGCTGACCGATGTCGTAGTCCGCTATCCGAAAGTGGCAGAGCCGGCGCTTGATCGGCTCTCGTTATCGTTTGAAAAGGGCGAATTTGTTTGTGTGCTTGGAAAAAGCGGAGCCGGGAAGTCAACCTTCATCCGGACGATCAATCGTCTTCAGCCCGTCTCCTCCGGTTCGGTTCAATTTGAAGGACAGGAGCTGACGGCGCTCTCAGAAGCGCAAATGAGAGTTGTCAGACGGGAGATGGTGATGATTTTTCAGCATTTTCATTTAATCCCGCGAATGACGGCTTTTCAAAACACGCTTACCGGGTTATTTGGACGGCGGCCGGCATTGAAAAATCTGCTCGGTCTGTTTTCAAAAGAAGAAAAGCAGCGCGGACGACTGGCGTTGGAGCAGGTCGGCCTGGAGCGTCACGGTGATAGACGGGTTGAAGCGCTGAGCGGTGGGCAGAAGCAGCGGGTTGGCATCGCGCGCGCCCTGCTTCAGGAGCCGAAGCTGTTGCTTGGAGATGAGCCGGTGGCGAGCCTTGATCCAGTGACTTCTCGTCATATTTTCACGCTTTTACGCGATATTCATGAGCAACAGGAACTGCTGTCGATTGTCAATGTTCATGATGTCGGCCTGGCGAAGGAATTTGCGACGCGGATTATTGCTTTAAAAGACGGTCAGCTGCTTTTTGATGGTAAACCTGATGCGCTCGATGAGGCGACGTTTTCTATGATTTATCAATAGAAACAGTGGTGCAGGCATTATCCAATCTTTTGAAAAAAAGCTGAATTTTACTCATGTTTTCCTTTTTGTCGGGCACACTTGTATTGTACAAAAAGGAGGGATTTGAGTGAAAAAGAAAGACGAAGAGCATCAAACGGCACCGCTCGGCACCGGGGAGTCGGCCGAATCGTTAACGAACCGACAGGGGCATCCGGTAACCGACAATCAAAATGTGAGAACGGTCGGGAACAGAGGTCCGACGACGCTCGAAAACTACGATTTCCTCGAAAAGATTTCGCATTTTGACCGGGAGCGAATTCCGGAGCGCGTCGTCCATGCCCGCGGAGCCGGTGCGCATGGCTATTTTGAAGCGTACGGAAAAGTTGGCGACGAGTCACCCGCGCGTTACACACGGGCGAAGCTGTTTCAGGAAAAGGGAAAAAAAACACCGGTATTTGTCCGCTTTTCGACGGTCGTCGGCGCGCGTGAATCGACAGAAACAGCCCGCGATCCGCGCGGTTTTGCCGTGAAATTTTATACGGAAGACGGCAACTGGGATCTTGTCGGAAACAATTTAAAGATTTTCTTTATTCGTGACCCGCTGAAGTTTCCTGATATGATTCATGCGTTTAAGCCGGATCCGGTGACGAATATTCAGGACCCTGAACGGATGTTTGATTTCGTTTCGCAGTCTCCGGAAGCGACGCATATGATTACCTTCGTATTTTCGCCGTGGGGCATACCGGCCAACTACCGTCAAATGCAGGGGTCTGGCGTCAACACCTACAAATGGGTGAACGAAAAGGGCGAAGCGGTACTGGTTAAGTATCATTGGGAACCGTTAAAGCAGGGAATTAAAAACTTAACGCAAAAGGAAGCGGAGCAAATTCAGGCGACAAACACGAACCATGCGACTCAGGACTTGTTCGAAGCGATTGAGAATGGTGACTACCCTGAATGGGAGCTCTGTGTGCAAATTATGAGCGATGAGGAGCACCCGGAGCTTGATTTTGATCCGCTTGATCCGACAAAGCTGTGGCCGGCGGAGCAGTTTCCTTTCCTTCCTGTCGGCAAAATGGTGTTAAATAAAAACCCTGAAAATTACTTCAATGAAGTCGAGCAGGCGGCGTTTGGCACCGGGGTGCTCGTCGACGGGCTTGATTTTTCGGATGATAAGCTTCTTCAAGGCCGTACCTTTTCGTATTCTGATACTCAGCGTTACCGTGTCGGTTCAAATTATTTACAGCTGCCGATTAACTCGCCGGAAAAACGCGTGGCGACAAATCAGCAGGGCGGCCAAATGGAATATCATGTTGATGCCGCTCCGGGTCAAAACCCGCATACGAACTACGAGCCGTCGTCATTAGGCGGGCTGACGGAAGCTGAACAGATCGGCGATGTCCATAAACCGCACTACGACGATAAGCTCGTCCGCGAGCCGATTGACCGACAGAATAACTTCGGGCAGGCCGGCGATACGTACCGCAGCTTTGAGCCGTGGGAGCAGGATGAGCTGATTTCAAACCTTGTCGATGCTTTGTCCGTCTGTCAGCCGCATATTCAGGAGAAGATGATCGAGCATTTCACAAAGGCCGACGAGGAGTACGGTCGTCGTGTCGCCGAAGGATTGAAGGCGGCAGGGAGCAAGAGTAAGGGACACACCAGTTCCAAGCAGGCTGACGAAGCTGTCGACAAGTCGCAGAAGCTCGGCCACGAAGCCGACCGCTACTAGCTCGCGGGCGATCTTCCTTGTGAGTTAGGCGCTGAAAAAATAGAACAAGACGAACCTCCGTGCATGAGCGAAAATGAATGTAGATCTTCGCACCGTTTTTAAGGGCTGCGGCAAAAGGTATTTTCCTTTTGTCGCAGCCTTTTTTTGTAAAAAGAAAACCCTAGGCTAGGCCTAGGGTTCCGGAAAGCTTCCAGCGAGGTATGAAAAAAACTCCTTCGTGATGCTACGATATATGTGGTTCGCCAACCAATATATCAAGCAAATGGAG
>NZ_JAMBOS010000108.1 GCF_023715705.1 Halalkalibacter oceani
TCTCACTTACACAAGGCCGTATGCAGCGGAATCGAAGGGCAAAATTGAAAGGTTCAATAGAGTCATAGATTCATTCATCAGTGAAGCTGTCATCGAAAAGCCGAATACTCTGGATCGTCTGAATGAACTCTTCCAAGTCTGGCTGACTGAGTGCTATCAGAATAAGCCTCATTCTGCACTTGGGGAGAAAATCAGCCCGGAAACCGCATTTCGTTCAGACAAGAAAGCGATTCGGTTCATCGATCCAGAAACGTTAAGCAATGCATTTCTTC
>NZ_JAMBOS010000109.1 GCF_023715705.1 Halalkalibacter oceani
GTGTGGAAGCGTGGCGACACGTGGAGCTGACAGATACTAATCGGTCGAGGACTTATCCAAGCAATTCTTGATACTTGTACAATCATGATCTAGTTTTGAAGGAATCAAGCCCAAGTCCCCTGTCTTTTTGGGACGTGGGCTAGATTGATCAAAGAGAGCCTAACGAGGTAATCTGTCGATCAAATGTCCGGTGGCGATAGCGAAGAGGTCACACCCGTTCCCATGCCGAACACGGTCGTTAAGCTCTTCAGCGCCGATGGTAGTTGGAGG
>NZ_JAMBOS010000110.1 GCF_023715705.1 Halalkalibacter oceani
CAGCTTTTTCTCCAATCACAAGCTTCTTGGCTTTCCAAGGAGTATAATCCTCGAACTCAATGGTAAGCTCCTCAATATTCGCAGGATCATAGATAACCTCAACCTGACGTCCAATAAATGTCAAGCCCACTTCATATTTCTGATCCATGAAACTGATGCATCCTGATTTATCGACTTTTCTTGTCTCGCAATGAAGAAATGCATTGCTTAACGTTTCTGGATCGATGAACCGAATCGCTTTCTTGTCTGAACGAAATGCGGTTTCCG
>NZ_JAMBOS010000111.1 GCF_023715705.1 Halalkalibacter oceani
TTGACTCTTCAAGACTATTAAAGGCAGCTGAACGAAAGAACCAGGAACGTCAAATCGAACAGAAGCCTGCCGTGACCTTCCGTGGCGTTTGGAAGGAGGATGATTCACGTGTTTGAAGCCTTCTATGGAATGGAGAACACGCCTTTCACTAGAGATTTGCCAACGGACCAATTGTATGATTCCTCTATGATGCAAGAAATCCTTGGAAGGTTGAAATATACAGCTGAAAGACAGCTTTTTGCCGTCCTGAGTGGAGATAGTG
>NZ_JAMBOS010000112.1 GCF_023715705.1 Halalkalibacter oceani
ATCATTAGCTTTGCATAAAGTTATTAAAAATTTGTCAAGTAGTTTCGAGTAGAAATTTATGGTTTCAAGACATAAAAAAACTCCTTATAATTAGGTTTGGTAGTTCTGTCCAAATCCAAATTAAAAGGAGCCTTCACATGGACAAGAATACCATAAAATCTACAATAAATGAACTACTAAAAGTCATTGATGAACATACTTTTTCCAATCTAATTAACGTGATTGACCTTGATAAATACGTGAAAAAGCTGACAGCCTATA
>NZ_JAMBOS010000113.1 GCF_023715705.1 Halalkalibacter oceani
TCATTAGCTTTGCATAAAGTTATTAAAAATTTGTCAAGTAGTTTCGAGTAGAAATTTATGGTTTCAAGACATAAAAAAACTCCTTATAATTAGGTTTGGTAGTTCTGTCCAAATCCTAAATACAAGGAGATACACATGGACAAGAATACCATAAAATCTACAATAAATGAACTACTAAAAGTCATTGATGAACATACTTTTTCCAATCTAATTAACGTGATTGACCTTGATAAATACGTGAAAAAGCTGACAGCCTATA
>NZ_JAMBOS010000114.1 GCF_023715705.1 Halalkalibacter oceani
AACGAACGTCAAGAATTCTAAGGCAATGGAGACATTGTCTAAAAAACGACCTTTTGATAAAGATCGTTTTTGGCAAAGAGATTCGAGCAGGTCGAGGAAGCAAGTGTTCGAGGAATGGAGCGTAGTTCCCTACGTGACATGACCGAGAAACACGAAGCTGACGAAGACATGCGAAGAAGATCTGCCGCCAAAATTGGTTAAGTTAGAAAGGGCGCACGGTGAATGCCTTGGCACTAGGAGCCGAAGAAGGACGCGA
>NZ_JAMBOS010000115.1 GCF_023715705.1 Halalkalibacter oceani
ATCCGGTACACCAAAATTTCCGATTCCCATATCGATATTTCAGGTTGGCATGCCGGTCAAAAATCATTAAACTGCTCTTCCCTTTTAAATACCCTACAAATGAAGATACACTTATCTTTGGGGGGATGTTTACTAACATATGAATGTGGTCTTTACACGCTGTCGCTTCTATAATTTCTACTCCTTTTCTTTCACATAACTTCCTTAAAATTTCCCCTATATCCTTCTTAATTTTCCCATATATCGCCTGTCTTCT
>NZ_JAMBOS010000116.1 GCF_023715705.1 Halalkalibacter oceani
ACCCTCTATTTAACTAGGAAAAAGATAACTGTAAAATTGTGGATAAGGACTACCATTTGTTTACCTGTTGTCCTTTTTTCCATTGAACTAAGTTGAATCATAATCTGAATGTTCAGATTATGATTCAACTGTTAATGACGTTCTACAATGTCTGGATCTTGACGGCGCTAATTGTCCTAAAACTGACGGATTCACTGTCCAAAATGAAGAGGAAGCAATCCTTTGCTCCCCCTTCATTTTACAAATCTACTTGATA
>NZ_JAMBOS010000117.1 GCF_023715705.1 Halalkalibacter oceani
AATCATCCTCCTTCCAAACGCCACGGAAGGTCACGGCAGGCTTCTGTTCGATTTGACGTTCCTGGTTCTTTCGTTCAGCTGCCTTTAATAGTCTTGAAGAGTCAACACCCTGCACCTGCAGGTGCTCAGGTAATGCAGGACGCTTCCCAGCTTTTTCTCCAATCACAAGCTTCTTGGCTTTCCAAGGAGTATAATCCTCGAACTCAATGGTAAGCTCCTCAATATTCGCAGGATCATAGATAACCTCAACCTGAC
>NZ_JAMBOS010000011.1 GCF_023715705.1 Halalkalibacter oceani
CACGGACAGGGCGTAACATACACAACTCACCTCACAATTAATCTACCTATATTATACTATATTTACCCGAATAATCGGATTAATATCTACAAAAAAAGACTGTTGAGAAGACTTTCTCAACAGTCTGAACGCCCATACCGAAACGGATTCGGTATGGGCGTTGTTCCAAAAGAAGATTAATGGTCCTCACTAATGACGGCTTCTGCAATATTCACGGCGTGATCACCAATTCTTTCCAGGTTGCTGACAATGTCAACAAAGATGATTCCAGCCGATCCGGAGCACCGGCCTTCGTTCACGCGTTGAATATGCTGCTTTCTCAGCTTTCTCTCCATCCGGTCGATCATCTCTTCTTTCTCGATAACAGAACGAGCCATGTCACCATCGACTTTATCCAGGGATAGAACAGCTTCTTTTAACGTGGAAATCGTTAAATCAAACATCTCTTGTAGATCAGACATCGCTGTCTCTGATAAGTTCACCTTGTTTGCTTTTTGATAGTCCTTCAATTCAACAATGTTTTCAATATGGTCGCCGATTCGTTCAATATCGCGAACCGTATCCATCAGCATCGAGTGCATTTTTGAATCCGGACCTGACAATGAACGTGAAGAAATCAAAATTAAATAGTCGGTAATTTTGCGATCGAGATTATTAATCGCTTCTTCAAATTGAACGGCCATTTCCGCATGACGCTTCGCTCCATTGTCAAGGTATTGACTGACTTCATAAAGTCCTTTTTCGGAGAAATCGGCCATTCGTAATACTTCCTGCTTCGCCTGTCCCAAAGCGATTGCCGGTGAACTGCCGATAAAACGCGGATCTAAATGCTTTGTCTTATACTCAATGCTGTATTCCTCACCAGGGACGAGTTTCGTCACGATGACCGCCAGCACCGCAATGAACGGCAGCTGAATCAGTGTATTCGATATGTTGAAGATCCCATGGGCAAAGGCAATTGTCATCGGCCGATTCAAGTCTAACGCTACAGCCAAAAACTCGATCAAATTCAAAAAGAGCGGAAAGACAATCAAGACGAGCACCGTCCCAATTAAGTTAAAAATGACATGAGTCAACGCTGCACGCTTTGCCGCAATTGACGCACCAATCGCCGCCAGCACCGCTGTTATCGTCGTTCCGATATTGTCACCGAACAACACCGGCAATGCAGAGTCAAGACCCATAGCCCCTTGTTCATAAAGCTGTTGTAAAAGCGCGATCGCCGCACTGGAACTTTGCACAAGCACGGTAAACACCGTACCGATCAGCACGCCCAGCAGTGGCGTTTCACTCATGCTGATTGTTAATTCTGTAAAGGCTTCAAGACCCCGAAGCGGCTTCATCCCTTCTCCCATTAATTCCAAGCCGTAAAAAAGCGCGCCGAAGCCAAAAATAACTTGTCCATAATTATTCAATTTTTTATTTTTCAAAAAGAAAATTAAGGCGGCACCGAGGGCAATAATCGGCAGCGAATAAGCTGAAATATCAATCCCGATGATAAACGCAGTTACCGTCGTCCCGATATTCGCTCCCATAATAACACCGATCGCCTGCTGTAATGTCATAAAGCCGGCATTTACTAATCCAATGGTTAAGACGGTTGTACCGGAGCTCGTTTGCAAGAGAACTGTTACAAACAGGCCGGCTATAACTCCCATTAACGGATTGGTCGTAAATTTATCAAGGAGATCCCGCAGCCGTTCGCCGGCTACCTTCTGTAATCCATCCCCCATGAATTTAATTCCAAACAGGAAAATCCCCAGACCCCCAAAAAACATGAACAAGAGTGATTGTAAATCCACAAATCCTCATCCCTTCATTTTCATAAGTCATCGTAAACTTTTGTCAGATTCGACAAAGCTCAACATCGACACCCTGTCTATTATTATTCATTTATGAACGTTTTGTAAATATGTATTTCGTATTTTTTCATATACGCTCTTTCTTTTAGTGATTCTTCCCTGAAATACACGGATCATACTAATAGTATTTTCGAATGACATTCGTTAAAATAAGGGAGGGAAAAGGAGGCAGTCATGAGTTTCTGGAAATGGTTTATGAAATGTTACGATCGAAAGGTGGTCGCCTATAGCCGGCTTCGGCCGATCACATCCACAATTTGGCATGTCCTTTTTGTCATGCTTTTGGCCAGCCTTCCATTTGTCCTTTCGACAATGATAAGCGCTGTCCATAATGTCGGACATCTGCAAGAGACATTACAAGCCGATCTTCCTGATTTCCAGCTTATTAATGGTCAATTAAGCATGGAACATCAAGATGTCTTTATCACTGAACATACAAATGATTATCTTTTTGTGATTGATCCCAATCATATGTACGCAAAGGAGGACTTGGCGGCGCTTCAAAATGGGATCGTTCTGCAAAAACAGGAACTGATTATGATTGACGGAGGTCATCTTCAGCCAGTACCATATCTTCTTCTTGGTGGACAGCAGCTTTCTGGTGATCAGCTCAAGGAACGAATAGACGATCTCGCCGGCTTTTTGCCAATTTTGCTCGGAGTCGTGAGCATCCTGATGTATGCCGCATTAGCTGGTACAGCCTTTCTCGGTATTACCGTCCTTGCCTTCATCGGTCTTGCTTTTCGCCGAAAACGACGCTTTCTTACTTATCGTCACTTATGGCTGATGACAGCGCACGCTTTCACATATCCAGTCATCATCCTTTTTTGGATCGACGCGTTATTATGGAAAGTACCATTCAGTGCTTTCGTACTAGCAACCTTTGTCTATCTCCTGCTGGCGATGAATTCCATTCCTTTGCCAAAACAAAAGAAGCGAGCCATTCCTTAGCGCTCGCTTCACATCAATAAAAGAGAGACGGGGCATGTTCCAAAAGGTAAAAAAACAACCCTTTAAACATGCCCCACTCCACTACTCGCTCTCCTTGTTCTCTTCCAGCTTCTTGACGACAATCCGCGTTCCATCAACGGACACAACTTCAATCGGTGCACCTGCTTCGATCCATTGCCCGCCGCTTGTCGCGCTATACTGCGCCCCTTCAATTTCAATCGAGCCGGTCGGGCGGAATGGCGTTAATGTCTTGCCTTCCTTTCCGACTAACGATGTGTAGCTCTCATTGAGAGAATTATAGCCGAGATCTCCCGTCAAGCGATTCTTCAAGGTCATCTTCGCCCACAAATTACGCGATGGAAATACCTTCAGGAAAAGGGCGGAACTAAACCCTCCCAAAAGGAAGCCCATTGAAACAAATACTCCGTAAAGAAACGTCGGAGCAGGGACAGCCAAGCCGATAATCATCAGAACAATTCCGAGTAAAGCGACCGTTCCGTCCGTAATCACCTTGCCATCAATGATGATCAAAGCAAGGCCTACTGCATAAAGAATGACGACCCAAAAGCCAACGTCCCCTGAAACGTGATAGGAAAAATACATCGCCATAATTGCGATACCTAAGAGAGCAAAAAGTCCTTTCGCCCGTACGAGCAATTCGCCAATTAAAAATAACGTCCCAAGAAATACGACTAAAAATCCGATACTAGCTGAATCTAACCATTCCATAACCCCGTCCCCCTTTCCTATACATACGGCTAACCCCCATCACTTGGTTTCAGCAAAACGGAAAAAAAGCATAAAAATTCGCTTTTATCCGTTTTGCCGGCACCAAGGGGCGCAAATCAGGTTCGGTTATGAACTGAAAACACCGCGCAGTGAATCAATCAGGCTGTTAATAAAATCAAGGAAGCTGCGAATAAAGCCTTGTGTTTCTTCCCGATTTAAAAATTCGCCAAGGTTGTCACGCACATTTGAAATCTGTTCCTGCACCTGATTCCAGTCAATGTTCAAGTCCTTCATTCGCATAAACAAGGAAACAAGTCCATTCAACTCTTCGTCAGTCAATGTAATCCCAAGCTCTTGAGCAATTCGGCGAATCAAATCGCGCAAATCATCCTCTGTTTCAACGGGATTGTTGGCGATTTCTTCCTTGATCCGGTTCATTAATTCCGTCGCCTGCTCCATGCCGATTGAATCACTCAGCTCGGCAGTCGTCACCATCTCTTCATTGGCAATTTGCTTTTGCTCTTCGGGAATTTCAATCTCTGTCGCGATTTCATACGCTTTGATCAGCCCGGTTAATGCCGCCGTTCCCGATACTTCGATCGGTGCTGTCACATAAATATCGGCATCCTCCACGCCGGCCGTAATCAGCGCATTGGCGTACATCGCTTCCGACACCCAGTTAATATTATTTGTTTCAACATTAATTCCTGCTCCACTTTCCCGCAAAGTAATTTTCGAAGAGGAAAGCGCGCGCGACCCAATTTGGCCCGCACTAATATAGTTGCCTAAATATTGATGCTCCTCTGCATTTGTCACATAGACAATCGGATCATTCTCCGTTGCCCCCATTTCATTTAACAGTGCCTGGCGCTGCTCCGCGCTAAGAGAATCACCAAGGGTCACAATCACATCCCCTGGTGCGGCATCAGCATAAACAAACATCGGCATCAGCAAACTAAAGACAAGTAAAAGCACCCAGCTTCTTTTTAAACGTTTCATCATAATCGACTCCTTTTTTTGACGAGCTATCTTTGTTCTTTCTAAGCGCTCTGTCAACACTCTATGTAACGAGTGTTCTATACACAAGGAAACACATTTATTGAACAAAAGAAAAGGGTCTTTTGTCTCATTTACCGATCAGCTCAAAGGAAGCGGGCGACAGCTTTTTCCAATTGGCAGGCAAGACCAACTGCTCACGAGCAGCAGTCCAATCAATGTTACACAGAAAAAGGAAGTGTAAATCATTTGCTCCACGTCGATGACCCATTGAGCATATAAGACCGGACCAAAGGCCACTCCCAAAAAACGCAGCATCGCATAAAGCGCAAAGACCGTTCCCCTTTCTTGCTCAGAAACAATCGAAGCGAGCGCCGCATTTGCGGAAGGCAGCATAATCCCAAAGCCCGCTCCGAACAGGAGAAGACCAGCAAGCACAATCGTCAGCTCTATCGAAAAAATCATACCTAAAATCCCGAGAATCATCAAGGCTGTGCCGGACAGCATCCCTCTTTTATAGCTGTCCTCCCGACCGTGCAGCTTCTTTCCGGTCGTATATGAAGATAGGGTCAGGGCAAGGAGCGGAACCGCCAGCAAAAGGCCGGTCCAGATTGGCGATGACCATTGCTGTTCTTCGAGCCGGAAAGACAAATAAAACAAAAAGCCAAACAGCATTAGCATCCCGAGCGCCCCGCCGGTAAAAATCGGCAGAAGCCAGCGCCATTCCCTGCGGAACAAAAGCCGCAAGCGCCGATATTTGAGTCGCATCTCTTCCTGTCCATTTTCCTGATTTTTCCGCGCCGGAAGAAAGGAGGCAATTCCGACAAACGCCAGCAAAGCAAACGCAAACAGCACTACGAAGCTGAGCGACCATGAATAGAGCAATAGCAGCGCTCCGATGACCGGGCTGACGACCTTCCCCGCGCCGTTAAACACCTCAATTAATCCAAATGCCTGATTTCGTTGTTGCCCCTGATACAAGTCACTGACGAGGGCCATTGCCAGCGGCGTGATGCTTCCCGCACCGATCCCCTGCAACACTCTGGCGACAAGCAGCAAAGCAAAGGAAGGCAGCAGGCTGCTCGTTGCCAATGAAGCGAGCAAGGCTCCCCCCATAATAAATGGAAGAGCGGTCAGGGCGACACGTTTCCGACCGTAACGATCTGACAGAACTCCACCTAAAGGGACAAACAAAGCAGCCGGAATCGAAAAACTCGTCAACAGCATCCCGCCTTGAAAGGTGGTAATCATTAAATCTGACTGCATCATCGGCAATAACGGAATAAACATCGAATTCCCAATCACCATAATGAACGGGAGCAGTCCGATAAAAACAATCAAATAGATGGGCTGGCGCTCATTCATCTGAAAAAACCTCCTGTACGTTCAAGCAAATTTGTCATAATTCTTTCTTGTCCACATATACTGGATAATAGTAGAAATAGGAAACAGGTAGAACGTGCCTTGAAGATCAACAGGCGCGTCCTGTTTCATGGAGGAGGACAAGCTAATGAAACGACTCGTGACAGTCGCTGTAGTTTCGATGATTTTATACTGCACTTATTATGATCTTTCGATTGGAACTTTACCCAACGGCTTAACGAAGGCGGCCGAAACCGAGCAGGAGGAACAGTCACACCCCGGGGGCGAGCAGCCTGTCCCTCCTCCTTTGGCGCAAGCACCTTATCAGGAGGTTATCGTTGAACCGGGCCACACCGTCTTGTCAATTGTCGAGCATCTTCATGAAGGACCAATCCCAGCTTCGATTCAGGAAATTGTCTATGATTTCAAAGAGCTGAACCAAGGACTTGAACCGGAGGATATGCAAATTGGCAAGGTTTACCGATTCCCGCTTTATCATTCGCATTAAGTGAGTTTATCCTTGCCAAACCGTAAAGGTCATTGATAGAATGAAGACGATTGTCTAATCTGAGATTAGAAGAAGAGACTGTCTCTTCGATATAAAGGAGCGAGGTCAATGACCGAACGAACACATCGTACAAAAACCCGGCCGGTAAAGGTAGGTAATTTGACGATTGGGGGAAATAATGAGGTTGTCGTGCAAAGCATGACAACAACGAAAACACATGATGTTGAAGCTACCGTTGCAGAAATAAAACGATTAGAAGAGGCAGGATGTCAAATTGTGCGGGTGGCATGTCCCGATATGCGGGCGGCTGAAGCGATTGCGGATATTAAAGCGCAAATCTCAATTCCGCTTGTCGTTGATATCCATTTCGATTATAAGCTGGCTTTAAAAGCGATTGAAGGCGGTGCTGATAAAATCCGGATCAACCCGGGAAATATCGGCAAACGTCATAAAGTAGAGGCTGTCGTCAAAGCGGCGAAAGAAAAAGGCATTCCAATCCGAATCGGTGTCAATGCCGGCTCGCTGGAAAAGCGCATTCTCGAAAAATACGGCTACCCGACCGCCGATGGAATGGTCGAAAGCGCCCTCCATCATATCAGCATTCTTGAGGAGCTGGATTTTCACGATATTATCGTCTCGATGAAGGCGTCTGATGTCAATTTGGCGATCGAAGCTTACGATAAAGCATCACGGGCGTTTGATTATCCGCTTCATCTCGGAATTACCGAATCCGGAACGCTTTTCGCCGGCACGATTAAAAGTGCGGCCGGTCTTGGGGCCATTTTAAATATGGGCATCGGCAACACGCTGCGGATTTCTTTAAGCGCCGACCCAGTTGAGGAAGTAAAGGTCGCACGTGAACTGCTGAAGTCATTCGGCCTGGCAGCCAATGCGGCGACGCTTATTTCCTGCCCGACATGCGGCCGGATTGAAATTGATTTGATCAGCATCGCCAATGAAGTGGAAGAATACATCGCCAAGATCAAAGCACCGATCAAGGTTGCTGTCCTCGGCTGTGCCGTCAACGGACCGGGCGAAGCACGTGAAGCGGATATCGGGATTGCTGGTGCCCGCGGTGAGGGGCTCTTATTCCGGAAAGGAGAAATTGTCCGGAAGGTTCCTGAGGAGATCATGGTGGAAGAGCTTAAAAAAGAAATTGACCAAATCGCCGAAGAGTATTTTGCCAAGCAGCAGGCTGAGCTTGCTTCAAAGGCTTAAACAGGGCGGTTTCGCACATTGCATAGGGGCTGGGCAAAAGATACACTTTTGCCCAGCCCCTCTTTTGTTCCCCGTCCTCTCCGCTAAAAGAACGGAGAGAAAAAGACGGTCATGAGAATCGAAACGGCCCCAATCCCAATCGCCCAGTTCCCGAGCGAAGTGGCACCATTTCGACGTGATACAAAGCCAACTACTATCCCGGCTGCTCCAAGCAATACCGGTAGGAAAAACAGCGAGAGTATGGAAAGAACGATCGCGAATGTGCCGACGCCGCGACCTGCTGTCACGTCATCTTCGTTCATTTCCGCCGTCTCTGCTCTTTCCGTATCCCGCTCTGCTTCTCCACCAAATCCGCGGACTCCCGCCATTCCCTGAACAGGGGCATATTCGGCCGCGCTTTCCTCTTGGAAATTCGATGGAGGTGTATCAACGGTCGGCTGGTTCGACGGCATCCCCTCAGCCTCTGCTTCCCCTCGTAATCCGAGGTTGCGATCATTATCTCGCCCCTCGACGTGGTTATTGACAAGCGTCAAAGAGCGATCGTCTTCATCCAATAACCTGATGGGTTCATCTTTTGGTTTTTGTTCATCTGCCATATGAATCCCTCACTTTCTTTATTTCGGGGAACAGTACTAGTATGACGCTTCCTCCCTGAATTATTGGTGACAATCATTTCTTCATCAGGAAAACAGACTAGACCGCTATTCTGATTTCGTGTATGGTTATAAGATAAGTTTTGTTTTAAATATTGAGGTGATTGTATGACGGCAAAAAAAAGAATCGGACTGGACATTGATGGAACCATCACCGCTCCAGATACTTTTATTCCCTACTTAAACAAGTATTTCAATAAATCACTAACTTTAGATGATATTGTTGAATATGACCTGACCAATATTTTGGAAATTAGCGAACAGCAGTTTTGGGAATGGATGGGAAAGCACGAAGGCATTATTTATGAACAGGCGCGTCTTGCCGAATATGCCGAACAGACGTTACATGAATGGACGAAAGAGCATGATTTGATTTATATTACGGCCAGAAGGGAGCACCTGGCTTCCGTTACGAAAAATTGGTTCACGAGTAGATCGCTGCCGTTTGACCATATTGAATTAGTCGGAAAGCACGATAAAATCGAGGCGATTCGCAGCCATCGGCTTGATATCTTTTTTGAGGACAAGCATGACAACGCTGTGGCGATTGCCGAAGAATTTAAAATCCCGGTTATTCTAATGGACACACCATACAATCGCCTGCCCGTACCCGGCAATGTCATTCGCGCTACAAACTGGCTCGAGGCCAAAGCGTGGGTCGACAAATGGCTTGCTGAATAAAGAAGCTGAGATAAAAGTTTTTTTAACCTTTCACCTCAGCCTCTAAGTAATGAGCGGAACCGCTACGATCTTTTAAAGCCCGTTGTGAGTAGAATTCTCACAACGGGCTTTTGACGAGCGGAACGATTGCTGCCGGATGCTAACCAGTAATGTTCCGCTCACTCTGTTTTTTATTCATCCTTTGCCCGGAAGGTATGGCAGCACGTTTCTTTTTTCTGTCTAGCTTCATGATGGTATTCCGCTTCGCCGTAAGGTTCAGCACCTGCCTCCATGTCAAAGTCAGCCGTTGAATTGGCATCAATCTCAACAAGGATCGCTTCAGCTTGACATTGGTTTCCTTCTCCCCAAAAGGTACAGTTCGCCACATTACATTTGACAAGTGGTTTTGCCATCATTCATCCCCTCCTGCTGTTAGGATGGATGAAAGCGGAGCGAACTACACGCGATAACAGCTGGGATTTTACACAGCTATTCTTGACATTGTTCACATTTCCCATAAATTTCAAACTTATGGCCGGTCACCTCGAAATCAGGAAATGTCGCCTTCAGCATATCCATCGGGCAGTTGTGAATATGCTTCGTCGCGCCACAATCAAGGCAGATCAAATGGTGATGATGCTCATCGGTCGAACAGCTGAACCGGAACCGTTTCTCCCCTTCGAGCTCAGTTGCTTCGAGAATTTCCATTTCTGTAAACAGCGATAAATTGCGATAAATTGTATCAAAGCTCATACCAGGATAATCTCCCTGCAACGACTCCAGTACTTCCTTTGCCGATAAGTACCGTTTTTCATCTGCAAACAGCTTGAGCATATCCTCCCGCTTCCCGGTATGCTTATATCCTTTTTCTTTCAATCGTTCCATTGCTTCATTCACATTCATGTCCAAACCCTCCTTACGAGCTGTGCAACTGGCTGCTGAGCTTCCTCCAGGCCTTTTGCGCATAAATGGTCACCAGCAGAATCATCACCGCGATCATCACGATCATGCCTCCAGGAGCAACATCGAGCTGAAAAGCGGAAATCAAGCCGCCAATGACCGCAATCTCGCCGAAAATAACCGAATAGACAAACATTTGCTTAAACCCTTTCGCGAGGCGCATCGCCGCGGCAACGGGTAACGTAATTAATGAGGAAACAAGTAAAATGCCGACAATTCTCATTGAAGCCGCAATCACAAGAGCGACCATTACAATAAAAATAAAATGAATCAGCCTCCGGTTCAAGCCGGCGACCACCGCCTGTTCTTCATCAAACGACAAAAAGAACAGCTCTTTATAAAACAATAATAGCACAATGAGGACGATAACTGTAATAACGGTGATCGTCCAAAGATCGGAACGACTGACAGCAATCACGCTTCCAAATAAATAATTGAATAAATCATTATTAAAGCCGTCAGCCAAAGAGATGAACACAACGCCAAGACCGATTCCCGCCGATAAAATGATCGGAATCGCAATTTCCTTATAGAACTTGTACACGCTCCGCAGCTGCTCAATCAGGAGGGAACCACCGACCGAAAAAACCATCCCCATGTATAATGGATTCATCCCCTGAAAAAAAGCAACATGCTTGCCGAGTAATAAGCTTGCAGCGATTCCTGAAAGCGTAATATGTGATAAAGCATCGGCGATCAGCGCCAGCCGCCGGACCATCAAAAAGACACCGAGCATCGGCGCGAGCAGGCCAATCATAATACCGGTAAAAAATGCATTCTGAAGAAATTCATATCGAAAAAACGCTTCAAGCATCTGTTAATGACCTCCATGACTATGATTATGGGAAAGCAAATGGACCTCATGGCCATAAAAGGAGGACAAATCCTGGTTTGCTGTAAATTCAGCCGTGTTCCCATGAAAATGTAAATGCTTGTTTAAGCAGGCTACGTCCGTCACATGATCGGTCATCGCGCCAATGTCGTGCGTCACCATGATCAGCGTCATCCCCCGGGCCTGATTTAATTCCTCAAGCAAGCCGTAAAATTGGCGGACATTCGTCACATCGACCCCGACAGTGGGCTCGTCTAAAATAAGCAGCTCCGGATCGCTCACTAAAGCGCGCGCGATAAACACACGCTGCTGCTGCCCGCCTGAAAGCTCACCAATATTTTGATGAAGGTATTCCGTCATCCCGACCTGCTCGACAGCCTGATACACCTTTTCCTTATGACGCTTATTCAAAAAACGAAACAAGCCGACCTTTCCATATAACCCCATCGAGACAACCTCATAAACGGTAGCCGGAAAACCGGAATTAAAGCTGTTCGCTTTCTGCGACACAAACCCGATTTTATCCCATTGCTTAAATTTATCGACACGCTGACCAAACAGGCGCAACTCACCGTGCTGCGGTTCAAGCAGGCCAAGCATCAATTTGATCAGTGTTGATTTACCCGAACCATTTGGACCGACCAGGCCTAAAAAAGCGCCTTTCTCAACTGTCAACGAAATGTTTTCCAGTACATTTCGATTTCCATAATGAAAGGAAACATCATGTATCGCTACGATTTCCTCCACAGTACCACCCTCTTTATTTCCAGTCTGACTCTCATAAGAATCATTACGATTTAAATGAATATCTTTTCTCATTATAATCGAATTTCGCGTTCTGTCCAGTCAGCCGCACATGAACTGCCGTTTTTGTTATAATGAATGAAGAAGTTACCTCTTTATTTAAATGAAACACTTGCTGTTTCTAACGTGATCTCAGTTAGGAGATGAACTAGTGTGATTGAACATGATTTTGCCGTTATTGATATCGGCTCGAACTCGATTCGGCTCGTGATTAATCAAATTGATCATAACGGCTGCTATAAGGAATTACATAACTACAAAACCGTTGCCCGTTTAAGTGCCCATATGAATGAAAAAGGAGCGTTTACCTCGGAAGGAACCGGAATTCTGCTTGAAACATTGACCCGCTTCAAGGAAGTTCTGCTCTTTCACCATGTGCAGAAGGTCACGACAGTCGCCACAGCCGCCATGAGAAAAGCGGCCAACCGTCATGAGATTGTTGAGCTTGTCCATGAGCGTCTCGGCTTTGACATCCGAATTCTATCTGAATATGAAGAAGCCTTTTATGGCTATCTGGCCGTCGTCAATTCGACTAATATGACAAATGGAATCACCGTCGACATCGGCGGCGGAAGTACAGAAATCACGTTATTTCAGGACCGTGAACTGCGACGGTATCATAGCTTCCCGTTCGGCGCAGTCACATTAAAGCAGCACTTCATTTCCGGCTGTGAAGCGACGGAAGCAGAGCTGCAAACAATCAAGGAATACGTCCGCTCCCAGCTTTCCAGCCTCGCCTGGCTGTACGAGTATCCTGATTATCCCGTGATCGGGATTGGTGGCAGTGCCCGGAACCTGTCATTGATTCACCAGCGTCAGAAGGAGTACCCGCTTGCCGGCCTTCATCAATATGAATTCCCGGCGGAGGAGCTGCGCCAATTAACGGACGCGCTCGCTTCCCTTTCCTATCAGGAAAGGCTGACGATCGATGGTCTCTCGAAGGACCGCGCTGATATCATCGTCCCGGCCGCCGAGGTCATTGCTTCACTGGTCGAGCTCGTTCAGGCCAAAACATTCGTCATGAGCCGGAAAGGACTGCGTGACGGAATCTTTTATGAAGAACTGCTGCGGACAATGGATACGGCCTGTTTTCCGAATGTCGCCGAGGAAAGTTTTTATCAATTGTCACATAGCTATGAAGTTAATCTTGACCATGCCAATCATATTTCTTATTTGGCGACAAGGCTGTACGCCGAGCTTGCCGCTGATTGCCAGGTGAGCCATCAGCGTGACGAAGCATTGCAGCTGCTGCGCCAAAGCGCGCGCGTGCTTTACATTGGAGAATTTATCAACAGTGAAGCCAGCAGTCAAAATACGTTTTACTTATTGACGAATATGACGATAGAAGGACTGTCCCATCAGGAGCGGCTGGCGATTGCTTTTATTTCATCCTTCAAATCAAAGTCGCAAATGTTGAAATACGCCAAGCCGTTCAAACACCTGCTCGATAAAAAGCGGCTGAAGCTGTATGAGTTTTTAGGGGCGATTATGAAGCTCGCTTTTTGCCTCGACCGCACAAGAAGAAAAACGATTGTCGAAGTCGGATCGAGCGCCGATGAAGACGGTCAGTTGGTTCTTCCCCTCTACTATCAGGAGGATGCCCATTTTGAACAGCTTCAGGCGCAAAAACATAAAAAACATCTCGAAAAAGCAATTCGCAAAACAGTAACCTTAACGTATCTCTCTAGTGATGCATTGAAAGCCGAATCTTAACATAAAATTTACAATCAACTGTTAAAATGAAAGGGTAAGACATTAGTCCTGCATACCGAGAGTAGGACTTTGTCTCCCTTACTGGCAAAAGATGAATATAGAGATTAGAGAGGTTGAATGCGAATGACAGAGCAAACAAACCAAAACCCGATTGACCTCAACAACCCCAATTATTACAACAATCGTGAATTAAGCTGGCTCGCCTTTAATGAGCGCGTGCTTGAAGAAGCGATTGATGAACGTAATCCTCTCTTGGAACGGCTGAAATTTCTTGCGATTTTCAGTTCAAATCTCGATGAATTTTTTATGGTACGGGTCGCCGGACTGAAAGATCAAGTAAAAGCCGGTTTCAACCGACCTGAAAATAAAGCAGGTCTTACACCGAAGCAGCAGCTGAACAAAATCTCCGAAAAGAATCATGAGCTCGTCCGCCTGCAGGATTCCGTCTATACGGAAACGATTGTGCCGATGCTGTATCAGGCCGGCTTCCAATTCCTGTCGATTGACGAATGCACGCCGGAGCAAATTGAATTCCTGCGCGACCGCTTTCACCATTATATATTTCCAGTGCTTACCCCGATGGCGATTGATGCATACCGGCCTTTTCCGATGCTCCTAAATAAAAGCCTCAATCTCGCCGTTGTGCTAAGCAAATCAGGAGAAAGCAAACGTCAGGATAAGAATCAGCTGGCGATTGTCCAAGTCCCCGCTGTCTTGAACCGCTTTATTCAGCTGCCGTCAGCGAAAGGCGTCGAACAGCTTATTTTACTGGAAAATGTGATCAGTCATTTTATCGGTGAGCTTTTTACCGGCTTCCATGTGAAATCCGTTTCTTCGTTCCGGATCACAAGAAATGCCGACTTAACGATTCATGAAGAGAGCTCCCGCGATTTGCTGCTGGAAATTGAAAAGGAATTGAAGAAGCGGAAATGGGGAGCGGCCGTCCGCCTGGAAATGCAGGAAGGGATGATGGACCCCAATGTTCTTAACCTGCTGCTTGATGTGCTTGAGATCCATAAGGACGACGTCTATTCCTTTAAAGGCCCGATCGATTTGACGTTCTTGTTTAAGCTTTACCAGAAGCTTGCCGCCTGGCATGAGCATCTCGCCAATGAAAATCTGATTCCGCAAACACCGGAGGATTTAATCGGGGAAGAGAATATTTTTCAGGCTATTTTGAAGAAGGACATTTTTTTACATCACCCTTATGAATCGTTTCAGCCTGTCGTTGATTTTATTTCCCTTGCGGCTGAAGATCCGCAGGTACTGGCGATTAAGCAGACGCTTTACCGTGTCAGCGGCGACTCACCGATCATCCATGCCTTGGCCCTCGCCGCAGAGAACGGCAAGCAGGTAACGGTACTCGTCGAGCTGAAGGCACGCTTTGATGAGGAAAATAATATACAATGGGCGAAGAAGCTTGAAAAATCAGGCGTTCATGTCATTTATGGCATCACCGCACTCAAAACCCACAGCAAGATCACGCTTGTCGTGCGCCATGAGAACGACCGGATTCAGCGCTTTGTCCATCTCGGCACGGGAAATTACAATGATTCGACGGCCAAGCTCTATACCGACATGGGCATCTTTACCGCTGATGAGCAGTTCGGTATTGATGCGACAAACTTTTTCAATTATTTAAGCGGGTACAGCGAAAAGCCTTCCTGGCACCATTTATCGACCGCTCCTTTCGAAATCCGGGAAAAATTTCTCGAGTTGATTGACCTGGAGATTGAGGCTCATCAGGAGCATGGGCAAGGACGGATTATGGCGAAAATGAATTCGCTGACCGATAAGCCGATTATTTTGAAGCTTTATGAAGCTTCACAGGCCGGTGTGCAAATTGATTTAATCGTCCGCGGTATTTGCTGCCTTCGTCCGGGAATCCCGGGTGTCAGTGAAAACATCCGCGTCCGCAGCATCGTCGACCGCTTTCTTGAGCATAGCCGGATCTTTTACTTCCATCACGGTGGAGAGGAACGGATTTTCCTCTCGTCAGCCGACTGGATGACACGCAACATGGAAAAGCGGATTGAAATCCTGTTCCCTGTTCTTAACGAACAGAGCAAAAACCGGATTAAGGAAATCTTTAAAGTCACCTTGCAGGATAATACAAAGGCGCGCGAGCAGATGAAGGACGGCACCTATCAATACATCAAACGACTGCCACATGAACAGCCGATTCAGAGCCAGCTATACTTCTACGAGCAGGCCGCCCGCTTCAACGAAGGAGAAGACGACTGAAGATCTTGAGGCCAAGCGCGGTTTATCCTTGGTCTCAAGATCAAAGAAGTGAGCGAAGTCCGCGCCGATTTTATAAAAGCCGTTACCGAAGCGGATTTCTTCGGTAACGGCTTTGCGCCTTCCTTTAATTCACATACGCAACCCAATTGAACTTATCGGCATTTTCCTGAATTTCAACGGCATACCAGCTTTCGGCATGTCCATTTTCGCTCAAATACTTTTCTAGGCCATACATGCCGCGATGATAAGCAGTTAAAGCATGATCCCAGTCCTCATATTCATGATAGAGAAAGCTTAAATATTCCACTGATAATTCAATTGAATAAAGCGGATCAAATAGCAGTTCATCCTCATATGGCAGTCCGGCCATCTCCGCAATCCACGGCGCTGTATTTTTCATAAACTGCGCCATTCCATAGGCATGTCCGTAGCGTGTTTCCGGACCGACCAGCGTCGGGTCAAATGTCCCGCCGGTTTCAGTTCGTAACAGCTCATAGACAAGAAATGGATCGATATCGCGCTGCTGAGCCCTCTCTCCAAGAAATAAGCCCCACTCTTTTTTGAATCTCCCGTCACTGTCCTGATAAAGCTGATCGGCAACCTCTTTTGACCGCAGCCATGTGTCATAATTGGCAGCGGGCACTTCTGCTTTCGGCTGCTGCAAATAATAAAGCTGGATTTGCTCCATTTCCTGAACGGTGCGAAGCTCCTCGTAAGCTAGCTCGTTTTCAGTAATTGTATGATGAAGCTGGCGGTTTTCGACATAAAAAAAGCCAGCTGTCAAAGTTAGTATGACAATGAGACTACTCAGAAAAACACGTTTCATCTCTCATTCCTCCTTTTGTTGCCGTTGCAATTTCAACGAGATCTATCGTACCGAAATCAAAAGTCGAACACAACTGGAGCGAATCGATGAATTTCGACATTTCCCGCGCTAAATGGTTTTTGAAAGAACTGACCCCCGCTTCTTCTTACCATTCCGGCTGCTTTTCGTCCTTTTCCTCTCAAATGCGAAAAATGAACTGGAAGTGATTTTCAAGCATAGGTAAGATTATCCCTTTCTCTTCCATTTATCGACATATTGATCTCCTTTACCATGCCCGCCACCAAGAAAAAAAGCACCCTCTCAAAGGATTGAGAAGCTGCTTTTCAATGAAGGGGAAGCGTGACCGTAACGGTCGTTCCGACATTATATGTACTTTCGATTCTAAAACTTCCGCCGTGGTCTTCGATAATCTTCTTACAGAGTGGAATGCCAATCCCTGTCCCGCTCTCTTTCGTCGTGAAAAATGGTTTGCCGATTTGCTTTAGCACCGATTCGGGCATTCCTTTTCCATTATCTTTGACATAGACGACATACTGTTCGTTTTCAATTCTCGTTCCGATCAAGAGAGTCCGGTTTTTATTGGTCTCTCCGTAAGCCTCTATTGAATTGCGTAAAAGGTTGAGCATCACCTGCTTCACCATTGATTCATTGACATGAACGAGCCTTGACGTTTCCGTTAATTCAATGTTCAGTTCAACATCATGCAGCAAGCATTCCGCATTTATAATTTCAATCAATGATTCCATAATCTGAACCGGAGACTGTCTTTTCCGGTCAATCTTTTTCCGGGAAACGGAAAGAAAGTCCTCGATAATGCCGTTCATTCGATTCAGCTCGGACAAAATGGTATCATAATACTTTTCAAATTCATTCGTTAATTTCGCCAGTTGTAAAAATCCCTTTATGACAGATAAAGGGTTTCGTAATTCATGCGCTACTCCGGCAGCAATATGGGAAACAGCTTCCATTTGGTGATGAAAGGTTAATAAATGTTCAAATTGCTTTTGCAAAGACCGGTCTTCGAGGATGATATACAGGCTTTCCTCTGCCAGAAAAGGCGCGACCCGGATTCGGTAATTTGCCTCTTCGTCCTCATAATCATCTTCCTGCCGCTTTTTCGTCTGGATCGTCTCTTCAAGCAGATCAAGACAAAAAGCGAAGAAAGGTTGCTGCTCCGCCAACTGATCAAGTGTATAAGTTAAATCAGCTTCCTTTATTTTCGTTGCTTCCAGAAAGGCATGGTTCCATTTTTGGATATGTAATTCTTCATCGACTTTCAAATAAGGTATCCCTAATTCTTCAATTAAAAAAAGCTGCTCAGCCAAGTCCTCCTGATTCGCGGTTTGGTAATTTATTTGTGATTGATATACTGTATCCATCGAATTTCTCCCTTTGGGGCTTGGGGCTGTTTGTCTATTTAGATCTTTCTCACTCAATGCGCCCCACTCCTTTTGTTAAACTGCCTTTTCTGCATATTAGCTCACCTGTGAACCTTATTTCGATAAGAAATGAAGGATTTCCTTTTTTTCTGCACATTTTCTTCGTGCTCTCATATACTGTCAGCATCTTGATTTGGAAAAAGGGGTGCTTCCATGAATGTCATCATGCAGCAGTTAATCAATAATAAGGTTAATTCATTGACGTCACCAGAGCTTCTTCAGCTTGCCAAGCAATACCAGATCCCTCTTACGTCGGAACAAGCGGACAAGGTGATTGCCATTCTCCGCTCTGAAAACATTGATGTAGCTGATCAAGCCCAGGTCAACCGGATGATCCACCGTCTGCAGACAGAAGTCGACAGTCATGTGTCCAGCGTCGTTCAACAGCTGCTCCAGCAATTCAGCCATTTTTTATAGCGGCCGGAACAAAAGGTTGTTTTTTGCCTTTTGCCCAACCTCTAAGGCAAAGCTGTTTTTTCTCACCATTTATTCGGTGCGCACAGCAGACGCCCTTCCTCGAAGCAGCCTGGAAATGTTTGTTCCTTTCTTACCCTTCCAAAAAAGCCAGTAAGAAAATGTGCTTTCCTACTGGCCGGCGCGCAGCCACTCCCATGCCTGGTCCCCCGTTAAGAAACGGAAACGTAACCGGGGACCATGGCAGCTATTTTAGTTGAACGGCTTTCAAGACGCTCCTCCCTTTAGTGCGAGGCGATTTTTTCCACTAATTGCGGGTCGAATTGTCCACTGCGAAGCATCGCAATCTCATGCTTATATGGCGGCTTTTTATTCTTTTTGTCTTCACCGACGAACGGCGTCTCCAAAATCTTTGGAATATCCATCAGTTGAGGATGGTGGGCGATCGCATGAAGCGTCTCAAAGCCAAGATGACCGAATCCGATGTTCTGGTGACGGTCCTTCGCTGCGCCTCGTTCATTTTTACTGTCATTCAAATGAACGACCTTCAGACGGTCAAGCCCGATAATCCGGTCAAAGCTGTCGAGCACTCCGTCAAAATCCTCGATCAGATTATAGCCGGCATCATGAGTATGGCATGTATCAAAGCAAACGGAGAGGCGCTCGTTGTGCGTCACCCCGTCAATAATCGCAGCCAGCTCTTCAAATGTCCGTCCGCATTCAGAGCCTTTTCCGGCCATTGTTTCAAGTGCGATTTGCACATCCCGTTTTTCCTCAAAGACGAGGTTGAGTCCCTCGATGATCTTCTTAATTCCCGCTTCGGCCCCTGCACCAACATGGGCACCCGGATGCAAAACGATTTGCTTTGCGCCGAGCGCTTCCGTCCGTTCGATTTCCGAGCGTAAGAAGCGGACGCCTAGTTCAAACGTTTCCGGCTTCGTCGTATTGGCGATGTTAATAATATACGGGGCGTGGACGACGATATCGGCAATTCCGTTTTCGACCATATGAGCCAGCCCCGCTTCAATATTCAATTCCTCTATCGCCTTGCGCCGCGTGTTCTGCGGGGCACCGGTGTAGATCATAAACGTGTTCGATCCATACGACACCGCTTCTTCACTGGCTCCAAGCAGCATCTTTTTCCCATTCATTGATACATGAGAACCTATTTTAATATCCATTAATCCTCTCTCCCTATTTATCGTTACTTCTTGTTTCTTGCCGCGCTTCGGCGCTGTCTCTTCGCTTCCTTTTCCTGCTTGAAACGCGCTTTCTTTTTATAAGCCGGCTTGACTTTCTTCGCTTTGGCGACAGCCTTGCCCCCTGTCCGCTTTTGCGCCGGTTTTACACCTGTTTCGACTGGTGCATCTCCTTTACGGCGCGGCTTGCGCTGACCCGGGACCCCAAGCGGTGCTTTATCAAGCTTCGTCCATGTATTTTGTCTGAAATCATAAAAGGTAAAGTGAATGCCGCGCTTCTGCAGCTTGGCGACAGCGTTCTGATCCTGCTCCTCATAAATCGTATAGGCAATACCGTCAGCCCCTGCCCGGCCTGTGCGACCTACACGGTGAATATAGAAATCCAAATCCTGCGGCAGCCCGTAGTTGATAATATGGCTGACACCCTTGACATCGATCCCGCGTGCGGCAAGATCAGTCGCAACGAGAAATTGCACCTTCACATCATTGACGAGCTTCATCACCTGTTTACGCTGTCGAGGCTGCAAGCCGCCGTGAAGACGTTCGACATTCAGGTTAGCGGCAAGCATCGCATCAGCGACTTCATCGGCCTGCTCCTTCGTGTTCGTGAAAATAATCGCCAAATACGGATTTAACGATTGAGCGAGTTCCACAAGGAAGCTAAGCTTCTCCCGATGGCGGAGCGGGACGATCCGGTGCTCGATTTTGACAGCTGTGACATGCTTCGGCTCAACGTGCACATGGCGCGGGTCCTGCATATATTTCTTTAAAAACGGCTGAAGCTTTTCCGGGACTGTGGCCGAGAAGACCATCATTTGTAGCTGCTCCGCCATCCGCGACGCCACCCGGTCGACCTCTTCGATAAAGCCCATATCAAGCATTTGATCGGCTTCATCGACTACAAGCATATCCGCCGTATACACCTTTAACGCGCCCTCATCAACGAGGTCTGCCAGTCTTCCGGCTGTACCGACAACGAGATGCGGCTGTGTTTTCAAGCCTTCAATCGTCCGCGCCCGGTCAGTCCCGCCAACGAGCAGCTTTGCTTGAATGCCTGTCTGGTCAAATTCAAGCAGCTTCTTTACCTCCTGAAAAAGCTGTGAAGCCAGCTCCCGTGTCGGTGCGGTAATGACGGCTTGTACTTCAGCTCTCTCCGGATCAATCCGGTTTAACATCGGCAATAAAAAAGCGAGGGTTTTTCCCGTGCCGGTCTGCGATTGACCGATGACATCCCGCTTGTTCGCGATCGCCGGAATCAGCCTTTCCTGGATTTCCGTCGGCATGGAAAAGCCTTGCGCGTCGAGCGCTTCTATTAAAAATGGCTTTAATTCAAATCGTTGAAAATTTTTTGAGATCATATACCTTCCTACTTTCATTCATCATTTCGATGTTCCAGCTAAAACCGTAGCGAAATATACTGTTTGCAATGGTTCATTTTATCATAGTTTGCCATGCTGTGGCTAATTTACTTATGACGAGGCTGGGTCAAAAGGATGTTTTGTCCGTTTTGCCCCGCCTCGACGCAATGCGCGGAACCGCCACGATCTGTAAAAGCCCGTTCTGAGTGCGTTTCTCACAACACGCGTGTCGCAAGTGCGCCATTGCTGGCAACTACCTTTATCTCAAGCCCTTCCCCTCTCCCGTTCCTTCACCAATTGAAGGGCTCGTGCATATGACTAGAGTATAACGTGTAAAGCAGAAAGGATCGATGACGAAAGCCGCTATACGACAGCGAGGCGCGGAGGCTGTTGCACGCTCTTTTTCAACAGCTGAATGAGACGGCATACCGCCCTTCCGCAACCAGTCTGAAACGTTTTGATGCTTTCTGAACTTATAAAATATGACGAAAGGAGGAAGGATCGATATGCAGCAAGTATTTGGTCCTCCTTTTGGCCCAATTCCAATGCAGCCTCCCCCTATGGGCGGCATGATGTCCCAGGCGGGCTCATTCGCTCCTGTTGCCGGACAGTTCCCCGCTGCCGGTCTGATGGGAGGAGGGCAGGCAGTAAGAGGCGGCTTATTGGCGCGGTTATTCGGAGGTGGAGCAGGCTTCGGCGTAGGTCCGGGTTCTTCCGCTGCTGGAGGAATCAACTGGACGACTATGCTAACAAATGCGCAGCGTGTTCTTGGCCTGACCCAGCAGGTTGTGCCGATGGTGCAGCAATATGGGCCGCTCGTTCGCAATCTGCCGACCATTTGGCGGATTATGAGAAGCCCCACTGACGGGCAGGAAACCCCGGCTGAAGAGCCCGCGTTACCACTGGCGATCGCGGAGGAGCCACAAGAGACAGCACCCGTCATCCCGGAGCCGGCACCCGCGCGGCCGGAAAAGAAAACGATTGAAGGAATGCCCTTACCTAAGCTTTATATTTAGCGATTGACGGCAATTTTAGCTTCACGCAAAATTTTAGCGCATTTTGCTTACTTTTTTATTGACAACCTTCAACCCGGAGTAGTAAAATTTTATTTTTGCTTTTTTTTATGGTATACTATAAATACTACTCGATTGGAGGAATGCTCATGTTTAAAGTTGGTGACCATGTTGTCTACCCATATCACGGTGCCGGTACGATTCAAGATATTGAAGTGAAGGATGTCTTAGGTGAGACACACTCTTATTTCGTTCTTGATTTTCCGCTCGTGGATGTAAAGCTTATGCTGCCGGAAAATCGCATTGGGGATTCCGGATTGCGTAAAGTCATAGATCCTTCGGAATTAGATGCACTTGTAGAAGCATTACAGAACGGACCAGAAATTCCTCCGTCTACAAGTCACTTTTCACGTGATACCGAGAACCTTCTTAAAAGTGGCAGCATTATCGATGCCGCCCACTTGATTTCCTCTCTATCCAGAAAGCAGACAGAGCGGGCAAACGGCCTCCATATTCAAGATCGAAACCATATGCAGAAAGCGCGACAAATGATTGCCAGTGAATTGATTCTGATGAACGATATGACAGAAGAGCAGGCTTACGAATTTATTGACTTAGCCCTGCAGGAAGTCAAACAAGCGTAATCATTGTCACGAAAAGCAATCTCTATTATACTAATTGAAGAAGACATAATAGACACCATTCGTTAGGATTATAACGGATGGTGCTGTCATGTTCAGGGACATTCTTATTATCTGGACAGTCAAGCATGCCCTGTTTACGAACAGAGCGACTAGGAGGCCTACAATGAATGTAAAAAAAATATCCCCGCGCGGCTATTGCTATGGTGTCGTTGATGCAATGGTGCTAGCACGTCAGGCTGCGGCCAACTTGGATCTCCCTCGCCCGATCTATATTTTAGGGATGATTGTTCATAACCAGCACGTGACCGATGCCTTTGAAGAGGACGGGATTATCTCACTAGATGGACCAAACCGGGTCGAAATTTTGAAGAAGGTTGAAAAAGGAACCGTGATCTTTACTGCTCACGGCGTATCACCGGAGGTCCGGAAACTGGCACGGGATAAAGGACTGACCGTTGTCGACGCGACCTGCCCCGATGTAACGCGGACGCACGACCTCATTCGAGACAAGCAGGCTGAGGGTTATCAATTTATTTATGTCGGGAAAAAAGGTCACCCCGAGCCTGAGGGAGCGATTGGCGTTGCACCAGATGCCGTCCACCTCGTCGAATCTGTCGCCGATGTCGAACAGCTCCAGCTGTCTACTGACAAGCTGATTATTACCAATCAAACGACGATGAGCCAGTGGGACGTCAGTGAAATTATGAAAAAGGCGATGGAACGTTTTCCGACGGCCGAGGTGCATAATGAAATTTGCCTCGCGACCCAGGTAAGGCAGGAGGCTGTAGCGGAGCAGGCGAAAGATTGCGATCTCGTCATCGTTGTCGGCGATCCGAAAAGCAATAACTCGAACCGGCTTGCCCAGGTATCGGAGCAGATTGCCGGAACGACCGCCTACCGGATTGGTGATGTAACCGAGCTGCAGTTGGAATGGCTCAAAGGCGTTGAGACCGTCGGCGTAACGTCAGGCGCCTCGACCCCTACTCCGATTACAAAAGAAGTAATCAGCTTTCTCGAAAGCTATGACGAACATGACCCTTCAACATGGGCCCGTGAACGCAAAGTGACCCTTCAGAAAATTCTTCCGAAGGTAAAAGCGAAAAAATAATCATTGCAGAGATAGCGCACAACGTCTTCTTCACCTTGTGCGCTATCTTTTTTTCAGCGGATAAACGCTGCTTCTTTGCCGGCGAGGGCGTCGCTGAGCCATTGTGGATGCATCGTCAACAGCTGTTTTGGCAGCGCATCAACCGGAAAATATTTTACATCAATCGTCTCTTCTCCATCGCCTTTCAGCTTTCCACCGATAACCTTCACTAAAAAGCAAACCGTAACAAAGTGAATCGCCCTCTGATCCGGATAGACGAACACTTGAGACTCCGGCTCCGAATAGACACCGATCAGCCTGACGATTTCCACGTGAAGATTCGTTTCTTCTTTCATTTCTCTGATCGCCGCTTCCTCCACCGTTTCTCCTAGCTCAACATGTCCTGAAGGCAGCCCCCACAGTCCTACATCTCCCCGCTTCTGCAAAAGAACGTCATTATGCTCATTGAACACGATCATTGCCACTCCCGGTCTGATCTCGTCTATTCTCATCTTCATCCTCCCCTGTTTTCCAATTCCCTGGCTTCCTCCGTTCACTTTTTCGGCAAAAAAAGGGGAAAGGTCTCAGCGCATCACAAATACACTGAACCTTTCCCCTCGGACCTTTTATGTCAATAGGTGCCTTTTACATTTTGTAAAAGATGCAGCCCTCGGTCACTGACCTTCAAAGAAGCGGAACCCTAGCTGCAGTTTTCCAGTTCGCTTCAATTATACATCATATGGCTTCAATCTGACTAGACAAATGTGAAAGGATCGGTATTTCTGCTTGAAGCAATGACCGTCGTCTGATAGCCTTTCTCGGCAATGAACCGCTCTAAATAGCGTTTGACGCCTTCCTTCATCACCTTCTCGACATTATGACCCGGATCGACGATCGCTAGCCCGTCCATCATCGCATCATGGGCGACATGGTAATACACGTCCCCGGTGACGATGACGTCAGCTCCTTTAAAAATCGCATCCTTTATATACTTATTGCCATCTCCGCCAAGCACGGCAATCTTCTGCACCGGCTTTTCCAAATCGCCAACAACACGGGCGCCGCTTACCTCAAAGGCTGCCTTCACCTGCTCGGCAAATTCTCCAAGGCTGACCGCTTGCTCGAGCTTTCCAATCCTGCCAAGGCCGAGTACCTCTCCCTGATTATCAAGAGGGTAAATATCATAGGCAGGCTCTTCGTATGGATGGGATTTGATCAGCGCCTGAATGACGCGATTCTGACGCTCGGCGGGCACGATTGTTTCCAGCTTCAGCTCTTCGACATACTCCAGCTTGCCCTGTTCGCCGATAAATGGATTTGTTCCTTCCAACGGCTTGAATGTACCGGTGCCCGCGCTTTGGAACGTACAATGGCTGTAGGCGCCGATATGCCCTGCCCCGGCTTGACTGACCGCCTGCCGAACCTGTTCAATATGGGTCTTCGGGACAAAGACAGCGATCTTTTTCAGCTGCTGCGCCTGTGTCGGCGCAAGCACCTCTGTCTCCTTCAGCCCAAGAGCCTCGGCCATCATATCATTGACACCGCCCTTAGCAATGTCGAGGTTCGTATGGGCAGCATAGATCGCGATCTCATGCTTGAGCGCTTTCTCAATGATCCGGCCATGCGCGGTCGTCAGATCAATTTTTTTTAACGGCCGGAAGAGTAACGGATGATGGGCGATAATCAGGTCAACCTGCTCTTCAATCGCTTCATCCATCACGTCTTCAAGCACATCGAGCGCGACCATCACTTTATGTACAGGCTTGTTTAACGTGCCGAGCATCAGGCCGATTTTATCTCCTTCTACCGCGTATGATTTTGGCGACCATGCTTCAAAGTGCTGGATCAACGCTTGTCCATTTACCGCTTTTGTCATCCAAGGACCTCCTCTACCAGGTTAATTTGTTTTTGCAGCTGCTTTTGCCTTTGCCGCAGCTCTTCGGTTTCAGTCGCGCGCGCCTGCTGGTCGAGAATCCGTTTCCAGTTCTCCAGCTCGTGGCGCCACTTTTTTTGAAAGGCTTCATTTTTCTCTTCGAGTAAATACGGACCGAGCAAAAGCTTCTTTTCCACTTCGCCGGCGTATAAGCTTCCCTCATCGCCCCGCTCGGCGACAAGGATCTCGTACACCTTCTCATCTTCTTCTAAAATCTCTTCAGCAATCAAGCGCCACTGATTGGCTCGCAGCCATTTACGAATTACTTCCGCGGCGACATTCGGCTGTAAAATGAGGCGGGAGACGCCTTCAAGCTTCTCCTTGCCCTCTTCCAAAATCGAGGTAATCAAACTGCCTCCCATGCCGGCAATTGTAATGACATCGGCTTCTCCGGGCTGAATGACCTCAAGTCCGTTGCCTTTGCGGACATCAATCCGCCCGCTCAAGCCTGTACGCGCCACCTGCTCCTTCGCCGATTGCAACGGGCCTTCATTCACTTCCCCGGCGATCGCCCTCGTGCCTGCATCCTCCAGGCATAAATAGCATGGCAAATAAGCATGGTCAGAGCCGATATCGGCTACCGTTACTCCTTGGGGTACATAATCAGCTACCTTGATGAGCCTCTCTGATAATTGTCTTTCATTCATAGCATCACCTTTTGCTTTACTTGTTTTGACACAAAGAGGAAATGCTCCTCTCCTCCATTGTACTTGCTGTCTATCCGTTTATGCAAAAAGGGATGTCTCAAAAGGATCTCATCCTTTTAAAACATCCCTGAGCAGAAATCTGTTTCTAAGCTGGAACAGCAGAAAACAGCCCGCTCCGTATCACATTCGCCTTATTGCAACCTTATTCAGAAATTGATAATAGATATTGCGCAACCGCATCTGCTTCAACATCGTTTAAACCAGTTGCAGGCATGCTTCCTTGTCCATTTTGAATAATGTCCACAATCTCCTCAACCGTGTATGCCCCCTCAAGAGAGGTCAAACCCGGACCTGCTCCACCGCTCAGGTCGCCGCCGTGACAGGCGATACATGATTGTTCAGCCAATACTTGACCTTCTGCAATCGGATCTTCAAACTCTTCTACTTCTTCTGCTCCCTCACCGTCTGCGTTCATTTCAGCACGCTGATTTAACCCGACGAAAGATAGCGACACCATAAGAAGAATCCCGACAATGGCTGTGATCGCGAAAGGCATTAATGGTCTTCCCTTCATTCTTAAATCCTCCTTTAATCACCATACGTTCAACGCTTGTCGTCAAACAATTTTATGTAGACGCTTAAGATTACCCTTCTCATTTTACTTGAATTTGATTCCAAAAGAAAGGGTCTGCTGCAGATTTGCGTTTTTTGTCACTCTTTTAGCGAAATAAAAAGTAAAGCAGGAGCAGACCACCGAGCAAGCTGGCAATCGTGAAGAAACGCAACTTCCATTTCCAGCCGATCAGAAACCATGCCAGGCAATGAACAAATGTCGCCAGCGCAATATACATAGCCTCCCCTGCAAAGATGGTTCCCACTGCATGAATCGTAATGAGAAAGAACAACACTGCCGCTTCCAGCAAATATACATACGTAAGAGCAAGAGCCTGCCGCTTCGTTTGATTGGCCAGAAGGATAATGGCGATTGTAAAAAATATTCCAGAGGAAATTTGCAATCCCAATGGAAACTCTGTAAAATAAATGACAAGAAGAGCTAACAAGAACAACGCTTGTACGATGATACATATAAGAAGCGTCCGATTCGGCTGAAAACGCAGGGGAAGCGACCGTTTTTGTTCCGGCTCCTGCTCAAGCTCGGGCTCTCCTTCCGTGTAAAGCGTAAGTAAATAATCACAATACTGGTCCGGTAACAGCTTTGACTGTTTCCAGTATTTGATTTCATTGATAATCGTCGCTTTTCTCTGCTCGTTCATCCCTTCTCCTCCCAAGCTTACCTGATAAGGGAACAAAAAAGGGCCGACTCTGACAGTACACCAGTCGGAATCTGACCCTTTTTATACAGTAACAACATGTTATTCGAGAAAATCCTTCAGTCTCTTACTTCTGCTCGGGTGACGAAGCTTGCGTAAAGCCTTCGCTTCAATTTGTCTGATTCTCTCCCGTGTCACGCCAAATACCTTTCCGACTTCCTCCAATGTCCGCGTTCGCCCATCATCAAGCCCAAAGCGTAAACGCAGTACATTTTCTTCCCGGTCGGTCAGCGTGTCAAGTACATCTTCCAGCTGTTCTTTTAGAAGCTCATAGGCCGCCGCATCAGAAGGAGCGAGCGCTTCCTGATCTTCAATAAAGTCGCCAAGATGGGAATCGTCCTCTTCCCCGATTGGCGTCTCCAAGGAAACCGGCTCCTGGGCAATCTTCAGAATCTCACGCACTTTCTCTGGCGTCAATTCCATTTCCGCTGCCACTTCCTCCGGTGTCGGCTCTCTTCCGTAATCCTGGAGAAGCTGCCGTTGAACGCGGATCAGTTTATTAATCGTTTCCACCATATGCACCGGAATCCGGATCGTTCTCGCCTGATCAGCGATCGCCCGCGTAATCGCCTGACGAATCCACCATGTCGCATACGTACTGAATTTAAACCCTTTTTCAAAGTCAAACTTTTCCACGGCTTTGATCAGGCCCATGTTTCCTTCTTGAATCAGATCAAGAAACAGCATGCCACGGCCGACGTAACGCTTGGCAATCGAGACGACGAGACGGAGATTCGCTTCCGCTAGACGGCGCTTTGCTTCTTCGTCACCTTGTTCGATGCGCTTCGCCAATTCAATTTCTTCTTCGGCTGAAAGCAACGGAACCCGCCCGATTTCTTTTAAATACATCCGGACCGGATCATTTATCTTTATCCCAGGAGGAACGCTTAAGTCGTTCAGGTCAAACTCTTCTTCATTTTTGACCGCCTGCTGGATATTCGGTACATCATCGGATTCATTTAATATTTCTACACCGTGTTCGCCAAGGTATTCAAAAAACTCGTCCATTTGGTCGGAGTCCTGATCAAACGCCGCCAGTTTCTCTGTAATCTCGCTATACGTTAAAACTCCTCGCTTCTTTCCTGTTTCAACTAATTGTTCTTTCACCTGATCGATCGACAACTCACCTTCCGCTAGTGGGCGTATTGGTTTATCTGCCATTCGATCCCCTCCTTCCATTGTTCACAACTAAAGCTACATGCCGGGGTCGATTCTTTTAATGAAGCTCCTGCTTCAGGCGATTGATTTCCATGAGAAGTCTGGCTGCTTCTACAGGATCCTCTATTCGCTTCATCTCCAATTCCTTCTGCTCTATTTGTACCCTTTTTGGATACTTTTCAATCTGAGCCATATAATCAAGCAATTCCTGCTCCTGGCAATTCTCATTGACAGGGAGCATGGCAAGCTCAGTTACGATGCGTTTCAGCCGCTCATCGTCCACTCCCTGAATAAAGTGACCCGGATTCGGCGGATGGCCTTCACCGTAATAAGCAAACAAATACGCTGCAATTGCCTGGTGATCATCGATGTTAAATCCACCGCCGATCCGTTCTTGGACGCGCTCGGCAATCTCAGCATCCCTCAGCATATGAGCCAACAGAAGCCGTTCGGCATTATGATAGGCCGGCAACAGCTTTTTCTTTTCAAAATGCTTGGAAACAGGTTTTCTCTGCTCCGTCTGATGCGCCTGCTCTTTCCTGCGCCGCGCGCGGTAAATTTGAATTTGCTCCTGTTTCAACGCTTCAAGCGACAGGGAGAATTCATCCGCCAGCTGTCTTAAATAGTGATCGCGTTCAACGGCGCGCTGCAAGGTTGAGATCTCTGTCAGGACCTCTTCAATGTAGCGCATCCGGTCCGCTTCATGCTGTAGATTCTTCCCTTGACGGAAATAGCGCATTTTAAAAGCCATCATCGTCAGGCTGGCCCCTATTACATTCGATTGAAACCGCTCTGCTCCGTAAGTTCGAATATAGTCATCGGGATCAAGACCATCAGGCATTTGCGCCACTTTCACAAAGCAGCCTGCCTCCTCCAGCAGACCAGCCGAACGAAAAGCAGCATCGGTACCGGCCTGATCGGAATCATAACAAAGGATTACCGTTTCGGCATTGCGCCTCAGCAGCCTGGCCTGCTCCGCCGTTAAGGCCGTACCGAGGGTCGCGATTCCGTTGCGTACTCCGGCACCCCAGGCGGCAATCACATCAACATATCCTTCAAAGAGGACCGCTGTCGATTCCTTCCGCATCGTCGGCCGGGCTAAATGAAGACCATACAGAGTCTTCCCTTTTTGAAAAATAGGCGACTCTGAACTGTTCAAATACTTCGGCTGCTCTCCGGTAACAGTTCGCCCTCCAAAAGCAATAACATTTCCTTGTCCATCCCAAATCGGAAACATCAACCGCTGACGAAACCGATCAAAATGGCCACCGTCCTGCTGGCGAGTGCCAAGCAGGCTTGCCTGGGCCATCAGGTCGAGCGGAAACTGCCGCTTCGACAAGATCGTGGTCAGCGCATCCCAGCGATCCGGGGCAAATCCAATCTGAAAATGCTCGATCTGTTCTTTTGTGAAAGCGCGCTCAGCGACATAGTCCCGGCCGGCCTTTCCTTCCTCTGTCAAAGTCAGGACGTGATGATAGAGCTTTGCCGCCAGTTCATGACCTGCCCGCATCATGCTCTGCGGACCGTTTTCTTTGCTCTCGGTCTCCCGGTTTACGACGATCTCCGGCAAATCAATATTCGCCCGCTTTGCGAGCTTTTGCGCGGCTTCCACAAACGTCAGACCTTCCAGCTCCATCAAAAATGAAAATACATTTCCTCCAGCTCCGCAGCCAAAACAATGATAGAGCTGCTTATCGGCCGAAACGGAGAAAGAAGGTGTTTTCTCCCCATGGAAAGGGCATAATCCGGTGTATTGCCGCCCTTGTTTTTTCAGTTGGACATGTTCTCCAATGACTTCAACAATATCTGACGAGCGTCTTATCAATTCCACCTTTTCTTCAGGTATCCGAATGCTCATTGTGTCATCACCAATCTTACATCCTCACAAGTCTTTAAACATTCGAGCTTTTTTGCGATCTTCCTGCTTTTTTTGCAAGAATTTCCTTAAGCTGCCGGGCAAAACGCAAACGATCTGTCTTTGTGAAAGCTTTTGGCCCTTTTGTTTTCGCCCCCATACGTCTTTGTTTTTGGGAAACATAACGAGCATCAAGCATTTGATCAATCGTATCCTCTACATAAAGATGGCCGCGCGGCGATAGTACGTCAGCCCCCTTCGCCAACAAAATGGAAGCGAGCGCATGGTCCTGGGTCACACATAGATCGCCTTTTCTTATTCGGTTCATCACATATAAATCCACCGCTTCTTTCTCACTGTCCACAGTTACAATTTTGACGAAAGGCGGTGCGTTGAGATGATGTGCATAAGAAGACACGAAAATAACATTCAACTGAAAAGCCTGAGTCGTGTCAATGATTTCATTTTTCACCGGACACGCATCAGCATCCACATATAATGTCTGCAATGAAGGATTCATGGTAGTTGAATTCAACACCTCCTTCAAAAATCCTGCCCTTAAATAAAAGAAATGCGTTGATTTTTGTCGAACAAACCAATTTATTCCTCATTTGCTCTTATACCTTTACTATCATTTCCAAAAAACGAAGAAAAAGTCTTGACTTTTTAAATTTATTTGTTCTTTTTCAATTTATGCGTTTAAAATTCAATAAGAATCACAATTCTTTATTATACGCAAGATTTCCTCCTTTGACTAGCAAAAAGATTAAAAGGGGTGTGCCAAAAGGACGTTTTTTCCTTTTGGCACACCCCCTAAGTAATGCGCGTAGCCGCTGCAAGACTTTGGAGTCTGATAGGGACGGGGTTCTCCTACCAGACGGGCAGCAACAGCAGCCATCCCCTCCAGGGAGATTTCCTCATTTATTTCTGAAACATACTTGAAATCAGATTCGCCGTCTCCTCGACCGCTTTGTTCGAGACGTCAATCACTGGACAGCCGATCCGTTCCATAATTTCGTCGGCGTATTTCAGCTCTTCCTTAATCCGGTCAAGATTGGCGTAATTGGCCTGCGCTTTTAAGCCGAGCGCCTTTAGCCGCTCTGCGCGGATGTCATTAAGCTTCTCCGGACTGATTTTCAGCCCGACGCATTTTTTCGGCGCGATTGAAAACAGCTCCTGCGGCGGCTCCACTTCCGGCACAAGCGGAACGTTGGCGACCTTTAAGCGCTTATGGGCCAAATATTGCGAAAGCGGCGTTTTTGATGTCCGTGATACGCCGATTAACACTAAATCGGCCCGGACAATGCCGCGGGGATCACGACCGTCATCATACTTGACAGCAAATTCAATCGCCTCGACTTTGCGGAAATAATCTTCATCGAGCCGATAGATTAACCCCGGCTCATAGCGTGGTTCCTCATTCGTAATCACGCCGATTTTTTCCAGCATCGGTCCGATAATATCAACTGTCTCGACATTGACTTCCTTCGCTTTTGCCAGCAAATAATTCTTCATATCCGGAACGACAAGCGTAAACGCAATCAACGCCCTTGCCTGTTGGGCGAGTATGATCACTTCTTCAATCGTTGCTTTATCTTCAACATAGGGAATACGTCTAACCTCTAAGCCTGCTCCGCTAAATTGGCTTGCCGCTGCTTTGACGACCAGCTCCGCCGTCTCACCAACTGAATCGGAAACGACGTACACGACAGGACGTTGCTTTATTCCTTCCATCATGACCTCCCTCGCTTCTTTCTAAAATTGATTGTCCGAGCATCTTGATTAAATCATTTCGTCATTCGCCAAATCAACAAGAAGCGCGGTGATATTCGTCTTTGTAATCCGGCCGGTCACTTCAAAGCCCGAACCGTAATCAACCTCTGTCACAATCGGGAGGCTGTCGATTTGCTTATCAATCAGCTTCTTGGCTACTTCGATAATCAAATCCTCGGCTTTACAGACCGTAATATTCGGCATCCTCGTCATAATGATACTGACCGGAATCGATTCAAGGCTCTGCTTCCCAAGGCTTGCCCGAAGCAGGTCCTTCCGCGACAAGACGCCGACGAGCGTCGCCTGCTTGTCGACGACAAACAAGGAACCGACGTCTTCAAGAAACATCGTACAGATCGCATCGTAGACCGATGCCGATTCCTGTACGACAACTGGACGGGATTGATAATGCTTGACCGATATATGTTTGACCTTCTCAGCTAATAGCTGTGTTCCTGACTTGCCCTTGTAAAAGTATCCTACCCGCGGTCTGGCATCCAAATAACCGGCCATCGTTAAAATAGCGAGATCCGGTCGCAGCGTCGCTCTCGTCAATGAAAGTCGCTCTGCGATTTGTTCTCCCGTAATCGGACCATTATTTTTGACGATTTCCACAATAGTTTCTTGCCGGCTTGTTAGTTCGATAGCTACTCACCGTCCTTAGCACGCACCGTGCCCTTCTAATCTAAAATTATTATATATGATTATTCTCAGAAGTAAAACGATTGAGCCTTTTCCTCTTTACAACACGAGCGCCTGAAAATGAGCAAATGAGCGAATCACCTCTGCAAAAGCATGCATTTGCGCAAGACGATTTGCCTTCAGTTCTTCATCGTCCGCCATGACCATAATATGGTCGAAATAACGGTGGATCACCGGTTCGCAGTCAGCCAGCAGCTGATAAGCATAGTCAACCTTACCTTCGGCCAATGCTTGCGGAACACCGCTTTTCACCGTCAAATAAGATGAATACAGCTCTTTTTCCTCATTTTTCTCAAATTTCTCTTCGCTGATCTCCTCAGTACCGCTCGCTTTTTTGGCGATATTGGTTACTCGGCTGAGCGCTTCAACAACTTTCTTGAAATCAGGCTGGTCGTGCTTTTCCCCGATTAGCAGCGCCTTGTTTACGAGCGTCGGAATATGACCGATCCGCTCGGTTAACACCGCATCAATCACATCGTAGGAGACGCCTTTTTCCTGCAAGGCAGCTTTGACCCGCAGCGCGAAAAACTGAACAAGTTCTTCTTTAAGCTCCTGATATGGACGCTTCAGCAGCTCCTGCTCTCCGGCGACAGCTAAGGCGATGTCAACCAGGTCTTCAAGTTCGACTTCCAATTGATGATCCGAAACCATTTGCACAACTCCCGCCGCTTGTCGTCTGAGCGCATACGGATCCTGCGAGCCGGTTGGAATCAGACCGATCGCAAAGCAGGTCACAACCGTATCAAGCTTATCGGCGATGCTGACGACCGTGCCGGAAAGCGTCGCCGGACTCGCGTCGCCGGCAAAGCGTGGCTGATAGTGCTCGTTAATCGCCTGGGCAACTTCCTTTTCCTCACCTGCCAGCTCAGCGTATACTTCGCCCATCCGGCCCTGAAGCTCCGGAAATTCATAGACCATCTGCGTGACGAGATCGAATTTGCAAATTTCCGCTGTCCGCCGTGTCACCTCAGCTGTCCGGCTGTCTGTCTTCAGAGCGGGGAGCAGCTTATCAGCGCCAGCTTGAATCCGTCTGACCTTGTCGCCGATTGAACCGAGTTCCTCGTGATAAACAATGTTCTCCAGACGCTTCAAAGCATCTTCAATCTTTACCTTTTGATCCTCCTGATAGAAGAAGTCAGCATCAGCCAAACGGGCCCGCAGCACCTTTTCATTCCCGCGCGCGACATTGTCCAAATGCTTATGGTCACCGTTACGGACGGTCACGAAATAAGGTAGAAGTTCTCCCTGCTGATTCTCGACCGGAAAATAACGTTGATGCTCACGCATGGAGGTAATCAGCACTTCCTTCGGCAAAGCGAGAAACTCCTCATCAAAGCTGCCGGAGAGCGCTGTCGGGTACTCCACGAGATGATGAACCTCTTCCAGTAAATCCTCGTCAATTGGAATGACCCAGTTTTTCTCCGCCGCCATCTCCTCTAGCTGGCTGCGAATCGCCTGTTTTCTTTCCTCGGGCCGACTGATGACATATTCCGCCAGTAAAGCCTGCTCATAGTCGTTCGGCGCTTTCAGTTCAATTTTCTTTCCGAGAAAACGATGGCCATATGTCGTCGTTCCCGTCTCAATGCCGGTGATCTCAAACGGGATTACCTCGGTGCCATATAGCGCGACCAGCCATTGAATCGGGCGGGCAAAGCGAAGCTCATGGCTTCCCCAACGCATATTCTTTGGAAAATGAAGGCTTAAGATCAACTCCTTCAGTGCCGGAAGCAACTCACGTGTTTTCTTACCGGCTATGAAGCGGTTGGCGTACACATACTCGACCCCTTTCAACTCTTTGAAGAAAAGTTGATCGGTTGCCACACCTTGGCCTCGGGCGAAGCCTTGCGCCGCCTTTGACCAGTTTCCAGCCTCATCAAGCGCGATTTTCTTCGCTGGTCCCTTCGCTTCTTCTTCAATATCCGGCTGGCTGTCAGCCAACCCGCCGATTAAAATCGCTAGTCTTCGCGGCGTGGCGAATGCTTGTATGTTGTTATAATCAAGCCGTTCATCGGCAAGCCATTTCTCCATTTTCTCCTGCAGCTGGTCAATTGAGCTGGTCACAAAGCGAGCCGGTAATTCCTCGACTCCGATTTCCAGCAGAAAATCCTGTTTACTCATGGCTTTCTCCCTCCTTCTTCAACATTGGAAAACCGAGGCGTTCCCGCTCCTCGTAATAAATCCTCGCCGCAGTACGAGCGAGATTGCGGACACGGCCGATATAGCCGGTGCGCTCCGTCACTGAAATCGCTCCGCGCGCATCAAGCAAATTAAAAGTGTGAGAGCATTTCAAAATATAATCATAGGCTGGAAAAACAAGGTTCTCGTCCAAGGCGCGCTTCGCTTCCTGCTCATAGGTTCCAAAAAGAGTGAACAGCATCTGGCTGTCTGACACTTCAAATGTATATTTCGAATGTTCATATTCCGGCTGCTTGAAAATATCGCCATAGGTAAAGCCCTCGACCCATTCTAAGTCAAAGACATTTTCCTTATCCTGAATATAGGAGGCGAGCCGCTCCAGTCCATATGTAATCTCCGCTGAAACTGGATTGGCTTCAAGTCCGCCAACCTGCTGGAAGTAGGTGAACTGGGTAATTTCCATCCCATCGAGCCACACTTCCCAGCCTAATCCGGCACAACCGAGCGTCGGATTTTCCCAGTTATCCTCAACGAAACGGATATCATGCTCCAGTGGATCAATTCCCAATGCTTTCAAGCTGTCAAGATATAGCTCTTGAATGTTTAAAGGAGACGGCTTCATGATTACCTGAAACTGGTGATGCTGATAAAGCCGGTTCGGATTTTCACCGTAGCGGCCGTCAGCCGGCCGCCGTGACGGCTCAACATAAGCGACATTCCACGGTTCTGGACCAATCGTCCGCAAGAGCGTAAACGGACTCATCGTTCCGGCCCCTTTTTCGGTATCATAGGCTTGCATAATCATGCAGTTCTGTTTTGACCAGTACTGTTGCAGGGTCAAAATCATCGTTTGTACATTCACAATAAAACCCCCTTGAAAAAATTCGAATAAGAAAACTGCAAAAAGCTCCCGCCCCTATGTCAGATATACGACATAGGGACGAGAGCTTATTTCCCGCGGTTCCACCCTACTTATTTAAGCGGCTTCTCCCGCTTAAATCACTTTCCTCTTACGTGCTCCGGAGTGCCTTCCTTATCAGGCTAAATCCCTAGCTCACACCATCCTAGGTTCGCTTTCTTTACCTGCTGATAAGTACTTCTTTCCTTCTGCGCACATTATTCATTTAGTAGCATCATAACTGAACTTCCACTGCTCTGTCAATATTTATGAGGAGGGGAAATCCATGCGTTCCAGCTGCTCTAAAAACCGCTTTGACTTTAATTTCAACCCTGAATATTCATCATAATAGCTGGAAATAATCGTTTTCATCTGCTGTTTCGTCTCCGGCTTCAAGGAAATTTGTCCAAGTCGATCTAACTCAATATAAAAAAACAACCGTAACAGTCGCGCTACTTGAGTCGTCAGACGGTAAGCATGCGGATCGCGATACAAGCAGCGCCCACACAAAAAACCTGCTTCCTTCACTGAAAAGGCAGCCGGCTCATCGGCGCGGCCACAGCTTGCACATTGATCAAGCTCCGGGCGGATCCCGGCTACCGCAAGCATTTTCATTTCAAAAATATAGAGCAGAACGTCGCGATCCATTCCTTCATCGATATAATGAAGCGTCTTAGCCAAAAGGTCAAACAGCGCCGGATTCGGCTGCCTTTCGTCCGTCAGCTTATCGGTCATTTCGACGATGTAGGCCGCGTAGGCGGCCAAAAATAGATCGTGCCTGACATCTTTAAAGGAGTCGATGATCTCCGCCTGCTGGAGCGTCCCGAGTCCGCTGCTTTTCTGAAAGAGAAAGGTTCCATGAATAAAGAGCTGCGACACGGCCGTTAACCGGCTTTTCGGCTTTTTCGCCCCTCGTGCCATGACACCTATTTTTCCGAATTCCCGTGTATATAGGGTGACAATTTTGTTTGATTCTCCATAATCGGTTGTCCGTATCACAATTCCTTCTACTTTTTGCATCATTGAGGTTCACCACACGGTCTGATTGTGAGGTGTCAAAACCTTTTAATGGGTTGGAGCGTCAAATGCTTCACTTTCCTCCGTGTCCTCTTGTCCAAACTGATCGTCCGACTCACGTTCAAGCTCTTTCATTAACAAGTACGTATCCAGATTACCCGTCATTGAAAAGATTTTCCAGGAAAAATCGAGCATAACAGTTTTCCACCTTTCGTCATAAACGTCAACGCTCTATACTTGTATGATGACCTTGTTCACCCGTAATCATGTTAAGGAAATATTGCTAATTGACCGCTCTTGACAACGACACAATGACAAATTTTTCTTGCTTTCTTTCATCATAATCGTTTTCTTTTAAAAAAACAATGGCTGTTCGCCCAGACCAAAAAGCCACAGGGATAAAGCGCCCTGTTTCCGAATTGGAGCGGCTTCGCGGCGCTCGGGGAGAAGAAAAGCGCTTCTCCCCTTTAAAAACCCGGCGCCGGCTTCGCTCGCTCTTCGACCAAAAAGCCACAGGGATAAGGCGCCCTGTGGCTTTTTGGTCTAATATTCGTCTTCGCGGAAGCCGAAGTCGCGGAGGTGGGTTGGTTTGTTGCGCCAGTCTTTTTGGACTTTGACCCATAGCTCGAGGTAGACTTTGGAGCCGAGCAGCGTTTCGATGTCGGTCCGCGCCCGCTTGCCGACCTCCTTCAGCATCGCTCCCTGCTTGCCGATGATAATTCCTTTTTGCGAACTGCGCTCGACGATGATCGTTGCGCCGATGTAAACGGTATCGCTGTTATCCCGCCGCTTCATCTGCTCGATATTGACAGCTACGGAATGAGGGATTTCCTCGCGCGTTAAATGGAGCACCTTTTCACGGATTAATTCCGCCACGACAAAGCGTTCTGGATGGTCTGTCACCTGGTCGCTTGGATAGTATTGCGGTCCCTCGTCAAGATATTCCGTAATCTGCTCCATTAAAGCTGGTACGTTGTTGCCCTGTAAAGCGGAAATCGGGATTACTTCTTTAAAATCGTGTTTTGTCCGGTACGTCTCAATCACCCCAAGCAAATCATCGGGCGAGATTTTGTCAATTTTGTTAATAACGAGAAAAACAGGAGTAGCCGCCGTCTTTAAGCGTTCAATAATAAACTCCTCACCAGGACCAAACGCTTCAGCCGCATCAACGACATATAAAATCAGGTCGACTTCTCCAAGCGTGTTTTGTGCGACCTTCATCATGAAGTCACCCAATTTATGCTTTGGCTTATGAATGCCCGGCGTATCGATAAAAATAATTTGTGCTTCGTTACTCGTATAGACACCTTGAATTTTGTTGCGCGTCGTCTGCGGTTTATCGGACATAATCGCGATTTTTTGTCCGATAACATAATTTAACAATGTCGATTTTCCTACATTCGGACGGCCGATAATTGAGACAAAGCCTGATTTAAATTTTGTTTGATTACTCATCCATATCCTCCGCTGTAAATGCTCCGGGGAGCAATTCTGCCACCGTCATCTCGACGGTATCACCTTGTAAATTTGTTAACACTACTTTTGTGTCTGGTCGGCACAGTTCGACCATCACCTGCCGGCATGCCCCACATGGCGGGACGGGGCGGTTTGTATCCGCCACGACGGCAATCGCCTGTACGTCACGGTTTCCTTCCGAATATGCTTTAAACAATGCGGTCCGCTCCGCACAATTGGTAAGGCCGAAGGAGGCGTTTTCGATATTAGCGCCGTGATAAATCGTGCCGTCCGCCATTAACAGCGCAGCTCCTACCGGGAAATTTGAATAAGGTACGTACGCCTGCTCTCGGGCAAGCTTGGCTTCAGCAATTAGCTGTTGGTCGGTCATTCTTTCTCATCCTTTCGCTTGGAGCGCACATGAATGACCATGTTCGCTTCATCTACTTGTGTTTCCATCTGATCAACAACCGCTCCTGGATCAGGAGGGACAACGACTCCGCCTGAAATAATAAACTTCAAGCCTTGTTCCACAGACATGTCGAGCACAATCACATCCTCCTTCGGTACAAGGACGAGCCAGCCGGAGGTCGGATTGGGCGTGGTCGGCAGAAAAATATTAATGCAATCTTTCGTTGTCAGCCGTTGCACCTCTCCTTTTGATTCTCCCGTTTGAAACCCTACCGTATAAAGACCTTTACGGGGATATTCCACAAGCACAACATTTTTAAACGAGGTGCGCTCCTGGGCAAACGCATGAATCACCTGCTCTACAGATGTATAAATTGAATTGGCAATCGGGATTTTCCGGAATGTCCGGTCGATCGAGCCGAAGATTCCTTTTCCCCTCCCCTGAAGCCGCATTGCTCCAACCCAGGTAACTAAAAGAATGGTTAAGACAAACCCGATGCCGAGAAGCCGTTCAGAGAAAGGGGTATAGACGCCAAGAAAGTAAATGCGCCCATCATGTGTCGTAATAATATTTAACGCCTTCAGCACTCCTGTAATAAAGGAACCGAGAAAAGCATCCACCAGTCCAAACAGGAGCTGTAAGACATATATCGTTGCAATAGCCGGCAATAAAAAGATGATACCGGCAATAATGTTTTTCTGAAACCTCTTCCACACGGGAGGTTGCTCCTTTCGCTCAGACTCTTTGATATCAACGGCCCGTCCTATTTCAGCAATCGAAGTATCGGCGGAAGAAACAGGATGATACCAATCACGACGGCAAACAAACAATACGTGAAGACAGCACCGGCGGCAATATCCTTTGCCCGCTTGGCCAATGGATGAAACTCCTCCGTGCAGAGATCGACGACCCGTTCAACCGCCGTATTCATCATTTCCAAGGCAAAGACTCCTGCTATCACCAAGAGCAAAAGAACCCAGTGCAAAAGCGGGAGCCTTAAAAAACCTGCCAGCGCAAGAACAACTGCTGCGATGATCAAGTGAAGCTGCATATTCTTCTCATGTGTGATCACATCACGAACTCCCTGCAAAGCAAAAGCAAAGGCTGCCAGTAACCGCTTGACTCCTCTTCTATTTCTATCGCGAAAGTCCATAGGCGCTCAAGATATCCTCTTGGCGAGAGAACATTTCTTTCTCTTCGTCTTCGTTAAGATGATCATAGCCGAGCAGATGCAGCATTCCATGTACCGTTAAAAAGCCAAGCTCCCGCTCAAAGGAATGGCCGTATTCTTCTGCCTGGGAACGGATATGGGAAACCGAAATGATGATATCACCGAGGACATTTGGAAGCCCTTCAGCGACGACATCAAGCTCCTCTTCATCCTGTTCGTTTAAGGCAAATGAGATGACATCTGTCGGCTGATCCTTGCCGCGATAGTCACGATTGATCTCCTGAATACGATCAAGGCTGACAAATGTGACCGATACCTCAGTCTCCCCTTCCACCTTTTCCAATTCGGCGGTTTTCGCCAGCAGCTCCTTAACGAGGTTTTGCTGAACCTCCGTGATCGTTGCCGTTTCATCGTTAATATCAACAGTTAGCTTCATTTTTTGTCTCCCTTTCCTTTTACATCCTCCGGATATTCAATCCGTTGATGGAAGGTCCCTTTTAACGTTTCACAAATCGAAACTGCGATTTTATCCAGCTCTTTCAACGTCAGGTCCGATTCATCGAATTGCCCGTCTTCCAGACGGCTTTGGATGATTTTGCGCACGAGTGACTCAATTTTATCAGGAGTCGGCTTTTGAATCGTCCGCACGGCAGCCTCGACGCTGTCGGCAATTCCGACGATCGCGGCTACTTTCGTTTGCGCTTTCGGTCCCGGATAGCGGAATTGCTCCTCAGGCAACGGATGGTCGGAATCCTGATTCGCTTTATGGTAAAAATACTTTAATAAGGTTGTGCCATGATGCTGTTCGGCAATATCAATAATTTCTTTTGGCATTTTGTATTCCCGCAGCATATCGGCTCCATCGTATGGATGGGCGATAATAATCGTTTTACTCAGCTGTGGTGATATTTTATCATGCGGATTCTCCATCTTCATCTGGTTTTCAATAAAGAAATGAGGCCGCTTTGTTTTTCCAAGATCGTGGTAATAGGAGCCGACCCGGGCCAGTAAGCCGTTCTCGCCGATCGTTTCGCAAGCCGCTTCTGACAAATTCCCAACGACGACGCTATGATGATAGGTCCCCGGCGCCTCGACTAAAATCTTGCGCAGCAACGGATGGTTCGGATTTGATAATTCAATCAGCTTTGTCGTCGACAGAATGCCAAAGCCCGCCTCAAAGAACGGCAGCAATCCGATTGTCAGCACGGCCGCCGTAAACCCTGACAAAAAGGCAAATCCGACATGCATGCCAAGCTCGATCCAGTTGCTTTGCACAGTTTTCAAAAAGAGCAAAGATGCCACCGCGATAACGTTAATCGCAGAAACGAACAGTCCCGCCAGCAAGATCCGTGAAATTCGCGTCGACCTGCTTAGGAAATAGGCACCGGCGAACGAGCTGAACAGCATATAGAAGCCGTAGGTGAAATGAAACGTTCCGGCACTGTTCGGATCACTGTAAATGACGCTGCCGATCACGGCAAAGATAATGCTCGTAAAAATCGCAAGCCGGGTATGGATCAGAAGCGTAATCAGCATCGCTCCTAACGAAACAGGAACGACAAAGCCAATCCCCTGAACTTGAAAGACTTCTAAAATACTTGTAACTTTAATCAGGGAAACCGTCAAAATAAAAATCAGTGTAAACATCAGCAGATGACTGTTATTGCGCTGGACCGAGGTCTGCGATTCATTTACATAATAAGCAAGCATGCTCATGATAAGCACGACGAGCAGCGCCAGCCCGATATACGGATAAATGTTAAAGGAATCGTCCAGCAATCCAACAAGACGAAGCTGTTCGTAGAGATCGTGATTAATAATCTCTCCTTCTTCGACGAGCAGCTGCCCTTCGCGGATGATCACCGGTTCGACGCTTTCCGCCGCCTCCTGACGCAGACGCTCTGTCGCTTCGGCGTCATAAATGTAGTTTGGAATAATCGCAAACTCGGCGATTTCCACCATTGCCTGCAATAAACGGTTACTGACGGTGGAAAACGAAATTTGATTGCTGACGTCACTCTTCGCTTCAGCGAGATCGCGAATCGTGACCCGCTCACTCATAATCTCATATACGGCATTGGTCGTCGCTTCCCTGGCAATTTGCAGCTGCGTTGGCGATGCGGAAAGTAGCGTAAGCAATGTTTCCTCGCTCAGATCATTGCTTGTCCCATCCGAAAGCTCCTGCTCAACAAGGGCCAGCTGTTCATTCAGCTTCTCTTCCTGTGAAAGCTCCGATTCCGTCTCAGCCTCCGCTTCGGCAGTCTCATAGTCACTTTTCACCTGAAGGACAAGCTCAAAAATGTCATTGACTTTTACTACCTGATTTTGCGCATATTCGCGTTTCTGGTCATAAACTGGAGCGATCGCATCAATCGCTTCATTTTGTCGCCGCTCCGTTTCCACTTTATTTTCTACGGTAATAGGTGAACGAATATCCCGATCGGCAATTTGCGAAAGGCGCACATCGAGCGTGTCCGGAATTACGCTTCCGAGCATAAGCAAGTATAGAAGAATCCCCATGATAAAAAAAAGGATTGTGCGAATATATTGATGGTCACGTAGCTGTTTCCACCATTTTTGCTGATCTATCGGCGCGCGTCTTCTCATGATCCTTCACCCCGGTTCTCCTTTAATATCCCTTTTTACTTTTGAAGAAAGAGGCTGCCTCCCTGTCATCTCCGCAAGCAGCGCCAATGACAACTAGTTTCGAGTCAGCCTCTTCCTTATAAAGCGCCTCCTCTAAAAAGACGTCTTCTCTTTCCACTTTTCCTTACTCGTCCCCGCTTTGGTCATAGGCTTGGATAATTTGTTGAACAAGCGTGTGGCGTACGACATCCGATTGCTGCAAATAAATAAAGGCAATGTCTTTTACCGCGGTTAAAATGTCAATCGCGACCTTCAATCCGGACTTCTTGCCTTTAGGCAAATCAACTTGGGTCAAATCACCATTGATTACCATTTTTGAACCGAAGCCGAGACGGGTAATAAACATCTTCATCTGTTCTTTCGTCGTATTTTGCGCTTCATCAAGAATGACAAACGCATCGTCAAGCGTCCGACCCCGCATGTAGGCGAGCGGAGCGACCTCAATCGTCCCACGCTCCATTAAGCGGGCCGTCTGCTCAACGCCAAGGACGTCATGTAAGGCATCGTAAAGGGGACGCAAATAAGGATCGACCTTTTCTTTTAAATCGCCTGGCAAAAAACCGAGACTTTCGCCAGCTTCAACCGCCGGGCGGGTGAGCACAATCCGTTTGACCAGCCCTTCTTTAAGAGCGGTAACAGCCATCACAACCGCAAGATAGGTTTTCCCCGTACCAGCCGGTCCGATTCCAAAAACCATATCCTTCTTTTGAATAGCTGACACATAGTGCCGCTGACCGAGCGTCTTGGCCATAATCGGCTTCCCTTTAACGTTCACGGCAACTTTTTCATTATAGAGTTCATTCAGCTCATTAAGACGATCCGCCTCAGCGAGCTGGACGGCATAAACCACATCCCGCTCCGAGACGGTTATGCCTTTTCTAATCAGTTCAATCAGAGCTGCAAGAATCGAATGAACAAGCGCCACCTTTTCTGCTTCCCCCGTCACCAGGACTTCCTCTCCCCTTGTGACGAGCGTGACAGCCAGTAATTCTTCAATCCGCTTTAAATGTCGATCATTCGGACCGAGAAGCGCCTGGGTTTCGCTCGCATTCTTAACTTCCAGCTGAATGGTTTTCGTTTCTGACAATAGACTCAATCTCCTTGAATAATCGGCTTCTCCGATGTAATATCTTCGAGTACTTGGTAATGAATCTGTAAGTTAACTTTACCATTCCCTACGGCTTCGTGCAAAACTTTTTCGCCAAGGATTTCCGCTCCTTCCGGTAAATGTTTCACTAAATCGACACGAGCCCGTTCTTTCGCTGCTTCAATCGCTTCCTCCTTTGTGTACGAACGTGCATACTGATCTGTTTCATAATAATCAATTCGCTTGTACGACAACGGAAGCGTCCATTTCCAGATCCGAACCGGATTTTCCTGTTCAAATGGCTGATAATTCTCTAACGTTTGCCGGGAAAAGCCCCATATCGGCACGCTAATGTCGGAAAAGGTCAGATAGTGCTTCGTCTGCCTTTCTCCGGTCAATGTCGAAAACACTGTCTCAAGTGGAATGGAAACCGTTGACTTGTACCAAATTTCTCCACGTACAATTGCCTGGGCCGGTACGATCTCCGCCTTATCTTCTTTTCCAATATATCCGGAGACGAGAATATCGCCCTTGCGCACAAAATCATTCGGCTTAACCATTGCCTGGCCATGCTCAACGAAAATATCGTGAATGACCGCTTCCTTTGTCGCGATCAGATGACGCGGGCTGTGCCGTTCCGCTTCCTCCGGCAGTTGTTGCTCAACGACTTCGAACTCAAAGGTCGTCCCTTTTTTCCGTACACCAACCCATGTCGCGCCGGCGACCGCCTCTGTCACATCACGCTGAATCAATTCGACACTGGGAAGCGAAAAGTGAAACGCGCCCGGCTTAATCCCCATTTCCGTCATCACTTGGCGCAGCTCATGCTCTACTTGTGGAGAAGCACCTTTAATTTCGATATGCCAGATCATATTGGATAAGACAAACATGATCGCAAAGAAGCTGCACAGACCGACGACAAAGCCGGAACGTCCAACCATCCGCTTGAAAAAGAAAGGCCCGCCGCGCTTCTGGATAAATGTCGCATTACAGCTTGTCAGACGCAACAGCGGTCTTAACCGCCGGACATCCTTTACGTACATGTAGAAAACAATCCGACTTTCGCTAATGCGGCGAATTTGCCAAATCGTGATCTTTTCCTCTATGCAACGATTGAGCAATCGCTCCGGGTAAGCGCCATCGACGCTGACTCGCACATATCCATAAAGCAGGTTGGTGATAGTCGTATTCATTGTTAATTGTCTCCTCCTTTAACACTCGGTATACGTCACTTATGTATCGGTGTCATCTATATACAGAACCTGATCAATTCTTCCTTCCAGCAATAATTCTTCAGGCAATATCGTCTTAATGACAAAGTGATCTCCTTTAATTAAGAGGTGTCCATTTTTCAAGAGCAATCTAAGCTCCTGATTTGAGAAGCGCAAGACCCCACGGTGATTCTCGATGTAAATATGAAGCTGACCGATCATCGTAATCCGTGGCAGGTCCATCATGACATCAGCGGGAAGCTGCATTTGTTTTGTCATCCATGTTGTCAGCTGCTGCCTAACCTTTTTCATTTTATCCTGCACCCCCTCTCCTTCATCTTTATGTGAAAGCGGCGTTGGATAGCACTCAAATCTGCACGGGGAGACCCTGCTGAACGGCTGGACTTCTGCGACTCTTCCATCGGGAACGCTATGAGCGTCGAGACCAGCTTACAAATAACGAACATACGAACCCTTTTTTTGTTCATTCCCACGCAAAAAAAAAGCAAGTCTTACCGGATAAAATGTATCCAGTAAGACTTGCTTCTTACATGTTAGCGGGGACGCTGAAAGGTTTGATGCGGCTTGCGCGCCCGTGGCTGACCGAGCACTTCAGCCCAGACAACAGCTTTCATCGCCTCATTGTTGGACAAACGGTTTAACTGAAGATCGAGCTTCTCGTTTGCACGCTGTGGCGTTTGCTGGCTGTTTCTTGCTGATTCGGCCGCCCGTTGTTGCCGGCGGCGCGCCTCCTCATAGCGTTTCTTCAGCTGTCTCTGCTCCTCTTCTATCTCGGCGACCGGACTCTCAAACTGCACCTCAGCTGTCTGCCGGGGCTGCTCTTCGCCCAAGCCGTCTGGTCCAGCATAAGTCGACCTGCGCGGACGTTCCGGCTCAGCTTCCTCCTGCTGGAAAATCTCACGCCAGTCGATTTTTCCCTGCCCCTGTTGCGGGCGACCGGAGCGTTGCTGCGGACGTGACTTCTGCCGCTGCTGCTCATTCTGGTTACCGCCTAAACGGTTAAGGAAGCTGATGATCCCGCCGATGATGATTAAGACGAGGAAGATATTGTTGAAGATAAACTCAAGCAAATTTTCCATTATGCGTTCTCCTCCTTATCATCTTGGGGAGACTTCTTATTGATTTTTGTCAGTATGAGAATCATTACCGTCTGTAGCTTTACTGATCGAGTCACGCATGTCAGTATCGGCCATCACATTTTGATAATTCATATAGTCCATGACACCCATGTTTCCTTTACGCAATGCTTCGGAAAGCGCCATTGGTACTTCGGCTTCCGCTTCGACAACTTTCGCGCGCATTTCCTCGACCTTTGCCTTCATTTCCTGTTCCTTCGCTACGGCCATCGCGCGACGCTCTTCCGCTTTCGCCTGGGCAATCTTCTTGTCGGCTTCCGCCTGATCGGTTTGCAACTCCGCCCCGATGTTTTTACCGATATCGATATCGGCAATATCAATTGAGAGGATTTCAAATGCCGTTCCGGCATCAAGCCCTTTGGCAAGGACAGTTTGTGAAATCATATCTGGATTTTCAAGCACCTTCTTATGGTTGTCAGCTGAACCGATTGTCGAAACAATCCCTTCCCCGACACGGGCGATAACCGTATCTTCACCGGCACCCCCGACAAGGCGGTCAATATTGGCCCGCACTGTAATACGCGCCTTCGCCTTTACTTCAATCCCATCCATCGCCACACCGGCAATGAACGGCGTTTCAATAACCTTTGGGTTAACGCTCATTTGTACCGCTTCAAGCACGTCACGTCCGGCAAGGTCAATCGCTGCCGCACGTTCGAAGCTCAAATCAATATTCGCGCGTTGCGCGGCGATGAGAGCATTGACGACGCGGTCGACGTTCCCTCCGGCAAGATAGTGACCTTCAAGCTTCGATGTACTCAGATCAAGTCCCGCTTTTACCGCTTTGATTAACGGATTAACAACGCGGGCTGGAATAACACGACGTAAGCGCATTCCAACAAGCTCGAAAATTCCGATACGGACTCCTGCAGCTAATGCGGAAATCCACAGCATAACCGGTACAAATGTAAACAGTACCGCTAACAAAATGATGATGACTGCCAAACCGATTAAAATGGTAATATCCAATGGCATCTTCTCATTCCTCCTCTTTTTTTCATTCCTTTACTTCACGTACAACAATTCGAGATCCGGCGGTATAGACGATCTCAACTTGCTTTCCCTGTCCAATATAGCTTCCCTCGGTAACGACGTCAAGCCGTTCCTTTCCAAAAACAGCGGAACCTGACGGTCGGAGGGGGGTAAGTGTTTCCCCTTTAGCACCGATCAGCTCTGATCTTGTCACATTGCTGATGTACCCTTTTTCCGTGCTGGTCGAATCCGTGTGCACCACCCTTTTCATCGGGCCTCTTTGCCCGAAATAGCGGAAAATAAAGACAGCGGCAATCGCCGTCACGACAAAGGCAATTGCAAGAGAAATCAGCATAACGGTCGTTGAAAACGAAGCAAGCAGCATCCCGCCGATAAGCGCGCCAATTCCCAGCAGACCGAAAATTCCAAACCCGGGGACAAAAATTTCAACCAAAATCAGAATAAAGCCAATGATAAACAGAATCAGTGCTTCCAAACCGGCAAATCCAGCAAACATATGGCCGAAGAAAAATAGCAGCAATGCTGAAAGACCCATAATGCCCGGAACTCCAAATCCGGGTGAATACAATTCAAGCACCAGCCCGAGGCTCCCGACTGACAAAAGGATCGGAATAACGATTGGGTGGGTAACGAAACGCGCCAACTGCTCAGCAAATGTGATCTCCATCTCGCGTTCAACGGCATCTTCTAAGCCAAGATGGGCCAACAGCTCTTCGCGACTCGTCACAATCGCTTCCGCATAGTCGATCTCCAGCGCCTGATCGGCCGTTAAGGTCAACAGCTCTCCGGCGGGGGCGCCAAGTTCAGGCAGGTCAATCCGTTCATCGGCCATCGCCGCGGCATAGACCGGATCGCGCCCGTTTAATTCAGCTGCACCGCGCATTTCCGCAAGCCAATAGGACTGCGTTTTCTCTTCCGCAGCATTTCCGGCGCCGTCAATAACCTTCGCTGACCCCATCGTTGCCCTCGGCGTCATAATAATTTGATCGGTATTCAGTGCGATGTAGGCTCCCGCTGAAATCGCCTTGCTTCTGACAAACGTAATGACGGGCACATCCGTTTCCTGGATGAGCGTAGCGATATCTCCCGCCGCATCGACGGCTCCCCCCGGGGTATCCATTTCGAGTACTAAATGTGTCGCCCCTTCGGCAATCGCCGTCTCAAATGACCTTTTCATAAAGGCTTCCAGACCACGTTCAACCGTCTGTTCCACCGGGATGTAATAAACGAGTGGTCCATCTCCTCGTTCTTCATAGCTATGTACAGCGGATGCCGGAACAAGGAAACAGCAGACGACGACAAACAGCAACAGGGAAACAGCGAGCCACTGACGTCTTTCTCTCATACCTTCCCTCCTCTCTTTTTTTCTTATCTTCTTCTTACGGATAAACGACACGGATGGTTTCACTTCTTTCAAAAATATTTTATCCTCTATCATTTTCTTTAGCAAATTTGTCCTGCCATCCTTCAAACAAAAAACGCTCCATCCCCCGTTTTAAAAGAGATGAAGCGTTTGTGTCATAGTTATGATAAGTGTTGTTGCACGAGACGATTCACAAGACCACCATCAGCTTTTCCTTTAACCTTCGGCATGATTGCTCCCATGACCTTACCCATATCTGCTTTGGTGGTAGCTCCGACTTCTTTAATCGTTGCTTGAACGATCTGCGAAACTTCTTCATCAGAAAGCTGCTCTGGCATATAGTCCTCAAGCACAGTAATTTCATCACGTAGCTTGGAAGCTAAATCTTCACGGTTTGCTTGTTCAAACTCATGGAGGGAATCCTTGCGTTGTTTCAGTTCGCGATTAAGCACCGTAAGGCTATCATCGTCTGTCAACTCACGTCCGAGCTTAATTTGCTCGTTTTGCAACGACGACTTTACCATACGGATGACCGAGAGTTTTTGCTTTTCCTTGTTCTTCATCGCAGTCTTCATATCCTGATTTAAACGTTCAAGAAGATTCAATGGAAACACCCTCTCACCAATTAGAACTTACGTTTTCTTGCTGCTTCAGATTTCTTCTTGCGTTTCACACTCGGCTTTTCGTAGTGCTTGCGCTTTTTAACCTCAGCCAACGTTCCTTCTTTAGAGAGTGATCTCTTGAAGCGACGAAGTGCAGCATCAATCGATTCGTTTTTGCGAACACGAGTTTCTGCCATTATATTTCCCTCCCTCCGAAACAACCAACTCAAGACATACATCTCTTCATGCACGTCTTATAGCATTATAATATAGAGAGATATGCTGGTCAACTTAAAATCAGGAAATAAGCGAAAAAAAAGGCGATCTCATCACCTCCCGCTCCAATCTTATTAATGTAAAATAATATCCTCCACCCCGCTCCCCCATCCGTTATTCCGACGGATTTTTTTCTTGTCATGCTTGTCAGCGTTTGTCCATAGAGTGAATAGAGAGGTGAGTGGCGTCATGAAAGAGTTATTTTCCTTGCTTGCTGTTTTTATCGCTTTATTTCTATTTGGGATGACGGTGATGCGCGCGGGACTGCTGCACCTTGGAAAAAGCAGATTTCAATCCCTGATCGAACGGATGACGCGAACGGCCTGGATGGGGCTGTTGATCGGCGCTTTCGCGACCGCGGTCCTGCAAAGCAGCTCGGCGATTATGGTGATGACGGTCGGGCTGGTCGCTGCCGGATTGCTCAGCTTCCGAAACTCAATCGGCATTATTCTCGGGGCGAACATCGGCACGACGATGACAACCGAACTGCTGGCACTCGACCTTACGATGTTCATTGGGCCGCTGCTGCTTTTAGGCTTGCTTTTTTTACTGCTGCCTCATTCCGCCGCTTACTCATTTGGCTGCCTGTTTTTTGGCCTTGCCTGTATTTTTATTTCCATGAACGGGCTGGAGCAGCTCGCCTATCCGCTGGCAACGATCCCGTTTGTCCATTCATTTTTCGACTTAACGAATGAGTACGAGCTGTTAGGGGTCGGGATCGGCACTTTGCTGACGGCCCTGATTCAATCGAGCACCGCGACTACCGCCATCGCGATGGGATTTATGAATGATCATCTGCTCGAGCTGTCGGCCGGCATTTCAATTATGCTCGGCGCAAACATCGGTACATGTATTACGGCGTACCTCGCCAGCATCGGTTCAGGTAAAAACGCCAAGCAAGTTGCCTATGCCAATATCTGGTTAAACGTCCTGGGCGTGCTCCTGTTCCTTCCATTAATCGGCTGGCTTGGTGATCTGGCCAGCAGCCTTAGCTCAGTACCGATGACGCAGCTCGCCCATGCGAGTTTACTCTTTAATCTTGTTTGTTCTCTTGTTATGCTGTTTTTAGTCACGCCGTTTATCCGCTTTATCGAGTGGCTTCATGCTGATCTCCGCTAACCGGGAAGCGCGTATCTTTGCAATGCTAAAAAAAGGAGGCGACATCTTGGGCATACCAAAACCTCTCGTCCAATTGAACCAGCTTTTTATCGTGATCACGGTCAGCGCCGGACTGCTTTTTTCAAACTGGATCTTGCTGCTCCCTTTTCTCAACGGCGTCATTACTCTGCTGAGAAAGCGCAATCCCTTGATTGAAGTCGCCAGCCTCTTCCTGAGAAAGCCTTTATTTTCCTATATTCAGGAAGACCGAAAGCAGCAGCTTTTCAATCAATGGATCGCGACGGTCTGCCTCGGCTTGGCGCTAATCAGCTCTCTCTTACACTTCGACCGTCTCACTTTAGTTTTCGGTCTTGCCGTCGCAGCAGCTGCATTGCTTGCTCTTTTCGGCTTCTGCATTGGCTGCACGATCCGCTATCGCTATCTTATGTGGAAACAACGCCAATCCTAATGACTGCTTCGACCTTGAGACAAAACTAGCTTTGGACCTTTTGGCAATGGCTTCACACGCCACAAGCCCGTTGTGAGAAACCCACTCACAACGGGCTTTAAAAGATCGTGGCGGTTCCGCTCATTGCTTAGAGGCTAAGCAGAAGGTAAACAAAACAACCTTTTGGTCCAGCCTCTTTTTGGCGCAGGCATCGAGTCTGATGCTTGCTGTCGTCCTTCCTTAGAGGTAAACTATACTTTGTTTTAATAGAGTAAGAGCTTGGAGGAAGATAAATGGACATCAAGCAAAATATTATACAGGTCACCAACTTACGGAAAGAGTTTAAATCCTACTCAAGCCGGTCGGGTCTGACCGGCGCCTTTCGCGATTTATTAACGCGGAATTATAAAGTGATGGCTGCTGTCGATGATATATCCTTAACGATTAAGCAGGGGGAGATGGTCGGCTATATCGGCGAAAACGGCGCAGGTAAATCAACGACGATCAAAATGCTGACAGGTATCCTGACGCCGACTTCAGGCACCGTACTCGTTAATGGGATGAATCCACACAAAGAGCGTGAACAATTCGTCCGGACAATCGGTGTTGTCTTCGGCCAACGCTCTCAGCTCTGGTGGGATATTGCCGTGCAGGAGTCATTCAGGCTGTTAAAGAAGGTGTATCGCGTCTCTGACGAAGATTACAACTCGCATATGGGTCATGTGATAGAGACATTGGACATCGGACCGTTGCTGGACAAGCCGGTCCGCAAGCTTTCTCTCGGCCAGCGGATGCGCTGTGAATTAGCCGCCGCTCTGATTCATAACCCGCCGCTGCTCTTTTTGGATGAGCCGACAATCGGGCTTGATGTACTCGTCAAGCTGAAAATCCGGGAATTTTTAAAGGAAATCAATCAAACGTACAATACGACGATTTTATTGACTACGCACGATCTCAGTGACATTGAAGCGCTTTGTGAACGGGTCGTGCTCCTCGATGAAGGAAAAATCGTCTATGATGGCCGGCTTGATCAGCTTCAGGCCGGGGCGGTCGAAGGAAAGCAGGTCGAATTCGAGTTTCTTGAACCTGTTACGGCTGCTAATCTGCCACAGCTTCCGCAAGTCTACTGGGAACAACAGGACGAGACGACGTGGCTCGCTCACGTCAATGGCGATGAACGCGCTGTATCAAAGCTGATCAGCACCGTTGTCGAGGCTAATCCGATCAATAATGTCCGCCTGAACAAGGTGTCGACTGAGGAGATTATCCGCAAGATTTACGAAGAAGGAATGGCGATCTCATGAGTTCCTATATCGAAATGATTCGGATCCGCTTTTTAATGATGCTTGCCTATCGGACAAATTATTATAGTGGCATTTTAATCTACAGCATTAATATCGCCGCCTATTACTTTTTATGGACGGCAATCTATAGCGGCAAGGAAGATATCGAGGGGCTGAGCGCGCTGCAGATGACGACCTATATCGCCGTAGCCTGGATGGCGCGCGCTTTCTATTTTAATAATATTGACCGCGAAATCGCGATGGAAATTAAAGAAGGAAAAGTCGCGATTGAAATGATCCGTCCCTATAACTATTTAGGGATGAAAACGATGCAGGCGCTCGGTGAGGGCATCTTTCGTCTGTTATTCTTTTCCGTGCCCGGAATGGTGATCGTCGCTTTGCTGTTCCCGGTCAGCTTTTCCGCAAGCGCAACGACGTGGCTCTTCTTTTTTGTTTCTCTGCTGTTCAGCTTTATTGTCAATACACAAATCAATTTGCTGACGGGGATTTTAACGTTTTTCTTATTTAATAATTCGGGCTTGATTCGTGCGAAACGAGTCGTGATTGATTTATTTTCCGGCCTGCTTCTTCCGATTTCTTTTTATCCGCTGTGGGCCCAGTCGGTCATGATGTATCTGCCATTTCAGGCGATCAGCTATATTCCAAGCATGATTTTCACTGAAGGATTCAGCGGCAATGAAATGTATACCGCCTTGATGCTGCAAGCCTTTTGGGCCCTTGTTTTGCTGATCCCACTTCAGCTCCTATGGATGTTGGCGAAAAAACAGCTGATCGTGCAAGGAGGTTAGCTGATGTTCTATTTATCCATTTTCTTTCAATATGCCTCACAGTATTTAAAAACGCGGCTCACGTACCGGGTCGATACAGTTGTTGAAATCTTTTCAGACTTATTATTTCAAGCGGTTAACTTTGTCTTTATTTTAGTCGTCTTCGGTCATACTACTTTGTTAAGTGGCTGGAATCGGGAGGAAATCATCTTTATTTATGGCTTTTTTCTCGTCCCGTACGCCTTCTTTAGCGCCTTCTTCAACATTTGGGATTTCAATGAGCGCTACATTGTCAAAGGTGAATTCGACCGGGTTCTGACAAGACCGATTTACAGCCTGTTTCAAATTATAATGGAAAGGATGGAGCTTGAATCGTTATTCGGAGTGATCACCGGGATTGTGATCATGCTCTATGCCGGATCAAGTCTCGACTTGTCCTTTGCCTGGTATGACGCGCTCGTCTTTGTTGCGATGGTCGGCGGCGGCACGCTCATTTACGCTGGTATTTTTATCTCAATTGCCAGCATCAGCTTCTGGTCGGACAGCCGCACCGACATTATGCCGATGATGTATAACATCGGCAACTACGGCCGCTACCCGGTCGACATTTACCACCGTGTCATCCGCTTCGTCCTGACGTGGATTTTGCCGTTCGCCTTCGTCGGCGTCTATCCGGCCGCTTATTTCCTTGAGCGGGAAGAGTGGTATGGCTACGCCTTTCTAACACCGGTGATGGGGCTGATCTTTTTAACGCTCTCCGTCCTGCTCTGGAACGCCGGAGTCAAAAAATACCGCGGAGCCGGAAATTGATGAGAGTGGGATAAAGGTTGTTTTTCCCTTTTTTCCCACTCTCTAAGCAATGAGTGGAACCGCCACGATCTTTTAAAGCCCGTTGTGAGTGGGTTTCTCACAACGGGCTTGTGGCGAGTGGAGCCATTGCCAAGACTGCGGACACTTTTGACCCTTTTTCCCGAAGCAGCGAGGTGAACTGCCCATCCAACAATCGATAGGATAGTAGATAAGGAGTGACTCACTTTTACTATGTGACACTCCTTATTATTTTAAACAAACGCTTTTCTACTGAGCCCCTTCACATATCCATGTAAAGATTTCATTAAGAATACCTGGTCGTTATTGTGGAAAAGGAAGTGTTTTGGTAGATTATCGATATCGGCTTTCGATAACACTTACAACTAAAAGGAGGATGGTGCTTTGGAGGAAAAAGTTTTGCGCAAACTGTTTTTAGGCTTCATTCACATTCACATCCTCCATCATGCGAAGGAGCATCCGATTTTCGGCCTGTGGATGCTGGAAGAATTGAAAGCACACGGCTATCAGATCAGCGCTGGAACATTATACCCAATTCTGCACTCGATGGAAGAGGATGGGCTTTTGGCGAAGGAAGAACAGAAGGTCGAAGGAAAAATTCGCAAATACTACTCGACTACTGCTAAAGGCGAACTGGTGCTAAACGAAGCAAGAGCGAAAGCATATGAACTCTTTAAAGAAATAAACGAATAATAAGGAAGGTGATCACTATGCCGGACAACCGGACATCGACTTTCAAGTCCTTACTGGAAATTCTGCTTGTTTCCACAAGGCTCGGCTTCACTTCATTTGGCGGTCCGATCGCTCATTTAGGCTATTTTCACGAAGAATATATCCGTCGCAGGAAATGGATCGACGAAAAAAGCTACGCCGATTTAGTTGCGCTCTGTCAATTTCTCCCGGGTCCCGCGAGCAGCCAGGTTGGTATCGGGATTGGAGTGATGCGTGCGGGCGTATTGGGAGGGATTGTCTCCTTTATCGGCTTTACCCTTCCTTCGGTAATTGCCCTTATTCTTTTTGCATTAGCGTTGCATCAGTTTGGATTCGATGACAGCGGCTGGATACACGGGCTGAAAATTGTCGCTGTCGTCGTTGTCGCTCATGCGGTTTTAGGAATGGCGCAAAATTTAACACCGGATCTGCAAAGAAGAACGCTCGCTCTTCTCGCGCTCGTTGTTACGCTGTTGTGGCAAACGGCCTTTACTCAGGTCGGTGTGATTCTGGCAGCCGGATTTGCCGGGTTTTTGCTCTATCGCCAGCAAACGCTTGATCATTCGGCGAGCGAGGCAAAATTCCCGATTTCGCACCGTTTTGCTGCGGTCTGTTTAACGTTGTTTTTCGCTTTACTCGTTGCGTTGCCCATTTTGCGGGAAGTATCCGGTTTGCAGGCGGTGGCGTTGTTTGACAGCTTTTATCGCGCCGGCTCGCTTGTCTTTGGCGGAGGTCATGTCGTATTGCCTTTACTGGAGCGGGAATTTGTGCCGACCGGCTGGCTTACGGAAGAGCAGTTTCTGGCTGGATATGGTGCCGCGCAGGCCGTTCCTGGGCCGCTGTTCACATTTGCCGCTTACATTGGCGCGGTGATCAATGGCTGGCAAGGAGGACTACTTGCGACAATTGCGATCTTCTTACCGGCATTTCTGCTTATTTTCGGAACGTTGCCGTTTTGGCAATCATTGCGGCAAAACGCCAGCATTAAAGGGGTATTAATGGGGGTCAATGCCGCGGTTGTCGGGATTCTCTTTTCCGCGCTCTACCAGCCAATCTGGACGAGTTCGATTCTCTCCGCGATCGACTTTGCCTTTGCGGCGATTTTGTTCGGCATGCTTGTCTTTTGGAAGCTGCCGCCGTGGGTCATTGTCCTTACAGGGGCCGCAGGGGGATTTTTGCTGGCGTTAGGCGGGGCTTAAAGGTTGTTTTTATCTTTAGCCCCGTGTAAATAAGTGGAAGCTCCATAATTTTTCAAATCCCGTTGTGAGTCGGTTGCTCACAACGGGATTGGGGTTTGGCTCGGATTGATTTAGATGCTAAGCTAGTAAACTACTAGCGGCTTTTGACAAGAAGCTGAATCGCCTGTTCAACGGCCTCCTCTGTCTCTTCGCCTTTTTCCACCTGTTCTAGCAGACGATGCTGCATATTTTTCGCTACGATGTAGGCCATCGCCTTATCCATCGCGGATTTCGCAGCTGACATTTGCGTAATAACAGATTTACAATCCTGCCCCTCTTCCATTAAACGCAACACGCCTCTCACTTGTCCTTCTATCCGTTTCAAACGATTTTTCATCTCTGGCGTATATTCCATTGAGTATCCCTCTCTTTCACGAGATACCGAGCTTCCTCAACCGGCACGTCAAGATCCGGCTTGTCCAATGTCTTGCAAATGGCTCGGTTTTCTGACTCATAATACTCACGTAAGCATATAATTAATCACCAAAAACTGTCAATCGTTTTAATAGTCTGATTCACCTTTTTCACCGTTAACAATCGCAACTCCCGCACTAGCCCCGATTCTCGTCGCACCGGCTTCGATCATCTTCCGCGCTCCTTCTAAATCACGAACGCCGCCAGAGGCTTTCACTCCGATCTCCGGACCGACCGTTTCCCGCATCAGCCTAATATCTTCCACCGTCGCTCCGCCGGTTGAGAAGCCGGTTGATGTCTTGACATAATCGGCGCCAGCCCGCACCGCTATTTGGCACGCTCTCTTTTTTTCTTCGTCGGTCAGAAGGCAAGATTCAATAATGACTTTTGTTAATGCTTTCCCTTTAGCAGCTTCGACAACCGCCCGAATATCGCGTTCCACGTATTCGTCGTCCTTTGCTTTTAAAGCGGCGATATTGATGACCATATCGACTTCGCCGGCTCCATTTTCAATCGCATTGACGGTTTCAAAGTGCTTGACCTCCACTGTCGATGCCCCGAGAGGAAAGCCGATCACCGTGCATACTTTGACGTTTTCTTCATCCTTTAACAGCTCGGCGGCGAGCTTCACCCATGTCGGATTGACGCAGACGGAAGCAAATTGGTACGTCTTCGCCTCTTCACATAATGTTTCGATCTGGTCCTTTGTTGTGTCGGCCTTCAAGGCTGTATGATCAATAAATGAAGCAATGGATTGAGTCATTGGTTGCATCCTCTTTTCTTTAAAAAGTTGTCCGTACATCTTTTTTTATCCTAGCATAAAAGCGAAAGAGAAACGAGACTTACTTTTCTTAATTGCAATGCACGGTGCCCCTGCCATGTTTTACGTCAATCACCAAGTGGGCTTCATGGTGATTGACGCGCAGGGTGCGGAGCCATTGCTATTCTTTCCAACTCTCTTGAAATGGCTACATGGGTGACTGGAATTTATTAAATTCTTATCCTACAAAAAAGCGCACACTATCATAGTGATAGTGTGCACCTTTTGCTTACTCTTTATTTCAATACATTCAGCGATTCACGGTTAAAGGCAGGTAAATCGTCCGGCGTCCGACTCGTGACGAGGTTTCCGCCACAAACGACTACTTCCTTATCATGTAAGTTCGCCCCGGCATTTTCGAGATCAACGTGAATTGATTTATATCCAGTCACGTCCCGGCCTTTAAGGACCTTGGCTGTAATTAAAAGCTGTGGACCATGACAAATAGCCATAATCGGCTTCTTGCTTTCGGCAAATTGCTTTGTGAATGTCACAAAGCGGTCATCGGCACGGAGCATGTCCGGCGAAAAGCCTCCCGGAATAAAAAGCGCCTCGAAGTCATCCGGTTTCACATCGTCAATGCCTTTATCAATCGTTACGGTCGCTTCTTTGTTTTTCCCCGTAACGGTAGTCCCGCTTTCTTTTTCAATCGTCACAATTTCATGACCTGCTTCCTTAAATGCTTTGACAGGCTCCGTATACTCAGAATCCTCAAATAAGTCTGTTACGACAACAGCTATTTTCTTACTCACGTATATCACTCTCCTGTTTCAGTCTACTCTTACGATACCCCTTTATGGATAAATAAAACATGTGATTCATTACCGAATTTATCGCGTCATTATCGTAAACAAATCGAAGAGCGCAGGCTCCCCTGCATGACGAACGAACAAGTGAAAATCGACCGTTGCTGAAAAATCACTCTGTTAAAAACAGACTCGGCTCCCCGACGCAGTAAAGCTGTAAGCGATGCATCGCTCTCGTGCAGGCAGTATAGAAAACGCGGCGCAGACTCTCTTCTCCATATACCTGGTTCGACGCATCATAGATGATGACGGCCTCGAATTCGATCCCCTTCGACAAATAGGACGGAACGACAACGACACCCTCCTCATATTCGACCGAGCTGCTTTTTAACAATTTGATGGTCGCAATATCAGCAGAAAGAGCATCATAGGCACGCCCGCTCTCTTCGGCTGATTTGCAAATAACAGCAATGCTGGTAAACCCTTCGTTTTGTAAATCTGCGATTTTCGCAGCAATGCAGCGGTGCAGTTCGTCCTGACTCGTCACTTGCTGCAGCCCGGGCTGCTCCCCGTCACGTTCAAATGGAATAATTCTTTCGCCAGCCGGAACGAGATGTCTCGTAAATTCGATGATTGGCTTTGTTGACCGGTAGCTTCGTGACAAGTTGATAACCTCTGTTTGATCCGGACCATACAGGCTTGTAAGCGTGCTGAAATCGACCATTTCGCTCGCATGGGCGAAGATCGCCTGATTAAAATCACCGAGCACCGTCATTTTTGCCGCAGGAAACAACCGTCGCAGAAATTCAAATTGAAACGGGGAATAATCCTGCGCTTCATCAACGACGAGATGTTTAATCGAATTGTTTATTTGAAAGCCTTGAATCAGCTCTTTCAATAGCAGAAAAGGAGTAGCATCCTCATAATAAAACTTCTCTTCATCGAGCATTTCGAGCGTTAATTGACAAATTTCGGGCCATTCATCCGGAACCTCACCCTCTATCCACGCACTGATTCGCTGAGGATCTGCAAAAAGCTGTCTGTACATCTCCTTTATGTCGAGGAAACGAAGCGCGCGGATCTGCTTTTTCAACGGCCTTACTTTCTGCTGAACAATTAGCCGGGCAAGCGCTTCCGGCTCGATTTCATAGTCGGCAACCGCTTCTCTTTGAAAACCGCGCTTTTCCGCCAAATAGCGGTGTGCCTTATGATATTCTTCATTGCTGAGCAGCTCGATCTCCTCCTCGACCCAAGGCTTTGCCCTTTCGCCCTTCTGGACTTCTTTCACCTGCTTCATCAGCCACTCCTGCAAGCTTTCAAGCCTGTTATGGAAGCGAAGGGTCGTATCATGGCTATAAAATCGTTCCGTTATTTGCTGCGCCGTAACGACCGGCTTCCCTCTGAACATGATATCGGTGAATTGCATTCCAGCTACTTCGAGGGATTGTCTGTAGGATTGAAGCGCCTGAAAAAAATGAGCTGAAGCTTTACATGTGATCGCCGCAACCCGTTGCCTGTACGCCGGAGCATTTGCCTGCGTCAACACATATTCCAACTGCTCGTAAGGGGTTTCCACTTGAAATTCCTTGCTGAGCCGCCGGTTCAAATATTGCTGGAATGTGACCTGCTGCATATTTTCCTCCCCAAGCTCCGGCAAGACATTAGATACATAGCTGCTAAACATCGGATTCGGTGAAAACAAAATAATTTGATCAGCATTCAGCTTATCTCGATATTTATAAAGTAAATAGGCAATCCGTTGCAGAGCGGCTGACGTTTTTCCGCTTCCGGCCGCCCCGTGAACAATGAGCAGCCTTCCGCGGTCATGACGAATGATCCGGTTTTGATCCTGTTGAATCGTCGCGACGATATTGTGCATCTGTTTATCGGTCCCTTTGCCAAGCACCTCTTGCAAAATTTCATCACCAATGGTTAGACTCGTGTCAAACATGGAGTGAAGCACGCCAGCGCGGATCAGATACTGCCACTTTTTCTCCAGCTCACCGTAAACCTTCCCTCCTGGTGTTTCATAGACAGCCGGCCCCGGCTCGTAATCGTAGTAAACACTCGAGATCGGTGCTCGCCAGTCATAGATAAGAAAATCTTCTCCAGCGGCGTCACTGAGCGCGGAGATGCCGATATAAATTTGTTCCTGGCCGGCGACACCTTCCTCCGTAAAATCAATCCGTCCGAAGTAAGGAATCTCATGCATCCGGCGTAGCGTTGCTAAGCGCTTTGAGGCGAGTCGGTGACTGCTCTGGCTGACGGACAAAGCCTGAGTCTCCTGGCGTAAGCCGATAATCGTCTCCAGATAATCATCAAATGTATCGGTATTCACCTTAACTTCATCCCAAAAATGTTTGCGAATTTGAACGACTTCTTTTTTATGCCTTGAGGTTTCTTCTTCCAACCTGCTGATTTCCTCTGCAATAATTTCCGTTACACGGCCGACCCGATCTTGCTCCTTTTGTCGTTCGATATTCATAGCAACCACTCCTTAAAAAGTATAAGCCTTTCTTTTTCCAGGCACGGAGCCTCCACCACGGTTTGAGCCGGTGCTTTCCTCGAACCAACCCCGAAAAATTATATTCTTTCTCACCTTGAAAAAAGGCTTGACGAACTACCCATCCGTATCCTATAATTAAAATAGGGATAATATACGAAAATATAAAAAATGTAGGCATCTATATAAATTTAGCATAAGAGCGGGGTTTTTTCAATAAAAAAATGAGGCATCGCAAAAGCTGACACTTTTGCGATGCCTCATTTTTCTCAATCAAAGCTGGACGAAAGCAGCAGCTCCCGTTCCAGCTTAAAACCGTTAGCTTAGCCGTTCACGACTTGCTTCAGCTCATCCTTATCCAACACGCGGACAAATTCACCTTCATTATACGGATAGCCGGCTTTCGTGATTTTGACTTTAATCAGCTCTCCAATCAACTGCTCATCGCCTTTGAATCTCACCTTTAAATAATTATCCGTATAGCCGATGAAAAAGCCACTTTCCGGATTTTCTTTCTCTCTTTCCTCCGGAATCATCTCTAGCACTTCTCCTTCGAACTGGGAAGCATACTCCTTCGCCAATTGGTTTGATAGCTCAATCAGCCGGTGCACGCGCTCATTTTTCACCTGTTCGTCGACTTGGTCCTCCATCCGCGCCGCCGGAGTGCCGGTCCGCTTCGAATAAGGAAAAACATGAAGCTCACTGAATTTATGCTTGGCAATAAAATCAAAAGTTTCCTGGAATTCCTCCTCCGTCTCTCCCGGAAAGCCGACAATGACATCGGATGTAACCGCAAGCCCTGGTAAAACTTCTTTCAACCGCTCCAGCCGCTCTCCAAAAAATTCCATTGTGTATTTTCGCCGCATTCGTTTTAACACGCTGTTCGAGCCTGACTGCAACGGAATATGCAGGTGACGGACAACCTTCTTTGAACGGCCAATGACCGAAATGACTTCATCCGTCAGCTGACTCGCTTCAATAGAAGAAATTCGGATGCGCTTCAAGCCATCGACATGTTCTAGATCTTCGAGCAGCCGGGCGAGGCTGTAATCTTTAAGATCCTCTCCGTAGCCGCCGGTATGAATCCCCGTCAAAACAATTTCCTTATAGCCGGCATCGACAAGCTGCTTCGCCTGGCGCAGCACTTCCTTCGGATCACGGGAACGCATGAGTCCTCTGGCCCATGGAATAATACAGAACGTGCAGAAGTTGTTACAGCCCTCCTGAATTTTAAGCGAAGCGCGTGTCCGGTCTGTAAATGCCGGGACATCAAGCTCTTCATAGACACGAGACTTCATAATATTGCCGACCCCGTTAATCGGCTGGCGCTCCTGCTTGAACTGCTCAATATAATCAAGCATCTTGACACGATCCTGTGTACCGACGACAATGTCTACTCCCGGAATCGCCATCACTTCAGCCGGCGATGTCTGGGCGTAGCAGCCCGTCACACAAATCACCGCGTCCGGGTTTTTGCGGATCGCGCGGCGAATGACCTGGCGGCTTTTTTTATCTCCTGTATTTGTCACCGTACATGTATTGATGACATAGACATCTGATCTCGCCTCAAAATCAGTCTTTTCGTAGCCGGCCTGCTGAAACAGCTGCCAAATGGCTTCTGTTTCATAATGATTTACTTTACAACCTAATGTATGAAAAGCAACAGTAGGCATTTTGTTCACCTCATTAATTCGAAATGGTACGAGATCGCAGCAAGGGCATAAAGCGCTGCTGTCTCCGTACGTAAAATTCTCGGTCCAAAGCCGCATGGCACTGCTCCTGCCTCGACGAATTGACCGATTTCAGCTTCTGTCAATCCGCCCTCGGGACCGATCACGATCAAGAGCGACTGACCGGGAGCAAGGGTCTGAAGACATTGAGCAAACCGTTGCTGTTCATTTGCTTTTGCTTCCTCTTCATAGGCAATGATCACCGCATCGAACTGAGCAGCGAAAGCGGCAAGTCCGGCAGCAGACTCCAATGGCAGCACAGCTGGAATGTGTTCACGGTACGACTGTTCCGCCGCTTCCTTGGCGATCTTCTCCAGGCGCTCCACTTTTTTCGCCATCTTCTTCGGCTCCCATTTCACCACGGAGCGACTGGCTGAAAATGGCTGAAAAGCGACAGCACCAAGCTCCGTCCCTTTTTGGACAATGAATTCCAGCTTGTCTCCTTTCGGTAGCCCTTGCGCAATCGTCACCTTAAGCGGAAGCTCGGTATTCGGCTTGAGCTCTTCGATAATAGGCGCCGTAATGTAAGTTTCGGCAATTTGCTCAATTTGACATTTCACTGTCCGGCCGGCTCCGTCACTACAAATGATCAAATCCCCCGGATTCATTCTCATCACACGTGAGATATGTTTGACGTCTTCCCCTGTAATCGTCGCCGTCGTTGGTGAAAGCTGGTCCTTTGTTACAAAATAGCGTTGCATCTTTTATCGCCCTCTATTCATTACTGCTTTTCCGCCAGAATGGCGACCCAATCCTCCATTTCGACGACTTCGTTGATCGTAAAGCCACCTTCAAGCAGCGCATCCTTCACTTCCTGCTTCTTTCGCTTAATAATACCTGACGTAATAAATGAGCCGCCTGGTTTAAGTATCGCTGCCGCATCTTGAATACACTGAACAACGATCTCCGCCAAAATATTGGCAACGACAATATCATAATTTCCAGATACTCCTTGAAGGAGATTATTTTGTTTGACGGAAATTTTTGCTTCCAGCTGATTCAATGCTATGTTTTGTCTCGCGCTGACAACAGCGACATCGTCAAGATCAAGAGCGAGCACCTGCTCTGCTCCAAGCTTTGCCGCAGCGATGCTTAATACCCCTGAACCTGTGCCGACATCAACAACCCTCTCCCCGCCTTTTATCGTTCGGTCCAATGCTTGAATACAGAGCACCGTCGTCGGGTGAGTCCCCGTGCCGAATGCCATCCCGGGATCAAGTTCAATAATCGTTTCGCCGTCCTGCGGGGTGTACGACTCCCATGTCGGTGTAATCGTAATCGACTTTGACACTTTAACAGGCTTATAATATTTTTTCCAGGCCGTTGCCCAATCTTCCTCATCAACCTCGACAATTTGCACATGATTGTGACCGAGATCAAAATCATAGACGAGCAGACCATTTATTGCTTCCTTAATTTCCTCGATCGTTTCCGCTAAAAAACTATTCACCGGGAAATAAGCCTTAATTCGCACGCCTTCTTCAGGATAATCGTCAGGAGAGAGCTGGTAAATTTCGCCGTAATGAATACCCCATTCCTTTACGAGGTCCATTGGATCTTCGATTACGACCCCGCTTGCACCTGCTTCATGCAGAATATTACATATCGGCTCAACTGCTTCCTCAGTCGTATGAATGCTGAATTCCGACCATTTCATCATCTTTTCCAACTCCATCCTTTCGATTCCATCCCAATTATCCTTTAAACGCCCGTTTCACTTTGGCAAAGAAGTTATCATTTTGTTCATCCGGCTGACCGCCACTCATTTGCGCGAACTCGCGAATCAGGTCCTTTTCTTTTTCGGTCAAATTCTTTGGTGTAACGACACGGACTTTCACGTGCTGATCACCTTGCCCGCGACCATGGACATTCGGCACTCCTTTGCCGCGCAGGCGGAAGTTCGTTCCTGTCTGTGTGCCGGCAGGGATCTTCAGTTTTACTTTTCCATTTAATGTCGGAACTTCAATTTCATCACCCAATGCCACTTGGGCAAACGTTAATGGCATTTCGCAGTAAATGTCGTCACCGTCACGCTCGAAGAATTCATGCGGCTTCACATTAAAGACTACAAACAAATCTCCCGGAGGACCGCCATTCGTCCCGGCTTCCCCTTGCCCGGAAACACGCAGCTGCTGGCCGTGATCAATTCCGGCAGGGACCTTCACATTAATTTTCTTGCGCTTACGGACTTTCCCCTTGCCGCCGCATGTTGTACATTTTTCCTTAATGAATTTACCGGTTCCCTGACAATGATGACAAACACGGCGATTGACAACGCGGCCGAATGGTGTGTTTTGTTCAACATTCAATTGACCGCTTCCGCCACAATGCGAACATGTTTCCGGCTTCGTTCCAGGCTTCGCCCCTGAACCGGTACACGTTTGACATGTTTCCTCGCGCGGAATTTCGATCTCCGTTTCCTTGCCGAACACAGCTTCTTTAAATTCAAGCGTCATCGTGTATTGCAAATCAGCTCCTTGCCGCGGGGCGTTCGGATTCCGGCGTCCCCCGCCGCCAAAGAACATATCAAAGATGTCGCCGAAGCCGCCGCCAAAGTCGCCGGCGCCACCAAAGCCTTGATTTGGATCGGCATGGCCAAATTGATCGTAGCGCGCCTTTTTCTGAGGATCGCTCAATGTGTCATAGGCTTCTTTTACCTCTTTAAACTTTTCCTCAGCATCCGCTTCCTTATTGACATCCGGGTGATACTTGCGTGCTAATTTACGGTACGCCTTTTTCACCTCATCAACTGAAGCATTCTGATCGACACCAAGGACTTCATAGTAATCTCGTTTACTCATGTCATCCACTCCCGACTCTTTTCCATAACGTTCATCATACCATCATAACGCCTTCCCCTGCAAGCCGTGCAATACCCATGTTTTGCTTTCATCATTCCGTAGAAAAGGACTTGTTCCTAAAAGGCCGATTTTTACCTTTTCAGGACAAGTCCGACGAAGGGCTTTAAAGATAGTCCCTTAAGAAAACCGTAGAGCGGCTTTTCTTAGAAGTGGCGTGCGGAGCCGTTACATTCATTTAAAACCGTCTGAAAGCGTGATTCTTTCAAACGGCCACATAACGCGTGAAGCCGCCGCCCTTCCTCGAATCCACCCGAAAAATTTTTTCTTTCTTTCGTTTGAAAAAAGGTTGTCTAAAAAGGTAAAGCTTCCTTTTTAGACAACCCCTGAAATCAAGAGGTGGCAGTGGCTCCGGTCTGCGCAAGCAAGCAGGGAAGCACAGTAAACCTGCTGTGCAGACTTCGCACGCTGCTCCGGGGATATCTTAAAAGGAAACACTCATCCTTTTTGCGATATCATCTCCAAGAGGGCTGGTCAACCTTACTTCTTGTCATCCTCTTTTACTTCTTCATAATCGGCATCGACGACATTGTCATCCTGTTTGCCGGCAGCATCCGCCGCTCCGCCTTCAGCCTGCTGGGACGCCTGAGCTGCTTGAGCTGCTTGTTCGTACATTTTCGTTGAGAGAGCCATCACAATTTCCTGCAGCTCATCCTTCGCCGTGCGGATTTCGTCAATATTGTTTGACTCGATCGCAGCTTTCAGTTTATCCTTCGCCGCTTCCGCCTTATCCTTTTCCGCCTGCTCAACATTATCGCCAAGGTCTTTCAACGTTTTTTCCGTTTGGAAGACAAGCTGGTCAGCTTCATTGCGCAGTTCAACCTCTTCACGGCGCTTCTTATCTTCCTCGGCGTTCGCCTCGGCGTCTTTCACCATCTGTTCAATTTCTTCGTCAGACAGACCGGAAGATGATGTAATTGTGATTGACTGTTCTTTATTAGTGCCAAGATCCTTCGCCTTAACATTAACGATACCGTTCGCATCAATATCAAATGTGACCTCAATTTGCGGCACACCGCGTGGAGCCGGTGGAATGTCTGTTAATTGGAAGCGGCCGAGTGTTTTGTTATAGGCTGCCATTTCACGCTCCCCTTGAAGAACGTGAATATCAACAGACGGTTGGTTATCAGCCGCCGTCGAGAACACTTGTGATTTAGAAGTCGGGATCGTCGTATTCCGATCGATCAGCTTCGTGAACACGCCGCCCATTGTTTCAATTCCGAGAGAGAGCGGAGTAACGTCTAGTAAGACAACATCCTTTACATCACCAGTCAGAACGCCAGCTTGAACAGCAGCACCGAGCGCTACTACTTCATCAGGGTTAACCCCTTTATGCGGCTCCTTGCCTGTCAGCTTCTTGATTGCCTCCTGCACCGCCGGGATACGCGTTGATCCCCCGACGAGAACAACCTTGTCAATTTCGCTCGCTGAAAGACCTGCATCAGAAAGCGCATTGCGAGTCGGTCCAAGTGTGCGTTCAACAAGGTCTGCAGACAGCTCCTCGAACTTCGCGCGGCTTAATGAAAGCTCCAAGTGCTTCGGTCCTGTCGCATCAGCTGTAATGAACGGCAGTGAGATTTGCGTCTGTGTTACGCCGGAAAGATCTTTTTTCGCCTTTTCCGCTGCATCCTTCAAACGCTGCATCGCCATCTTATCCTGGGAAAGATCAATGCCATTGTCCTTTTTGAACTGGTCAACAAGATAGTCGATGATTACCTGGTCGAAGTCATCCCCGCCAAGCTTGTTGTCACCGGACGTTGCTTTTACTTCAAAGAAGCCGTCGCCAAGCTCAAGAATCGACACGTCGAACGTTCCGCCCCCAAGGTCATAGACGAGGATCGTCTGGTCTTCTTCCTTTTCAAGGCCGTATGCCAATGCCGCGGCAGTCGGCTCGTTGACAATCCGCTCTACTTCAAGGCCGGCAATTTTACCGGCATCCTTTGTCGCCTGGCGCTGGGAATCATTAAAATAGGCCGGTACTGTAATAACCGCCTTTGTTACCTTTTCTCCGAGATAAGCTTCTGCATCGGACTTGAGCTTTTGTAAAATAATCGCTGAAATTTCCTGTGGTGTATAGTCTTTTCCCTCGACCGTTTCCTTATGGCCTGTTCCCATATGGCGTTTGATCGAAATAATGGTATTCGGATTTGTGATCGCCTGCCGCTTCGCAACTTCCCCGACAAGACGTTCACCATCTTTAAAAGCAACAACGGATGGAGTTGTACGGTTTCCTTCCGGGTTTGGAATAACTGTTGCTTCGCCACCTTCCATCACGGCGACACAAGAATTCGTTGTCCCTAAGTCAATTCCAATAACTTTACTCATGGTTTATTCCTCCACTTCACGAATTATCATACATATGTAAAGGATCAAGCGTTAACCTTGACCATCGACGGGCGCAGGACGCGATCCTTTAGCTTATAGCCCTTTTGTAATTCTTCCACAATCTGATTCGATTCAAACTCAGGCTCCTCCACCTGCATCACCGCCTGGTGCAAATGAGGATCAAAGGTTTGACCTACCGTCTCGATCACTTCAACACCTTCGTTCTTTAGCGCATCCTGAAACTGGCGGTAGACCATTTCCATCCCTTGAAGCAATGATTTCGCTTCCTCCGTTTCCGGCTTCACGAGCAAAGCGCGCTCGAAGTTATCGATAACCGGAAGGAGAGCTTCGATGACAGTCTGCGATCTATATTTAGCAGCCGCTTCCTTCTCCTCACGAGAACGGCGCCGGAAGTTATCATAATCTGCTTGAGTCCGCAAAAGACGGTTCCGTAGTTCCTCGATTTCCTTCTGCTCGGACGTTACCTCTTCTTCAGCGACTTCCTCTCCAGCGTCTGCGGTCTTCTCTTCCACTACCACTTCTTCTTCCTTGTTCTCTTCAGCTTGAAGTGTTTCTTCCTCGACAGCTTGCGATTCCTTTTCGTTCAATTCGTTCACCTCCTCATAAAATTAACAGATCGTTATGTAAAATCAAGCGGGGGCCATGGCTGACAGCCCCCTAGACAATGGCACCCGTTCTCACGTAAGAACTTCAGCCGCTGCTGCAAACACGGTTCAGATAGCAATAACTAATTGTCAATATTACCATTTCTACCCTTGTTGATACAACCTTGTTAAGAGCTTCGTTAAATCCTTCGACACTGTATCAAGGACGCCGATCACCCTGCGGTATTCCATTCTCGTCGGACCAAGGATGCCGATCGTTCCCATATGCTTGCCGCCGATGGAATAAGAAGCTGTAATCAAGCTGCAGTTATCAAACGCTTCAAGCTTGTTTTCCTGACCAATCTTCACCTGAATACCTGCATGCGGCGTTCGCAGTATCTGATTCATCTTTTCATCTTCTTCGAGCATATTCAGCAGAATACGGACTTTTTCGATATCGCGGAACTCCGGCTGCATCAGCAAATTCGTCTTCCCGCTGTAAAAAATCTTTTCTGTTTTTTCCAGGTCAACGGAAGGCAGGAGCATTCCGATAATTTGCCGGTAATTCTGAATATGGGCGCGCAGCACATGACCGACTTCCGATTTCAATTTATGCCGCAGCTGATACAATGGTACCCCGACGAGCCGTTCATTTAAAATGTTGACGGTTCGTTCCAGATCGGAAGCGTCAATGGACTCCGGTACAGAAATCGTCTGATTCTCAACATGCCCTGTATCCGTCACAAGAATTAAAATCGCCGACCCTTTACTGAGCGGGATAATTTGAATGTTCTTCAACGTCGCCTCGAACATTTCCGGGCCGAGCACCAACGAGATGTAGCTCGTCATATTGGATAAAATTCTAGCTGAATGCTGAATGACCTCTTCCAATTCCTGAATCCGGTCCGAAAAAATCGAACGGATATCAAGCCTTTCATCTGCCGTTAGGCGGTGAGGCTGAAGGAGGTGGTCAACATAGTAGCGATACCCTTTCTGAGAAGGAATACGGCCAGCGGAGCTGTGAGGCTTTTCTAAAAAGCCGAGCTCCTCCAAATCTGCCATGTCATTTCGTATCGTAGCTGGACTAAATGTTATATCTTCCCGCTTCGAAATACTTCTCGAGCCGACCGGCTCGGCGGAGCGGATATAATCATCAACAATAGCATGTAAAATGAGCAATTGTCTCTCAGTTAACATCCGTATATCACCTCTGTTAGCACTCAACATAACCGAGTGCTAAATCTAATGATAAATTATCAAATCAGGCGCCATTTGTCAATATTGAAACGTTTCCTCATTCGATGACGCCTTCATCCAAAACAGCGATAAACTGTTCGAATACTTCATTACCGAGGAGCAGCCCTTGCTCCGTCAGCGCGATCCGCTCCGGCGTCACTTCCAGCAGGCCGCGTTCCACTAAATCATCAATCTGCCGGTTGAAGTAAGCCTCCAGCGTCCGGCCATACTTTTCTTCGAATTTCAAGCGGCTGATGCCGTCGCGCTTTCTCAGTCCCATAAACAGTTCCTCTTCGATCCGCTCGACCCGTGTTACCAAATGGCTCACGAGAACAGGCGCCTCTTTCTGTCTGATTGCCTGTAAATACTTCGGCAAAGGACCATGATTCTGATGACGGATGCCGTCGACATAGCCATGAGCTCCCGCGCCAAACCCATAATACTCTTCATTATTCCAATAAACGAGATTATGCCTGCTTTCGTAGCCCACTTTGGCAAAGTTGCTGATTTCATATTGGATCAGTCCGGCACGCGCGGTATCCCGGCGAAGCTGTTCATACATCTTTACTTCATCCTCTTCTGGAGGAAGCTGCAGCCGCCCTTTTCGCTGTCGGTTGTAAAAGACGGTTTTCTCCTCAATTTTCAGCGAATAGGCCGACAGATGCGGAACATCAAGGCGCAGCGCTTCAGCAAGCGTTGCGGCAAATTGCCCGGGAGTCTGTGTTGGCAGGCCGAACATTAAATCGAGTGAAAGATTCGTTAATCCAGCTTTGCGGCTTCGCTCCACCGCACTGATGATACTTTGCCGTGAATGCGTCCTTCCGATTTCCTGTAACAGTCCTTCATCAAAGCTTTGTACCCCGAGACTGAGCCGGTTCACCCCGCCTTCCTTCAGGACCGTGATCTTATCATCATCAAGGCTGTCAGGATTTACCTCGACCGTATATTCCTCCACCTCTGCTAGCGGCAAAATCGTTCGCATTCCCGTTAACAATCTTTGCAGCTGTTCAGCGGACAAAGCAGTCGGCGTTCCTCCGCCAATATAGATCGTTTTCAGCCGGTCGGTCGGCTGCGCTTCAAGCGTCCGTTCCATTTCCAAAAGCAGTGCCTCAATATATTCATCGACGGGCTGATTTTTCAGGAAAACTTTATTAAAGTCACAGTAGTAACAAATCTGTTCACAAAAAGGAATATGCACATAAGCTGCTGTTCTCATTCTTATCCTCCTTTCTCTGATGTCCAGTTAAGGAAAAAGGAGATGTCCCAAAGGATTTCCTCAACCCTTTAAGACATCTCCGAAGCGGTGCGCAGTACGGAGCACTGCCTCATTTTGGAAGATGAAGACACCCGCGACGGGTATCAATCGTCCATGCGCAGTACAGCCATAAAGGCCTCCTGCGGCACTTCCACGTTTCCGACTGCCTTCATCCGCTTTTTCCCTTCTTTTTGCTTTTCCAACAGCTTCCGCTTCCGTGAAATATCACCGCCGTAGCATTTCGCCAAAACGTTTTTACGCATCGCTTTGATCGTCGAACGAGCGATAATTTTTTGCCCGATACTCGCCTGAACCGGAACTTCAAACTGCTGACGCGGGATAAGCTCTTTCAGCTTCTCGACAATGATTTTTCCGCGGTCATACGCAAAATCACGATGGACGATGACCGATAAAGCGTCAACCTTTTCCGCGTTTAGCAGAATATCCATTTTCACGAGCTTCGACGGCTTGTAGCCGATTAGCTCATAGTCAAATGAAGCATAGCCCTTTGTATTTGATTTTAATTGATCAAAGAAATCATAGACGATTTCCGATAATGGAATCTCATAAATAATTTGGACACGGTTCGCATCAAGATACTGCATGTCAATAAAGATACCGCGTTTGCCCTGACATAGCTCCATCACCGAGCCGACAAAGTCGTTCGGCACCATAATGGTCGCTTTAACATAAGGCTCCTCGACAGATTCAATCTTTTGCGCGTCAGGCATGTTCGCCGGATTATCGATGCGCAGCTCCTCGCCGTTCGTCATCTTGACATTGTAGATAACACTAGGAGCCGTCGTAATGAGCGTAATGCCGAATTCACGCTCGATCCGCTCCTGAATGATTTCCATGTGCAACAGGCCGAGGAAGCCGCAGCGAAAACCAAAGCCGAGCGCCTGGGACGTTTCCGGCTCATACTGAAGCGAAGCATCGTTCAATTCAAGCCGCTCGAGCGCTTCACGGAGATCATTGTATTCATTCGTATCGATCGGATAAAGCCCGCAATACACCATCGGATTCATCCGGCGATATCCCGGTAAAGGCTCCGGTGCAGGGTTTTCCGCACCGGTAATCGTATCCCCGACCCGCGTATCGCCGACATTTTTGATCGCGGCTGACATAAAGCCGACATCGCCGACGGTTAATTCATCGCGCTTCTCCGCTTTTGGAGTGAAGACGCCAAGCTCTGTCACTTCAAATTCCTTGCCTGTCGCCATCATTCTAATCTTTTGTCCCGGCTTAACCGTTCCTTCGACAATTCGAATGTAGGCCACAACCCCGCGGTAGGAGTCATACAGCGAATCGAAGATCAATGCCTTCAGCGGCGCTTCCGGATCACCGGTCGGCGCAGGCACCTTTTCTACAACCTGTTCAAGAATTTCTTCAATCCCGATTCCGTTTTTCGCCGAGGCAAGCACAGCATCGGATGTGTCTAGTCCAATGACCTCCTCGACCTCCTGCTTGACTCTTTCCGGCTCCGCGCTTGGCAAATCAATTTTGTTAATGACCGGTAAAATTTCAAGATCATTATCAAGCGCCAGATAAACATTCGCCAGCGTCTGCGCTTCAATTCCCTGAGCGGCGTCGACGATCAGCAACGCTCCTTCACAGGCGGCCAGACTCCGAGATACCTCATAGGTAAAATCGACGTGCCCCGGTGTATCAATTAAGTGAAAGATATATTCTTCTCCGTCTTTTGCTGTATAGGTCAGCTGGACGGCATTTAATTTAATCGTTATCCCACGCTCCCGCTCCAGGTCCATGGCGTCAAGCGTTTGCTCCTTCATCTCCCGTTCAGTGAGCGCGCCCGTTTTTTCTAAAATCCGGTCAGCCAAAGTTGACTTCCCATGGTCAATATGAGCGATAATCGAAAAGTTACGGATTTTCGACTGCCGCGCCAGCCTTTGTTCTTTATTCATGACTTGATCACTCCTACATTCTCGTCCAACGTGCACTATTTCTGATTATACCAATGGTTGTCCGCGCAAGCAACAGTGACCTCGCCATCGCCGAAGTCGCTTTTATCTTCTGCCCATGCTTGAAGTAACCAGACGAAAGGCGCGGCAGCTTTTCAAGGCCGGTAAAAAGCTTTACGCTGCCTCCTCCCCATTCAATACCTGGCGAACAAAGGCCATGATCTGTGATAAAAACGAACGGCTTAGCTTATTCATTCCATCGGCCAATGATGTCCCCATTTCCGAAAAGAAATTCAGCCGCCCAACCTGTTCGACCCGTTCGTATTTGGCTGCCAGCTCCTGTTTGGAAAGGGAAGGGGCTGCCGCCTCGGTTTCCTCCGGGACATTTTCCGGAACGGTTAACGGAACAGGCTGCGTGATTCCAAGTTGCTCATTCATATATTGGACACCCGCCAAAGCGCCGAGCAATAAAATCGTACCGGTGACGATTACTTGAACCATAAGCCGTTTCACGATCACTCTTCCCCTTTCTCTACCTCTGCCTCTGCCTCTACTGCTTCAGCCTGCCAGTAATAGTCAGCAAATACCTCGGCCATCGCTTCTACGCTGCGATACGTTTCCTCTAATGTGTTGTCAACCCCGCCGACTTCCAATAAAACGGACTGATTTGATAAATCCTGATTAAAGCGTCCATTCGTCGTCGCCCCCTCTTTAATAATGACACCGCGGCTTAATCCCGGATATTTTTCTTCCAGCATATTATGGAGCTCTTCCGCCAGGTGCAGATTATGCTTGTAATTACTGTTGTTGCCCCCGATCACAAAAATCGTCCGTGCATATTCGACGCCATTGATCGTGACGGTCGTTCGATCACGACGCAGAGAATCGCGGTGGATATCGAAGAAAAATTGGAGATCCTGGTTTTGTGCCATCGCTTCCTCAACCATTTCTCTTGAAGCATCATACGAGCGTGGATAACTCCAGCCGCGTTCACTCAGGCTCGCCTGAATATCGCGCTGCTCCACCTCTGCCCCTATTCCTCTTTTTTCTAGCTCTTGAGAGAATTTTTCGCCTACGAGCGTGATATTGACCTGGCTATGATGGGCTTCATTAGGAACATCCGTCTCCAGCTCCGGCAGGAACGATTCATAGTTGTGCGAATGAATGATATGGACTACCTTCTTACCGTTTGTACTTTCAAGCGCATTGGCGTCTTCCTCCAGCTGCTCCAGCATCGCCAGGCTCTCCTCTGTCGCTTCACGTTCCGCCATCAGTACTTCCATCGGCGGGGCAGATTCGATCGGCAAGTTCGTGTAATCCGTTCCTTCCCCAGCGACAGCGATTCTGCCATCGAATAAAGCAAAGCCGGGCAGCTCTCTGCCAAGCAGGCTTCTCGGATCCTCAGGGTTTAGACTTGTCGCTACTCGAAAAGCAAGATTGGACACCTTTAACGGTTCACTGTCCTCCGGCAGCACCTGGGAAAAATATTGATTCTCCATGGCGAGCACATGAACGAAATGTTCCCCGGTAAAATCACTCGCCCATTCATGAACCTGGGTCGAAGCAAGCCCATATCCCGGTTCCACTGAAGTGAGCATTCCTGCAAAAAGAAACAGAACAATAATTCCTGTAATGACGAGAGCAATATAACGTTTTAGGCTCGTCCGGTTTAGCTTGACCGTAAATCCGTGAAATTGCTTTTTTCGCATAGTCTCTCTCCTTCTCCTCTAGTATGACGGCTGCAATTGATACTTGTCCGATTCTTCTTCCGACTTTTAAAAAGGAGCTTTATTAACTTCTATGAGAGTGCAGGTGAAAATAGACATCGCTTTTCTCAGACAACAGACAAAACGCTGCTTGGTCAAACTTATCTTCTATCTGATTATCCGAACAAATGAAAAGAGGGGAATCCGTCGCTCCTGAAATAGACTTCGCTTTCCGCGGAAAGCGTGCCTCCTATCCCGGGAGCGAGGTCGAAAAGCCAAACCCTCACTACTAAAAAGCCATACAGCTGCTTTTCTTTAGAAGCGGCGTGCGAAGGCGTTACAGTCTTTTGAGGCTGGCTCAAAAAAAGACTTGCCCCAAAAGGTTGATTTCACCTTTTTGAACAAGTCCAGTGTTGTATGCTGTTTCAATCTTTTCGGTCGACTCGCCTTTTGACCTGTCTGCGGCTGTTAACGCGTATAGGCGCCGACGTTCCCCTGATCGACCTGACGGTGCAGGGCGGCATTTAAGCCGGAGGCGATGACATTGGCCATATCTTCAATAAAGACATCGACTTCCTTCGGTGTAACCATTAAATTGTGTCCGAGCGGCGCCAGTACCTCGCGAATGAGCTGACGCTTTTCCTCCTCCGGCAAAGTGCCGACCATTCCCATTAGCGTCCGGCGCTTTTCTTCTGCCGGCAAATCCTCTTCGGTCAGCTTTCTCGTCTCACCGAACGTCATCCCGGCGGGAGTCAGTGAACGCGACGGCGCCTTGCCTTCCTTCATTTCCCGGCCAAAATGCTTCAGCACATAGTCAATCGTATCGCTCGTGATCGAAACCGCATCAACGACGGTCGGTATGCCGACGGCAATCACCGGAATACCGAGAGCATCCTTACTTAATTCCTTCCGTTTATTACCGACCCCGCTTCCGGGGTGAATACCGGTATCCGCAATTTGAATCGTTGTATTGACCCGTTCAATCGAGCGGGCTGCAAGGGCATCAATCGCGATCACAAAGTCGGGCTTTGTCTTTTCAATAATCCCATAAATCATGTCACTCGTCTCAATTCCGGTAATTCCCATCACCCCCGGGACGATCGCGCTGACCGGACGAAATCCTTCCTGCACCTGCTCCGGAGCAAGCTCAAATAAATGGCGGGTAATTAACAGATTTTCGACCGCCAGCGGGCCGAGGGCGTCCGGCGTCACATTCCAGTTTCCGAGCCCGACGACGAGGCACGTATCCGTTTCCTTAATGCCAATATTAGTCATAAAGGAATGAAACGCGTCGGCAAATACCCGCTCCATTTTTTCCTGAAGATCGGTATCCTTTTTTCGAATGCCCTGCGCTTCAAACGTCAAATAATGACCGGGCTTCTTATTCATCCGCTTCGCTCCTACCTCGTCGACATGTACGTGGGTCAGCGTCACTCCGTCAATGGTTTCTTCCTTTATCTCTATCCCACTGAGATCCTCAGCGGCGACATTCTCCTGCTTTTTCTGCTCCTCCTCCAACACCATTTCACGCGCTTCTACAGCTAAATCCGTCCGGACCTGATAGCGCTCCAGATTTAATTCATCAGCCATCTTGACCACCTCGCTTCGAAAATTAACTCGCACGTGTAGTGTTTCCACTCCTGTTTTTTTCATTCTTCCAGAAATGGCGTCAAGAAAAAACCTTTCATTCTCACTTTCCTCTATTGCAATTACGGGGCATTTTTGATAGAATGCAATTTGTTGTATAAACGAAGCAAAGCCGTTCCTCATGAAGGAATTGATGATCGATCAGGAGGTGAAAGATATGCCAAATATTAAATCAGCGATCAAGCGTGTGAAAACAAATGATAAGCGTCGTGCTCATAATGTAGCGATCAAATCTGCTCTTCGCACTGCTATCAAAAACTTTGAAGCAAAGGCTGCAGCAGGTGAAGTAGAAGCTGCAACAGCGCTATACACAGAAGCTAGCAAAAAGCTTGACAAAGCAGCAAGCAAAGGACTTATTCATAAAAATGCTGCCTCTCGCCAAAAGTCCCGCTTAGCAAAGCAGCTTAACAGTGTTTCTGCATCATAAGAAAAACGCCACAAGCGTTTTTTCTTGAAAGAGGGTGTTCCGAAAAAGCTAACGCTTTTGGGAACACCCTCTTTTTCTAAAAAAGCCACTGTGCATATTTTTATGCATGCTGGATGGAAGCACTTGCCAGTTTCAATACGAGCAGCTCTACTCCGAGCACCTTGTCCACCTTACCTGATTTAATTGCGAAGTCGGTATCGGCGCATTGCTTCAGCAAGGTGAGCAGCTGCCGATCCTCAAAGCGGCCCGCCTGCTGGCTGGCCAGCTTGACCACATATGGATGAAGCTTCAGCTGTGCCGCCATCTGTTTCTGGGAATAAGCGCGCCGTGTTAGCTCCTTTACCTGGTAATAAATCCTGAGCTGGCGCGCGATCAGGACAAGTAGCTTAAGCGGTTCTTCCTTTTTCTTCAGCAAATCATGGTACAGGAGCAAAGCCTCATGCGCTTGCTGCTTCACCGCAAGATCAAGCAGGGCAAAGACATCCTGCTCGAGTGAACGGGCGACAAGCAGCGCGACGACGTCCTCATCTACCTGCCCGTTCTCTCCGACATATAAAGCGAGCTTCTCGATTTCCGAGGCGAGCAACAGCAACTGCGGGCCGACCCGCTCTACTAGCTGCTCTTTACCCCGTCCGGTAAAGCGAAATCCCTTTTCCCGCGCCTGGTCCTCCAGCCATTCTTCAGTCATTTTCGCGTCGAATGGAGCACAGTCAACGACCGTGGCATGCTCTTTTAGCGCTTTCGTTATTTTTTTCCGCTCATCGAGTTTTTCATATGGTGTGATTAAAATCAGAATCGATTCCGGCAAAGGAGCAGTGAGATAGCGTTCCAGCCTGCTCAGATCATGCTCGATTTTCCCTTCCGGCTTCTGGCTTGTCACAAAAAAGAAATCCTGAACAATGACAATTTTCTTGCCGCCAAAAAACGGGAATGTTTCGGCTTCTTCTACCGCGAGCTCCAGCGGTGTATCAACTAAACTGTATGTAATGACGTTTTCCTGCTCAACAGCAGCTTTGGCAATGATTTGCTGGGTAATATCCTCAATTAAAAATGTCTGCGTCCCATGCAAAAAATACACACGGTCGATGTTGCCCTGCTCGAGCTTTTTTTTGGTCTTAATGTATGACATGGTCTACCTTCCTCTTTTTTCCTGCATCTTTTTCAGTCGTTCGGGTATGCTTAAAATATCTCCTGTTCTTCTAGCTTACCCAAGCTATGTCCAGAAAACAAGGGAAAGAAAGCGAACATAAGGGGGGTGGAGTCCGCTAAGAACCACACCCCATTTATGATAAACGCCAAGCAGCAAGCTCCCGGGTGCGCCTGCCCTCGACGATAACCATAACCGTCTTCAGTTGTTATGATATCCTATGCCGGCGTAAACTATAGGTGACAACTCTTTACAATCAAGCCAGTCGATTGTTCATAAAATAGTTGGTTTTTCCTTTTCCCGCTTACAGCGCTTGCCGCGAAGCCCCGTTTTCGGGAATCAACGGGGAAGGCCGGCGGTATTCCGCTTTTCCAGCTGGCTTTTTAAAGGCTCATCCCGTATACTATAGGTTGAACAAGGAGGGGTGCCAGATGAATCATTTTGAAAAAGATGTACAAAGCAAACGTAATGATGCGATTGATTCTGGTGTGGCCTTTGTCGCCTCTTTCGGTTTCTTTGCACTACTTTTTATCATTGCTAATCTCGTTGATGTATTTAGTGCATTTTAAACAAACCAAATTGAGGTCACCAGGCCAAAAAGAGCTGATTCCTGCATATGCGGAATCGGCTTTTTTTTGAAAAAAATTCGAAAGGATCGGAAATAATCAATGAGCAGAGGCCGAGGAGAGTGCGTCGACATTCTTTTGCCAAATCACCTCCCGCCCTTTACGGAAGCTCGCCGGCTTTACTTGGGCGGACCACGTTCAGCTGCCCGTCCTTTAAATAGAGCCGCACAGCTCCCTGATTACTTTGCCATACCCCGACATGATGGGTCGCCAAACGTGTCAGCACTTCGGGATGTGGATGACCGAAATGATTGTTGCGACCCGCCGAAATGAATGCCGCACTCGGTTTAAGCTGTTCGACAAACTCCTCCGTCGTCGAAGTCCGGCTCCCGTGATGGCCAACTTTTAAAATATCGACTTCCAGCGACGGATAGGCCGCCAGCAGGCGACGCTCCCCCTCCTCCTCAAGATCACCGGTAAAAAGAAACGAAACACCTTCGATTTCCGCATACAACACAATCGACCGTTCATTGACGTTCGGGTCGGTGGCAGCCTGCTTGTTCGGTGCTAAAATGGCAAATCGATTTCCCCCGACTGTCCAGCTCTCCCCTTGTCTGACGACGCGAATCGGCGCCTGACGCTGCAACGCAGTCAAAATCTCTCTTTCATGCTCTGTCATGTCTCCACTGCCATAAAGCACCTCTTTTATCCGGAGCGCCTCATTCAAGGCGACGGCCCCGCCAATATGATCGAGATGGCCATGTGATAAAATCAGGCGGTCGATTTGCCGAATACCGCGCGCTTTTAATTCGGGAACGACAATATCTGCCCCGACATCAAACGACCGGCGACGGCGGCGCCATTCTTCATCAAAATAAGTGATCGTCCCGCCTGTATCAAGCAAATAGACTTCCTTCCGATATGGCAGCTCAAGCAAAAAGCTGTCTCCCTGTCCAACGTCGAGCATCGTCACCTTCGCCCTGCCATCCAAATATGGAGTCAGCATCTGGAATGCCAGCAGAATGACAAGCAGGCATGCCGGCACCCGCCACCAGCCCTGCTTGCCCCGCTCCCAGGCGAGACAGCCGTAAACAAGCACACCGTAAAAAACGATAATGAAAGAAAAAGACGGTTTACCTGTGATAATCATCGTCCAGCGATGTCGGGCCAATTCAGTTAAACCGGTATGAGCAAGGCTCACTCCCCATTCCAGCAGAACAAGGATGGGATTTCCATCAAACGGAAGCCAGAATGAGAGAATAAAGCCAAGAAAGACGAGCGGCAGGACACAAAATGAGATAAAGGGTACATAAAACAGATTGACAAAGATACTGATCCAGGAAATTTCGTAAAAATGGAAGAGAATAAGAGGCGTTGCCATTAGCTGGGATAAAGTCGTTATGCAAAGGAGGCGGGCGATTGGGTGAGCGTAGCGCCGCTCGATCAAGGGAGCCGATACAAGCAAGGCAAACGTAATGAGAAAGGAAAGCTGGAAGCCGAGCTGAAACAAAGCTGTTGGCTTGATCAGGAGATACATCATATAAACCGCCACCACCGCTGTTAAAGGAGGTAGCCGCAGCTGGAAACGCAAGCAGACAAGAACGGCCATTGTCATGCAGGAAGCTCTGATTACAGGTGGTGCTGCCCCCGCGATAATCATATACACTGGGAGAAAACAAAACAACAGGTCAAATGCCCGTTCACGGGTTACGTCAAAACGAATCAGGCCATAAAAAGCCGCCGCCGTGACGAGACCGACGTGCAAGCCTGAAATCGCCAAAAGATGAATGACCCCAAGCTGCTGGTAAGCCTGGAGGATCTCCTCGTCAAGCAACAGCCTTTCACCGAACAAAAGCGCGGTCATGATGCCGGCGAGCTTCGGAGAAACGGTTTCCTCAATTGTCTGCATCTGTGTCTGCCGCCAACGCTGGAGTGCCGTTCGCACCGTCAGACTTGTCTGATAGCAGTTGATTCCTCCTTGCCGCGCACGGACAATCCAATAAATATGCTGTTGTTCCTTTAAATATTGCGGGTAATCAAATTGGGCAAAATTCGTTGGGGGGACGGGGCGGGTGAGAGAGCCGCTGATCATACATCTATCTCCGGGTGAGAAGCTTCTGAACAAGTGCTGCTCACTTTCATTCGTCATATAGGCCTGGACGAGCAGCCTTTCGTCGTGAGGCCCCTTTATCCGCATCGTCATACGGTCACCATCAACAAGCGGAATATCGACAATCGTCGCCGGCAATGTCTGTTCACCAGCGTTGTGAACCGTTTCATGACGCTCAAGTTCAGCAAGTCCGACGAGATAATAGAGGAGGAAAGCCGCTGCCACGCTGAGGAAAAGCTGACGAAACCTCACGCGCTGCAAGCATACGAAGAAAAGAAAAACGACTGTGAAAAGGTAGTAAGCAGGACTTGGGCCGCGTAAAGCCAAAATCAGGCCCAATGACGCCGCGACGGCGAAGAAAGGAAGCACCCTCGTCAAAGACACACCTCCCTGCTTCCCTCTGCCACATTAGGAAAAGAGTTTATCAGCCTCGGCTTGGAGCTTTTGCAGTTCATCCTCATCAGCTCCCGCCTGCTTCAAGCGCTCAAGCAGACCTGTGGCAAAGGCTTTTTTTTGAAGCTGCTCCTGTTCATCATAAAGATTGTGATAAGGCACTTGCACAACGGTCACGCCCGCTTCCGCGAACATGTCGATTGCGTATGGATGGTTTTTGTAGTCTTCGGCATAGTAAACCGTTTTGATCCCGGCCTGAATGAGTGCTTTTGCACAATGAACACATGGGAAATGCGTTACATAAATTTCCGCTCCGTTTGTAGGTACGCCGAACTTGGCACATTGCAACAGAGCGTTAACTTCGGCATGCACCGTGCGAATACAATGATTATCAACGACATAGCAGCCTTCATCAATGCAGTGCGCGCCCCCTGTAACAGAGCCATTATAACCGCCGGCGATAATCCGTTTTTCCCGCACAATTGTCGCTCCGACCATCAACCGTGTGCATGTGCTCCGCAAAGCAAGCAAATGACTTTGCGCCATAAAATATTGATCCCAAGAAATTCTCTCCAACTTCATACACTCCTCTTTCTGTTTGAAAGGAGTTGTCCCATTTTCGGGACAACTCCGAAACGGCAGTGATTTGTACGATCATTTCGCCGTAAGCAAAACAAATCTCCGTCTTCTTTTATTCTTCTAAGACACCTAAGCCTGGCTTTTTTGCAAAGCCTGCTCCAAGTCAGCGATGATATCCTGAATTCCTTCAATCCCGATTGAAAGCCGGATAAGCTCCGGTGAAACGCCAGCCGCTCTCTGGTCGGCTTCACTTAATTGCTGATGGGTCGTGCTCGCCGGATGAATCACCAATGATTTCGCATCGCCGACGTTCGCCACATGAGAAAACATCTCCAAAGCATTAATAAACCGTTTGCCTTCTTCCAGGCCACCTTTGATACCGAACGTTAAAATCGCCCCCTTGCCCGACGGGAGATAGCGTTCCGCGTTTTGATAGGAACGGTGCGATGGAAGACCGGCATACGAGACCCATTCCACTAATTCATGCTTATCCAAATATTCTGCCACACTCTGCGCGTTTTCGCAATGACGTTCCATCCGCAAATGCAGTGTTTCCAGCCCTTGTAGCAACAGGAAGGCGTTCATCGGCGCGATCGCCGGACCAAGATCTCTCAGCAGCTGGACGCGCGCTTTAATAATATAGGCGAGCGGTCCGAGCGCTTCCGTATAAACGAGACCGTGATAGCTTGGATCAGGTTCCGTCAAGCCCGGAAATTTGCCATTATTCCAGTCAAAATTCCCACTATCAACGATGATGCCCCCGATCGACGTTCCGTGTCCGCCGATAAATTTCGTCGCTGAATGAACGACAATATCCGCCCCGTGCTCGATCGGCCGGCACAGCGCAGGCGTGACGAAGGTCGCATCAACCATCAGCGGCAGGTTATGACGATGAGCCACTTCTGCAACGGCCGCGATATCAAGGACGTCTCCGTTCGGATTGCCGATCACCTCGGCGAAGACTACTTTTGTTTTTTCATTGATTGCTTCCTCGAAGGCTTCCGGCTTCGTCCCGTCAACAAGACGAACGGTGATGCCGATTTTTTTAAAGGTATGGACAAACAGATTATACGTCCCGCCATAAAGCGCGCTTGAAGCGACAACCTCGTCGCCCACCTCACAAATGTTCAAAATCGCGAGATGGATCGCCGAACTACCACTCGCCGTCGCCAACGCCCCGATTCCTCCTTCGAGCTCGGCCATCCGCTTTTCGAATACATCCTGCGTCGGATTCATAATTCGCGTGTAAATGTTGCCGAACTCTTTTAAAGCGAACAGATCGGCGGCGTGCTCGGTATTTTTAAATCCGTAAGACGTCGTTTGGTAAATCGGCACAGCGCGCGCCTGTGTAGCTGAATCAACCTCTTGTCCTCCGTGAACAGCGATCGTCCCGATCGACCAGTTTTTCTTTTCTGCCATCCCTTTCTCCTCCCCATTAAACGGAATCATCGTACATGCCTATTTTATCAGAATATTCTTCCCCTTGAAACGCTTTCATTTAACGCTGATATGCTCGCGCAGCTGCTCCAGCGTCTTCACGCCGATACCCGGCACATCAAGCAGCTGCTCGACATCGCTGAAACGTCCCTGCTCCTCGCGATACGTAATAATTGCCTCCGCTTTAGCCGGGCCGATTCCGGGTAACTGCTCCAGCTCCCTCGCGTCAGCCTGATTGATCGCAATTTTGCCAGCGTCGGCCGCTCCGTGACGTCCAGGGAGTTCCTCCGTTTCTCCTTCAGCCGGAACATAAATCATCATTTCATCGTAAACGCGTTCTGCCAAATTCAGCTGTTGCTCGGCCGCTTCCTCCCGAAAGCCTCCGGCGCGTTCGATTACATCATAAACCCGGCTCTCCTCGTCAAGCTGATAGATACCGGGGGCATGCACCGCTCCCTTTACATCGACGATTATCGTCCGCACTGCCGGCGGCTCCTCCTCCTCTGTTTCCTCAAGCTCGACTTCAAATAAAAACCCATTCTCCGGCTGGGCCGCTTCCTCGATTTCAGCATTGCGAAAATGCTGAAACAGGACTACACTTACTAAAAGAGCTACTAAGCCAACAAGGGCAAGCTGTAGCCGATTAAGCTTTAGCATTTTCACAGGAATCACTCCTTTCGAAATTAAAGGGGGTTCGTTTGTGAGAATAAGCAATAAAGGAGAGAAAATGAAATGGCCGTCCATTTACAAATTAGCGAACAAGTGAAGAGACACCGGCAGGCTCAACAGCAATTCCGGGAACTCGATGCGAAACGGGAACAAGCGATTGAACATGTCCTTACCGCGGCAAAGGCGGGGCAGGAAATAAACATAACTGAAATCAACCGGATTACAAATGAAATGAACCAAACTGCGGCGCGCTTTCACTTCCCGACAAGAAAAACCGTCACAGTCGAGATGGTCAAGGACGTCATTCAGCGCAGCAAATAATCGCGTTTCAGCGGTCGGTGGCGGCTCCGTGTAAACAGCGCTGCTTCGGGGCGCTCTCGCCAAAGGGGATAAACCTCCTTCTTGCCGTGTGAAAAAATGACATAATATGCCTTGTTCCTTCATACACTTCGTCATAACGATGTTCGTGTGAAAATGAATGAAGGAGGGGGCATCATGAAAATCGGGATAATAGGGACAGGAAGCATGGGAACCATTCTGCTCGAATCGTTCATTGACTCTGGCCGGATCGCAGCCGAACAATTGATTATTACGAACCGGACAAAGCAGAAGGCAGAAGCGCTTCAAGCTCGGTTCCAGGATCTGAATGTGGTCGAAGATGGGATGGCTGTCGTCAAGCAGGCCGATGTCACATTTCTATGTGTCAAACCGTTACAATTCCCCGAATTGCTGCGGCAGCTTGCACCCCACTGCCGACCGGAAAAAATCCTCATTTCGATTACGAGTCCGATTGCCGTCAGGGAACTGGAGCATATGGTGGACTGCAAGGTTGCACGTGCAATTCCGAGCATTTTAAACCGGGCGTTAACCGGTTCTTCGCTCTTAAGCTTTGGAGAAAGATGTATGGAAGAAGACCGCCGGCTTGTCACGCAAATAATGCGCTCGATTTCAGAGCCTCTGCTTATTGATGAGGACATTACCCGCGTTTCATCTGATATCGTCAGCTGCGGACCGGCGTTTTTCAGCTATTTGGTTCAACAGTTTATCGAAGGGGCTGTACGGCAAACAAAAATTTCGAGGGAAGATGCGACGATTTTGGCGACAAACATGTTAATTGGAATGGGTAAATTACTGGAGGAAGAACATTTCACCCTGCCGTCGCTGCAACAGAGGGTGTGTGTACCAGGTGGCATTACGGGAGAGGGAATCAAAGTGCTGGAAGAGGAAGTGGGGCAGATGTTTGATCATCTGTTTCAGCAAACACAGGAAAAATATGCCGAAGACAAGGAGCTGCTTTCGACTGCCTTTGCCAATAAATAGCGTTGCGCGCAGCCTGCTGCTTCAAGGTTCAAGGGCAGATCAAGGGGAAACCCGTTTGATCTGCCCCTTAATTTCGCCATTCATTTTGTAGAATCCTTTATTTTTTTGCACAAAAAAAGATTCGTTCACTTCGTTCATGCGGGGACGCTTCAGTGAAATCGGCCGTGATCCTTTTTACGGTAAAGCCGGCAGCGGTCAGCCACGCTTCATATTGGCTGATCGCGAAAGTCCGCTGCTTATGCAGCTCCTCTTTTTTGATGTAGTAGGGAGAGCGGTCCTCGATGAAAAAGGTCAGTTCATGTTCGACGCTAGCAGGATATTCACCAGGAAAGGCAGTCCAAATATAGGCTATCTCCCCTTCATCGTCAGCGAACGTTTGGCCGATATACCCTTCTTCAATCTTATGAATGGAATGGACATCAAATAAGAGCAGTCCGCCAGGCTTGAGCCGGCTGTAAACACCCTCAAAGGTAGCCTGAACATCACTTTCCCGCTCAAGGTAATTGAGCGAATCACAGAAAATCGTGATGACATCATAGCTTTCATCACCGGCCAGCTCCGTCATCGACTGCTCGAGCAGCGTTACCTGCACACCTGTCTTTTCGCATTTTTCATTGGCGATTGCCAGCATTTCCGCGGAAAGGTCGACGCCTGTAACCCGGGCTCCTTCAAGCGCCAAACGGACGAGCAGCTCACCCGTGCCGCAGCCGACGTCCATGACCGCTTTGCCCGCCAGGCTGTCAGAATCAAGCTGCCGCTTTACGTACGCCAGCCACTCATCATAGGGGGCTTCCTGCATCAATTGATCATATAACGCGGCAAATACTTTATAGCTCATAGATGCTCCTTCGTATAGGTCCAGCCGTCGCGCTGTTCAATCTTGTTTTCTTTCATCAGCTTTCCCAATGCTCGTTTAAATGCCGCCTTGCTCATCTGAAAGCGCGCCTTGATATCCTCCGGCGGGGTCTTGTCCCAATAAGGCATGGAGCCTCCCCGTTCAACCAAATAATCATAGATCCGTTCTGAATCCTCCTGCTGACGTTCCGAGCGCAACGGTCGCGCTGTGACATTCAGCTTGCCGTCTTCACGAACAAAAATAACACGCGCCTGTACATATTCCCCGTACCGCGGCTCCACAGTCATTTCATCGTGATGCAAAAACGCGATATAGCCTTCATCGGTAAACAGCCTTACACCTTCGTCAAGGAAGTGGTAGGCGTATCCGCCAACCTCCTGCTTCAGCATCTCGGCAGGTGCCGGCTTCGCCATCTTTTCAATCGGTTCTCCGCGGACAAGCCGAGCCATTAAGCGCCCTTTTTTATCCCATGTTAAAGAAAGCGGCAGCTTATCACCGGGCTGTGGCCAGCGTTCACGATCATATGGCAGTTCATCCATCGAAAGAAACAGATCACGGGCGATCCCATTATGAAAAAACACGCCGTGCCCTGTTCGCACTGAAACCGCTTCAAGCCAGGCGATCTCTCCAACCTTGAGCAAAGGCTCTTCCATCGTCGCCGACAGACGACCTTGATGATCCTGATAGAGAAAAACCTCCACTTTATCGCCAATCTGCACGCCTTCCTTCGCTTCCCGTTGATGAAGGAGAACATCGATGTTTCCATCGCTTAAAAAGAAGCCGAAGCGCGCCTGACGTACGACCTCTAATGTTACGACAAATCCGGGCTTAAGCTCCATTATCCTAATACTCCTTCTAATTCAATGACCGGCGCGTCGCCCCACAGTTTTTCCAAATTGTAATATAACCGTTCATCCTTATGAAATACATGGACGACGACATCGCCGATATCGATCAGCACCCAGCGCGCCTGATCATAGCCTTCCAGCCGTTTAATATCGATATCATGCTCCTGCATGACCTTTTTAATTTCGTGGGCAATCGCTTGCACCTGCTTGTCAGAATTCCCGTGACATATGACGAAATAATCGGCAATCAAGGAAACACCCTTCATATTCAGGGCAACGATATTTTCTGCCTTCTTATCATCCATTGCTTTTACCGCTAAGGATAGCAGGGGGGAATGACTCATTCTCTCACATCTCCTTTTTCATTTTAAAATTTATGATTGAAGCATTATGCTTTCTTTGCTTCGGCAATCAGGTGATTATACGTATCGATCGTTTTTGGGTAAACGAGCTGCCCGCGTTTCAGCAAAAAGCTTACCGTATTGGCAAGCGCGGCGACAATCGCTTTGTCGAGATCCTTTTGCGCGATTTCACGCACTTCTTCTACTCCTTTAAATACCCGCCCCGGCTCAATATAATCAGCAAGAAAGATAATCTTTTCCAGCAGGCTCATCCCCGGCCGTCCGGTCGTATGGTAACGAATCGCATTCAGGACTTCTTCATCGATAAGCCCGACTTCTTCCGCGACATAATAAGCGCCACAAGGGGCATGGAGAAGCTCATCCCCATAATCGAGAATACTCTTATCAGATAGTCTTTCCTGAACGAGCGCTCTCATTTCCTTTTTATCGCGAAATTTAGCATAGTCATGAAAAATCGCCGCCAGCTCCGCTTTTTTTTGATCGGCCCCGTAGCGTTCAGCGAGCATGAGCGCGCTCTCGAGTACCCCTAATGTATGAACATAACGGTGCTCCGTTAAATGCGGTTTAATCCGTTGCAGGGCTTCTTCTCGCTTCATACAATCCTCTTTCCTTTATAAATTTTTCAACCTCATCAGGAACCATATATGTAATCGGCTTCCCTTCCGCAATCCGCTGCCGGATCATCGTAGAGGAGTAATCAACCTGAACCATATCCAATAGCTCGACCGCCCCTGAATAAACGGAAGCCGACGTTGAGCCAGGACGCTTCGTGCCGATAAAGGTCACCAGTGTCATCAGCTCATCAATCCGGTGCCAGTGCGGCAAATAATCAATCATATCGCCACCGATTAGAAAATAAAACTTCTCATCCGGGTATTGCTTTTTTAACAGCTTAACCGTATCAACCGTATAGGAAGGACCTTCCCGTTCCACTTCAATCGTGGAAACGGAAAAGGTCTTATGGCGCTCCGTCACCTTCTTCAGCATAGTAATCCGGTCGTCGTTTGAAGCCAATTCGTCACTTTCCTTATGAGGAGGTACATTAACAGGAATGAACCACAGTTCATCAAGCTCATAAGCTAAACACGCTTCCTGAGCGAATAGCATATGGCCAAGATGCGGCGGATTAAATGTTCCGCCAAACAGCCCGATTTTCTTCACATTTACGCCTCCTCTCAGGAAGGGAGAATCAGCTCTTTATGTTCTTTTGATTCTTTATAAAGCACGATCGTATGACCAATAATCTGTACGACCTCGGCTCCCGTTGTTTTCGCTAGAGCGTCGGCCACCTCCTGCTTATCATCCTCACAGTTTTGCAAAATGCTCACTTTAAGCAGCTCGCGTGCTTCAAGCGCTTCGGCTACCTGCTTGCTCATATTTTGATTGACGCCGCCTTTCCCGACTTGAAAAATCGGATTTAAATGGTGCGCTTTTGAACGCAAAAATCGCTTTTGTTTTCCGGTTAGCATAATTATCCTCCTAATTTTTCCAATACAATATTCCTCATCCGGTTCCGGTCCGGCTGCTGCTTCGTCCAATGCTGAAACGAAAGTGCGGCCTGATTGACAAACATTCCTACACCATTGACCGTTTTCGCTCCCCGCATTGCCGCTTCTTTCAATAGTTTCGTCTCCAACGGATTATAAATTAAATCACTGACAACCTGATCGCTCGTAATTCGTTCAAGCGACAGTGGAATTTCTTCGACATTTGGACTCATCCCAATTGAGGTTGAGTTAATGATAATAGTAAATTCAGCTAGACGCTCTTCCGCCTCCTGCTTGTGAATCGCTTCAGCATCTGTCGCGAACTCGCGCGCCAGCTGAAGAAGCGGCTCTGTCTTTTCGAGCGTCCGGTTTGTCATCGTCAGCTTGCCGATTCCTTCACGCAATAGTGCCGTCACCACCCCGCGGGCTGCGCCCCCAGCTCCGATCATCAGCACGTGTTTTTTTGCCAGGCTTTCCGTTTCTTCGAGCAGCGACTCGACATAGCCGCGCCCATCCGTATTATAGCCGATTAAGCACCCATCCTCGTTGACAATCGTATTGACTGCCCCGATTTGTGCAGCTTCTTCATCAATTTTATCTAAATGCGGGATGACCGCCACTTTATGTGGTACGGTGACATTACAGCCCGCAATGCCCAACGCTCTGATTCCTTCAATCGCCTCTTTCACCTTGTCCGGGCTGACATCAAACGCATGGTAATTCGCGTCAATTTCTAATGAACGAAAGGCGTCATTATGGATAGACGGCGACATGGAATGACCGACCGGATGTCCGAGTAACCCAAAGACTTTCCCCATCTTTCTCCCCCCGCTTCTTCCTGATAGTTAGATAAGTGACTCGCGGATCGACACCTCAACGCCTTTTGGCGCATAGGCTTCAAGCACGACATTTGTGCCATTCACCGTTACCCAGCCAAGGCCGGAGAAAACAATATCGACCTTCTCTTCCTTCACGCGAAAGCTGTGCTTGACGAGCGGCGGCAGATCCGCCTTTGTTTCAGGCCCTGGCGGTGTCAACAGTTCTCCCAAATGCTCTTCATAGAGCTGGTCCGCTTTTTCCTGTTTCGTACGATGTATATGAAGGTCGTTTGAACAATAGCATGTAAAAGAAGTTCGTTCGCCTTTCAGAAAATCAAAGCGTGCCAGACCGCCAAAAAATAACGTCTGTCCCTCGTTTAGCTGAAAGTTGATCGGTTTGATCTCTTTTTTCGGGGTGATCAGCTTCAACTCCTGCTTATCGACATGATGCGCCATCTGATGATGGTTAATAATCCCCGGTGTATCATACAATGTACTCCCGTCATCAAGCGGAATGTCGATCATATCAAGGGTCGTCCCCGGAAAATAAGAAGTCGTGATCAGTTGCCCGGAATCTCCGCCAAACGCTTTAATGATTTGATTAATGAACGTTGATTTCCCGACATTCGTACAACCGACAACATAGACATCTTTCCCTTCGCGCCATTCATCGATCGCAGCAGCCACCTCTTCCACGCCCTGATTTTTGCCCGCGCTCATCAGCATGACGTCAACAGGTTTCATCCCGAGCTCCTTCGCTGATTTTTTCATCCAGTTCACCAGCCGGTTTTGGTTTAACGACTTCGGTAGCAAATCGACTTTATTGCCGACGAGAAGAACCGGATTTCCGCCGACAAAGCGATGCAGACCCGGAAGCCAGCTTCCTGTAAAATCAAAAATATCAACAATCTTGACGATCAGTGCATCCGTTTTACCAAGTCCATTCAATATTTTTAAAAAGTCATCATCCGTCAGAGCGACATCCTGCACCTCATTGTAGTGCTTCAAGCGAAAACAGCGCTGACATGTAAGGACGTCGCGCTCTAGGGCAGAAGGCGGTGCATAGCCCAAACCTGCCTTGTCCTCAGTCTGTACTGCTACTCCGCAACCGGAGCATATCATTTGGCGTTCTTCCATCTATTCATCCTCCCACTGAATCATTCCGCGTCTTTTCATCCAATTCAATACAATCCGTTCCATTCTTCTGTTCAGCCTTGTTGCCCAACCGTCAGAACTCGAAACCGGCACGACAAGAATCGTATGCAGCCCGGCCCTGTTGCCTCCCAATACATCAGTAAAAATTTGATCGCCGATCACGACAACTTCATCCTTTGCCAGCTCCATTGCTTTACATGCCTGCCGGAACGCTCTCCGCTGCGGCTTACGCGCCGCATGAATAAACACAATATCCTCCGGCTCCGCAAACGCTTTTACACGCTTACTCGTATTATTCGAGACAATCGTCACCTTCATTCCTGCTTCTCTCAGCTGCTTTAACCAGGCTCGTACTTCTGGCGTCGCGTCAGGACGGTCCCATTCAACCAATGTATTATCAAGGTCTGTAATGACTCCTTTGATGCCTTTTCTGCGCAAAGCATCCATGTCAATATTGTAAATGCTTTTTTCATATTGATTCGGAAGCAGCTTGGTAAACAAACGTACACACCTCTTTACTGTTTTCTGCACGGACTTCTAATCAAACTTTAACTATACCTGTCCTGTCCAAGATTTTCAATTGATATCCCTATTTTTATTCACAAGCAAATTTATAACGTTAAAAATTTTTCGACAAAATCAGATGACGCTCAACACTGTGGATAACTTTATACACCGCTTAAAGGTAGATTCTATCAAGCTTTTCGAAATTTATGTACAAGCAATCAACAAGTTATCCACGTTGATATGTGGATAAATCGAACAGTTGTTCTATTTTACAACTCATGGTAGGATAGGAAGTACAAAGGATATGAACAACTTACTACCATATGAAATGACGTAAATAAATATACCCGTTTTCTACATCTATTTATAAGGAGGTGAAACCTGCTCCAGCTACCCTGAGCGGGATCCAAATGGACAACCTTTCAAACGAATTACTCCTTGAGACATATTTCAAAGCGATTGATTTAGAACTTAACGAAGACTTTATCGAGTTAATTTACCAGGAAATTGTAAAGCGCTCCCTTACCGATAAAATTAAAATGTCCTCTTAAAAAGGGGAGGTATCCCCAAAGCTGACGTCAGCTTTGGGGATACCTCCCCTGATTCATGTACGGAGTCTTTGCTTTCCGTACTACACAGTTTATCCACCCACACCCTGTTTCCGTTAACGGGGGGCAATACGTATATACTCCCGTGGTTTAAACGGAACGGCCTGTGGGATCTCCACTTCCTGTCCACCCTGGATTAATATCTGATTAGAAGGATCCAATCCCTTTTCATCGATTAACCGTTGATTCCATTCGTTCGCGACCCAGCCCGCTACTAGCAGCACCGTAAAAATACTGGCCGCAACGGTCCCCTTTTTTTTATTACTCATTCGTTCGTCACTCCAGTTGGAAGAGTTTTCTTTCCTTCTCTCCTCATAGCATGGCGTGTTTTATGACAAAATATACACTGCTGCCATTCCGGACTCGTTCATTAAACTGTTAAAATTTCTTCACATTTTCTCTATTCAGAAAAAAAATCTAGGTTTTTTGGTCCTTTTTCTACATATTTAACTTAGAATGAAAAACATCCCAAGCCAAACAGATACGAAGGATGCATGTCTATTGAATTTAGGTTATAATTTGTTTTAGTTCTCACGGTGGTTCTATTCAGTAGTCCGTCATGGAGAAAGAGGGCCTTGCATTACATTCTATTTTTGACGTTGAAGGAGGTATGTCAGTTGACGGTTTTACATTGGGCTACAATCTCTCCATTTTTGTTAGCTATTTTGATTCCGTTTTTGTATAAGTACGCAAGATCCATACATACCGGGTGGTTCGTTTTAATCTTGCCACTTGTTTTGTTTGTTTATTTTATTCGGCAATTACCCATCACTTCTAATGGAGGTACGATTTCACATAATGTCCCTTGGGTGCCTTCTCTCGGCATTCATTTTAATGTGTATTTAGACGGGCTTAGCTTGCTGTTTGCCCTGCTCATTACCGGGATCGGAACCCTGGTTGTCCTCTATTCCATTTATTATTTGTCGAAAAATAAAGAAAAATTGCATAATTTTTATGTTTACTTGCTAATGTTCATGGGTGCGATGCTCGGGGTCGTCCTATCCGATAACCTGATCGTGCTTTACACCTTTTGGGAACTTACCAGTTTAGCCTCCTCATTGCTGATCAGCTATTGGTTCCATCGCAAGAAATCAACATACGGTGCTCAAAAGTCGATGCTGATTACAGTGTTTGGCGGATTTTCGATGCTTGCCGGGTTTATTCTGCTCTATCTCATCACAGGCTCATTCAGCATTCGTGAAATCATTGACAATGTCGATATTGTCACAGCGAGCGCGCTTTTCCTACCGGCAATGCTGTTAATTTTGCTCGGCGCGTTTACAAAGTCGGCCCAGTTTCCGTTTCATATTTGGCTGCCTGACGCGATGGAAGCACCGACTCCAGTCAGTGCCTACCTTCACTCGGCGACAATGGTCAAGGCCGGAATTTATTTAGTCGCGCGCTTGACGCCTGTTTTCGGCGGAGCTCCTGAATGGTTTTGGCTGCTTGCCGGGTTCGGGATTGTCACCTTATGCTGGGGGTCCATCTCAGCAGTTAGGCAAAAAGACCTGAAAGGGATTTTAGCCTTCTCTACGGTCAGTCAGCTTGGCTTAATTATGTGTTTGCTCGGTCTTGGTTCTGCTTCCTTATACTACAGCGACGGGACTGACACGGAAATGTATACAATTGCCATTTTGGCGGCGATCTTCCATTTAATTAACCATGCGACCTTTAAAGGAAGCCTGTTTATGACGGCCGGGATTATCGATCATGAGACCGGCACTCGTGATATTCGTAATCTGGGTGGCTTAATGACGATCATGCCGATCACCTTTACGATTTCCTTAATTGGACTTGCTTCCATGGCCGGGCTGCCGCCATTTAACGGCTTCTTAAGTAAAGAGATGTTCTTTACGGGTGTCTTAAATGCGTCAGAATTAGATATTTTCAATATGCAGACATGGGGTCTTCTCTTTCCTGTCCTTGCTTGGATTGCCAGTATCTTCACGTTTGCTTATTGCGCGATTCTCTTTTTCAAAACCTTTACAGGACCATTTAAGCCGGAAAAATACGACGTCAAGGTTCACGAAGCTCCAATCGGTATGTTAATCAGCCCAATTATTCTCGGTTCCCTCGTCGTAATCTTTGGTTTATTTCCGAACTTGCTCGCCTATACGTTAATCAATCCGGCAATGGAAGCCATTCTTCCAACACTGCTTGCCGAGGGCGAAGTCTTTAAGGTCGATATTTACCATTGGCACGGTTTTAACCTTGAGTTGTTTATGACAATCGGGGTCATCCTTTTCGGTACACTCGTTGTGTTGACAATGAGAAAATGGGCACAAATGTCCTTCTATTTAAAAGAACGCGATCCGTTGAATTGGTTTTATGACAACGGACTTGAGGGTGTCATTAAAGGATCACAGGTTGTGACGCGTCTGCAAATGACAGGATTGCTTCGTGATTATTTTGTCTACATGTGTGTGTTTATGATCGTCGTTTTCAGCTATGCGATGTTCCGTTATGATGCATTCGTCATCGACACAGCCAATGTTTCGGCGATCGATCCGTACATGTGGGTGCTGACGATTGTCTTTATCGCAGCGACAATCGCCATTCCATTTATTAATAACCGGATCACCGTCGTTATCGTTGTCGGGGTCGTCGGGTTCCTGCTTGCGCTATTTTTCGTGGTCTTCCGCGCGCCGGATCTCGCCTTAACCCAGCTTCTTGTCGAAACCGTAACCGTTGTTCTGTTTATGCTGGCATTCTATCACTTGCCTGAAATGCGGAAAGAACGATTCCAACCGCGCTTCAACCTCGTTAACTTCTTCATTTCGATCGGGGTTGGCGGGCTCGTGATGGCGATTGCCTTTAGTTCCTTCGCCCTCGGTCACGAGGCGAATTTCGAATCATTATCAGAGTATTATATCGCCAACTCAAAAGTGCTTGCCGGTGGCTACAACATGGTCAACGTCATTCTCGTTGATTTCCGTGGTCTCGATACTTTGCTTGAAATTCTCGTTCTCGGTATTGCCGCGCTTGGAGTGGTTGCTCTGATCAAGCTTCGATTTACAGGGAGGGAAGATGTATGAAACAAGTAAGATCAAATGAAGTTATGCTCCATACGATGACAAGGATTCTGACGTTTATCATCCTCTCCTTCTCTATCTTTTTATTCTTCGCCGGTCATAATAATCCCGGCGGAGGATTCATTGGAGGATTAATGACAGCCAGTGCCTTGCTCCTTATGTACCTCGGGTTTGATATGAAAAGCATGAAGACGGCCATTCCTTTTAACTTTACGACCGTTATCGCCGTCGGCCTGTTAATTGCGATTGGAACAGGTGTATCGACCATGCTTTTGGGCTACCCGTTTTTGACTCACTTCTTTGAGTATTACCCGGCGCCGATTTTAGGCGAGGCTGGTTTGACAACAACGCTTCCGTTCGACCTTGGCGTTTACCTCGTTGTCGTCGGCATCGCGTTAACGATAATTTTAACGATTGCGGAGGATGATAAGTAATGGAGATTCTAATGATCGTCGCAATCGGTGTCCTCTTCACCGTTGGGACTTACTTGCTTTTATCAAAAAGCTTATTACGGGTCATCCTCAGTCTCGTCATTTTGTCACATGGAGCTCACTTGCTCCTGTTGACAATGGGAGGTCTGCAAAGAGGCTCGTCACCGCTGTTAAATCTCGATTCTGAGGCTTACACCGATCCATTGCCACAGGCGCTTATTTTAACAGCCATTGTTATTAGTTTTGGGGTCACATCTTTCTTGCTCGTACTAGGTTACCGGACTTATAAAGTACATAAGACAGATGATTTAGACCAGTTAAGGGGATCTGCTGATGAATAACATAGTCATACTACCGGTTTTAATCCCACTGATTGTTGGTACGGTTCTCATCCTGTTCGCTAAACGCCATAAGCTTCAGCGCGTTATCAGTGGATTTACAACGATTGCAATGCTGCTTGTCGCGGTTTATCTCGCGGTATATGTGTATCAGGAAGGTATCACGGTTCTTGAGATGGGGAACTGGCCTGCACCATTTGGTATCGTGCTTGTCGCTGATATGTTCGCGACGATGATGGTCATTTTAGCCAGTCTAGTCGGAGTCGTTTGTCTGTTCTTTGCTTTCCAGACCATTTCCTCAGAGCGAGAGAAATTTTACTTCTATCCGTTTTATTTCTTCCTGTTGGCGGGAGTAAACGGGGCCTTTCTGACTGGCGACTTGTTTAACCTGTTTGTCTTCTTTGAAGTGATGCTGATCGCCTCCTATATTCTTATCGTACAAGGGGGAACAAAATATCAGCTCCGTGAGTCATTTAAGTATGTTGTTATCAACATCTTTGCTTCGATTCTTTTCCTCGTGGGAGTAGCTTACATTTACTCCGTAACAGGGACATTAAACATGGCTCACATTGCCGAACGTGTGGCAGAGCTTGAACAAGTTGGCATCTTAAATGTTATCGCCGTACTCTTTTTCGTTGTATTTGCGATGAAGGGTGGCTTGTTCCCGCTATACTTCTGGCTTCCACGCTCATATTATGGTCCGCCGGCAGCGATTGCGGCCTTATTTGGGGGCTTGTTAACAAAAGTAGGTATCTATGCGATTATCCGGTCGTTTACGTTAATCTTTACCCATGACCCTGATTTTACCCATATGCTCATCCTGATTATTGCCGGCTTTACGATGCTGTTTGGTGTACTCGGCGCCGTAGCCCAATTTGATTTTAAACGGATTCTCTCCTACCACATCATTAGTCAGGTTGGATATATGGTGATGGGGCTCGGTATTTATTCGCAGCTTGCCGTCGCTGGTGCGATTTACTATATTTCTCACCACATTATCGTTAAATCAGCCTTATTCCTGTTTGCAGGCGCCACGGAGCGAATCACCGGCACAACAGATTTAAAGAAGATGGGCGGCTTATTGAAAACTCATCCATATCTGGCATGGCTGTTCTTTATTACTGCAATTTCCCTTGCCGGAATCCCGCCTTTAAGTGGATTTTTTAGTAAGTTTCCAATCATTGTCGCGGGCTTCGAGGAAGGAAATTATATTATTGCAATTGTAGCCCTTGCTGTCGGTCTTTTGACCTTGTTCTCCATGATCAAAATTTTCAACTATGCATTCTGGGGAGAGCAAAAGCATACGGAAGAGCAGGCCAAGTTCAAAGTTGGTACACTTCTTTTACCGATCGTTCCACTTGTAGCATTGACGATCATTCTCGGCTTTGCCGCAGAGCCTATTTTCGTCTATTCACTGCAAGTTGCTGAACAAATCCTAGACCCATCGATTTATATCGAATCTGTTCTTAAGGAGTAGTTGCTATGGCCTTTCAAATCATCTTAAATATTGTCATCGCGCTCATCTGGATGTCCCTGTCAAACAGCTTTACAGGAAATAACTTTATCATCGGTTATGTCATCGGGATCCTCATCCTCTACGTATTGAGGCGATTCTTGAAATTTGATTTCTATTTTTTCCGTGTCTGGGCTGTATTGAAGTTGATTGTCCTGTTTATCAAGGAACTTCTGTTAGCGAATATCGATGTTATTAAAATTGTGCTCAGTCCGAAGATGGATATTCAGTCAGGTATTATCGCGGTGCCGACCAGGCTCAAAACAGATTGGGAATTGACACTGCTGGCCGCGCTTATTTCACTGACACCAGGTACGCTGTCGATGGATTTTTCCGATGATAACAAATATATTTACATCCATGCCCTCCATGTGCCAGACAAGGAAGCGATGATTAAACAGATTCATCAAACGTTTGAGCGTGCGATTATGGAGGTGACGAAATAATGTTTCAAACAATCCTGTATGTTGTGCTCGTTATTATGTCGCTTTCCTTATTCGTCTGTTTTATCCGGACGATTATCGGGCCGACGATCCCGGACAGAATCGTCGCCCTCGACTCCTTTGGCATCAATCTGATCGGCTTTATCGGGATCGTGATGATTTTACAAGATACACTCGCTTATTCAGAAGTGCTTCTCGTCATTGCGATTCTCGGCTTCATCGGAACGGTAGCTTTATCTAAATTTATTGAGAGGGGTGTTGTTTTTGAACGCGATTGAAATCATTGTCAGCTTTTTCGTCGTAATTGGGGGCTTTCTCAGCCTGCTCGCTTCAATCGGGCTAATCCGGTTTAAAGATGTTTACGCCAGAACCCATGCTGCGACAAAAAGTGCAACGCTCGGCGTCGTGTCCATCATGATTGCAACATTCCTTTTCTTTCTCCTCGTTCATGGAGAATTTATCAGTAAATTCTTGTTAACGATTCTGTTCGTTTTCTTGACAGCTCCCATAGCCGGACTGTTAATTGGACGTTCCGCTTACAAGACGGGAGTTCCTCTTGCAGACCCGGAGTCGAATGATGATTTAAAAGAAATGTATGAGCAGAAAGTGAAGCAGACACAATAAAATTTCGCTTCGTGTCAAGAGCTTGAGACAACACTAGCTATTGTCCTACTGGCAATGGCTTCACACGCCACAAGCCCGTTGTGAGGAACCCACTCACAACGGGCTTTAAAAGATCGTGGCCGTTCCGCTCATTGCTTAGAGGCTGGGCAAAAGGTAAAAAAACTACCTTTTATCCCAGCCTCTTTGCTTTTCGCTTACCTTATGTTCAGCTGTTATCAGCTACAGCTTCTGCCTTTTCCGCTTCTTTAACCGCGTCAGCAAGCAAATCAACGATATGGACCGCTTTGACGCTGTCTGACAGCCCTTCACGTTCAATTCCGACCTTCATTTGCAGCAGACAACCCGGATTGGCCGTGACGATTGTCGTCGCTTCTGTCGCCTTGGCATGAACCATTTTATGGTCGATGATTTGCATCGACATCTCCGGCTGGACAATGTTGTAGATCCCTGCTGAGCCGCAGCAGCGGTCGGCTTCCTTCATTTCCCGGAAGGTGACGCCCTCAATTTGCTTTAAAAGCGCCCGCGGTGAAGCCCCTCCTCCCATCACATTGCGCAAATGACAGGAATCCTGGTACGTGACGACCTGCTCAGGCAGCTTCATCGCCGGCAGACCAAGCTCTAGTAAAACCGCCGAAATATCTTTCACCTTTTCAGCAAAATGCCGCGCTCTTTCCTTCCATTCCGGATCATCGCCAAGCAAATGATCATATTCCACTAGCAGCGCACCGCAGCCGCCTGCATTGGAAATAATATAATCGACTTGTTCTTCTTCAAAGGCGCGAATATTCTTTTTCGCCAGCTCCTTCGCCGTTTCCTTTTCACCGGAATGAGCGTGCAGCGCACCGCAGCAATTTTGCGACTGCGGAATGACAACTTCACAACCTGCTTTCTCCAGCAAATATAACGTCGAATCATTGGTTTTCATAAACATCGTGTCCATTAGACAGCCCGAAAAGAATGCGACCTTCTTTTTCACCGTTCCGGCCGGCTTGACATGATGCGGACGATTTTTCAATTCTTTTGGCGAGGCGATTTCAGGCAGCACCCTTTCCATCGTCGCCATTTCCCCCGGCATGATGTTCAACAGCTTAGAACCTCTGACCACCTTTTGCAGCCCGCTTTTTTGATAGAGCCAGAGCATATTGTTCACCGTACGCATCCGGTTTTGGTGAGGGAACAGACCATCAAATACCGTTTTACGCAGCACCTTGGCGGGCAGGCTGTGCTTTTTATGCTCATTTAAAATATCGCGCGCCTCTTCAAGCAGATGGCCGTATTTCACGCCTGACGGGCACGCTGGCTCACAAGCGCGGCAACCGAGACATAGATTAAGCTGACGTTCAAAATCCTCGTCAGGGGCCTTCTTGCCATCGACAACGGCCTTCATCAGGGCAATCCTACCACGTGGGGAAGCCGCTTCATTTTGATCGGTTTCTCCATAGGTTGGACAAGACGGTAAACAAAAGCCGCATCTCATACAATTCATCAGTTCATCATAGTCCATCCGCTCCTGAAACGCTTTTACCGTTTCCTCCTGCTTCGTCGTCATCGTTGCACCACCACCCGTTTCTTTGTCTCCTTGGCGAACATTTTTCCAGGATTCATAATATTATTCGGATCAAAAGCAAGCTTCAGCGTCTTCATTGCCTCCACGCCTTCCTCTCCGAGCTTCCAGGCCAGATATGGTGATTTCATGACGCCGACTCCATGCTCACCCGTAATCGTTCCGCCAAGCGCAATCGCCTTGGCAAATATTTCGGCAAAGGCTTCTTCGACCCGGTGAATCTCCTCTTCATTGCGGGCATCGGTCATACAGGTTGGATGAAGATTGCCGTCTCCGGCATGTCCGAACGTACAGATTTCCACCTGATACTTCTCGGCAATCTCATTGATCGCTCTGACCATCTCCGCCACCTTCGAGCGTGGCACAGTCGCATCCTCAAGAATTGTCGTCGGCTTCTTGCGGGCAAGGGCGGATAGCGCAGAACGCCGCGCCGTCGTAAGGGCCATTCCTTCCTCCGGTGTTTGCGCGACCTGAACCGATAGGGCGTGAGACTGCTCACAGATCGCAACAATCCGTTCAATATCGCGCTCTACGACCTCGAGTGGTCCATCCTGCTCAATTAACAGCACCGCCCCGACATTGGTCGGCAGGCCGATCTTGGCGAACTCCTCGACGACTTCCAACGTCCCCTGATCAAGAAACTCAAGCGTGGCCGGAATAATCTTATTCGAAATGATCGCCGAAACGGCTTCTCCGGCCCCCTCCAGGCTGTCGAACAGAGCGAGCATCGTCTTCTTCGTCTCCGGAATCGGAATAAGCTTCAGCGTCGCCTCCGTGATGATTCCCAGTGTGCCTTCAGCACCGACCATCAGACGAGTAAAGTCATAGCCGGCAACGTCCTTCGCCAGCTTTCCTCCAGTGCGGATCAGCTCGCCGTTTGGCAGAACAAACTCCAGACCCATGACATAATCACGTGTCACGCCATATTTCAGCCCACGCAGTCCACCTGAATTTTCGTTAATATTTCCGCCAATCGTTGAAATTTTCATTGAGCTGGGATCCGGCGGGTAAAAAAGTCCCTTCTCCTCCACCGCTTCAATTAAATTCAGCGTTATCACGCCCGGCTGAACCGTGACCGTCAAATTATCCTCATCAATTTCCAAAATATTGTTCATATAAGTGAACAACAGAACAATTCCGCCTTCAAGTGGACAGGTGCCGGCGCAAAGATTCGTTCCCGATCCCCGCGGCACGATCGGCACTTTATGTTCATTACAGACTTTCACAATCTTCTGAATTTCATATTTATCCCGCGGCTTCACAACCGCATCCGGCATCGCCTGAAAATTTGGCGTAGCATCATAGGAATAAACGACAAGATCCTCCTCTGAATCGAGCACATTCGTTTCCCCGACAATGTCAATCAGCTTCTGTTTCACTTCTTCCTGCAGCATTCTTTCACTCTCCCTCAATCAAGCAAAACAGCTTGAGTGTTTATACATGTATTATAAAGGAAAAAAACCGCTCCTTCTATGTTCGAAAACACAAAAATAAAGCGGTTACTAAACATTTCATTGTATTCTTATCTAAATGACTGTTCCTTGAAATACCATAATGCGATAAAAAGCGCCACGAGATCCTTCGTTTCCTTCAGCTGACAGCCAGACAGCTCCTGAATGCGTTTCAGCCTGTAATGAAGGGTATTGATATGAATATGCAAGGCGGTCGCCGTTTCCTTAATCGAGAGCTGATGAGTAAAGTATGCCTGCAACGTCTCGATCAGTTCCGTTTCCCCCTGGAGCTGCCCAAGTGCTTTGTCGATGATGTGCTGCCTTGTTTCAGGCTTTGCTTCGGCGAGCACGACCTCAAGGATAAACGTATCATAGAAAATAATCGGCTCTTCCGCCTTTTTGACCGCGAGTGCCTGCTGGGCTTCACGGTAAGCAAGATTCATCTGCAACGGGTCAGGCTGCTGTCTACTGATCCCAGCCCGCAAGCCGAGATGGTATTTTTCCTTTATTTTGCGCGATAAGGTTAACAGCTCCTGCGCGAGACCGTGACGGCTATGCTGTTTGGCGGAAGCAAGCAAGGCAAACCTCCCCCTCCCCCAGCGGACAAGCACATCCTTTTGTTCATTCGGAAAAACAGAGCGAATCGTTTCCAGCACATCAATTTCAACGCCGGGCTCCATTGCTTCCTCCTGCTGCTGCCACAGCTGTAGCAGCACACAGTAGCGCGCCTCACTCATTTCAATACCGAGAATATAGCCGCGGTCCTGCAGCTCGGCTGTCACCGTCTCCGTATGCAGCCACTCATAGACAAATGTTTCCAGTCCGCGCAGCTCAGAATCAAGCTTCTCCGCAGCGTAGGCCTCTTCAATGATTAGTTCTGTCAGCCGCTGGATCAGCTCCCCATGCAAAGCTGCACCCGACTTAGAGCCGGTAATCCCAACAGCGCCAATCACTTTTTGCTGGAAACGGATCGGCAAATTCAGTCCGACCTTTACCCCTTGCAGTCGCTCGGTTTCTTTTTCCGTTATGAGCAACTTCTGTTCCGTTGTGATCACTTCTTTTCCGCCCTGATGAAAGGAGCCGATCCGGCTCCGGTCGCTGGCGGCGATGATCGTCCCCTCCCGATTCATGACAATCACTTCTTCTGAAAGGACCTGGTTGACTTCATTGACGATTCGTTGCGCGACATGGGTTAACAGTCTCATCGTTCCTTTTCCTCCTTCATGGCCAGCCTAGCGCCCATTTGAATGCTGCCGATGTCAGCCACGCTATCCGGGACGAGTAAGCCCTTTTCCGCCAAAAGAACGACCGTCGAGCCAAATGAAAAATAGGCAATTTCCTCCCCTTTCTTTATCTCCGTTGATTGATGAGTCCATTCAATCGTATTAATATTCATTGCCCCGACCTTGACGATTGCCAGCTGCTTGTCTGCGACCTGCAACTCTGTAATCATGCGGTAATTTCGAGAAAGCGGACGCCTGCCATAGCGCAAACCCGCTTCATTCACCGGGTAGGAGCGTCCCCCAAGCGACCATTGCTTCCTGACGACACCATCGACAGGACTATGTATACGATGATAATCCTTCGGGCTTAAATACAGGATAATGTACATCCCGTCGCGGTAACGCCCTGCCGCCTCCTGACTGCCGAGCATTTCGACGATATTATACTTTTGTCCCTTTACATAAAAACACGTCTTTTCCTCAAGTTGGCCGACCTGAGCAACTGCTCCGTCGACAGGACTAATCACGCTTCTGGCATCAAGGTCAATCGGGCGCGCTCCCGGCTTCAATGTCCGGATAAACAGGTCATGCAGATGCGAGTATTCAGAAACCGGGCGTCCCATTTCCTCCTCATTCAACTGATAGGTTTTAACAAAGGACGGGATCAGCCTGCGGCTTATTTTAGATCGTGAAAATGCACGTAATATTCTCGATAATAGTCGTTGATTGGTCAGTTCAATACATGCTCGATAAAATAGCTTCTTCACATTGTCCTCCACTTTCTATTACGGGGTTATGTAAATCATACTAAACTGTATCACAAACAACTAGATTCTTTCTAGTCCCGTCCCCGGTAAGCTGGTGATTATCCGGTTTAGCAATTTGAATTTTTTGGTATTTAATTCTCGTTTTTCTGCTCAAATAACCGCAAAAAACATCCTCAATTGTCAAAAAGCGTGAAAATTATGGGTTAAAATGCTTTAATTTCTATTCAAAGGCTTGACACTACAAGGCTTTCATGAGTAAATTTAGTTGCGGCGCTTTATAGTTTATTTACATAAGAGTAAGCTATAAAAAACGAAGAATAAATACTTCTTCTAATTCAGTAAGGAGTATTTTTCAAAACAAGGTATGAAAGGGAGTTTTTTTCGTGAACAAAACAGATCTAATTAATGCAGTTTCTGAGCAGGCAGACCTTTCTAAAAAGGATGCTTCAAAAGCAGTAGACGCAGTATTCGACAGCATCACAAACGCGCTTGTTGAAGGTGGCAAAGTGCAGCTTGTTGGCTTCGGTAGCTTTGAAGTACGTGAGCGCTCCGCTCGTAAAGGTCGCAATCCGCAAACAGGACAGGAAATTGAAATTCCTGCAACAAAGAATCCAGCATTCAAGCCTGGTAAGCAATTGAAAGACGCAGTAAACGAATAAGTCTTACCCAGAATGGGATGTATCGAGGTGTTTCCTTTGATACATTCTCAGGCAGCGCGTGACGTCTGCACCCAATAGCGAACGGGAACAATCCGTCTCCCTGACCGCTTTCGTGCAAGATGACCGCTGCTTTTTATGATGACTCAATAACCACTCCACCTAAAAGCTATAAAGCTTTGCTGGCGGGGTGGTTTTTATTTTATTAATATAATATTTTCCATGTAAACGCCTTCTATCCTTTTGAAAGCGTTTTTATTTTTGTCCTCCTTTCTTTTTTCTGAAATAGCATTGCACTGTTTGTCAGATATCGTTACAATACTATTACTGTTCATTTTTCAGAAAAATTGGAGGATTCTATTATGGTCACGTTTCTCGGTTCTATTATTCTATTAGTGGTAGGGTATCTCATTTACTCTAAAGTTGTTGAACGCGTGTTTGGCATTAATGACCAGACCCCTACCCCTGCTTATACAAATCAAGACCCTGTCGATTATGCTCCGATGAGCTGGTGGAAGGGAAACTTGATTCAACTGCTAAATATCGCCGGATTAGGTCCGATTTTCGGAGCTGTCTCCGGCGCTTTATACGGACCTGTCGCTTTTATCTGGATTGTCATCGGCTGCCTGTTTGCCGGCGCCGTGCATGATTACTTCTCAGGAATGCTTTCCTTGCGTCACAACGGAGCTCAATTTCCTTCGCTTGTCGGCCGCTATTTAGGAAACGGGATGCGACGCGTTATTAATATCGTCTCGATTGTACTGATGATTCTTGTAGCGGCGGCTTTTACGGCTGGTCCGGCCCAGCTGATCGCCCAGATCACACCACTGTCATTTTCCGTTGCGTTAGCTGTTATTTTTTTATATTTTATCGCTGCGGCTGTTTTGCCAATCAATCGCGTGATCGGCAGGATTTACCCGATTCTCGGCGCGATTTTACTGTTTATGGCGGCGGCGATCGGAGGCGCTTTACTGTTTTCCGATCATTCGATCCCGAATCTGACGCTGCAAAACCTCCACCCCGAAGAGCTGCCGATCTGGCCGCTGCTGATGGTGACAATTTCCTGTGGCGCTATTTCCGGCTTTCACAGTACACAGAGCCCGATTATTGCCCGAACATTAAAGCGTGAATCAGACGGGCGAAAAGTCTTTTATGGCGCGATGGTGCTCGAAGGCGTGATCGCGTTAATCTGGGCCGCTGCCGGAATGACGTTCTTTGGCAATACCGGCGGCCTCCAGGAAGCGTTGGCTGTTGGTGGACCAAGCGGGGTCGTAAATGAAATTTCGACAAGCCTTCTCGGCACATTAGGCGGAATCCTGGCTGTTCTCGGGGTCATTATATTGCCTATTACAACTGGAGATACCGCCCTGCGTTCATCACGAATGATGCTCGCTGAGCTGCTTGGCAAGTTCGCAAAAGTACGTGGCAAGAAGGGCATCCTGCTCGCTTTGATTCCTGTGGCGATTCCAACGGTCTTTCTGGCAACGATTGATTATTCCTTTCTCTGGCGCTATGTCGGAGCGACGAATCAGCTTGTCGCGACAGTCATGCTTTGGACAGGGGCGATGTATTTGCTGCAGCATGGAAAATGGCACTGGCTATGCGGCGTACCTGCTCTCTTTATGACCGGCGTCGTTTCCACATACGTCTTCTATGCTCCTGAAGGCTTTGCCTTGCCTTATCAGCTTTCCTTGCTCATTGGCGGGGCAATTACGCTTATCACTGCCTGTTGGTATGCCCGAAAGATCCTTTTGGCCCATCGCCGTGCAGGCAACGATTTCAGTAGGACAGCTGCGTAATCCGTTCCTTTTGGAAAACAACTTATTGAATCCCTGCACTCGACACAAGCCCGTTGTGAGACACTACTTCTCACAACGGGCTTTTACATTAACAGAAAAGCATAATTACTGTTTAAAAGATTGCTTGACCACTGCTTTTCCGTCTTTCACTTTAACTTCAGCGTACGCGCCGTTAATAAAAGTCAGTTGCGGTGGCATATGGCCGCAATCAATATCATAAATAATCGGCACTTGTAACTCCTCATGAAGCTCACGATACATATCTTTCACTGTATAATTGTCAACAGGTTGATTGGCGGGGCTTCTGCCAAAAAGAAGCCCCGAACAATTGTCAAACCAGCCTGCTAATTTCATTTGCACGAGCGATCTGCGTAAATCGGTTGTCGACAGCTCGCAATTCTCCAAATACCATAAAATCGGCTCATTATGAAGAGACCTTCTTTGAAATTGTGGGACATCACCAAATGGTGTTCCAATCAAATGTCTGATCACATCGACACATCCACCAAGCAAACGCCCCTGTATGGTGACATCTGCATCGGGAACAGCTTTCCAATATGTTTGTTCTGTTAGATGAAAGACACAAGGCGAAGGAGCAGAATGGTTCCATTCCTTTTGATATGTTTCTGATGAATATTGGATGATTGATCCACCTGTCTTAGTTGCTAAGGCGGCTTTCCACTTGGCAGTTGTCTCATCTGAAAACTCTCCCCGTAAATCAACAAGATTGGCTCCGTGAGCAGTAGCAATCCCTGTTTTTACTGTTATGGCCAGCAGCAGGGTACTCGTATCCGAATACCCTAGTACCCATTTGCTTTTGAAATGAGCAAAATCAAGATGTTCAAGAATTTCGATCAAAAGTTCACCACCCCATGGCGGGATGATCATCCCGATCTGCTCATCTCTCATCATTTTGTTCAATTCATTAGCACGTACGATAGCAGGAGAAGACTTTGCCTTATTTTGAGTCCAGATCGTTTCTCCACTGACAACATGGAACCCTTGTGCCTCCAGACGCTCGAAAGAAAGCCTGAGCAACTGATGTAATTCGGCTTTTACGCCAGAGGAGGGCGCTGTTACGCCAATTGTTGCCCCCTCGTTTAAAAATGGATATCGAATCATCTGTATCAGCCTCCCTAATTTGTGTTATTTTACTGTGTAAACGTGCAGAGTGCAATAATAGGTAGTAGTTAAGTAAGTCGCTTGAAAAAGGCAGTGGCCACCCTGACAACGGCTGCACTCGCCACAAGTCCGTGACGGCTCCGCTGGCTTTTCGCCGATCAAAAAAGGGAAGTTCACCCTTTTTAACCCGCTCTGCTCGTTGCTCGGTCAGGTCGACAAACCCACTCGGCCTGACCTTTAAAATCCGGCAACGGCTCCGCTGGCTTTTCGCCGATCAAAAAAGGGAAGTTCACCCTTTTAACCCGCTCTGCTCGTTGCTCGGTCAGGTCGACAAACCCACTCGGCCTGACCTTTAAAACCCGGCAACGGCTCCGCTCGCTTTTCGCCGATCAAAAAAGGGAAGTTCACCCTTTTAACCCGCTCTGCTCGTTGCTCGGTCAGGTCGACAAACCCACTCGGCCTGACCTTTAAAATCCGGCAACGGCTCCGCTGGCTTTTCGCCGATCAAAAAAGGGAAGTTCACCCTTTTTTGATCGGCTACGTTTATCTCTTTTATTTTCGGTTATTTATCCTCTTATAAGACATTCTAAAGGTAGAGATGAAGAGGAGTGATGAGGAATGGAATATAATAAAGTTCACAGTTTGCAACAGAAGGGGCAGCCAGCTCAGGAGCAGGAGCGGCAGCCGGGATTCGAGCATCAGATGACTCCGGCTCCGATTTACGATGACCCGAACTATCAAGGCAGCAGGAAGCTGCTGAATAAAGTTATCCTTCTGACTGGCGGAGACAGTGGAATCGGGCGAGCTGCCGCAATTGCTTGCGCCAAGGAAGGAGCAGACGTGGCAATTGTTTATCTTGATGAACACGAGGATGCGAACCAGACAAAAGCTGCCGTCGAGGGCTATGGACGCTCCTGTCTGCTGATAGCCGGAGATGTGGGCGATGAGCAATTTTGTCAGCAGGCTGTCAAGCAGACAATCGAGCGATTCGGCAAACTCGATTGTCTGATTAACAACGCGGCGGAGCAGCACTTTCAGGAAAAAATCGAAGATATAAGCACCGCGCAAATGGAGCGTACGTTTAAGACAAATATTTTCTCGATTTTTCATTTCATTAAAGCGGCGATGCCTCATTTAAAAAAGGGCAGCACGATCATCAACACCGCTTCGATTACCGCCTACCGCGGCATGCCGGTACTGATGGATTATTCGGCAACGAAAGGAGCGATCGTCGCCTTGACCCGTTCACTCTCCGAAAACCTTGTCTCAAAAGGGATCCGCGTTAATGCCGTTGCTCCAGGTCCGATTTGGACGCCATTAATCCCGGCTTCCTTCCCTGCCAGCGAGGTAACGAAATTCGGCACCGACAGCCCGATGGGACGTCCCGGACAACCGGCGGAGCTTGCTCCGAGCTACGTATATTTAGCGTCAGATGATTCCTCCTATGTGTCTGGACAAGTGCTGCATGTCAATGGAGGAGAAATCATTAACGGCTAATCGCCGGTCACATCACACAGAGATCTCGGCAAAAGCTTGAGATCTCTTTTTTCGCCTGATTTCTCGCCTGGGGCGTTTCTTTCGGTATAAAAAGAGATCATTTAGACTCACCCTCCTGCCAAATCCTATCAATATATGCAATCAATAGCTCATATTCGATAGAAGAGATTGTTTTTTTTCTTAGACGGAATAAACAACACCAATCGCAAAAGTGCGTTATAATAGACGTATAAACTATATTGGTTGGTGTTTATTTATGCGTACAAAGAATAGATTAAATCCGGATGAGTCTCAG
>NZ_JAMBOS010000118.1 GCF_023715705.1 Halalkalibacter oceani
ATGCAAAACGGCAACTTCATCGTGAGATTGAATTAATGAAAGGCATACGAGGACTACAACCAGTAGTCGTAGTGGATGAAGCTCACCTTCTGGATCGGGAAATGCTTGAAGAGGTCCGTTTTCTTCTGAACTTTAAAATGGATTCGCTAAGTCCAATGGCGCTTATCCTTGTCGGTCAAAGTGAATTGTGGGACCGACTACGCTTACAGTCATACACAGCCATACGTCAAAGAATTGATATCCAATTCCAGCTAG
>NZ_JAMBOS010000119.1 GCF_023715705.1 Halalkalibacter oceani
GCTGATGATTCCACTCTTTCGAGATGGCATGGCTGGTTTCTAGAATTTGTGGATTATTGGATTGGCTGTTTGACTTCCATCATGATCAGAACCAACCAGGAGAATACCCCCCTGGATTACACGTCCAGAGATTCAGGGGCTGCACTTCAAAGGATAGGACGCTTGGCAGGAGATGCCAATGGGTGGCTGACAAGAATTGTCCGGCCTATCGTAAATATTAATTTTTGGCTACACACCCGTTCTGCATTCATTGTC
>NZ_JAMBOS010000120.1 GCF_023715705.1 Halalkalibacter oceani
GCCCTTCCCATTCAAGAATCTGTATAATTTGAGCTACGCTCCGGCTCGGCACTTCCTTACGTAGAAGAATCGCCTGGTCTAATAGATTAGGAGGGATAGCTTCTGACTTTCGAGCAACATTTCTCGACTGAGGCTTCAATCCCCCAAACCCACCATCCCGAAATTGAGCCAAATATCGTCTGATGGTTCTTTCTGAAAGGCCATTGGCCTTAGCTATCTGGCTCCTTAATTCCTTCACTTTTCCAGCGTCAAGCC
>NZ_JAMBOS010000121.1 GCF_023715705.1 Halalkalibacter oceani
TAGACCAGGCGATTCTTCTACGTAAGGAAGTGCCGAGCCGGAGCGTAGCTCAAATTATACAGATTCTTGAATGGGAAGGGCTGGCTGAACCAGGACAAATCAAAAGGTCAACCCTTCAGGAAAAACTAACGGAAAAGGGTTACAGTACACGACAAATGAGACTCTATTCCCAGACAGGAGTAGCCGCCCGAAGGTTTCAGAAACGACATCGCAACCAACTCTGGCAATCAGATATCAAGTATGGTCCTTACTTGC
>NZ_JAMBOS010000122.1 GCF_023715705.1 Halalkalibacter oceani
CAGTCCCAGTGTGGCCGATCACCCTCTCAGGTCGGCTACGCATCGTCGCCTTGGTGAGCCTCTACCTCACCAACTAGCTAATGCGCCGCGGGCCCATCCCCCAGTGATAGCCGAAGCCATCTTTTATGACGGGATCATGCGATCCCGAAAATTATCCGGTATTAGCACCGATTTCTCGATGTTATCCCAGTCTGAGGGGCAGGTTGCCCACGTGTTACTCACCCGTTCGCCGCTGGATCCACTGACGTCATCCCG
>NZ_JAMBOS010000123.1 GCF_023715705.1 Halalkalibacter oceani
CGCTTATCAGGCGTGCGCTCTAACCAGCTGAGCTACAGGCCCCCACCATTCAATGAAACTATCCAATTAGCTTGCGAGAGCAAAAAACTCTGCAAATCAAACAAGCAACTGACTTCGTTTAAAACGAATATCAATAACCTTGATTTGAGCATGAGTACTCTCAAAACTGAACAAAGCAACTGACTTCGTTCCCGTCATGAGAAACGTCACTGTGGTACTGCATGCAGCTTTGCGACGAGAAAGCGACGCAAGGAG
>NZ_JAMBOS010000124.1 GCF_023715705.1 Halalkalibacter oceani
TCGTTGTATGACTAATGAGTAAATCATAGGACATACCTTGGAACTCTTTTTGAAGACGTAATAAGGATTTGGTCGTTTTAAAGAAGATCTCAATATCCCAACGCATTCCATAGAGACGGACGATTTCGTGTTCAGAAAGCGTACAATCAGTGCTAAGAATCGCCAGCCATTCACTCTTTTTGTTTCGGTTTTGAACAAATACAACTTTGACTGGAATACCATTTGCCATTGTTGTATGAACAGAACGCAAAATGC
>NZ_JAMBOS010000125.1 GCF_023715705.1 Halalkalibacter oceani
CATTGCCTTAGAATTCTTGACGTTCGTTCGATCTCATCTTGTTGTTATGTGAACAAGACTCCGATGAACTTACTTGTTATCATGATCTAGTTTTCAAAGAACCCATTGACGGCAGATAATCGGCGCAACTCTTCGTCAGCTTCATGGATCTCGGTCATGTCACGTAGAGAACTACGCTCCATTCCTTCGACCATTTGCTTCCTCGATCTGCTTGATTCTCTTTGTCAAAGTATGATAGAGAGTATTGAATCCTCT
>NZ_JAMBOS010000126.1 GCF_023715705.1 Halalkalibacter oceani
CCCGGGAACGTATTCACCGCGGCATGCTGATCCGCGATTACTAGCAATTCCGGCTTCATGCAGGCGAGTTGCAGCCTGCAATCCGAACTGAGAATGGCTTTATGGGATTGGCTCCACCTCACGGCTTTGCTGCCCTTTGTACCATCCATTGTAGCACGTGTGTAGCCCAGGTCATAAGGGGCATGATGATTTGACGTCATCCCCACCTTCCTCCGGTTTGTCACCGGCAGTCACCTTAGAGTGCCCAACTGAATG
>NZ_JAMBOS010000127.1 GCF_023715705.1 Halalkalibacter oceani
GTCTGGTGTGGAAGCGTGGCGACACGTGGAGCTGACAGATACTAATCGGTCGAGGACTTATCCAAGCAATTCTTGATACTTGTACAATCATGATCTAGTTTTGAAGGAATCAAGCCCATGTCCCCTGCTTTTGGGGACTGGGCAAAGCAATGTGCGGAGTCGCTACAGGTTTTAAAAGTCTAGAGAGGAGTGGGGTTCTCCACTCTAGACGAGTAGCGCACGGAGCCATTGCGATCTTCCCCGATATAGATTGAT
>NZ_JAMBOS010000012.1 GCF_023715705.1 Halalkalibacter oceani
TATTTACACACATACAAAACAAAGAAGGTTCAAGAAGGCACCAAATGAATATTTAAACAATCTTGAAACCAAATGGTTAAGGCACAACTAAACCATTGTGTTAGTTGTGCCGTCTAAGTTTTTTTTACCTTTTGTCCAGCCTCTACAGCAGTTTTTTCATTAGAAAAACATGTAATAAATCACGCCTCCGATGGCGAACAAGGGAATCACAAAAAGCAGGCTCTTCTTAAATGATGTTACATAGGAACGAATCCCTTTTCCGCTGTCCCCGGACGTGGCGACCTCCATCGCAAGCCAAATAATGGCCAAAAGTGCAAGAGCGATCCCGATGAACCAAGTCATGTCCCACCTCTCCTGAATTTTTTCCTAATTATTCCAACTATTTACTTCCATCATACACGGTACGGAAACGCGATTCAATCACTGTTTATTTGATGTCCAATCCAAGCATCGCCGCAAACGAAAGAGCCTGCCTTTCGGAAACAATACATCCTCTCAACTCCTCCGGTGAAACAGTTAACGATTGAAAGTCAGAGCTGCTAATGTCGATTCCGTTTAATGCAGTCCGATCAAAACTGACGCCATCAATGTTACATTGCTCGTAAACCGTCTTTTTCATCGTGCAATGATAAAAATCGGCGTTGGTTAGATTGGAGTCTTTAAAGTGGAGTTTTTCCATTTTCGACTCGCCAAAATTACACATCGACAGCAAGCAATGATCAAACAAAACATTCCCGAATCGGCTTTCTGCAAGCTGAACTCCTAACAGCTTACAGTTGCTGAAGGTTACCCGATGAATGCTCGCATTACTTAAATCCGCATTTGAGAGGTCACAATTTTCGAAATGAACGTCGGTTATGTCGATATGACGAAACTGCGTATGCTGAAAAGTAGAGTTCTTTATCACCATTCCATACAATTGAACCCGGTCAATGGTTTCATGATCAAAACATGACTTTTCCACTTCCAATCCATGCAGATGAGGATCTTCCTCGTTATAAATATCTTCAAACTTTCCTACTGGCAACTCACGGGGCAGTTTAGGTTTATCAATCTTCATTCAGGCACCTACTTTTTTCATGATAGCAGGAGAGATCACTCTCACTGGAAAACATTACTTGATTGATTATATCACCAGGTGTCAAGAGTTCCTTCCTGCATCAGCCGCTTCGCTAACCGTTCCCCCGCTTTAGCTTTGGAAGAGGCGGGCTGCTTTCGGGACATTGGAATATAACCCGCCGTTTAAACTGTAGCGATCAGCATAAAGCCGCTTGATTTTTTAGAGTAAATACTCTAAACTCTTAATTAGAGTATTTACTCTAAAAAGGAGGAGGTCGCTTGGCTAAAAATACGAAAGAGAGAATCATTGATGCCGCAATTGAACTGTTCAATGTAAATAGCACTGGTGAAGTATCCACCAACCATATTGCAAAGGAAATCGGGATCAGCCCCGGCAATCTGTACTACCATTTTCAAAATAAAGAAGAAATTATCAGGGCGATTTTTGAAAGGATGGTTGCCGATTTTCATCTCCTTTGGTCAATCACAAAACAGCAAAATGAGCTTTCTTTCCAAGAGTTGAGATCTTTGTTGAAAAGCAGCTTTGAACTGGAATGGAAGTATCGGTTTTTTTACAGGGAATTGATCGTTCTAATGAAAAACGATCCGGACTTAAAGTCCAGACATAGTCAGATTCAACAGGAACGAATGCAGCAGCAAAGAGCATTTCTTCAGCAATTAATCGATCTCGGTGTCTTGCATGATACTGTAAAAGGTCAGTTGGACGCCCTGCTGAAAATCAGTTGGATGATCAGTAATTACTGGCTGATGTTTCTTGAGTCGAGTGGAATAGAAGGCATAACAGAAGAACTGCTTGAGGAAGGCATCGACCTTATCTTTACCGTCTTTACCCCTTATTTCCAGCAGAATTAGGAGGCGCGGAATGAACGTAAAACTGGAGGATAAACTTTCAAGAAGAAACTTTTTGAAAAAGACAGGAGCGTTCCTAATCGTTATGATTTGGGGCGGGTCCATCTGGCGGGCAGTTGATCAGGGTGTCTTTCAGGCAGGAAGAGGGTCAGCTTTTGAGCCGTGGGAAAAGCAGGACAATGGTGCCTTTCCTGATCAGCTCAAGCTCATTCAGGCTGCCGTTCTCGCCTCTAATCCACATAATACTCAACCTTGGCTATTTAAAGTAACTGACGATTATATTGATATTTATGCCGACGAAAGCAGACATCTCGGTGCCTTTGATCCTTTCAAGCGGGAAATGTTTATCGGGCTCGGCTGCGCGATTGAGAACATGATGCAAGCCGCCGCTGAAAATGGCTTTTCTGCCCGCCTGCAATACACTCCTCTCTCAATGGAGCCACTCTGCATCGCCCGTGTTCACCTCGAACAAGCTTATGTCACACCTGCCCCGCTCTTTTCTTATATTTTTCACCGCCACACAAATCGTGGCGTATATGACGGCGATCGTCCGATTCCCGCTCAGCTTTATCAAGAAATGGAACACCTTACACTGGAGGAAAAGAATGTTGATTTGCGCTGGTTTTCATCAACTGAGGATAAAAAGAAGATCAGCGACCTAATCGTTCAATCGACAGAAGCGATTATTGCCGATGAAGAAATGAGCATCGCAAGCAATCGCTGGTTTAAGGATAGCTGGCAAGATGTCCAACAGAGTCGTGACGGAATTACATTAGATGCTCAGGGCGAATCCTTCTTTATTCGCGCAATTGGGAAGATGCTACCGCCATTGTCGCGAGAGAGGAATGACCAGTTTTGGCTGAACGCCACGAGAGATAGACATACGGCAACCGCCGCTGCTTACGGGCTGCTTTCTGTTCGAAATGCAGCCGTTCCGCAGCAGCCCGTTCGGGCAGGGCGCGTCTGGCAACGGATTCATTTATTTGGCACAAAGGAAGGATTAGGGATGCATCCCCTTAATCAATTAAATGAAATGAGCGACCGGGAACAGGCATTAAAGAAGACTTCTTTCTTTCATGCAGAACGATCCAAATTAACCCCGCCTGGCTGGGATGGTATTTTTCTTTTCCGACTGGGCTACCCGCTGAAAACACCTCTGCCAAGTCCGCGCAGAGCTGTGGAGGATGTTATGATGTAAAGCGCTTCTTTTTATAAATACATAAGCCGCAGGAACCCAAAAGGTAGAATCAATTCTCTTCTAGCTTTTTGGAGTGTCCTGCGGCTTTTATCCCGGTCATTTATAAATTAAGCTTTTGCTGTGTACAAATGCCCTGACTTGTCGACAATTCCTAGATGGTAGGCTTTTTCAAGATAGCCCAAGGCTGCTTTTTCCCGTTGAGGATCACCGCCCATACGCTTCTGCAGATCGCTATGTTCTTGCTGCCATTGATCAATTTCCCTCGACAAGAAATGATTTCCGACGACATCCTTGTCTATCATTTCTAAGAAGTCTTTGAAACTGATCGGCGCCTGCTTGTAAGGCAAGTCTGCTCCCTCTCGTTTTGCTTTTACATGAGCGGTAACCGTAAGTCTTGTATACGCCTGAAAACCCGCTGCTTCCTCTGTAGTAAAATGACTGAGCAATTCATCTCAACCTCCTTCAGATTATTCACATTTCCAGTATTGGAAATCATTTGGCTGTTAGCTTGATAATATGATTAGATTCTGAATAAATTATCATTTTCAAAAAATATCATTTTGCTCACGTTTCATCAATCTTCTCCCCTTCCATCATTGCTCTCTTTCATTACCGACATTATTCTGTTCGCCTTGCTGCATATCTGTTCTCACTTTTTCAATCTGCTTGGTAAGTGAGGCGGTTAACTGCTGAATGCCGGCCGTAATGTCATTGACCTGCTCAAAATTAGTCAGCTGTTGATCCGAAGAAGAGGAAATGCTTTCAGTGCCTGCTTTGTTTTCCAGGGCGATGCTTTCCATCTGCTGTAAGGAGTGCTGTATTTCACTGATTTTCTCGCCAATTTTTGCGGCTAAATGATAGGAGGTGCTCGTTTCGTTTGATACTTGCTCAATATTGGTCACGATCGTCTCTAGTAATTCACCTGTTTGCTTGACCTGGTCCACACCACGTACTGCCTGCTTTCGGCCCAACTCTGTATACTCGCTCATACTTTTCATCCCATCAACCAATTCAGTAATGGTCGTTACAATTTGCTCTGCATAGCCGCGGGATTGATCGGCTAATTTTCGCACCTCACTCGCGACAACAGCAAAGCCTTGTCCTTCCTTACCCGCGCGGGCGGCTTCAATCGAGGCGTTTAACGCTAATAAATTCGTTTGATTGGCGATGCTTTGGATGAGCAGCAGCATCTCCTGTATGTCGACGGACCGCTTCGTCATCTTTTCCGTTTCCTGTTCGATCTTCTGCACAGCGAAGGAAACCTGCTCCATTGTATTCACCGTCTCCACCATGCTGCTTTTCCCGCGGTTCGCTTGACTTACCGTATGTTCAGAGGATGTAACCGCGTGTTTTGCCTGGGTAATGATATTGTCGATATCATTTGCAATATTTCCCACAATTAAACTGCTCTTTTGTGCTTCTTTTACCTGATTATCAGCCCCGGCAACCATTTCAACCATTGATTCCATAATATAATGAGAAGCCGTTGTCGACTCTTTGGCACCCTTCTCCAGTCCATCGACATTGTTTAAAAGCTCTTTCGACATTTTTGAAATATGCTCAATTAAGCTTTGCAGCATATTTTTTTGTTTTCGTTCATTCTCATTGACAATCCGATAATAATGATTGCGCGCCATTAGCTGCACAATTGTAACAAGGCTTGTCAAGACGAGGAAACAGGCGTGAATCATCAATAATGTAAACGGGTAATGATCCGTCCCACAGATTAATTCAGGAATGGTGAAATACCCAGCCAAATGTTGCAGGGCAAAAATAAGTGTGCTGGCAACAATGATTTTACTATTTTCAAAGTAAGCCAAGCTGGCCACAACCATAAAAATAGAAAAATGATATTCAACCATTCCGTCCCCGCCAGCAACGAGCGAAATGCTGCCAAACGTCAAAGAAAGCATGATCAGCCACGGTAAAGCCGGGTGAGACCGGTCTTTGCGATAAACGAATACCGCTGCAAGCAGCAGTAGAAGCGGAATAAGCAACAACCCATTTAATAGAAACGTTAACTGAGCTGTTTGGCTGTCATGAAACGGCGATAGCAACAAATAGGTGTCCAACCAGCCGATCTCCCGATGGAGGAAATGAACAACAAACGATAATAACGTGACAAATGCGGCAAAATACAACATAAGTTCGTTTTTCTTTTTTAACATTTTTCTCTCCTTATCAAATAGCATAGATATTTGTAGCAGTAGAATAAGAGACAAACTCCTTGATTCAAACCCCCGCTTTCCTTTAGTTAAAATTATGTTATCTTCATGTGGATTAACATGAATTCGAAGTATTTATCTATAAAATCACCTTCCTCTTTTTATAATGAAAATATGAATGACAATTAATTAAACTAAAGAATACTGAATTATATTATAGTTTTTCCGGTTCACCTCAACCGTTATACCATTCTTTCCTATCCAGCAACTATACATAATAAAAGCTTCTCCATAATAAAAAGCCGCACCCTGTAAATCGGGTCCAGCTTTTCATGTTGGATCGCAAACAATGGCGAACTAGGCATAAATATTAACAAGCAAGCCTTTGATTTCGCCGACCATATTTAGAATATCAAGTCCTTTTTTCTGCTTTTCAAGCACGGCATCTGTTAAATCGAGTAGCTTCCGGTCCACTTCCTGAACAATTTTATAAATCTTCGTCCGTCCCCGTCTGTTAAAGCCCCGTCGTTCTTCAAGACTCAGTCCTAACGAAACCGCGTCTTCCATAAAATCTTTCACCAGCTGTTTATATTTGCGCAGCTCGCCAACCGTTCTCGATTCTGCCAGCACCCTTCCCTGATCATCGATTTTTTCCATCAGCTTGGAGAGACGTTCATACGCTTTCTCATCGCGCTGCTTTCCAATCACTTCACTGAAGGACACCTTTGCTTCAGGTCCGGTAGTTTTTGTTCCTGTCCGCTGTAGGCCGGTTTTACCGACTCGCTGTACGTCCATATCATGCGCACCTCTTTACTCGATAATCTTGTCTTTTCAGTGTACCATAACAAAGGCACTTTTTCTCAACACGTTTCTCTCCGAAACCTGTAACGAGCATTCCTGTAATGAGCAAGGCCCTCTCTCTTCTCTTTGAAAAAGGAGCTGTCCCAAAGTCCAAGTGGAACAGCTCCTTTCATATCGAATTTCCTTTTCAAAACCGCTGTTTAGCTTATTGCAGCAGCTGAAGAACACCTTGCGGCAACTGATTCGCCTGAGCGAGCATCGCTGTCGCCGACTGGTTCAAAATATTATTACGGGTAAACTCCGTCATCTCAAGCGCCATATCCGCATCGCGAATCCGTGACTCAGACGCCGTTAAGTTCTCATGCGTCACTTGGAGATTATTGACTGTATGCTCCATTCGGTTTTGCGTTGCCCCAAGCTTAGCGCGCACGTCGGAAAGAACATTAATCGCATTATCAAGGATAAAGATCGCTTCATTCGCCCCTTTCTGCGATGTCACGTCCACCTCTTCAATACCAAGTGTTACAACATCAAGACGCGGAACATCAATCATTACATTTTGATTCGTGTTCGGCCCGATTTGGAAAGCGAGGGCGTTGTTGGTGATGGAGAACTTTGTTTCATCGTCAGCAATTGAATTGTCAAATGAAAATTCAATACCGCCATGGGTAATTACACCGTTTCTAGTTGTGATTGTTTTTTCAGCAGCAATTTTATTCTCATCGGCTGTATCTTCACCACGGTAGACAGAAAACGTTGCCTTTTGCTCAATCGAGACTTTGATTGTACCGGCTTCACGGATATTTGCTGTGTTAATGGAGAGTCCGCCAATTGAGAATTCATTATTAGGAGTCACACTACTACTGTGTACCGGGACTGAACGTTCTTCAAGCGGTAAGCCATTTGGACCAACGACTTGAATTGTTGCACTGTATTGAATATCACTAGCCGGGTCATCCGGGTCAGGGTCATTCGCTAAGAAGCTTCTAACATTAATCGTGTATTCACCAAACGCTTGCGGATAGAAGTCATCACCCTCTCCTAGGTCTTCATCCAATGAAATATTATCTTCGTCGGCAATTCCAGCTCCTACTTGATTCAACGTTACGACTTCTGTACTACCTTCCACCTTGACATGATAAACCCCTGATTGTAAACGTGGATCAATGACTTTCGGCATTCCAATTACGTTTGCACCATTATCTGTATCCTCACTGATTGAAGCCAATACTGCACTGGAGCCGTTTAGCAATTTACGAGTGTTAAATTCTGTTTTTTCAGAGATGCTGTCGACTTCAAGCTTGAGCTGCTCGACCTCTTTTTGGATTTGCTGACGGTCATATTCAGTGTTTGTATCATTGGCACCCTGGACCGCGAGTTCACGCATCCGTTGCAGAATGGCATGCACTTCCTGAAGAGCGCCTTCTGCTGTCTGCATTAACGAAATTCCGTCCATCGCGTTCCGTTCCGCCATTTTCAGACCGCGGATCTGTGAGCGCATTTTTTCAGAGATGGCAAGCCCGGCCGCATCATCAGCAGCGCGGTTGATACGCATCCCTGAGGCAAGCTTCTCCAGGTTTTTTGATGTTTGGAACTGGTTTTTATTTAAGTTGCGGTATGCATTTAATGCTTGAATATTATTATTAATTTTCATGAAAACAACGCCCTTCCTCTATTAATTAATTATCGTAAATTGAATGATTTTCATAGACATTAACTTTTTGCTTTACAGCTTTTGATTGGACATCGCGATTTGATTTCATCGCTTGATTCCATGATTCCATAATTGGCTTAAGCACAGCAATGACTTCGTCAATCATCGCTTTATCTTTTTTAAAGTTGGCTTCAACAAGTTTATCCGCTATGTAATTATAAAGCTGCTCCAGCTGATCGGCGATAATGCCGGCTTCATAGTTTATCCCGGCTCCGAGCCGATGGATAATGTCGCTAGCTTTTTGCAGTTTTTCATTGGCGTCAATATAGCTTTTATCCTTAATATATGTAGCTGCATCTTCTAAATTAAGCAGCAATGCTTCATAAAGAAGAGCCGTGATTTCCTGCGGTGTCTTTTGATGAAGTGCTTCATTTGTCAGAAACATGGCTAAGGCTTCACCTCCATCTGTCTGCTTCTACTTTTATTATCGGAAGCTCGTACCAATTGTTTAATAGATTGTCATAAAAAAAGTTTATGCCGCCATGTTTCTTACATAAATGAATCGTTAATATGATTTCTCCATCTCTTCAATCAAAAGCAAAATCTCCGCCATCACTGAATAAAGCTGGGGCGGGATATTGTCCCCCAAATCCATATCAAGCAGGTTTTCGACAAGCCCCGGATCCTCCTGCATATGAATGTGATTCTGCTTGGCCAGCTCGATAATTTGATTGGCGACTTGGCCCTTGCCGTGTGCGACAACCTTCGGCGCATCGCTCTCCTCGTCATAACGGATGACCGCAGCGGTTGGGCCATTGATCTGCCTGCGTTGTTTTTGGTTGAAATGCCTCGAAACGATCATATTTTAAAATCAAATCCTTTCTCGGTAAATATCGGCTGCTGGCGTGTTTCCGTATCCTCTTTTTCCGCCTGCTCTGCCGTTGACAGCTGCGCATATTTTATTCCATTGATTGAATATCCGATCTCCGACAGTTTTTCCACCGCCGCCTCGACAAGCGGTTCCATCTTTCTTTGAAAGTCAGCCTGATCATTTTTTAATGTTACAGATAATTGCCGTTCTGTAGCCGACACAACAATGCCGATTTCACCCATTTTCGGCGTTTCCATCAGAAAATAAAGGCTGCAGTTCTCCCAATCAACCTGCTCGCCCTCATTGCGCGAGTTGACAAACACTTGCAAATTCTGAACCTTTTCCTCCAGTAAAAGAGGAAGCTGAAAAAACATGCTTTGCAAATTGCCTTGCTGATCGGAACGGCTTAACAGCTGCTGACCGGTCAAGTTGTTTAACGCCTGGTTTGCGAGCTGCTGGACACGGGCTCCCTCTTCTTCCCCGCGTGCCAGCTGAAGCAGCGTTGTTTTTAAATTGCGCTGATCATCCGGCAGCTGTTGATCCCGGGCGGAAGCAAGCTGCTGGGCAAGCTCGCTGTCACGATTTAGACCAAGGCTGCGAATCATCTCGAACATCGCGCGCGGGGAGCCTTCCTGCATCGGTCCGCGGGCGATTTCCCCAAGCTGTTGCGGCATACTTCTCCCCGGAAGCTGAGCGTCACGTAACGCCTGCTCGCTCGCGGCCGTGTAGTGCTTCACCTTTGTGTCAGAGGGTTTGAAATTGAGCCGTTCGACAAGCTGCGTCACCTCTTTGACAATCCGGTTCGCTTCCTGGTGCTGCCCTTTGACAAGCAGTTTTTTCGCTTCATGAAGCTGACTGCTGGCCTGCATAAGCTGGCGTTCTGTCTTCATATCAGCAAACTGCATCATTTCACTGCGCAAAATGGCATGATCGAGCTTTTTGATCGTCGTTTCAAGCAACGGCTTTGCCTGCTGCTGGGCCTGATTGCGGAACTGCTCGATTTGCCGGGATACAACATCAAGCTGCCGGGTAACATCGCGCTGTAACGCTTTAAATTCAGCTGTCATTTGCGCCAGCTTCTCGGTAATCGTCGTCACTGCAATTGATTTGCTGGCCATTTCCACGCTCGTTTGAAACTGCTCATTTTGCACATATGTATTGCTTTCAGCAGTCTGCTGCACAGCTTCTGCCCTCGGACTGCCTGCTTTCACCTGCTCAATAAGTGACGCAAGCTCTTGTCGCGCTCTTAATTCCCGGCCCTGCTCTTCAAATGCCCGCGCCGCCTCCAGTCTTTCATTCACTTGCCGGCTCAGCTCCGGCGGAAGCGCCTGTTCACTGAGCAATGCTTGAGCTTGCTGAATCGCCCGCGCTAACACAGGCTCCCGTTGCAACGTCGTTTCCGCCTGCCGAATGGCTTCCTCAAGCGGTAATGCTTGCTGCTGTGGCTGAGTACCAGCAAGCGCCGGCAGCGTTTGCTCGATTCTTGCCAAAGAAGCAAGAAGGCGCTCTTTTGCCACTGCCTGAAGCTGCTCTGATTGCAGCACAGCCCGCTGCAGCTGATCGGCTGACTCCGGACGCGATCCGGCCTGCTTCAGCACAGCCTGCAACTGATCTCGGAATGATTCTGTGACGCCTTCCCGGACGAGAGTTGTGCGCATCTCCTGAATCAGCTTACTTTGATTTTGCTGCGAATTCGCTTGACCGGACTGTTGTAATGTTTGCAGAATTCGTTCTGCCGCGATTCGATCAAGATGCTTTGCTTCAGCAATAGCTCGATCTACAGTTCGCCGACCTTCGCGATCTAACGGTGCTTTTTGGGCGAAGTCCTGCAATCGCTCAGCAGCCCGCTCGACACTCGGCGCCCGCTCCACTGCCTGGCGCACCTGCTCTACTTCCACCGTCCGGGCAGGTGCCGCTGCTGGCGACTGGGGACGCTCCCCCTGTGACGATGGTGATGCCGGACGCTCAATCTGCTCCAGCGCTCTCACCAGCCGCGTGATTCCTTCTCTTTCCTGGCCACGGGCCGCGTCTGCTCTCGCCTGCTCGATCGCACGTGTTACCTCTCTTGTTTGCTCAGCGCTCAACGCCTGAGAGCGGATTAAGCGGCTTTCTATTTGTTGCGCCGCCCGCTCGACACTCGGCGCCCGCTCCACTGCCTGACGCACCTGCTCTACTTCCGCTGTCCGGGCAGGTGATGGCGCTGACGGCTGTGGACGCTCTGCCTGAACTGGGCGCTCCCCCTGCGATGGTGATGCCGGACGCTCGATCTGCTCCAGCGCTCTCACCAGCCGCGTGATTCCTTCTCTCTCCTGGCTGCGGGCCGCGTCTGCTCTCGCCTGCTCGATCGCACGTGTCACATCTCTTGTTTGCTCAGCGCTCAACGCCTGAGAGCGGATTAAGCGGCTTTCTATTTGCTGTGCCGCCCGCTCGACACTCGGCGCCCGCTCCACTGCCTGACGCACCTGCTCTACTTCCGCTGTCCGGGCAGGTGATGGCGCTGACGGCTGTGGACGCTCTGCCTGAACTGGGCGCTCCCCCTGTGACGGTAATACCGGACGCTCGATCTGCTCCAGCGCCCTTACCAACCGCGTGATTCCTTCTCTTTCCTGGCCGCGGGCCGCGTCTGTGCGGGCATGTTCAATCGCAGTTGAAAGCGTCCTTGCCTGCTCACTCGTGACAGATGGTAGCAGCTGGCGTTCGATATGGGCCGCTGCCCGTTCCACCGTTGTCATCCGCTGCACTTCCTGTCTAACCTCGCGAGCTGGCGGCTGCTGGCGGTCCAACTGCTCCCTTTGCACCGGCCGGGCCTTGAAGTCCGGGTCCAGCTCCCTTGCCAAATCGGTCAGCACCTGGTTGAGCGGACGACCGTGAAGCGCCTCGTGAACAGCGTTCAGGTGAGAGGATGTCACATCGAGCCGTTTGCTCGCCAATGCCTGGACCGTTTGCAGTCTTTGTTCCGGCTTTCCTTGCTGGAGAAAACGCTGCAAATCGGCGACAGCTTCCCTGGAAAGCGGGACGCCCTTGTCCATCAGCATCGCCGCTGCCTGTCTAAGCTCGGATGTAGGCTGGCTGACGCCGAGCTGTCGCAAAGTTTGAGTCAGCTCTTGCTGGCGAGCTGCGCTTCCCTGTTCACCGGCGGGAAGCTTCCTGTCACTGTTGCCAAGTGCTTTTACCTGAATCGACTCACCTGCGGGGTCGACTACTTGAATCGTCGTCCGCTCTCCGGCAGGAACACCTCCTTCAAATCTTGCGACAACCTCTCGTCCCCTGATCGAGAGCACAGCCTCGTCCTTTCCTTTCCGCTCCTTAATCGTTGCCCGGTACACATCGCCTTCTCTAAGCTGTACCGGCCGCTCCTGTGTCTGGCTGACGGCTTGGGTGTATTGTTGTATTTGCATACGGTTCACGCTCCTGGCTTGTAAAAAAGTCCTTACTTTCTTATCGGTTTTTTTCAGCTGATTGTTTACTTTTCCGTGCCTCTATTTTGCAGCCAGCCTTTTTGGACAGCATGATCACCAAACTTGGCTTTTATGTCATTGATCGTTTCGAGCAGCTGCTCCTCTTTCTGCTCTTTTTCATAAGAAAAGAGGTCAAGCTGTTTATACGCATATTGCTGCTCAATCAAATCGTATGTGCTTATTCCGAGTAGACGCACCGGCTCCTGCGTCCATGCCTTTTTAAACAAAGAAGTTGCCTGCCGAAGTATGTCCGCTTGCTCTCTTATCGGATTTAGCACTTTCTGACTGCGGGTCACCATTTTCCAGTCGTGATAACGGATCGTCAGCTGAACGCCCCGCGCCATCACTCCTTTTTGCTTCAATCGTTTTTGAACCTTGGCCGCCAGCTCAGCAAGTGTTTGAAAAATGATTTGCTCATTTCGTGTATCAGCGCGTAACGTAGTTGAATGTCCGACCGATTTAAATTCCTCATAGGCATCGGGATCGACCGGTCTGTCGTCATGTCCGTTGGCCCGTTCCCGCAAGACAAGACCGCGCTCGCCAAATTTCTGCTTTACCAGCAATGGATCAGCCTTGGCCAGATCGCCAATCGTTAAAATTCCCTGGCGCTGCCATTTTTCAATTGTCCGTTTGCCAATGCCGTGCATCTCGCTAATCGCAAGCGGCCAAAGCTTTTTTTCAATATCACGTTTACGCAGTACGGTGATGCCGTTCGGCTTTTTCATATCGCTCGCCATTTTCGCCAGAAATTTGTTCGGCGCAATTCCGATGCTGCATGGCAAATCAAGTTCCTCGGCAATTCTTGCCTGAATTTGCCCGGCGAGCACCACAGGATGAATCCGGCCTAAGTAATGAGTAAGATCCAAATAGCCCTCATCGACGGACACCTGTTGAACTAGCGGTGTATAGCTCGCCAAAATGGCGAACATTCTTTGGGAGGCCAGGCGGATCCGCTCTCGGTTGGCCGGCAGGATAATTAACGATGGACAGAGCTTTTTCGCCTGCCAAATCGGCATCGTTGTTTTGACCCCTTTTGCCCTCGCTTCGTAGCTGCTCGTCACGATAATGCCTTTCCGTTCCTTCGGGTTGCCGGCAATCGCGACCGGCTTTCCTTTCAGCTTCTTATCATGTGCGATTTCCACTGAGGCAAAAAAACTGTTCATATCAAGATGAAAGATTAAACGAACCGGCTTCATCTGTTTTTCCTCCTTTCCCATTATTTTATGACATTTTTGATAACATAACCCGAATCAGACGATTGCGGGTAGTTGTTTGCGGCTGTTACGGAGATGGTCTTCCTCTCCGCTCTAAGACTGCAGCAACACTTCAGCTTCCATCACTCCGACAATATCCTTCCATATGTCCACCTCTATTATACGAAAGAATGTTCGATTTAGGAATAAGGTTGGTTGAAAGATGGAGAGGATTTCGTTATGGTGAACATACAGGAGAAGTCTTTCCTTCCTGTAGATTGGAGGCTGCTTTTATGCATATAAGCAAACAAAAACAGGAGTCCTTCTACCTCTCGTTCAAGCAGATTCAGTTTGTCCAGCGGATAGCGCGTAAAAAACACAAAAAATCACCGACAATAGCGGAAATTGCAGCCATTACCGGCGACTCCGAAGAGTATATTCTTGAAAGCATGGAGTTTGGTCAAGCAAGCCCTCCTGAAATCCAAACGTATTACCATTAAAAAAGCCTATGGACGACTTTTCTTGTCAGCCGGAACATTTTTACCTTTACTCTTTAAAAAGGCGGGGCAAAAGGTTATTGACCCTTTTGCCCCGCCTCTGCGCAATGAGCGTAACCGTCTCCTTGAAACGGGAACTATTCTTCGACGCTCAAAACTTCCCCAATGTTACTTCTTCCCCTTCGCTACTTCCTGAATGATCGCCACAACCGCTTCAGAAAGCTTAGTCAGTTCAGCAATTGGCATTCGTTCATTTTTTGTATGAATCTCTTCATAGCCGACAGCAAGATTAACCGTCGGGATACCATGCCCTGCGATGATATTGGCATCACTTCCGCCGCCGCTCTGCAGCAGCTCCGGCTGGCGGTCAATCGCTGCCATCGCTCTTTTCGCGACTTCCACAACCTCATCACCGTCGCCAAGCTTGAAGCCCGGATACATGATGTCAATTTCCACCTCGGCCCGTGCCCCCATCTCGGCGGCAGTTGCCTCAAAGGCTGCTTTCATCTTTGCCACCTGTGCCTCCATCTTTTCCTTAATGAGGGAGCGCGCTTCGGCGAGAATTTCAACATGATCACAGACGATATTCGTTTGCGTTCCACCTTCAAAACGGCCAATGTTCGCCGTCGTTTCTTCGTCAATCCGGCCGAGCGGCATTTTCGAGACGGCCTTTGCGGCTACTGTAATCGCGGAAACGCCTTTTTCCGGGGCGACTCCGGCGTGAGCCGTTTTACCGTGGATGATCGCTTTTACTTTAGCTTGTGTCGGTGCAGCGACAATAATATTCCCGACCGGACCATCGCTGTCCAGAGCAAAGCCGTAGGATGCCTCGATCAAACTCGGATCAAGCTCTTTCGCCCCGACTAGACCTGATTCTTCCCCGACCGTGATAATAAACTGGATCGTGCCATGTTCGATCCGCTCTTCCTTTAGGACGCGTATCGCTTCAAGCATCGCGGCGATCCCTGCTTTGTCATCGGCACCTAAAATTGTTGTCCCATCCGTGATGACATAGCCGTCTTTAATTGACGGTTTAACCCCGTTACCCGGTACGACCGTGTCCATATGCGAGGTGAAATAGATGGTCTCGATTCCTTTTACCCCAGGCAAGGTGCAAATTAAATTGCCTGCGCCATGACCGGTTTTCTTCGCCGCATCATCTTCAATTACATTTACCCCGAGTTTCTCGAACTTCTCCTTTAAGATTGGCGCAATTTTTTGTTCGTGCTTCGTTTCTGAATCAATTTGGACAAGCTCCAGAAATTCTTCGACTAATCGTTGTTCATTTATCATGATTTTCCTCCAGTATGTAAACAAATGATTTAGTTGCTTCGGAGTAGTCCCGAAAAGGTGAAAATCACCCCTTTGGAACTGCTCCTTCCTCTTTTTCGCAGAATTCAAACAGCACACCGCGTGCGGAGCGCGGATGCAAAAAAGCGACCTGCGCTCCGCCGGCTCCGGGAACCGGGTCATGATTGATCATTTCCACGCCGTTTTCCTGAATATCTTTAATTCTCTTTCTAATATCGGTGACACCGAGGGCGACATGATGCAGTCCTTCGCCGCGCTTCTCAATGAACTTGGCAATCGGACTTTCACTTGAAAGAGGTTCAAGCAATTCAATTTTCGATTCCCCGACACCCAGAAAGGCGACCTTCACCCCTTGAGCAGGTACTTCTTCGATTCCCAACAAACGCAGCTTAAGACTCCCTACATAAAACGGAAGCACTTCTTCAATTGAAGAAACGGCAATGCCAATATGATCAATTTTTTTTGGTGACTTTTCATTCATGCTGCTCCCCCCAAACCCTTTTGTCTTCTCCCTTACTTCGTCTATTTTACCAAAAAATCCTTCTTCGCCGCTTATTTTTCTCTCCCCCTTGTCCTCAAAAGCAGAACACAGTAAAATAAAAGAACGTATGATTTAGAGGAGGGTGCACAATGCCACGCAAATTTCGCAAGACGATTATTTACATTATGATAGCCACTATGGTTCTTGGTTCCGTCCTGATGGGCATCTCCTTTTTCTAATAAGAAAAAGCAGCGATAGAAGCATGAATCTTTCCTTTCAATAGAAAGCTTTGTCAAACTGTCAGGTTGGGGAGCATGTTTTCCAGTTGACATTGCTTCGTCCGCTACTCGCCTGAAGACGAAATCCGGGCCCTCTCCAGGCTTTTAAGAGTGTAACGGGTCCGCATACTGCTTGAAGGCTAACTTTTGGTCGAAGCTGCTGAAAAAGTACGATTTTCACTTTTTCAGCAGCTTTTTTCATATGGCGCCAAACTCTTTGGCAATCTCCTCAAACGAATGACTGCCATTTGTAATATGAACCTTTGTGCCGAGCGGTACCACATCAAACAGCTTGATCACCGCTTCATTTCTCAGGCGGATACAGCCGGCCGACACAGCTCTGCCAATCAATTCCGGTCGGTTTGTGCCGTGAATGCCGTACACCCTGCCATTCGTGTCGAGCGCATCAAAGCCGATCCACCTCGCCCCGAGCGGATTGTTCGGGTGGCCACCCGGGATGTTTTTTTTGCGGTAATACGGCGTATGAGCCTTCACTGTGACAGTAAAGGTACCGAGTGGCGTTTGATCTCCCGGTTTTCCGCTCGCGACCGGCATCACTTCTTTGACCTCTCCCCCCTGAATAAAAGCAAGCTGGTTCGTGTTCGTGTTGATAATAATAAAAGGATCTCCTTGCATCGGATTGTCGCCGATCGGCCAAATCGGGGAAGAGATTAAACAACTGATCAAGGCAATGATTAGAACTCTCATCTGTTTCAATCCTATCTTTTTTTCCTTAGGATTTCAGTCAGAGCTTCTTTTTATCCGCCTTGTTCCACAAACGGTCTTTAATATACAAATATTGCTCCATTTCATACATAATGTAGAGCAGCGCCGAGCGCACTTCGAATTCCTCCCGTGTCGCCGGAAGATCCGTCTCTTGAAATGATTGCTTAATCGCTCTCAGCTTTTCCTGGAAATACGGGACCCGATTCGCGGGACTGACCGCGCCGCTCAGCTCGGACAGGAAATCAGCGAGCGTTTCCCCCTGCGGAACCGAATACGTAATTTTAGAGACAAACGGCATAACCCGCTCAAGGATTTCAAACTGCTTCTCACGCATTTTGAAGTAATAGTAATATTGATCTTCATAGCGGAGAATGTGATTCTGAATGTTGCGGAAGGCGACATTCTTCCCTTCCTGAAGCAATTGCACCGTTTCTGGGATCTCTTTCCCATCCCAGTCACTTTCCCCATGGCGCAAATAAGTCGCCAGCTCGCGCAAAATCGTTTTGAAATGATCTTCAATCTCCTGGTGATAATGACGCAGCTCGCGGTCAATATTCGGCATATACACATTCATCAGCAATGCTACCCCGACACCGATGACAATCAGCAATAATTCATTGACGATAATCTCAACTGACAACGTTTGAATGGTATATAAATGGAGAATAATCACCGAGCTCGTGACAATTCCTTCTTTCACCCTCGCCATCACGCTTAAAGGAATGAATACAAGTAATATTGCTGTCAATGTCCACGGATAGTAGCCGAGCAGCTGAAAGAACAGCCCGCTGACGGTCATACCAATTAAACACGCCACAATCCTTGATCCGGAAGCTTTTAATGAGCTTCGCCGCGTAATCGACGTGCAGAGAATGGCAATAATTGCGGCCGCAGAATAAAACTCCAGCTGTAAGGCCTGCGCAATCGCAATCGCCACGCCCGCCCCGACAGCTGTTTTCAATGTGCGATACCCTATCTTAAATGCCATAATTCGCCTCATCTCGTTTTTTTCTATAGTGTAACATGGGGAGAGGGTGTCTCAAAAGTCCACCTCCGCTGCGGTACCCAAGACAGCGATACCCGGCACAAAAAGACCTGCAGAGCCTGTCTGCAAGCCTAACTGCTTTATAACACCTTTTCGAGGAAGTCTTTCGCGCGCTCTGACTTCGGTGCCGTAAAAAATTCACTTGGCGGGGCATCCTCCATCAGAATCCCCTGATCTAAGAAAAGGACACGATCAGCCACTTCACGGGCAAAGCCCATTTCATGAGTGACAATCGCCATCGTCATCCCGGAGACAGCCAAATCCTTCATCACCGCCAACACTTCCTTGACCATTTCCGGATCAAGTGCGGAAGTCGGCTCATCGAACAGCATCACCTCCGGCTCCATTGCTAAAGCCCGGGCGATCGCGACACGCTGCTTTTGCCCGCCTGACAGGCGGTTCGGATATTCATCGCGCTTCTCATACAGACCGACGCGCCGCAGCAATTCCTCCGCTTTTTCAACTGCTTCCTCCCGTGCCATACGTTTCACCGTCATCGGTGCATACGTCAAGTTAGCAAGAACAGTCATGTGAGGAAAAAGATGAAAATGCTGGAAGACCATGCCGATTTGCTGACGGGCGGCCATAATGTTCGTCTTCGGACCTGTCAGCTCTTTCTCAGCAAGCCAAATCTTCCCCTGCGTCGGTTTCTCCAATAAATTCATGCACCGCAGCAAGGTTGACTTTCCCGAACCGGACGGACCGATAATCGCCACAACATCCCCTTTATGAATCGTCGTTGAAATGCCTCTCAGCACCTCAACCTTTCCAAATGATTTATGAAGATCATCCACCTTAATCACCGCGCTGTAACCTCCTTTCGATCATCCGGCCAATCAACGTCAGCACCATTACAAGCAGATAATAAATTAAGCCGACGAACAAGAGCGCCTCAAAATAACTAAAAATTTGCGCATTGACGATCTGTGCTCTGCGCATCAAATCCATCACGCCGATGACCGAGACAATCGCTGATTCTTTCGTCAGATTAATAAATTCATTAAATAAGGCCGGTAAAATATTGCGAAACGCCTGTGGCAAAATAATTTTCAGCATCATCGGACGGTAAGGAATACCGAGAGCCGCCGCCGCTTCCTTCTGTCCTTTATCGACTGCCTGAATTCCGGCACGAATAATTTCCGACACATAAGCGGCTGAGTTCAGTCCGAAGGCTAAAACCCCGGCCTGATAAGCCGAAATATCGAGATTAAACTGCGGTAAACCGAAATAAATAATGGAAAGCTGTAAAATTAACGGGGTTCCTCTGAACACGGAGGTGTAAGCATCAGCGATAAAGCGCAGAATTCCAAAACGCCCTATTTTGAAGATCGCGAGGACAATTCCCAATACAAGCCCGAAAATCAAAGCGACAGAAACAAATTGTAAGGTGACAATCACCCCTTGTAAAAGAAAAGGGATATGCGGCACAATTTGATTAAAATCTAGCATGTCAGTTTGTCCTTCCTATTTCATTCTTATTAAGAAAAGCCGCGCATGGCTTTTCTTTAAAGAATTGAATCCCGCGGACACCAACTGCACGCGGGATTCAACCGTTCTATTCTTGTTCAGCTTCAGCGTCTTCTACTTCGCCTTCAGCATCAAACCATTGCAGGATAAGCTCATCCATTTTACCACTTTCAATCAGCTCATTCAACTTCTCATTGAACGGTTCAACAAGCTCGCTGCCTTTCGGAAAGGCAATCGCTGAACCCATTTCTTCTTCACTTTCAACTTCGAAGCTCAAAAGCTGGTCCTGGGCTTCCATGTGACCTGCTGCAACTGTATCCTCCATCAGGATCGCGTCGATACGGCCGGCAAGCAGTTCCTGCATAATTTCAGGAATCCGGTTCAGCTTCACTACTTCAAAGCCATGTTCTTCAGCCAGCGCCTCTGCGTCTCCCTCTTGGATTGAACCAAGCTGAACACCGACCTTTAAGCCAGCTAAATCTTCAACTGCGGAGATACCTGCATCTTCCGTTGTGACGATTAAATTCTTCGCATCATAATAAATATCGGAAAAATCAACGTTTTCCAGCCGCTCTTCCGTTGGCGTCATCCCGGCAAGCACAAAATCAACACGTCCTGCTTCCATCGCCGGAATCAAGCCATTGAAATCCATATCTTCAACTTGCAGCTCATAACCGAGCTCTTCTGTAATATATCTCGCAATATCAACATCAAAGCCGACAATTTCACCTGTCTGTGTATCAATTGATTCATAAGGAGGATAATCAGCAGAAGTTCCCATTACAAGCGTGCCGCCTTCTCCTTCACTCGCCTCTGTCGGCTCTTCCGTTTGCGGCTCTTCTGAATCAGCCGGTGCATCGCCAGCTGGCGCTTCTTCTCCACCAGTTCCACAGCCTGCTAAAATACCGAACGATAAAGCCGCCGATAACCCAAACATCCATAATTTTTTCATCGTGTTACCCCCGTTTTCTTTCTTGTAATATAATATTTATACTCGCATTTGCATAATAACACAAGGCTCTTAAAAAAGGGAATACCTTTTGTAAAAAAAGCTAACAGCGAGATTAAAGACAGAATTTTCCCTTTATTCGAAATGACTTTCCTTTCTTTTCCTTTACCCGTTTATTCTTGTGACATAACTCTTTCCAGCAAAAATCAGCATATTGTCCTACTAAAAAAACAATCTATTCGGCGAATAGATTGTTTTTTTAGTATATATTGCTTCTTTAGCTAGCCGGCTCTTCTGCTTCATCTGCCGGTGCTTCAACTCCTGAATCATCAGTAGGGGCAGCCGGATCCTCTGCCGGATCTCCGCAAGCCGCTAAAACACTTACAGATAGAGCTCCCGCTAGAATCATGTAAAGTAATTTTTTGCTCATTATGAATTCCTCCTTAATGAATAGAGCTGGTGTGTTTCCAACCATTTTCATCATACTAAACGCCTCCTTAAAACAAAAGAGTATTGGCAATAATTACAATTTTTCACAAACTTCTTTGACATTCTTTCATTTACTTCCAAGTCCCTCCAAATTGCCAGCAATTACGTTGCTCGTTTTCTACCTACAACAACAACCAAGACTGATTGTTTTTCTGCTTTCAGCTCGGGTATGGCAGCGGTTCGGTTTGAGCGGTACAGGACATTTCTTGTACCTGCGCTGGAATTACTTATCATTCGCGTTATAATAGAAGGAAGGAGGTTTTTATGGACATTATTCTATTTATTTTACTTGGCGGCCTAATCGGGATCTTTTCCGGTTTCTTCGGAATCGGCGGAGGCATTATTTTAACTCCGCTTTTACTTTTGCTCGGCTATCCGCCCACTTTTGTAATCGGCACAAGCCTCATGCTTTCATTGGGAACGTCGATATCCGGAGCGATTGCCCACTTCCGGATGGGGAACATCCAATGGAAATATGTTGCCATTATTAACGTGATGGGAATTATTGGGACGCAAATCGCCCACCCCCTTATTACAAAATTAGAGTCGCTTGGCTATGCGGAGACAGCGATCTCGATTTTCTACATTATGCTGCTCGGCTTTTTTGCCGTGACGTTATTAAAAAAGCAAAAAAGCAGGCCTGCAAACAGACCGGCTCCTGCCTTTCCCTTATTGATTGCGGGCCTTATCGGACTTGGTGCGGGTTTTATTTCTTCCGCTTTAGGAGTCAGCGGCGGCTTTTTTATCGTTCCTTTATTAATTTCGCTATTAGGGTTAAAAGCGCCTCATGCGGTCGGGACAAGCCTGGCATCTGTCGTCTTTATTGTCACTTCCGGCTTTATTTCATATAGTATATCAAGTACGTTGGATTATATTGCCGGCATTTCTCTAATCATCGGGACGTTTCTCGGTGCTCCGATCGGTGCTAAATCAACCTTGTTAGTGAAAGAGTCGTTTATGCGTTTGCTGTTGGGAAGCTTGTATATTTGCATGATTATGAGCGTTATCGTCAATCTCTTCCTGCCTTCGTTTATCGGGCTGATCATTATCGGCGCATTTGCCTTGTTTTTCTTTACGACGCTCATCCGGCAAAAATGGCTCAGCAAAAAGGAACAGGCGGCCGGCGGATAAACTTTTTCAACAAAAAAATGTCTCAACAGGTGCGGCTTCACCTGCTGAGACATGACTATCATTAAAGGATATCGAGCCTTACAAGCAAGGCTAACAAAACTTGCAACAACAATTGAATGTTAACGGCAATTTGCGTATCTGTCGTGCTGACGTCGACATTTCTTGAATTTTCGACAACTGTTTTTTGATAGGTGATTTGTTTCATTTTCGTGCTTTGCAGTAATTCCTGCGTAATCTGCTCCGCTCTTTCACTGTCGGCAATCGAGATGCTGATCACGAGGGCAATCGCTGCCTGTAATGAGGCCTGAAGCGAAAGTGCCGCCTTCGTATCAGTCGTGTTGACCGTCACATCACAGGAGTCCTTAATAAAAATATATTCTTCGGATAGCTGCAATGTTTTGTTGACCTGATTTCCTTCCTGCGTCTCTCCCTCATTGTTATTGCTCAATGGATGACAAGCCTGAGGGTCGAGCGCTGACCACTTTGGTCTTTCTTCACTTGCACTTGCAGAATAAAATACATCTTGATTCATTGAATCTTCCTCCCTTCCGTTCTACTTCACTGTATGCAAGTTTTTCTCATGTGCTTGGTCTCTCTGCCGATGGCTTATCATCCATTTTTTTGTTTATCTTTTTTTATTCGTAAACGTTTTGACATTGTGGACGTTATTTGGACTTTGGACAAAGGTTCTACCCGGCTTCGGGCCACCGGTTTGCGTGGCAGGAGTCTCCCCCTGTGCCGGGGCGCTGCTAAAGTCTCTATCGCTTATTTGCACATTCTGATTAGCCAAAAAGTGTTCAACATCCGCCTGCATTTTTTCAACAATTTCCTTCACTTTGTCACGCTCGGCTGATGTTAACTCCACTGAAGAGTCCACATTGTACTTTTTTAGAACTTTGTCGACGACGATCTCCATGAGCTGCTGCTGATATTGTTCTGCCACTTGCCAACACCCTTTCCTTCGTTGTTTTCGTTTTTGCATAAATGGCATTATTACAATATGAAACAAGCACCACAAATGTGTTAGGCAAGCCAAAAAATAGAAGAAGCTGGAGCAAAAGGGTTTAAAAACCCTTTTGCTCCAGCCTTCACATTCCTAAGCTGTTTATTTTTTATCCTTATCGGAATCAGAATTCAATTCATCATAAAGATCTTCCTTCAGTTCCTCATACATTTCTTCCTTCATTTCATCCTTTAGTTCCTCATAGACTTCTTCCTTCATTTCTTCGTATACTTCTTCCTTCATATCATCATAAAATTCATCGCGTATTTCTTCCTTTAACTGCCTGATCCGCTTTTTGCGTGTTCGTTTGCCTTCTTTCTGATAATCGCTGCTAAACATGACGAGAATGGAAACGATCATCCCGATCATGATCGCCGCGAACGGTAAAGCGGCGATGATTGAAGCGGTTTGCAGGGCACTCAGTCCCCCGCCTCCGCTAACCAACAGGACGCTTGCCGTACCGGCAATCAAAAAGCCCCACAACATCTTAACAAATAAGCTCGGATGAAGACTGCCGTGTGACGTCATCGCTCCAAGGACGTAGGAAGCTGAGTCGGCTGACGTAATAAAAAAGATTAAAATGAGAATAACGGCGATAATACTCGTTATCGAGCTTAAAGGCAATTCCCCGAGCGTGGCGAACAGGGCGAGCTCAACATTTCCCATCACCAGCTCGCCAATGGGAGCTGCTCCGGCAATTTCGAGATTAAGCGCGGTGCCTCCAAAGGTCGTAAACCAAATTAATGCAAGCAACGAAGGGACGAGAAGCACGCCCGCCATAAATTCACGAATCGTCCGCCCTCGCGAAATTCTGGCAATAAACAGCCCCATAAACGGCGCCCAGGCAATATGCCATGCCCAAAAGAAAATCGTATTCGTACCAAGCCACGCACTTTCCGTAAACGGCGTCATCGTCAAACTCATCGCCGCCACATTCGTAATATAGCCCCCGAGTGTCGTCACAAAGCTTTCTGCAATAAACAGTGTTGGACCGACTGCGATGACAAAGACGAGCAACACAGTCGCAACAGCAAGGTTAATATTACTTAACACCTTGATTCCTTTATCAACACCCTTTGCTGCAGAAAACATAAACAGAAACGTGACAATAATGATGATCGTAATCTGGGTGAAAACAGAGTTCGGAATCGGTGAAATATAAGAGAGCCCTCCGGTAATCTGAAGAGCACTTAACCCGAACGTTGTCGCAACCCCGGTACATGTTGCAATAACGGCGAGAATGTCAATTGCCCGGCCGCCCCAGCCGTGAATCCGGTCTCCGATTAACGGATAAAAGGCGGAGCTGATCAAAGCAGGCTGATCCTTGCGAAATTGCACATAGGCAAGCGTTAAACCGACAATCGAAAAGATCGCCCACGGATGAAGCGCCCAATGATAAACCGCATATCTCAGTCCAGCCACAGCGGCAGCCGGGGTTTCCGGTGTATAGCCTACAGGTGCATCATGGTAATACAATACTGGTTCAGCTACCCCCCAAAAAACAAATCCGACGCCAATTCCGGCCGCAAACAGCATCCCGATCCACGAATACCATGTATACTCCGGCCGCTCATGCTGCTTCCCAAGCCTCAATTTGCCAAATGGGCTAATGGCGATTACAAGGACAAACAACACAAAAAAAGCAGTGGACAGCATATAAAACCAGCCAAATGTTTCAATCATCCAGCCTAGTCCGACTTCTGCTGCACGCTCTAATGAACCTGGTGAAAGTGCCCCCCATAGAACAAATAATCCTACAATGATGGCGGAAATAATCAGCACACTTCCAGGACGATTTCTGTCTTTTTCTTCCATTTCAATCATTCTTTTTCTTCCCTTCTCTCCATCCTAGCTGACAGCTTTTTAGACAGTTTAGTTTACCCTCTTTTACCTCGGATTGAAACCTTTTTCTTGCAGGATGATTCTTTTTTCCTCCCCATGCTGACTTGTCCCACCTATTATGCTTCACTGCTTCTATTTATATAACGAAGGAGGTGATCATATGAACAATGAGCAGGAATCCCGTCTCACGTTAACATTTATTGTCGGGGTGAACGAGAATGGCGAGAACATCATTCGCCGAAAAGCGCTGGCCAATGTCAAAGGAGATGCTACGGATCAAGAGTTGATTGCGCTTGCCGAGGCCCTCGTCTCTTTGCAGGCATACCCGCTCGCCGAAGCAACACGAACGAATCATTATTCCCTTATGTAAGACCCACTGACAAAGACTAATCAAAAAAGGAGTGAAACAAGTGAGCAAGCAACTTGAACTTTTGTTTGAAAACGAAACAGGACGCCAGGTGACCATCTCGCTTGATAATCCGCTTGAACCGGTGGATTCTGACGCCATTATTGAGGCCATGACAGCGATTGTCGAAGGAAATGTCTTATTCTCAAGCGGAGGAGATGTCGTCGCCATCCGCGGCGCCCGCCTCGTGGAACGCAATGTCGAGGACATTGAGCTTCCGCTATGACGCCCGTCGATCTATGGATTCCACTGCTCGCTGAATATGGCTTTCCTGTTGTGGTCACATTTTATTTGCTTCATCGTTTAGAGAAGAAGCTCGATAATGTCACAGTAGCAGTCGAACAGCTGCCAGGCAAGCTCAACATCTCGGACTGATTGGAGAGAGAGCCGCATCCGGTTTGGGAAACCAGCCCCCGGATGCGGCTCTCATTTTGTCAAAAGATAAGGATGTTCCGCACATTTTTTTATTTTGACAGCCTGTAATTGAAACAGAAAATTTTCTTTCCTGTATTTTACTGTTTTAGAAAAGGAATGTTCACGCACACTATCGATATGGAACTTCTATTACGATGACGGAGGAAGAGTGATGACGACGAATGTGAAACTGAATTCTTCAGAAATAAGCCTGCTATGGAATGATCGTCACAGTAATGATTTAACCAGCACCATGCTCAGTCAATTTTTGCAGCATGTGGAAAATCCGGTAATCGAACAGTTGCTTCAGGCGGCGAAAAGCAATTGCGACAATCAGCTGACAAAGCTTACTCATCTCTATAAGGCAGAAGGCTTACCCGTTTCGGAAAGTTTGCAGGCGGAGCTGCATGACCATACTTCCAAATTATACTCCGACCAATTTTATTTGTTTTATTTGAACAACATCGCCAAATTTTCGATGCAAACCTATTCTTTAGCTTTAAGCAACGCTTATCGCCATGACATTCGCCACCTGATGCACCAGGCTTTGAACAAAAGTATCGTATTGCATGATCAAGTGGTGAAAGCGATGGCTGAAACCGGTGAGCTGATTCGTCCTCCTGCCATCGAGCCACCAGCCTCGATTTCCTATGTGCAAATAGCTACTTTTGTCGATCGTTGGACGAATGATAGACGCCTTATGACGGCGTTAGAGATTTCTAATTTTTTTAGCAATATTCAAAACAATGTGCTCGGACGCTCACTCCTGATCGGCTTCAGTCAAGTCGCCCATGATACAGAAGTCCGCTACTATTTTATTAAAGGACGCGACATTGCTGAGAAACATTTAAAAATCTTTCGCGCCTTTTTGGACGATCATCATTTGCCAACTCCGGAAACATGGGATTGTGAAGCAACCTCTTCTACGAAGCCGCCATTTACCGATAAGCTGATGATAACCCATATTTTGTACTTAAGTGCGACCAGCATTTCCAACTATGGTCTTGCCATTAGTAGTGAGGCACAGAAAGATACGATCACCGCTTACACAAGACTCGCTGCGGAAGTCATGAAGTTTGCTCAAGAGGGCACCAAATTGATGATAAAACGAAATTGGTACGAACAGCCGCCGGTTGGTCCTGATCGGAACCGATTTGCGAAGCGTTAGCCTATGGAAAACGAACGCAAAGTGGAAGCGATTTTATGGAGCATTGCTTTTCCAGGCTTCGGGCAGCTCTTAAATAAGAAATACGTCAAAGGATTCATTTTTGTCACTCTTGAATTTGCCGTTAACGTCCAGGCGAGATTAAATGCAGCGATTATTCCCAGTTTTTACGGACAAGGCCAGACGGCTAATGACACCGTTAATTACCAGTGGATCATGTTTTACCCCTGTTTATACTTATTCTCGATGTATGATGCGTACCGGGATGCCCCCGGCCAGAGAATGCGCTATGCGGCAATTCCCTTTGCGATTTCCGCCTATTTCGGAACAGTCGGCGTGATTTATTCGCATCATGTTAAGATAGTTGGCTTTTTACTTGGGGTGATTTGGTCACCGATTCTATTTCATTTGACCGGCTTCTTTATTGGATTAGGTATACGTTTGATCGTCTTGACAATCATGAAGCCACAGTCATGATCCTTCACCGCATGCTGTGGTTTCGTTCATACATAGCTTCAGTCGCCAAATCAAACTGCTAGCATGTCAGCAGCGGGAGGGAGATTTTGTGTCTTGGTTTACTTTAAAAAAACGGTTGGCGATCCCAACAAAGCAGATGGATCCCGAAGAGCCGATCACGACGGTCATTCAACAAGCCGTCTCTTCCAGTGACTTTTCCCATTATCAATTGCTCACACCGTCACGTGCTGTATGGCTGTCGTTTTACCACACGCTCGTTGACAAAGATTCCTTACACGAAGAATTAATCAAAAAACTGCAGAGCAACCCGTTTTCCACATTGGAAGAAATCAAAACATTTGTGACATTGGGCACACTTCGGCTGTCATCGGATGCCAAGCAGGTCAGCGACGCGTTAATGAGAGGACATGTTTGTCTTCAGCTTGAGGAATGTGATAAGCTGTGTCTCCTTATTCCGATTCCGACTGATACAAAACGTGACATTTCGATCCCGGAGGTTGAGTTCAGCGTCGTCGGCCCGAAGGAATCCTTTGTTGAATCACTCGATGTCAACATTTTTTTAGTACGAAAACGGATTCCCGTCCCAGAATTACGAACAACTGAATTTATCATCGGAAATCTATCAAGATCAAGAGTGTGCGTTCTTTATATTGAATCAATTGCCAACGAAGCAAATGTGAGGACGATGATTCAGCGGGTCAGTGACATTCAGTTCGATCAGGTGATCGACAGCTCTTTCATCAATCAGATGATTGAGGATAACTCATTGAGCCCTTTTCCACAATTTATTGATACCGAACGGCCTGACCGGGTAGCCGCTGCTCTTTCGGAAGGAAAAGTAATCGTCCTTGTTGACGGCTCTCCGCAGGCGATCACCGGTCCAACGACACTGATTGAGTTTTTCGCTGCTTTTGAGGATTACTTTATGTCCTGGCATATCGCAAGCGTCTTACGGTCGATTCGTTTGTTTTCCGTATGGTTCTCGACTTTCGCGACACCTCTCTATGTCTCTGTGCTTACTTATCATGCCGAAATCGTTCCGCAGGATTTGCTGGCGACGATTATTCTTTCGCGAAGCGCGATTCCGTTTCCGCCGATTCTTGAGGCTCTCTTTCTTGAAGTTACAATTGAACTGCTGCGTGAAGCGGGGGCCCGGCTTCCGACAAAGGTCGGGCAAACAATCGGTATCGTAGGCGGGATTGTGATCGGGACGGCGGCAGTCGAAGCCGGACTGACAAGTAACATCCTGTTAATTATTGTCGCCCTGGCCGCGCTGGCCTCCTTTACGACTCCCGTCTACCGGATGGGTAATACGATCAGGCTCCTTCGTTTTCCGTTTATTATCGCCGCCCAGCTTTGGGGACTAATCGCCCTGGCAGTCCTGTTCTGTTTTTTGTTAGTTCATTTACTTACCTTATCTTCGTTAGGCCGGCCTTATTTGGCGCCACTTTATCCGCCAAGACTGGCTGACTTCAAGGATGCCTTCTATCGCCTGCCGTTCAATTTTCAATCAGAACGTCCGCAACAACTACAAACGAAAAAGTCGAAACGCTTTAATGCAAAAAAAGCGAAAAAGAAAAAGGATATCGATGAAGGACTCTAAGATGAAGAACAGACGGGAGTGGCCAGATTGCTTACTTGCAGGAAAGGGGAAAGGAAATGACCGAACACGCCAAACAATCCTTGCTTGTTCCGCCGTTTTTAGTGTTTTATCTGATTCATTCGATGCAAATCGGAGTTGGCATACTCGGCTTCGCCCGCTATATTGCCGAGGCGGCGGGCTTTCGGGCATGGATCGCCGTCATCCTGACAGGTTTGCTCTATCATCTCGTTATCTGGATGATGTATCACATTCTTACGAATAAGCAATCACATATTATCGAGATCAACCGCTTTTTATTCGGCAAGCTATTTGGACATGTCCTCAGCTTTCTCTTTATGATTTATTTGCTGTTTCTGGCGATTACCGTGCTGCGGACCTACATAGAGGTCGTACAGACGTGGGTTTTTCCTGATTTGCCGACCTGGGCTCTTTCCCTCAGTCTGCTTGTTGTTGTTTATTATGCGGTCACTCATGGCTTTCGTGTCGTTGCCGGCGTTTGCTTTCTCGGTGTCGTCATCCCGTTATTCTTATTTTTAACAGCGTTCGCTACGTTTGAGTTTGCCACCTACCGCAACTTACTTCCATTATTTGACACATCCTTGAAAGTACAGCTTGATGCTGTGATGACGATGACATTAAGCTATCTCGGACCGGAAATCCTGCTCGTCTTTTATCCCTTTATCCAGGACGGGAAAAGGTCGCAAAAGTTTGCTCATTTTGCGATCCTGTTCACGACGTTTATCTATTTATTGATCGCCATTTTATCGTTTATTTTCTATAGTGAAAAACAGCTAAAAACGACCATATTTCCTACATTAAGTGCGTGGAAGGTCGTCGAGCTTCCATTTATTGAACGCTTTGAATATTTAGGCATCGCAACGTGGATGTTTGTCATTTTGCCCAATATTACACTTGGCATCTGGGCTGCGAGCCGCCTGCTCAAGCAGCAGTTGAAGATCGCCCACCGCATCACGCTACCTATCGTAACAATTGTTGCCTTTGCCATTTCTCTGCTCTTTGAAACCCGCTCCTTGATCGATGGGTTAAACAATGCGGTTTCACTTGTCGGCCGTTATGTTACGTATCTCTATATACCCGTTTTGTTTATTTTGATGAAATGGAGGACAAGGAAGAAAACATGAGACGACAACTGTTTTTATTATGTGGCCTGCCTCTCCTGTTAAGCGGATGTGTGGAAACACTGATCCTTGATGAACTGCAGTTTATTCATTCAGTCGGATATGACTATGTCGACGAAGAAAGGGTAGAAGGTACGGCAAGTATCCCGATTTATAAGATGGAAGAACAGGTTGGCAGTGAAACGATTTCTGCGATTGCCTCGACAACTCGCGATGTTCGGCTGGAGCTGAATGCCAGATCCTCAAAACCGTTGCACAGCGGGAAGATTTCCTCGATTTTGTTCAGTGAAGAGATGGCACAAAAAATGGGAATCATGCAGATTCTTGATTCGTTCTCCCGCGATTCAGCTATCGGGATGCGAAATTTCATTTGTATCACCCGTGATTCCCCAAAAAGAATGCTTGAACTATCTTCTCCATTGGAAATCGACATCGCTGTCTATATTAAGGAATTAATTGAACAGAATATCGACCGGCAGAACATTCCAACTTCCAATTTTCATTTGTTTTTGAAACAATATTATGAGGATGGGCAGGATCCATTTTTGCCGTATTTAAGCTTGAAGGAAAACACGGTTAAAATTGACGGGGTTGCTTTATTTCAAGGAGACCGTTATGCCGGTAAATTGAATTTAGAAGAAGCATTTATGATGAAAATTCTGCTTGAGCCGTTCGCAAATGGAACCTATGAAATCTCGCTTCCCGAAGAGGGTGAATATGCCGTACTTCAAAATATTCATTCAAAAGCCCACTATCATATTGAGCCGAATACGAATACGCCCGAGATCAATATCGTTGTCAATTTTACCGGAAAATTAAATGAATACTCCGGCGGTGAGCTTGACAGTAAAACACTCACTGAAGTTGTCGAAACGCTAAAAAAGCAATTAGAAGATGATATTAAGGCGACGCTCAGGCTTTTTCAAGAAAAAAACATTGACCCGCTCGGGATCGGCAGCCGGGTAAAAGCGCGCAACTACGGCTTTAAGCTTGACGAGTGGAAAGCGTATTATCCGGATGCTGAAATTGATGTCACCGTAAACGTCAAAATTAAAGAAACCGGAATTCGTCAATAACAAAGCAAGTCAGACCGGTCCGGAGTTGGACTTACCGCTCTCCCGGCTACTTCTAGCCTTATCTTTGATCGGTTTCTTTTTCAGCAAGAAGCCGGTCAAGTTTTTTATTAATTTCAACGAGCTGATCCACTTGTCTTTTTCGGTTACCAAAAAACGAGATGATGGCAGCAAAAATGAAAAACAAAACAAGAAAGCTGACCAACTGATAAATGAATGAGCCAATATTGATATCCATCCCCAGAAAAACTCCCCTCACTTCTCAAGTCGTACATGTATCATATCAACGGCGGCGAAGGTATGTAAACCTTTATCAGCAAATGCAAATCAAGGGAAGATACCGGCGACGCGTGGTATACTACATGTAAGAAGCAGAAAAAGAGGTGAGAAAGATGACAGAGCCTGTTTATGAAAAAGCGACCTTTGCCGGGGGCTGCTTCTGGTGCATGGTTAAGCCATTTGATCAATATGACGGCATTATTTCAGTCATATCCGGCTATACCGGCGGACATACGGAGAACCCGACGTACAAAGAGGTCTGCTCGGAAACAACCGGTCATTACGAAGCCGTGCAAATCACGTTTGATCCTGCCATCTTTTCGTATCAGCGTCTGGTTGAAATCTTCTGGCAGCAAATAGACCCGACCGATCCAGGCGGACAATTTTATGATCGTGGCTCTTCTTATCGGACGGCGATTTTTTACCATTCCGAAGAACAACGAAAAATAGCGGAACAGTCCAAAGAACTGCTCGCCGCCAGCGGACGCTTCACCAGGCCGATCGCGACGGAGATTCTGCCGGCTAAACCGTTTTACCCGGCGGAAGAATATCATCAGGACTATTACAAAAAGAACCCGCTTCATTACAACCGATACCGGATTGGTTCCGGACGGGAAGCATTTATTCAAACACATTGGAGGGCTGATGATGAGTAAAGAAAGCAAAGAACAATTACAACAGCGTTTAACGCCAATGCAATATAAGGTTACACAGGAAAACGGGACCGAGCCGCCGTTCCAAAATGAATATTACGATCTTGAAGAAGAAGGAATCTACGTCGACATCGTTTCCGGTAAGCCATTGTTTTCATCCCGCGATAAATATGATGCGGGCTGCGGTTGGCCAAGCTTCACCAAGCCGATTGCCGATGAAGAAATTTTGGAAAAGCAGGACCTGAGCCACGGCATGCGACGGATCGAAGTGAGAAGCAAGGAAGCGGATTCCCATCTCGGCCACGTCTTCCCGGATGGACCCGGACCAAACGGCTTGCGCTACTGCATCAACTCAGCCGCCCTCCGCTTCATCCCAAAAGAACAACTCGACGAAAAAGGCTACAGCGCCTATAAGAAATTATTTGAATAGGACTTGTTCCAAAAGGTCGAACTTCACCTTTTAGAACAAGTCCGAAGCAGCGTACGAAGCCGCTGCCTTCCCTTTGGTGATCTCTGCGATACGGTGAGTGGAGTCTGCACAGGGGTTTAAAACGAGCAGGAAAGTGGGGTTCTTTCCTGCTCGTTTGTGCAGAACGGAACCACCGACTCATCTAGGACAGCCTTTTCGGCTTGCGAAGTCGTTACAGCTTTTTAACTCCCAGAGAGAAGTGGAGTGCTGTACCATGACAATAAAGTTATTTAGTTTTATACCTCCATCAAGCATGAGGCTGGGAAAAAGGTAGTTTTTTTACCGTTTTCCCAGCCTCTATAAGCACCTGTTAATTCAAGTTCACTATTTTTTCATTTGCTTCCTACTTTACAAGTAAAAAAATGCGTTTAAGAATGTTTAGTTAAATAAGAATTTAATTTCTTCATAAACATTAGATCAATGTCAAACTGGTAATAATTAGAAAGTACAAGAACTAACCCTTTACCTACATTAATTGCATTAGAATAGGCAAGATATAAGTTTTCTTTATCTACTTTTGACGTAATTGAAGCATACTCACCATACGCCTTTTCTGAGAGGTCATCTTCTAAGTTTTTTGTAGCGTTCAGCCAACGTTCTACATTTTTTTCACGAATCCTAATCAATTGTAAAACGTATTTTTGAACATATGTCAGACATTCCGCTGAACGTGCAATTTCCCCTCTTTTTAAAACGTTTACACCCATAAGCCATGCGTTAGCAAAGTTATTAAAAGCAAAATTGACATTCTCATTCGTCATTCTTTCCGGTCCTTCACCTTTTAGATAATCTAAACATGCTTTTAATTTTCCTGTTATATCGTAAATAAACATAGATTCTGTGTCAGGGAAAACGCCTGTGTCCTTAAATGTCTTAATAACTTCAATCTCAGATTCGGGCTGAAAATGAAATTCCCCTCTAATTAAGTTGGAAAACACGACAACTTCAGAACCAAACTCATTAAAAAAGAGTAAATCATAGGGGGCAATATTTCTAATCCATTTAGAAGACTCAAATTGTTCAATTTCTGTATTTTTTAAAAAGATATAGAACTCAACATCCGAATATTGGTCCCCTTCACCTTTTGTAAACGATCCATACATCATACATGCACATATGTGAGGATCACTCTGACACTTCTCTTTAATTTTTGTAATTACTTTTTCCTGTAATAGCATATACAAAATAACCTCCTAATTTTTTTATTCATTAAAGAGTCTTTTGCATATCTACCACTGGACAACATGAGCAACACATATCTTCATGCTCCTTTCTTTTATAACTTAATAATTGTACCAAATTTATTAACATTAGACACTACGCAGTAAAAAAAGCTTTATTATCAATATAACTTTATATTTCTGCACAGGTTCTTCTCTCTGGACGAGTAGCGTACGAAGCTACGGCCTCTTGAGCATAGCATTGCTTGAAGGTCATACCCCCTCTTCCACTGCTCTTCTCACTTCGTCTGAGGCTGCTCGCTTTCAACCACCGCCTTCAAGCCGGCAGCGAGCTTTGTTTTAGGCAGCGGTCCGATTTTCTCCTCATATTTCGCTCCACTTAAATAAACCGGCTTTTCGGTCAGGACCATCATTTCACTGACCTCGCGCATGAAGCCTGAAAATATTCCTAAAAATCGTATCATTTGACCGGAAACAACAAATGGTTTTTTCCGGTTTCCAGTCAGCTCGCGTAAGATGCTGATGATCTCCTGCCCGCTCGCCAGCTCTCCACCCGGAATGTTCCAGCATTGCTGATAGGCCTCACTGTGACGGGCCAGGGTGATTAAGGCCTTCGCTCCGTCCAGTGTATAAATAAATTCACGCTTGGTATTTATCGGTCCCACAAACAGCGGGCGTTTCCCACGCAGCATGGATGTAATGGTCTGCTGAAGGATCGTATTATCGGCATAAGGCCCGTAAAAATCAGCAAAATGAGCGATCAGAATCTCCGCTCCTTTTTTCTGCCACGATTCCGCCTCTTGCAGCAGCTGCTTTCGAAGCTGTCCTTTTTTCGTAACCGGCTCGCGCGCCGTCTCTTCTGTCAGCCATTGGCTTTCCATGCTGTAGCTGTATATATTATCAACGACAGCCAGCCTGGTCCCGCTTGCCTGTGCGGCCGAAAAGACAGCTGTAAACAAAGCGAGCAGCTCATCTTTCCAGTTTTGATAAGGAATATTTATGCTGATAAAAGCAACATCGACCATTTCAAATATTTGCCGTAACAACTTTTCGTCGCGCACATCCCCTTTGACGACCGTTACATTTGCCATTCCCTGAAACAATCGCTCTGCCTTTTGGACGTTTCGGCAAAATGCCAGCACCTCCGTCCCTTGCTGCTGCAATTCACTTACCAACGCATACCCCATGGCTCCAGTCGCCCCTACTACCACCGCTTTTTTCATCCTTATCTTCCTCCTTATTAACCACTGGTCAATTTTAAACATGCAGCTGCTTTACTGCAAGCTGCCGGCAAGAAATTGTGCATGATGGTCGATCATCACCTTCAGCTCCTGAACGGTCTGCCCTCTCCGTTGGAAAAACGACACAAAACCATGTAGAGCAAAGAGACAGGACCATGCATCTCGTTGAGAAACAGGCTTTACGGAGAGGTTTTGAATCGCTTCCCCAAATAGTTGAAAGCTTTCGTACGAAGCATGTACGGTATGCCTGAGTTCATCATCTTTCAGATGAAACATCGCTTCATAATGATGGGGATACTCAATCCCAAACGTGAGAAAACGCCGAAATAGTTCAATCAATTTTTCCTCTTTCGTCAGCGACGTCTCTTCCATCACAGCTGTAAGCCGGGCATTCAAAAGCTGAAAGCCGCTCTCAATAAAAGCTGTGAACACTGCCGCTTTATTAGGAAAATGATAATAGATTGCCCCATGACTACAGCCTAACTCCCGGGCTAAACTGCGCATGCTGACCTGGTGATAGCCTTTTTCAGCAAACAGCTTTTTCGCTGCCTCAATAATTTGGTTCTTCGTTAATTCATCCTCTGTTTTCCGCCTCGGTGCCATCTTTCGCTCCCCTTTATTAACCACTGTTCAATTAAAGATTACTGCTTCTCCCGTACGATGTCAAGAAGATATGTTACGATGATTTCATCCCTATTGATTTTGCTGGAGGTTATGATGCGTTTTACTCACCCTTATCTGTTACTGACATTGGCGATGATTTTCTTTTCGGGAAATTTCATCGTTGGAAAAGCCTTTGCCGATGATGTGCCCCCTTTCACCCTGGCGTGGGCGCGCTTTTTTATCGGTACCCTGGTCCTTTTGCCACTCTGCTATAAAACGATTATCCGCAATCGTCAGCTTTGGCTGGATAAATGGCTGCCTCTCACCGCCATCGCCTTCTTCGGCGTTTTTCTTTTTAATGTCGCCCTCTATGTCTCCGTTCATTATACGACAACGATCAATGCTTCGATCGTTGATGCGCTTACTCCCGCTGTGGCGGCGGTTCTCGGTTATTTCTTTTTGAAAGAGCGCCTCACTGCCATTCAAAGTGGCGGCGTCATTCTGTCATTTTGCGGAATCCTGCTGCTGCTGTCCGGCGGTTCATTAGCGGTCATCCGTTCATTATCTTTTAATATCGGCGATTTGATTATGCTGGCCGGGATCATCTGCTGGGCGATTTATTCGATTCTGATTAAACTGTATGGCGATGACTACCCTGTCATCGCCGGCCTGGTCATGACCTTTATCATTGGTGTGCTGATGCTTTCCCCTTTTGTCGCCTACGAATGGCGTCACGGCCTGCCTTTCACCTTCGGCTTGGCAACATCCGCCGCATTTTTGTATGTCGGTATTTTCCCGAGTGCCCTTGCTCTTTTATTTTGGTACCGCGGAGTAGCCGCCATCGGGCCGTCGAAGGCGTCCATTTTCTTTAATCTGGTTCCCGTTTTCACGACAGTTCTTGCCATTGCCCTGCTCGGCGAGTCGGCTGGATGGTTCCAATTATTCGGTGGTCTGATCGTCCTAACCGGAGTCTATCTATCGACGATTCAGCCGAAAACAGACAAAGCGCCTGATCGTAGTAAAGCTTAATCAGATCAGACGCCCGCCCGTTTGGAAGCTGCTGAAAAAGTACGATTTTCACTTTTTCAGTGGCCTCCCCATTTGCTTAATCTATTATTTGCCTTTGACTGTAATATTCATCGCAAACAACCGCTTTGTAAAAAAGAAGCTTAAAACAAGAAAAAGAAAAAATCCGAGCCAATAAAAGATAATTTTCGTTCCCTCACTAAGGGTAAACGGTACGAGTCCGGCCACGATCATTCCACCAAACAAAGAAAAGCAAGTGATGATGCCAATTCGGAATAGTGGTTCCAGGCGTTTAAACAATAAGAATTCGCCATTATATTCACTCGGGTTGCGCTCATAGAGCCAGGCCCCGACAGTAAGAAAAAGCACAATCGCGACTGCCGGAATCCAAAGATTCAAGCCGGCATCCGCAGCGGTCATTCCGGCAAAGTTGTAAATCGGCCAGACAAACTGCTGAAAAAAGAAGATGTCGAGATTCTCGGGAAAAGACCCGGTATGCGTGGAAATAAAATTGGCGAGCAGCGCGATAAAACCAATCGGGAAGATGGTAAAGATAAACGTTAACACAATTTGCGACACCATTTCCCCGGTAATCGTACCAATAAACAGCGTAAATGAATACATCGCGATATAACCGAGCCACGGTGACAAAAACATGTCCCAGAACTGATTGCCGTCAAGATAAATGGCAAATTCCGAGCCCATAATGACGGCATAAGCGATCGTAAACGTGACAAGCATCGCCACCGTCACCGTCCCGACGCCAAACAGCCATTTGACGAAAAACATCGTTCGCCGCTTGAACGGCAGGGCAAAGGCGAAATCATGCCGGCGTGTATTCCGTTCCGTCCCGAGAAACTGAACGGCAAGCAAAACAAGAAAGATCAGTATCATCATTGCTGTCATGCTGACTCCGAAGATCGCCGGAACCTCATATTGGGGATAGAAGTATGGATCGTTCACCCGTTCCCGCCAATCATTCAATCCTAAAAAAGTCCGCATCGGATATAAAAAGATAAACAATAACGTAATCATCGTCAACAGCACCCAGGACTGCTTCCATTCCTTCCGGAACAACGCTTTAATTGACAAACTCATCACCTCCCAATTTGGCAACAAACAGATCTTCGAGAGCTAGCGGCAGCTCTTCATAATATAGCGGCTCCGTAGCGCGAATGGCCGCCGTCTGCGACGCAAGATCTCCTTCAAGAAGCAGAATATAGACCTTGCCTGTCTGCTGAAGCAAGACGCTGCATGCTTTCACAGAGGCCGGCAATCCTTCCGGAAAGACAACCTGAACCTTCTTAAATGATTCTTTCATGGTATCCAGTGAATAATGCTCTGTAACGACCCCGTTCTTCAGCATGATGATCGAATCAGCGAGAAACTCCAGCTCATCAAGCCGGTGCGAGGAAATCACAACGGCGACCTGAAAATCAGCAACCGCTTCGATAATAAACTGCAGGATGCGCTTTTTGACGATCACGTCTAGTCCATCCGTCGGTTCATCAAGCAAAATATAGCTTGCTTTCGTCGCAAAAGCGAGAATTAGCGCAAACAACGCCTTCATTCCTTTAGAAAAAGCTCCGATCCTTCCATTGTGCGGCAAGGAAAATTTATCAATCAGCTCATAAAATAACACTCGGTCAAAGCGTGGGTAAATATCGCCATACAGCTTCTCAATCTCACTGACACGATAGCCTTTGAGCGCCTCTGTCGAATCTGGCACAAACACAACATCCTGCTTCAGCTCCGGATACCGGTAAATGCTTTTTCCATCGAGCTTTACATCGCCAGCTGTCGGCTGAAGGATGCCGACTAACAGGCGCAGCAGCGTCGTCTTCCCTGCTCCATTCCGTCCGACTAACCCAGTTACCTTCCCAGGCTCAATCGTCAAACTGACATCCGTTAAGATCTTTTTCTGATGAATCGTTTTGCTCAACTGCTCAATCTGCATGATCCTTCCCCCTCACTTTCGCATATTCCTCTCTCACCCAGCCGGCAAAGGTTTTTTCCAGGATGCCCGCATAGGTCGCTTCAATGACAAGCTGCTGGATTTGCTCTTTAATCCGTTCCAGCTGCTTCGGGTCGACGATATAATCCTCACGCGCGGCGACAAACGTTCCCTTTCCTCGTAACGTGACAATCACGCCCTGCCGCTCAAGCTCTTTATACGCTTTGCTGACCGTATTCGGATTAATCACGATTTGCGCTGCCAGCTCACGCACGGACGGCAATTGTTCTCCTTCTTGCAAAATCCCTTTCGCAATCAGCTCCTTAATTTGCTGAGTAACCTGCTCATAAAGGGGCGTGGTGCTTCTTTGGTCAATTTGAATATACACGACTGAACCACCTCCCTTAATTGTATTATGACAAATAGTACAGTTAATCCAAACAAAGTGTAGCAAACTTTCCTGTCTTTGGCAATCCCTGCCGTGCACAGAAAAAAGCTGTCCCTATCGCTGATATCAGCCGATAAAGACAGCTTATCCGTTCAAACAAACTTACATCATCATTCCGGCAATGGCCGCGCTTAATAAGGAAGCCAGCATTCCGGCCGCCACCGCACGCAAGCCAAGCTTGGCAATATCAGGCCGGCGATCCGGCGCCAGTTTACCTAAACCGCCGAGCAGAATGCCGAGCGAAGACAGATTGGCGAAGCCGCACAGGGCAAAGCTGATCACCAGTACCGCTTTGTCACTTAATTGATCAATCGTCTCACTGAAGGACAAATAAGCGACAAATTCATTCAGCACGAGCTTCTGACCGATAAACCCACCGGCGACGACCGCCTCGCTCCAGGGCACGCCGATAACGAAAGCGAGCGGAGCGAAAAGAAAGCCCAAGATGAGTTCGAGCGAGAGCTGTTCAAATTGGAACAAGCCGCCGACAAAAGCCAGAATTCCATTAATTAAGGCGATAAGGGCGACGAAGGCAAGCAGCATCGCTCCGATATTGAGAGCCAGTGTCAAACCGGTGCTCGCGCCGCGCGCCGCCGCATCGATAACATTGGCGGATTCTTCATCCTTCGTCAAGGTAAATTCACTGTCGGCATCGGTTGTTTTCACGACCTCAGGCACCATCATTTTCGCCATAATCAAGCCGGCCGGCGCCGCCATGAAGCTCGCGGCAAGCAGGTATTCCAGCGGAACACCGAGCAGCGAGTAACCGATCAACACCGAACCGGCCACTGAAGCAAGACCTCCTGTCATGACGGCGAACAGCTCAGATTCCGTCATTTTACTTAAATACGGTTTCACGACGAGCGGCGCTTCCGTCTGGCCGACGAAAATATTCGCCGCGGCCGACATCGACTCGGTTTTTGATGTTCCGAGCAGCCAGGAAAGAGCTCCCCCAATGATTTTAATAATCCATTGCATGATGCCGAGATAATACAAAACCGAAATCAACGCCGAGAAGAAAATCACGACTGACAACACATTGATTGCAAACACATACTCAATTCCGGTTCCTTCCTCAAAAAAACCGCCAAAAACAAACTGAATGCCTTCATTGGCTGAATTAATGACCCATTGCACCATATTCGTCAGCCCAATGAGCAGCTCCTGCCCCCAGTATGTTTTCAAAATAAGCAGGGCAAACAGCATTTGGATTGCCAATCCTCCAAGTACTGTCCGCAAGCGGATCGCCCGACGGTTTGCCGAAAAGGCAAAAGCGACAGCGAACACAGCGACTACGCCCATTAAGCCCCATAAAATATTCATCTTCGTTTCACCTCAATTTCAATATGTACGATGCAAAGCCCAAACAATGCGAATAAACCCACTTTGTCCACTTTCCTACTAGCATGCACCGTTTTGCGGAAAGATACCCACTAAGTCATTTAAGTAATTAGTGATTTTGACGCGGGTATGCGGGCAAAACGCGCAACGCCCGAAAGCCAGCGACCCGAGCACTTTTTACCCTTTCTGACCTTTTTACCGCGCGCAATTATTAGTCAGACGTCTTACTTCCTCGTAAACTATAACAAGCTCAATTTTAAAAGTAAATAGGGTTTATTTTTTAGCCATTTCGTGAATGAGACTCGTAGAGACAACAAATGATAAAAAAAGGTATCGCTGCATCATTCTTCCCTTCCCTAAAAAAATGCAAATGAAACAGAGGTGCTACGATGAAAACAAGAGTAGAACGAGATACATTAGGTGAGGTTCACGTCCCGACTGACCGTCTTTGGGGCGCGCAAACACAACGAAGCTTGACAAATTTTGCAATCGGTGAGGAAAAAATGCCGCAGGAGGTCATTCGGGCTTACGCTCATATTAAAAAGGCCGCCGCCTTCGTCAACCAGCAGAACGGCGATATGCCCAAACAGAAGGCAGACGCGATAATTGCCGCCGCCGAGCGCGTTCTGCGTGGTGAATTGTCCGACCACTTCCCCCTCGCTGTCTGGCAGACTGGAAGTGGAACGCAAACGAATATGAATGTCAATGAAGTGTTGGCCCGTCTGGCAAACGAACTACTGGAAAAACAGGGTTCCAGCGAGAAAGTCCATCCGAATGATGATCTTAATTATTCACAAAGCTCAAACGATACGTTTCCGACTGCGATGCATATCGCTACGGTCCTGGCGACGACTGAACAATTAGTACCTGTCCTCAAGGAATGCCGGAAAACATTGGCGCAAAAAGTAGAAACATTTTGGGATGTCGTAAAAATCGGCAGAACTCATCTGCAGGATGCCACCCCGCTGACGCTCGGTCAAGAAATAAGCGGCTGGCTGAGAATGGTTGAGAAGAGTGAAGAATTAATCGGGGAAGGATTGAAACATCTCTATCAATTAGCAATTGGCGGCACCGCTGTCGGTACCGGAATTAACGCCCGGCGCCGTTTCGGGCAACAGGTCGCAGAAAGGCTTGCCGAAGAGCTCGCGCTTCCGTTTGCCGCTTCACCAAACTACTTCCATGCGCTGACGAGTCATGATGAGCTTGTCTATTTTCATGGAGCTTTGAAAGCGACAGCGGCTGATTTCTTTAAAATCGCCAACGATGTCCGGCTGCTCGCCAGCGGACCGCGCTCCGGTATTGGCGAGATTACAATCCCGGCAAATGAACCGGGAAGCTCGATTATGCCGGGTAAAGTAAACCCGACCCAGAGTGAAGCCCTGACGATGGTAGCGGCCCAAATTTTCGGCAATGATGCGACGATTGGCTTCGCCGCCAGTCAGGGGCATTTTCAACTAAACGTATTTAAACCTGTCATTATTTACAATACACTTCAGTCCATCCGGCTGCTCGCCGATGCGATCAAAAGCTTTCACGACCGCACGCTGCTCGGACTCGAAGCGAACGAACCCGTGATTCGGGAGCATCTTCACAACTCGCTGATGCTCGTAACCGCCTTAAATCCGCATATCGGCTACGAGCGGGCGGCTGAAATTGCCAAGCTTGCCTTTAAAGAAGGCCTTACGTTAAAAGAAGCCGCGATTCAGAGCGGTCATCTGACCGGGGAACAATTTGAGGAGCTCATTGATCCAAAAGCGATGGCGTTTCCGGAAAAGGAATAGCAGTCTGCCGCCTATTTTCAAAGAAAGGCGGCTTCGTTCCACACTTCCGATGTGTAAAACGAAGCCGCCTTCTCTTTATCATGTTGACTTGAAGTTTACTTTTCCCGGCGAGCAAAGCGAGTTGCTACAAATATTTCTTCACATTCACTATTATAAATATGAGCAATTTGTCCCGCTCTATCAGCACTAATATGCCGCTGCCCATTTTCAATTTGTGAGAGATACCCTGCTGAAATTCCAATCTTCTGGGCTGCCTGATCTAAGCTGTATCCCATCTTTTTTCTCGCTTTTTTCGCTAAGCTCATCACACTCACACCCTTATGAAGAATTTCTACATATTCTTTTATAAGTTTACAACGCATAACGCATAATCGTCAATTCATTTCGCGTAAATTTTCGTTGGGTGCTGACTGCTTGCATTACGCAAAGTATAATAGAATCAGAATGTACTGAAATGAGGGAGTAAGCATGTTTTCACAACGCCTACGAGCATTGCGATTGAAGCATGGGTTAACGATGAAGGCGCTAGGAAAACAACTAAATGTCGCACCATCCACGATTTCCGGATATGAAAATGGCAACCGCAAGCCCGATATGGAAACATTGCAAAAGCTGGCGGACTTTTTTCACAGCTCAACCGATTATTTAATAGGCCGTACAGACAACCCGGCCCCGTTAGAGCAGTCTGAAGAGCTTAAGCTTTTCTATTCTGATACGATCACCGATGAAGAGATTAACTACTTGAAAGAATCACTGGCTGTTTTTAGGAAGTACCGCGCGAAACAATAACAGATAGCGAAGAAGAGGGGCTGGATCAAAAGGTAAAAAAACCTTTTGATCCAGCCCCTTAGCAATGAGCGAATCCATTGCCAATAGGTCAAAGCTCGTTTGTCTTTCGCTCTCTGCATGTGGCAGCCGCCTAACCATTCTTCCCTACTGCAGAACCGTTGGTAGCCAAAGCGAAATACCTGGCAGAAAGGCAAGCAATAGAGCGGCCGTGATAAGAATCAATAAAAACGGCCAGCTATATTTAATAAACTGTTCGACCTTCGTCCCCGTTATCGAGCACGTCGTATACATAATCGTGCCAAGCGGCGGCGTTAATGTACCGATACTGATACAAACAATAAAGAAAATACCAAAGTGGACCGGATCGATCTCATACTGCTGAATCATCGGCATAAATAATGGCGTCAGAATAACAATTGACACATTTCCTTCGATAAACATCCCGATAACCAGTAGAAAAATCAGGACCACGATAAAAAACATCGCTGGCGAAGACACATGCCCCACCATAAACTCGGTTAGCCTTTGCGGCACCTGTTCGAGCGTCAGCACCCAGGCAAACGCGGAGCCTGCAGCAATAATAATTAAAATCGATGCGGCCGTTTGAACCGTTTCAACAAGGGCATGAACGAGCTGTCTCATCCTCATCTCACGGTAAATGACCAGCCCTAAAAATAAAGCATAAAATACGGCAATCGCCCCGGCCTCCGTAGCGCTGAACACCCCCAGGCGGATTCCGCCAATAATGATAATCGGCAACAGTAACGCCAATATCGCATCTTTAAATGTAAAGAAAAAATCCTTCCTCGTCACCTTAACTTTATTTTCCGTTTCAATTTTATGTTTTTTGGCGTAAACATGCACATAGATCATAAAAGATAAACATAGCACGATTCCCGGCAGCACACCGGCGAGAAATAAGCTTCCAATTGAGACATTTCCCACATAGCCGTACATAATCAAGGCAATCCCCGGTGGAATGATCGGAGTAATGAGGGAGGTTGACGCCGTTAACGCCGTCGCGAAGGCACGGCTGTAGCCCTTCTTTTCCATTTCAGGTACTAGGATTTTTGATTGCATCGCCGCATCGGCGACATTGGAACCCGACAGTCCCCCCATCAACGTGCTTAAGACGACATTGACCTGGGCTAATGATCCCGGTAGACGATTTGTCAGCACTTGGGCAAAGCGCAGCATTCTGGTTGTGATGCCTGTATAATTCATTAAAATACCGGCTGCCACAAAAAAAACAATCGCCAGCAAAGGAACGGATTCCACCCCTCCTACTAATCGTTGAATCAGAACGGTGCTCGAAAAAGCATCGGTAAAGAAAAAATAAACAGCAGTGCTGACGATTAAGGCAAACGCAATCGGGACATTCAGCAAAAATAAGATCAGTAAAACCGATAAAACAACAGCCAGTGACATCCTAAGCCCCTCCTTCCTTTCTAAATTCCAGCTGGAGGGTACGAATGAACGACCTCGTAAAGTAAATAGCCGTAAACAGTCCGGCAATCGGCACAGCGATGTTGATCGTCTGATAGCTGATCCCGAGAATTGGTGTCAGCTTGCTCGATGCCTGCATCGTAAAGTCCATGCCGAGGTAAATAAAAATATAAAACAGTACATAATAAATCGCTGCCGCCCGGACGAAAAGACTGATGATCCGTAACGGCCGCGGCATTTTATTAACAAAATAATCGACGCCAACATGGCTATTGCGCTTCATCGCCGAGCTGATACCGATATAGACAAACCAGACAAACAGCCCGATTGTCAATTCCTCCACCCACGGCAGTGGATTATTTAACAGATAACGTGAAAACACATTCGTACCCGTCAGCAAAATAATTGCCGAAAGGGCGATTGTGGCAATACCATCATCGAGCCACTTTAACCACTTGACCATTATGCTTTCCCCCTGACACCTGAACCGTAGTCGACAAAGCCAGCCATGAACAAAACGCTTCATGACTGACTTTTTTCAAACCGCGATACAGTCTGTCGCAATTGTATCGATTTTTTATGGTTGGTTCTCCAGCAGTTCCTTAATTTCGTCATATAAACCAGGCGTCCAGGAAGGAAACGCTTCATATACATCTTGCACCAATTGTTTAAACGCTTCCGTGTCAACCTCGTTTATTTCGACACCTGCCGCTTCAAATTCCGCCAACACATCCTCTGTCTGTTCATCCAGGACCGCTCTTGCAAATTCACTCGCCTCATCACCTGTTTCTCTCAATATTTGCACAAGATCCTCAGGTAGCGTCTCGACGAAGCTTGTGCCGCCAATCCAGGCGGTAATAAATTTCTGATGCCCTGTCAAGGCAAGATGCTTCGACACCTCATGTGCTTTCACCCCTTGAAGAACGGGCAGCGGATTTTCTGCTCCATCGACAAGACCTTGTTGAAGTGACGTATACAGCTCTCCTAGAGGCGTTGGTGTCGCTGCCGCCCCCATTGCTTCAAAGGCCTGAATTGACATTTGATTATTTGGCACACGAATCTTTAACCCGTTTAAATCTTCAGGAGTTTCCACCTTTTCATTTGTTAAAAGATGACGCTCTCCATACACCGTTCTTGTTGTCACAACTTCAATGCCCTGCTCCCTTAAATCTCCCCGTAACCCTTCAAACCAATCTGTCTCCGTTAAGTAAAGCAGTTCATCTATGTCTTCCACTAAATAAGGAGCCGTTAATATGCCGGCATCAGGAACATAATCCATTAAGAAGTCGTACCCGGCAAGCACGATCACATTGTTACCCATTTGCGCCTGCTCGACGACATCCTTTTCAGCGCCTAATTGCGAGCTCGGATAAAGAACCAGTTCCAGCCTTCCGCCACTCGCTTCCTCGGCTAATTCCTTCCACTTTTTCGCCAGCTCATCGACAGGCTCACCAGGCTGATTTCCATAAGCGATATTGATCGAATAGAGCTCTCCATCTACGGCCTCGTCCGCTTCGTTATCAGCAGCCTCTGGCTCTGCATTCTCGGCAGCCCCCTCTTCACTCGTACCGGAAGAACAAGCCGCAACAGCAGTTAACAAGAAAACCGTAAATAAAAATAGTAACAGCTTACCGATTTTTTTCATCATAATTCCCCTTTTTTATGTCATCTAAGGAAGGATAGCGCTTACATAAAACGCGATCGCTCTCATCCCCATTTCCAATTATAGCAACCACTGGATAAATAAAAATTGCCTAAAATTGCGATTTTATACCTTTTTTTGATATTGTTACAGGATAAAAGTCTCCATACTACAAAAACGGCGTTTCCCTGCTTAAATTGTTGGGAAACCACCGTTTTTATGGAGGCTTATCATTTTGTTATTTCCTTGCTTTTCACATAATTTCATCATACGTATAGCGCACGACATAGCGATTTGTTTTCAGCTTTTTGATCTCAACGACCGGCCCGATTTCATAGCCATTGATCCAGTTGTCCTCGATTTTCGCTTTGACGCAGCCAGCCTGAAACTTCGATTGAAACACTTGCTTATAATAGACCCACTTCGGCAATTTCTTCATATCCGGCCCTTCCCTTTCCACTTTTTCGTCGTTCTGCTTATCATTTGTGACTATATCAAGTAGAGATAATGGTATCATACTGGAATTTCATTAACAGCTTAAGCGTTTTGGTTACTGATTATAATTATATTTATTTTCAGCTTTTTTACAAATTATTCTCTTTTTTAAGCAAATGTTAACGTTGAAAAAAATTGGACGAGAAGAACGGGCTAATACAACAAGATGATGATCACGAGGGACCCCGCTCCTGAAATAGACTGCGCTAAACAGGCTTTGAGACAAATTGGCAATGGCTTCACACGCCACAAGCCCGTTGTGAGTGGGTTTCTCACAACGGGCTTTAAAAGATCGTGGCGGTTCCGCTCATTGCTTAGAGGCTAGGCAAAAGGTAAAAAAACAACCTTTTGTCCCAGCCTCTTCTGTTAGTATGTTTTGATTATTATCCAATTAATTCTTCGTTTTCCCGTTGCTTGATATCCTCCAGGCGGCGGTTCTCTTCGCGATCGCGCTGGCGGTGGGCCAGTCTGGCTGCAGCGCTCGCCGCGATACTTGCGACAAGATCATCAAGAAACGTGTCAATTTTCGGCTTCCGCTTGTCCAGTTCATCAATGATTCCGACCTTTTCCTTGTCAAGGTAGCCAAATGTTGTCACGGCGATACTGCCAAAGCCGAACACGGAGCCGAGCGCTATCGTTTCATCAACCCCGAACAAGCCTTCATCAGATTCGACGAGTGATTGCAGCGGCTCGGACAGCTTTTTCTGTTCAGCCAATATATCCAATTCAACCCCGACGAGGATTGCGTGCTGAATTTCACGCTTGCAAAGAACGGCATCGACGCTTTCGTAGCACTCCTCGATCGTCAAATCGGGATTATATTTCACTTGCAGATCATACACAATATTCGCAATATCCTGAACGGCAACGCCCCGTTCTGTCAGCTTATCACGAGCTGCTTTCTCTACTGCTTCACATGGTACTGGTTTCTTCATTGATTTCCCTCCTCTATCTATCATATTCTACCATACCCGCATCCGCCCGTCTGGTAACAGGAAAAAAGAAGAAGAGCTTGGGCCAAAGGATGTTCTCCTTTTGCGCCGGTCTTAAAGCGCCAACTCTATACTTCCTTCACTCTGGCCTCGAATGAATAATAAAGAATTAGGTATTATTATTTGCTTAACCATCATAAATTTGCTGCTTCTAAGCAATGAGCATAACCGCCACGATCTTTAAACCCACTCGTCGCATTGCTTTCAAAATCAGGCAACGACTAGGCTCATTACGAAAAAGCTGCTGAAAAAGTGAAATCGTACTTTTTCAGCAGCTTCCTTCTATAACTATTGCTGTCCGGTTGTTAATCAACCTTCTGCTGTCTCTTCTAATTCTTCTATTCTTCTTTCCAGGTAGCTGACATCTTTGCGGGCGTTAAAGCGCTCGGCTTTTTCAACCTTGACGGCGATGTTGTAGCTCGGGATTTTCGCCAGATCCTCGTACACACCTTTTGGCAACAAGAAGTTTCCTTCAGGGAAATACAATTCAATGTTGCCTCGGGCAATGTCGATAAAACGCGCCTTGCCGCTGAACACACCGTACTGGTTGTAGACGACGATATTTTCCCGTTCTGTGATGCTTAAATCCTTCGCGTCCTCCGCATTCATGAGCACGTCGTAGCGATCCGCATCATTATTCGGATCATTCTCGCTGTACACCATTGAGTTAAATTGCTTGCCTCGTCTTGTTGTGATATAAAAATCACCGGCTGTTTTGTTCAAGTCGGGAATGTCGACAGCGATTAAATTTCCTTTGCCGTCCGGTGTCGGACAAACGCCGTCCTCACAGAGCCAGGCTCCTCCCCATTGGAACACATCACCCTGTTCCTTTAAATGCTGAATGCCATCATAATTCGGATTCGCCAATGCAATTTCGTCGCGGATCGCCTGACCGTCCGCAAAGTCGATCAACTCGGCATCTTCCGGTCTGACCCGCTTCGCAAGATCAAGATAAATTTTCCACTCGGAACGTGCTTCTTCAATCATCTGTTTGTTTCCATCAATCGGCGGAGAAAAGTAGACCATTCGTTCCGTTGAAGTTGACGTACCTCCGCCATCCTGCTCAAAACGTGTTTTCGCCGGAAGGACAATGACCGCTTCCTTCGCGTCAACGAGCGTCGACGTATTAAAAATAATATCCTGATGGACGCGGATTTCAAGCTCGGATAATGCTTTTTCAACAAAGTCAGGATCAGGCATTGTTTCAAGGAAGTTCCCGCCCGATAAGTAATACAGCTTGATTTTCCGCTCATGGTCTTCAGGGAGCATAATGTTCTCAAGCGACACGCCAAGCACATCTCCCTGCCATTTTGGCAGCTCAAATTTCCAGAGCTTTTCAATCCGTTCAATATTGGCCGGTTCAAAGTCCCCTCCCGGAAGCACGAACGGATCAGCGCCCATCTCACCGCTTCCCTGAACGCCGGAATGACCGCGGATCGGCATGACACCGCAATGTTCTCTGCCTAAAAATCCGCGCAGCAAAGCAAGGTTTGCCACCTGGGAAATATTATCTGAAGCGAAGGTGTGCATTGTCAGTCCCATTGACCAGACAAACACCCCAGACTTGCTCTTGGCAAGCAGCTCAGCCAGCTCCGCGATTCTTTCCTGTGTTACCCCGGAAGAGGCAACAATCGCTTCCCAGGACTGCTCGGCGACCTTCGCCTTTAGTTCCTCATAGCCATTGACATGAGCCTCCACGAAAGCATGGTCAATCGCTGAACCCGGTTCTGCTGCTTCCATCTCAAACCAATGCTTCATAATCCCGTGCATAAACGCAATATCTCCGCCAATATTCACCTGGTAAAAATCATCCGCGAGCTTTGTGCCAAATAAAGCCGACTCGCCAATGGACGGAATCCAGTATTTCTCCATCGATGGTTCGCGGTACGGGTTAATGCAAATGATTTTCGTTCCTTTTCGTTTCGCCGCGTACATGTATTTCGTCGACACCGGCTGATTATTCGCTGCGACCGAACCCCAGAAGACGATCACATCTGAACCGATCCAGTCTTTGTAGTTACAGCTTGAGGCCCCGATGCCGAGCGAGCGCTTAAGCGCTGTTTTCGATGGTGAGTGACAAATCCGCGACGCATTGTCAATATGGTTCGTTCCAAGAAATCTCGCTACCTTGGCAGCGACATAATAGGATTCATTCGTAATGCCTCGCGCCGTTAAATAGAAGGCGTAGTTTTTCGGATCGAGCTTCTTCATTTTATCAGCAATGAGGTCCATCGCTTCATCCCACTCAATTCGCGAAAAGCGACGCTCGCCCGGGCGACGGATGAGCGGATACGGAATTCGTCCGAGCTCACGCAGCTCGGCGCTCGAATACTTGCGCAACTCATCAATATCAGCGTGGACAATCTCTTCCTTCATCGCCGGCATCGTATTGAGCCGCAGCACATTTAAACGGGTCGTGCAAAGATGCGGCCCGGCCAGCGTCTGATCATACAGCCCAGCAACGCCAAGGGCACAGCCGTCACAGACCCCTTTTGTAATAATGTTCTTCGCATATTGCAAATTATCTCGATTATTCCAGACGACCTTCATCGTATCGCGAATATGCTTCGGCTTAACCTTTCCTAAGCCGAATGGTACCTTGCTTGCCCACAGCTTCGGTGCCGGCGTATGCGGCAGTTTGATCGGTCCTGAATGCTTTGTTTTCCCCATAAACAGATCACTCCTTCTTGCATTTTCAGTCATTCTCGCAAAAAACCACCGCTTCTCCTTGCCAGAATCCAGGTAAGGGTAGACGGTGGTTGAGTCTTTTGCAGGTGCGCTACTAAGTGCCAAACCAATTATTTTTTTGAAAACTTCTCTTCTATATTATCATCAAATACGAAGATCGACATGCCAAAATCGCGTTCAATATCAATATCGACAAATAAATCAACAAACTTCGCCTGCAAAAACTCCTCCATCTCAACAGGACGGTTTTTGCGATACATCTCTTTCACCATTTCCGTACGCGCCGCACGCAGCATTTGCTTGCCTTCGTCGGCGGTCGCAATGAATTTCTCTACCGGAGAAAGGTTCCCCTGCATTTCGCAAATCGCCCAATTCTTACAAAATGTCGTATTAATTTGACTCGGTCCCTTTCCCATATGCTTTTTGCGAAAGGAACGGACTAAATTACTGAATTCCGCTTCGTATTTATTCATGTCTGTGGCCCTCGTTTACATGTTCTCTCTTAAAAGAGTAGAATGCCGCCATGAAAATGTCAATAAACTAGCTTGCTAAATTCGTGACAGCATTCTTTTTCTTAAGCTGCTTAATATCAATGCGAATGACAAGGGAGACAACCAATGCCACAATAAACATAAAGCCGAAAATATACAATGTGCCGGCATAGCTGTTTGTCGTTTCCCGAATCCATGAAGCAAGGATCGGGCCAACCAGACCAGCTCCCGCCCAGGCGGTGAGAATATAGCCATGTATCGCTCCAAGCTGCTTCGTGCCAAACAGATCACCGATGTAGGCCGGAATTGAGGCGAATCCCCCGCCATAGCAAGTCAGGATTAAAAACAATACGACTTGGAACAATACGGCATGGGTAATGCTCGGCAAGGCAAAAAAGGAAACGATCTGGATCAAAAAGAACAGCGTATACACATTGGCGCGTCCAAGATAGTCGGAAATCGAAGCCCAGCCGATACGGCCGAAACCATTGAAGACGCCCATAATCCCAACCATCGTCGCAGCGGCTGCGGCGGACAGGCCGGCAATTTCCTGCGCCATCGGCGAGGCAACGGACAAAATCGCAATCCCACAGGTAACATTGATAAAGAGCATCAGCCATAAATACCAAAACCGTCTCGTTTTCACCGCTTCGTTGGCAGTCAGCTGAGAAAGATCTGTGCTGACACGCTTCTCACCCGTTTCCACCTCTTCCATATACCCTGCTGGCGGACGCTCAATGTATAATGCCGAGGCAAACATAATGACGAAATAGGCAATGCCTAATGTGAAAAACGTGTTTGCGATCCCGACTGACTGAATCAGACTGGCCATGATCGGACTGGCAATCATCGCCGCAAAGCCGAAGCCCATAATGGCAAGCCCCGTCGCAAGCCCGCGGCGGTCCGGGAACCATTTGACCAGCGTCGAAACAGGTGTAATATAGCCGACCCCCAGGCCGATCCCGCCGAGTGCTCCATACGTTATGTATAGCAGAATCAGGGAATCGATCGAAATGGCAAAACCGGCCCCGACAAGTCCAATTCCAAAAAAAGTCGCCGCCACTAAGCCGGAAACGCGCGGCCCGTACTTCTCAACAAAATGACCCATAAAAGCTGCTGACAAGCCGAGAAAAGCGATGGCGATACTGAATGTCAACGAAACGGCGCTTAAATCCCAGCCGTGCTGCTCGATAATCGGATTCGTGAACACGCTCCACGCATAAACCGACCCGATTGAAATATGAATCCCCACAGCAGCGAGCGCGATTAACCACCGATTTTTTACTTTTTTCCCTTCCCCCATCTTCATCTCTCCTTTTTTCTGATCAAAATAAAAATCGCCGTGACTCGCTCAAAGGAACAGACAGATTCCTTTAAGAAGCACGACGATTAGTCTCAAGCAGGATTCGCTACTTTCGCACCAATAGTAATCGCTTTCATTGCAACACTTAACACCGACGACAGGGTCGCTGCCTCGATCATTAAATGTTACAATTTATTGAATTCTATTCAATCATAACGTGTTTCTTGTCTCTTTTCAATATTTTTTCTCATACAAATTTCAAAGAAATTGCTTTGCTAAGCTGTTCCACGTGTCTCCGGCAACGGATAATCCGCTGCCTTCACTCTCCTCACTCCAACATTTTATATTCTTGAATAACAGTTTCTTTCTACTTGTCAGTTGTCAAAGAGTATGGTTATATGATAGTCATAAAAGCAACAGATGGGGAAAAAGGAGGAGGGACATGTTGACGGAGTCATTGAGCTCGAAAGAACAGATTGTGAAATATAAAGACAAATCATTTACGTCGTGTGTCGATGAAATCGCGGTCGAATTTCCGTTGACAATTTTTATTAATCAAGTGGAGTTTGCGACAATGGTTTGCAGCCCGGAGAATCTCGACGAACTCGTCCTCGGCTTTCTGGCCTCTGAAGGAGTGATTCGTTTTAGAAAAGAGATCAAGGATATGACGATTGATCGCGATCAAGGCTTTGCCTATGTCGAGCTTTATAAAGACGACTTCATCAACCAGCAATCCTTTTCGAAGCGCTTCATCGGCTCCTGCTGCGGCAAAAGCCGCCAGTTTTATTTTCAAAATGATGTCCGCACTGCGAAAACATCGATGGCAGCGACCACGGTTACTGCTGAGCAGTGCCTGACCTTAATGAAGCGGATGCAAGCCGACAGCCTTGTCTTTCAGAACACAGGCGGCGTCCATAATGCAGCTCTCTGTTCGACCGATGAGCTGCTCGTCAGCCGCTCCGATATCGGCCGTCACAATGCGCTTGATAAGCTGTATGGTTATTCCCTTCTGAACGGGATACCCGTCAAGGATAAAATCCTCGTATTCAGCGGTCGAATTTCTTCTGAAATTTTGACAAAGGCCGCCAAAATCGGCGTCGGCATCGTTCTGTCCAAATCAGCGCCGACCGACCTGGCGATCCGCCTCGCCGAAGATTTAAATATTACGGCCGTCGGCTTTATCCGCGGCACGTCCTTTAACATCTATTCGAAGCCCGAACGGATTATTTTATGAGGATGGGCAAAAAGGTTGTTTTTATCATTTTGCCCATCCTCTAAGCAATGAGCGGAGCCGCCACGATCTTTTAAAGTCCGTTATGAGTGGGTTTCTCATAACGGACTTGTGGCGAGCGAAGCCATTGCTACTGTATGCTACCGAGTTTTGTCTAAGCTCGGTAAGCGTCCTTCGAGCCGTTACATTCTTTTTAAGTGCGCAGCGCCTTTCCGAATCTACCTACACTACTGAAGGAGGAACTACACATGAATTCATGTAAACTGGATCATCCACTTGACGATGTACGTCACAAACTGGAAGCGCAAAAGCCATTCTTGCCAAACGAGCTTTATCAGCAAAGCTCCGCCTTCCTCACAACAGAACCATCCCAGCCTGAGCTGAATGAACTGTTTCATCTCTTAAAAAAATACGACCTCGCTTCGGCAGCTGAACAACAGGAGCGAAATGAAAAACTGAAGAAGCTAGTTTATTAAAAAGTGCGACAAATGCAGGATTTAAGGTGACAAAAAGCCCGGGTTAAAAGGTGGTGAAATCAACCTTTTATACCAGGCTTTTTTACGAGGGCATAACCGATTGAATGAATGAAGCGAGCTGTCGGTCCGCCTCTTCCAGTGAAAAAACAGGAAACGGATGCGTCCCAAGCCGCAACTGTTTCCAGGTAATGACCGCCCGGACATTCGTCAGCTCCTGTAAAAGCTCCAGATCCTCCTCCCCCCGGAGGAGGACAAGCTTCGGATAGGGCGCCTTTTTGTAGCCTTCAACGACGATCAGATCGGGGGAAAACTGCTCATAAAGAGCGAGTATTTCGGCTAAAGACCAGGATTGCTGCTGAATATGAATTTGCAGGGAGCCGCCGCCTTCCACTGCCGTAATCGCTGCACCCGCCTGCCTGTGCCGCTCACTATCCTTCAGGCCTGCTTCGGGTTTTTGCGGCGTATTGTGGCCATGATGCTTAATCGCCGCTACTTTCAGGCCAAGCTCTCCTCCTGTTTTGATCAGCTTTTCCGCCAGTGTCGTCTTGCCGCTATTTTGAAAACCGACTACTTGTAAGACGGGACTATATTGCTCCACGGCCATTCACTCCCCTGTTCATCATCGAGTAACAGCACATCAACAATCATTCCTTTTTCATAGCCGCGCGTCCCACTCGGGAGGACAATGAAGCAATCCGTTTCTCCCAATGAACTGACAATCCCTGATTTATCTTTGCCGGAAGGAGCCGCAACCAGCTTTTCCGCCTGCTGCGACAGACGGGCACGGACAAAGCGCATGAATGGGTTCGGCTTTGGAAAGTCAGTACCGAGCACCGCCTGAACTTTGCGCAAATGAAGCTTGTCAGCCAATAATGCTTTGCGAATCATCGGCCGGACAAAGAGCTCAAAGCCGACATAGCAGGCAGACGGATTGCCCGACAGTCCAAAAATCAGCTTTTCTCCCACCGTTGCAGCCGTGGTCACACTTCCCGGCCTCATCCCGACCTTGTTGAATAGCACAGACGCTTCGAGTTCTCGCAAAATTGCCGGTACATAATCATAATCACCGACCGACACCCCACCAGAAATTACGAGGAAATCAACCTCGGTCAACGCCTGCTTTACGGCTCGCAAACAGGCTTCAAATTCGTCCTCAAGCTTGCCGAAATAAACAGCCTTCCCGCCCGCCCGCTCAATTTGGGCGATCATCATATAGGCATTGGAGTTACGGATTTTTCCCGGTGCAAGAGGCTCATCAACATCGACGAGCTCACTTCCGGTTGCCAAAATGCCAATCAGCGGTTTCACAGCGACCTTAACATGACGGTAGCCAAAGGTCGCAAGCAAGGCGACGGCTCCCGGATTGATCGTCATCCCTCTTTTGACGAGCACCGTCCCTTTTTTCGTGTCCTCCCCCTGCCTTGAAATATTGGCGCCACGCGGGAAAGCACGCTTAACCTCGATTTCGTCCCGGCTTAGTTCCTTCGTCAGCTCGAGCATCACGACGGCATCGCAGCCGGCGGGAATCGGAGCTCCTGTCATAATCCGCACGGCTTGAAACGGTTTCACTTCTCCGCTAAAAAGCGAGCCGGCGCCAATTTCACCGACCACTTTGAAGCGGACCGGCTGATCCTGGCTCGCATGCTGCGTATCGTCGGCTCGCACAGCAAAGCCGTCATAAGGCGAGCGGTCAAAGGCAGGCACATCGTGAGAAGCGCAAATATCCTCAGCCAGGATTCTGCCAAAGGACAGCTCAAGCGGAATTAATTCTGTTTTTCCGGACACATTCTGCGTACTGAGACGCTGAACGGCTTCCCCAACCGGAATCGGTGTTCTCTTTTCAACCATTATGCTCACTCCGTCCTTTAAGAAAATTGCTGACTCTATAATTCCATAGATGAACAAGACATTGCAAGGACAATCTTTCGGCTCACTGTCAATGTAGCAATCTTTTCTGGAATTAGGTAGAATGAAAGTTGGATCTGTTATCCTGTTTTTGTGATTGTACAGGCCCAATTTGCAGCGGCTCGATTGACAGAGCTGTTTAATCGGCAGAGCCACTATCATAGAAAGGATTTGACCGCTATGACAAGACGTAACCTGAAGGGAACCGTTCATGACCATGTGATCCAGAGCCGGGAGCTACAAGAGGATATCCCTCTACTTGTATACACGCCTCCCGAGTTTACACCTTTGAATACATACGATGTCCTGATCTGCCAGGACGGCAACGACTATTTTCAGCTGGGGCGAATCCCCCGCCAGGTCGAGTCCTTAATTGAAGAAGCGGAAATCCGCGAAACAATCGTCGTCGGAATTCCATATCCTTCTGTCGACGAACGCCGCCGGCGCTATCATCCACAAGGAGAGAAAACAGACGCTTATATCCGTTTTCTCGCGCATGAGCTTTTGCCGTTTCTCGATCAGCACTATCCGACCCATCAGCTTGCCTCATCTCGGACCCTGGCCGGTGATTCTCTAGCGGCAACGGTCTCGCTAATGACCGCCTTATTATACCCGAGCCTGTTCGGTCAGGTGATGATGCATTCGCCTTATGTTGATGAGCGCGTACTGACGGCAGTTGAGCACTATGATAAACCGACAGAGCTGGCGATTTATCACGTGATCGGTCTGGAAGAGACCGCAGTGAAAACGACCGACGGACAAACACTCGACTTTTTAAAGCCGAACCGTCAGCTTAACCAGGCGTTACAGGCAAAACCATTTTCTTATTTTTACGAAGAGTTTGATGGGGATCATACGTGGAAATACTGGCAAAAGGACCTCCCACGGGGACTGATTACTCTTTTACCTTACTAACAAAGTGTTGGAACCATTTCATCTCAGAAAGGAATTGGAACGATGCAAGTGATCAAAGTGGAAACAAAACAGCAATTAGACGATGCCTTCCATATTCGCACGGAAGTTTTCGTTAAAGAACAAAAGGTGCCCTTGGAGGAAGAAATCGATCAATATGAAGAGACGGCAACCCATTTCGTCGTCTATGACGAGGACCAGCAGCCCGTCGGAGCCGGGCGTCTGCGCTTTGTGGACGGATATGGCAAGGTCGAACGAATTTGCATTGCCGCAGCAGCGCGGAGCAAAGGAGTCGGACGCCTCCTGATGGAAAAAATCGAAGCAACCGCACGGGGCGAAGGGGCCGGGAAAATGAAGCTCAACGCCCAGCGCCAGGCAGAACGCTTTTACGAAAAGCTCGGCTACGAAACGGTCTCGGGCGAATTTCTTGATGCCGGGATCCCGCATGTTACGATGGTGAAAGTGTTTTAAAGGTTCAATGGCGCGATCACTGCGCTTTGAACAAAACGAGCTTTGGATCTACTGGCAATGGCTTCACACGCCACAAGCCCGTTGTGAGAAACCCACTCACAACGGGCTTTAAACTTTAAGATCTATCCTGGATTTTTGTTCCCCTGCCAAGTAATTCACTTTCAACTCCGCTTCCTACTACGGCAGGTAAAAAACATATCTGACCACTAAAACTGTATTCGATGTACGCGCTACCACAGCCCCCTCACAGAACGAAGGCGATCGCGGCAGAGGATTATCACCGTTACTAAAGCAAGGAACGGAAGAAGCTGTCTCAAAGAGACAGCTCGCTTTTTATTTGCAGGACGGCTTTGACAGAAGTCTGAAAACCATTTTTACAACTATTGTTAATAGACTAATCAACAGCAGTTCTGACAGAGCCACGCTCATACTAAACATTCAGCTTTGTCCCCTCTCTCACTCAAAATAAGCTTTAACAATTTCCCTGGCAATATGCTGCGCCATTCCCTGCCTGGCACCGTGACGGTCAAGCTTGGCGTGCGGGACGACAACGGCAAAGGCGATTTCAGGGTCGCTGTATGGCGCAAATCCTACAAACGTTTGCGTCTCGCCGTCGATGACCGTCTTCCGCTCTTCGCCAACGGCGATCTTCACTTGGGCAGTGCCTGTCTTCCCAGCCACTTCATACTGCGGGATCTCCGCAAATCTTGTGGCGGCATTTCCGTGCGTGACGACACGGCGCAGTCCTGCCTTCACCCGCTCGAGATGGGCGTCGCTCATTTCAATGCGATTTAAGACAGTCGGCTCAAATTGCTGGACGACGACGCCTGGCTCCTCTCTGTCCGTTGTCGGCTCACGGATTTCCCTCACGAGATTAAGCTTCATCCGGTAGCCGTCATTGGCAATCGTCGCGATGTACTGGGCGAGCTGGAGCGCCGTATACGTATCATACTGTCCGATCATTAAATCAAGCAGCTTCCCGCCATTCGTATTCGCTCCCTCCATCCCGTTAAAATAAGTTGGCAGATCGATTCCCGTCTCCGTGCCAAGTCCGAATTGCGAGAAGCTGTTGCGCACAGTTTGATAGGCTTCTGCGATCGTCTCACTAGTCCAGCCGCATTGCGTGTGAGGCGCGCTGTAATAGCAATTGGCAAGCCTCATTCCGATTTCAAACATATAGACATTTGAGGATTGCTCAAGCGCATAAAGATCATCAATCCAGCCAAAGCCGGTTTTATTCCAGGTGCTTTTTGGCGGGGTCGACGGCAAATAAATTGTCCGGTCGTTAAACTGTGTCCCGGGCTGGGCAACCCCTTCATGAAAGCCGGTTAAAACCGAGGCCGCTTTAATCGAAGAGCCCATTTCAAACCCTTTGTTGACCACACCTAAATGATCGGCGCTGTTTGTCCCGTCTCCTGAATCAAGGAAGCCGGCCATCGCCAGCACATCGCCGGACTTCGGATTGAGGATCACCGCATAGGCAGAGCGGTCCTTGATAAACGACTGCCGGCCCGCATTGCTCATTTCATTTTCAATAATTGTCTCAAGCTTTTGCTGGAGTTCCATATCGATTGTCAGAATCAAATCATTGCCTCTCAGGCCGGAGTGCTGTTGTGCCTTGCCGGCTTCACCTTGCGTATGAACCGCCTTGACTCCCTTCAACACTTCCTCATATTGGGCCTCAAGATAGCTTACCCCAACGACTTCATTCCGTTGATAGCCTCGCGCGACATAGCTGTCGAGCTTCTCGCCCGGAATAAAATTGACATTGCCAAAAATGCCGCGCAACGAGCTTCCATATGGGTAGGACCGCCGGGAATCAAGCTGGATGTCGACTCCGGGCAGTTCAGCTAAATGTTCGATAAGCAAATGCGCTTCTTCCTCCGTCAAATTGCGTTTAATCCGTTGCGGTGCGATGGCCGTTCCCTGAATCATTTCACGGTAAATGGCGATGATCGCCAAATCCTTCCTACTTAACGCCGCCAGCTGCTCCGCGGTGATCGCGTCCAGCTCTAATTGATAGACCTTCGCATGGCTCAGCTCATTATTTTGTTTGTCAGAGCCGAGCAGCTGGCGTCGCTCATTTTCATCCATCGTCAGCAAAAGATAATCTTTCATATCCCGTTCAGTTACATTTGACGGATCAATCTCAAGAAAGGATGCCAGCTTTTGCGCGATGTCTAACAGCACAGTCGGACTCGTGTTGGCTGAAGGCATCATATATGTTAATGAGAGTTCCACTTCATTGTCGACGACAACCTTGCCATATCTATCGAGCATCAATCCCCTCGGGGCATCCGTTTGAATCAGCCGCTCCTGTGCTGAAGCTAATTGCGCTTCAAATTGTTCTCCATGTAAAATCTGAACATAGCCAAGCCGTACAACCAACAACGTGAATAAGAGAAAAATCGTCGCAAACAGAATTTGCAGCCGCTGCTGATAATGCACTTTCCTTTTTTCCATTTTCGTCTCCTCTTCCTTACACCGCTATTCCTGTGCCAGCTGCTCCAAAATCGCTCTGACCTTCGGCACGACATAGGAGCTGCCTCCGCGATGTTCGACATTTTCAATCATCATCAGCACCAGCTGTTCCGGATTGTCAGCATGAAAAGCGATAAATCCGCCATTTTCCTTTCCCGCTTCACCCTGGGTTTGTTTATATTCCGTCGTTCCGGTTTTTCCGGCGAGCGTACCTGCGCCTCCTACCCCTTCCGCAGCAACCGCCGTCAGGTCTGCGACAATTTTTCCGGCATCCTCTGTTTCTATGACGTCAGCCTTCCAAACGGAAGGTCGTTCGTCCTTGTAAAGCAGCGGCTTAGGCATCTCTCCGGTTATGAATGGAGCATACAACAGCGCGAGATGCAAAGGCGTGACGAGCAGCTCCCCTTGGCCATACGCGGTGTCCGCCAGTTGAATGTCCGAGCTGATTCCGTTATTCGCCACGGTGGACATCGCCATTCCGTACGGAAACGGAATCTCTTCGTGAAATCCAAAGGAGTTCAGCCCGCTCAGAAACGCATCAGCTCCGAGCTCCAGTGCCATCTGGGCAAAATAAATATTGTCAGAGTGGACGAGGGCAGCGGTTAAATCAACACGGTTAACTTCGTTTACTCTCGTGATGGCGTAATTTCCCCATGAGGAATCCTTTTGCCACTGTTTCCCGCTAATCTGTTTCTCCTCTTCACTATCCCAGTTATGGGCAAGGCCGATCGCCGCTGTCACCGGCTTCATGATTGAACCTGGCGCATATCTTTGGGTGAAACGGTTCAACAAAGGTTTTGCTTCATTTTCATTGAGCCGCTGCCATGCTTCTGCCGTTAAGCCGCGAATGAATTCGTTCGGGTCATAGGCAGGAGAGCTGACCAGTGACAGCACCTCTCCTGTATTTGGATTCAACGAAACCGCCGTGCCCGGTTCATTGGAAAATTGCTCGTAAATCATTTGCTGCTGACCGGCGTCAATCGTTAATTGGATATCCTCCCCATCAACCGCTTCCTTTCTGGCAATCTCGGCTTTTTGATTCCCCTGTTGATCAACAATGTAAATGACGCTGCCGTCCTCGCCGCGCAGCTTGGGCTCTACTATTTTTTCAAGCCCTGCTTTGCCAATCTGATCATGGGCTTGATAGCCCTCGCTGTTCAATTTTTCTAATTCCTCAGCAGAGATCGGACCTATGTAGCCGGTTAGATGAGCCGTCGCCTGTTTAAACGGGTACACTCTGGCGCCGACCTCCCGGTAAGTCGCTCCGGCAATGTCATGAATCTGCGCCACGGTTTCCTGCTGCTCCACCGGAATGGAAAGCAGTGGAACAAACATGTCAGGCTTGATCCATTCCTGCTGTAACGCCTCTTTTATTTGCTGCTGCGAGAGACCGAGAACATGTGCCAGCTGCTCAACGGTTTCCTGCTCTGACTCGATCCGCTCCGGCACGAGCCCGATTTCATACATGACTCCATTAACAGCTAAGCCGGAACGGTTTCGATCAAACAATTCTCCGCGCTTCGCAGGCAGCGTTTCGACCCGTACTTTATCTCCCTCCGCCAGCTCAGGAAAAATTAACCCTGGCGTCCAGTCGATTTTCCAGGTTTTCGTCTCATCATGAAAAACCAGTTCCGCCACGGCAGCGGTTGTTACCTCTCCAGCTCTTGTCAGCATCCTTTGTGTAAAGGAAAGCGGATATGGCTCATTTTTTGATCGCTTTGTTTCCTCGTCTATTTGCTCAACGTTGATCGTCAGCTCTTTTGCCTCAATTCCCTGGTAAATCTTTTCGTACCGTTCAATAAACGCTTTCGCCGAAATCGCTTCTTTTGCAGAGTCTGTCAATAATTCATACATCTCTTCATAGTTTCCTTGCTGCAAATAACCGGCGAAGTCGTGAAAAGCTTCCTCTGGAGTTTGCTCCTCCTTGCTGCAGGCGAAAATAGAGAGACAAAGAAGGATTGATACACATCCAAGCATGATTTTTTTCGCATCCATTTTTTGAACCTGCCCTTCCATTCAGTAAGAAAAACACCTCTGGCGTCTTTGCTTTATAGCGGTGCGCAAAAGCCGGCGCCCCGCCAATTTTTACACTTCTCATCTAACAAAAAAGATTACACATGTAATATTAATTAATATTACATGTGTAATCTTAAAAGTCAAGACATTCAAAGAAAAACGACAGGGCCGTCTTTCCCTTTTTAAAACGAACAGGTGACTTCACGCGCCACAGGCTTTAACAGATCGCTTAAGGGCTGGGACAAGGTAAAAAACAACCTTTTGTCCCAGCCCCGATGTTCGGACGTTTCAATTACCGCTCAACCGATTGGTATATCCCTTCCTGTTCTAAGATGGAAAGCGCGATTTCAGAGGCCACCCTTCCCCCAGCCTGCCGCTCTCCTTCAATATGAACGGCAAAATAGTGCGGTCCTTCGTTCGTTTCCACAAATCCAACAAACCAGCCACTACGATCTTCTCCGTTAAACGTTAGGGTCCCGGTTTTTCCATATAAGCGCGCACCGTCTGATTGCTCCAGCAGGATCGCGTCTTTTACCGTTTCAATATTTTCCTGAGCGAAGCCGAGCTGATTCTCATACAGCTTTCTCAGCATCTCGATCTGCTCTACCGGGGAGACCATAAGCGAGGCATCGGCCCAGTAGTTTTCCAGACTGCCCGATAATTCCGCATTGCCGTAATCAAGCTGCTCATAGTAACGCTGCAAGTCCGTTCTGCCCAACTGCTGATCAAGCTGCTGAAAATACCATGAAGCTGAGCTGGCCATCGCCGTGAACAGATCATGATCACGATTCCACTCCTCATATTGATAGGTGGTTCCGTCCCAGGCCATTTTTGAATCGGCTCTCGTAATCACTCCCGCCTCGAGCGCCAATAAGGCGTTGAATACCTTATAGGTCGAGGCCGGCGCGTACCGTCTTGTGCTTACTTCCCGATTATAAACAGTATATTGGCCTGAAGCAGGGTCAAACAGCACTGCACCACCTGAAACAGTGTCAAAGAAATGGCTGTAATCTTTATAAACAGCCTGTTCACCCGAGAAATGATAGTGATCGGCGTTTACCGCAAACGCCGAAAGCGTCGGCGTACTTAGTAACACAAGTGCTAACATAGCCGTAAAAACAAATGAGCTTTTTAGCTTAAGCTGCGGTGATTCCCGTTTGAAGTCGACAATTGTTACAATTCTTCGTTTTACTTCTTTATATGAACTGCTTATTTCAGAAGCGACAACGAGTGGAGACGTTCGCTGGGAAAGCGTAGCGAATTTTAAAATAACCTCAGCATAATGAAGATGCTCTTCCTCGTCGACCTGTTTTAGCACGGCATAATCACAGGATACTTCCATCTCGGTTTTCATTTCCTTTAAGAAATACGAGACGAACGGATTAAACCAGTAAATCGTCCGAAACAGCCCGAGCAAATAATTGACGAGCATATCCTTTCGTTTACTGTGATACAGCTCATGCAGCAAAATGTATCTCAGATCATCCTTTGTTAAATGAGAGATATCCTTCGGTAACACAATATACGGGCGAACGACACCGAAGGTAAGCGGTGATGTAATCAACGCCGAATGACCGAGTACGACCTTTCTTGAAAAGCCGATTTTGTGCTGACAATCATCCAAAAGATTGGACAGCTGCTGATCGTCGACGACTTGCAGACTTTTTTTAATGCTAAAAATACGCCTGTTACTGTGCAACGTCAGCAGAAGCATCACCGCCATGCCGGCGACCCAGATCAGCAACAAAACAGAATCGACGTGGCTAATAGACGACTGCTCCACCGCGACCGAAAAATCCTGCAGCCAGGTTCCATTCTGCCCTTCTGTCCCCGTTTGAGTGGCCGCAGTTTGATCCCCGGCCAAATTGGGACTGAGCGAGCGGTAACGGCTGAGCCACTCAGCAAACGAATTGAAATTCAAAAGATGAACGGGAAAAAATGGCGCAAGCAGGAGCAGGAAAGAGACCACACTGATCCGGTACAGCGTGTTGACCGTGACATGATGCTTGACCGCTTTTTTTAAGCAGATCACGACAACGAGCAGGAGGGAAATAAGCAAATTGCTAATTAGAAAAAGAGTAAAGAAAGAATGTTCCATGTTATTCCTTCTTTCTCTTACGTTCTTCTAAAATATCATATAGTTCATTAATCTCGTCTTCGGACAGCTTATCCTTCTCTAAAAAGTTCAACACCATTGAATTAAGCGTCCCGTTATAAAAACGATTTAAAAAGCTTTGGCTCTCGACTTCAATGTAGTCGCTCTCTTCCACATTCGGCACATAAACAAATACGCGCCCGTCTTTATAATGGTGCAGCGCCCCTTTTTTAATTAAGCGTAGCAGCATCGTCTGAATCGTCTTCGGACTCCATGAACTCGTTTTTGACAGCTTTTCAATGACCTCTTTCGTATTACTGTGCGGATGCCGCCAGATGATCTTCATAACCTCTAATTCTGCTTCAGAAATCTGCGGTAACTTTTTCATCTCTTACCCACCCTTAAACTTACTAATGTAATAGTTCAATTATAGGACCGCCCGCTCAGGAAGTCAACAGAGGAGAAAACAGGCGAAGCCCTTGTCCGATTGTAAAAATTTTGTCCGGAGATAATAAAGATAATAACCTTTTCAACAATCCGACCAGACTGCCGAAGCACTCATTTTAAAATAAATGGTAATTATGAGAACCGACTGATAAAAGCATAAAAAGTCGGGTTGGCTGCCGGTTCACCTGTTATGATATGACAGGAGAAGGGAGGTACATTCATGGAGATGTTTAAAGGAATGAACGAGGCATTAAATTATATTGAAGAAAATTTGAGTAACCACATTGATTTAAAGGAGGTAGCTAAAGTTGCCTTGTGCTCCGAATATCAATTCAAACGTCTTTTTGCTCTTTTATCAGGTATTACCATCTCAGAATATATTCGGAGAAGACGTTTGACATTGGCAGCATTGGACTTGAAGGATCCAAGGGTAAAAGTGATCGATGTAGCACTCAAATATAGATATCAATCACCGGATGCCTTTTCACGCGTATTTCAAAGCTACCATGGCGTTACTCCTTCAGCTGCCAGAAATACAGAGCAAAACGTAAAAGCCTTTCCAAGAATGAGCTTTCAATTAACGATCCAAGGAGGAACCGAGATGAATTATCGTATTGTTGAAAAAGACCCATTTACCGTGGTGGGGGTTAAATATGAAGTTGAGATGGTGAATGAGTTACTAACACCGACTTACGAAAGTATGATAGCTGCAATCAGTGATACCGAGATGAAAGAGCTGGAGTCCATCGCAAATAAAGAGCCTCACGGTATCATTCATGTTTCAGTAAATTACTCAGAAAATGATGAAGGGAAGGCAAGCTTTGACCAATATATCGGGGCAGCCACGTCACAAGAGCCGTTAGAAAAGTATTCCACTTTAGAAGTACCTGCCTTACTATGGGCAATTTTTGAAGTAGATGGAGACTGGGAGCAGGTTGAAGAACATTGGCAACGGATCTATTCAGAGTGGCTTCCTTCATCATCCTATGAATTGGCAGAAGGTCCAGAAATACTAGCTAGTAACGATCAAAAAAGTCAGATCTGGATCTCGATTCAGGAGAAGTAAATAAACGTGGCTTCTATTCATGCTTTCCATGAAGGTTTCATTTGAAGTGGATGTCGGCAACTATTTATAGGAGGCTGGGACAAAAGGTTGTTTTTTTTACCTTTTGCTCCAGCCTTTGCCTTGTCGTATACATCCTCTTCACGTTTTGAATCCTGTACACCGGGCTCCCGCTCTTATTTTTGGATGGGAGCAGCGTTTTCTTCTATCTCCTTCTCGCTCACGACAGCCGGCTCGGTTTTCTCCGCCAGTTTGCCTTGCACGGCGGCGAGCTTGCCGTGCATCGTCGACACTTTATCCCGTCTGTCGTCAATCCGGATATTTGTCGCGACACGCTTCACACCGTGCTTGAACGGAACTTCATGGATCGCCTGAATCACCTCGAACAGAACAGACAGCTCTCCTTCGATCAGCGTGCTCATCGGCGTCAGCTGATAGGTGATTTTTCCTTCAAATTGCTTTAGCACGTGATGAATCTCAGCGACATGTGAGCTGACGCTCGTACCCTCTGTGCCAATTGGAATGATCGTTACATCGACAATCGCCATATGCTTCTCCTCCTTTATACGGATCGGCCGCTTGACGACGAGCCTTTCCGGAAACTCTTTTGCAGCCAGCTTGCGATACGACTCGATCGAAGCAAGCAGGTGCTGATGCTCGGGTTCAGCGGTCGTAATATGAATTTGGAGCCAATAGGAAATCCGCAAAATCAGGTTTTCGAGCCAGCGGAACCCTTTCTTCGTCATCAAAGCCGCGACGACCGGAATCGCAGCGATCGCCCCATATGAGGCAAGTGCCAAGGAAGGTTCTCCGATACCATTGAAGCACGAAATAAGAACGGTTAAAACGAGCACGCTGCCAAAATAGATCACCACCGTATTGGTCGAACAATAACGGTTTGTGATCGCCGCCCGCTTGATCCCCGGCATCCCCGCGCGGCGAATGACGCCTTTCGTGCTGAACACTTTATGCTCGGCGCCATGATAGCGGCGCAATTGCGCCGGAAAGATAAAGTGGGTGCCAAACATAAAGTAAAGCAGCACATAATAGGGGAGTCCTTCCCATCCGGCAAAATAAGCGGGTAGCAGCTTTGGAATAAAGACACTGCCAAGCACAGTCAGGCTGAGCAGCTTAAACCAGAGCGGCATTGAAAAGAAAATCTGTTTCCCCATAAGGAGCAGTGTTTTGGCGCTTAAAGGCTTCAGCCAGCTTTTCAGCCGTGACTTTTCATGATAGGCACAGGCCACGTGCTGCCTGCCAATATAGAAGATTCCTTTTTGATAGGACAGCCCTCTTACCTTCATCGCGACACCCTTCCTTTTCTATGCTAGTAGCTCATTACCCAATGCGGCACATTCGCTGCTCCATCAAAGACAGGCTCTGTAAAAGCAGCATCCTCTTTTACGAGCGGGCTGTGCTCCACCCATGTATGCAAAAAGTGAAGCTCAATTTGCTCCAGCTCAATCTCCGCCCCTACGACTTCGACTGAGACAGAGCCGAGATTGCCATAGGTCATATTTTCCTCAACCTTGTTCGAAAAAGCAAAAATAATGCCATTGTCGACGGTCACGCCCGCCGACTCCTCAATCACTTGATCGCCATAGCGCAGTTCGAGCTGTCCCTCTGCGAAGCTGAGGTCATGGCGCGGTTCGCCTGTTGCTGGATCGGTGACGGTTATCCCGATATAATCCTCACCATACATTCCTTCCTCCGGCATGGTCGTCCAATCCCAGTTCGCTTCAACCCGCACCCCATCGTCTGTCGGGGTCTTATCAACTTCCATCTCCATCACTTCCGGAAGCCGTTCATTCGTAATCATCTCTTCCTGCTGCAAGAAATGATAGCCGCCAAGTATCATGACAACCATCAAAATTCCTGGCAATATTAAAACCGGTTTATTTCCTCGAAACATGTACAGCCGCTCCTTTATTGTCGATCAATCTGTTTCCATCCGGATCAATTGCATCTGCTTAGTATAAAAAGCCCGGTATGTAAAAACGGTCACAAGCATCGCGCTGATGGACACCGCCACAAAAATACTAAGCGAAATCACAATCTGATAGCGAATCGCCACATGCGGCGATACCCCGGCTAAAATCAGCCCGGTCATCATCCCCGGCAACTGAACGAGACCGATCGTTTTTAATCCGTCAACATTCGGAATCATCGCAGCTTTGACGATTTTGCGAATCAGAAGCTGCGAAGCCTCCTTCGGCGTCGCACCGAGGGCAAGCGCCGCCTGCAGCCGGTCATGATTTTGCCTAAACTCCTGCTTCATCCGCTCAAGCGCCAGCCCGATTGCGACCATGCTGTTGCCGATAATCATCCCGCTCATTGGAATGACCTGCTCCGCAGTGAAGGAAATCATGTCGAAGCCGATCCACATCGTCAGGACGACGGCTTCCACCGCACAAAGAATCAGGAGGACAACCGCCAGGACGGACGGGATGCCCTTCCCTTTTTTTGCCGCATGTATCCCGGCCACCGTAATCATGACGATCAGCATAATCGGAATGCCAACGATCGGCCGCAAGCCGAAAAGAAAGGTCAGCAAATACCCGATCAAAAACAGCTGGATCACACCGCGGACGCTCGACCAGGTGATGCTTTTTTCTAATCCTAACGCATAGAGGTAGGAGAGCGAAAGTGGAATCAGGACAAAAACGATCAAAAACAGCATCGACGTATTCGAAATCTCCGGTGCCATCAGGCGCTCCCTCCTTCTTCATCCCGATAGAGAAACCGCCGCGCTTCCAGCGTCTCCGGATTGGCAAAAAAAGCAACCGACTCCTTTTGCTCCACCAAACGGCCTTTGTCAATGAAAAATGTCAGATCGCCAAGCCGCTCGGCCTGCTCGAGATCATGCGTCACCATCAAAATCGTCTTCCCCTGCTTCTGTAAATGTTTGATCAGTTCCTCGACAACAGCGGCATTCCGCAGGTCCAAGGCGCTTGTCACCTCGTCGAGTAGGAGAACCTCGGGCTCATTGGCGAGCGTCCGGGCTAAAGAAACCCGCTGCTGTTCACCGCCTGAAAGCTCCTCGACCGGCTTTGCTAAAAAATCATCCGTCAGGTGAACCGCTTCAAGCAAGTCAAGCAGCCGGGCTTTAGACCAATTAAGATTATGTAAGCGCGGTCCGTATAAAATATTATCCTCGACCGTTCCTTCAAACAAAGCCGGGCTTTGAAACGCCATGCCGATCCGTTTGCGCAAATCCTTAATCGCAAAGTCGGTGATAGGCTTGTCCCGATAATAAATCATCCCGCTCTTTCGCTCTTCCAGACGGTTCATCAGCTTTAGCAGGCTGCTTTTTCCCGCCCCGGAAGGACCGATGATCGTAACAAGCTGACCCCCTTCAATTGAAAAGGTCATATCCGTCACCCGGTCGCTTCCGACGTTCTCCCATCGAATGTCCAAGTTGCCACCCCTTTAGCTCTTGCTCCTGTTTTTTTATTATACAGGAATCAGCCCGTGAACAAAATGAAGAGGCGGGGATAAAAGGCTGTTTTTACCTTTATCCCCGCCTCTAAGTAATGAACGTAGCCGTAGCCTGTTTTTGAAAGCCTTGCTACGAGTGGGGTTTCTCGTAGCAAGGCGCGCAATGCGCGGAGCGATTACTCTTCTTCGAGTTATGAAAAAGGACGTTTTTCAGTGATCTCGTTGTAAGCCGGTTTCGTTTCAAGCTCACTATTTTACGCTTCCCCTGTCAGCCGGCGGTAGGCCGCATGATTCGTCGGTCCGATGCCGCCGCCTATCGCGAGTGAATGAGTAATCGCCGCTGTAATAAAAGCCTTCGCCGTTTGAATCGCTTCAAGCGGGGCAGCTCCTTTAGCAAGCTCGGCGGCAATCGCCGCGGCAAATGTACAACCGGTACCGTGAGTATGCTTTGTCGCAATCCGTTCTGTCTCCAGCTCGTGAAGCTCATGGCCATCATAGACGAGATCGATCGCCGGTCCGTCCGGCAAATGGCCGCCTTTCAGCACAATGTAGGCCGGTCCGAGCTGATGGAGCTTGACAGCCGCCTCCTTCATCTCGGCGAGCGTCTGCGGCTCTTCGCAGCCGAGAATCTTGGCCGCCTCCGGCAAATTCGGGGTGATGACCATCGCCTGTGGCAGCAGTTCTTCAATCAGCGCCTTTACCGCTTCCTCCTGTAAAAGGGAAGCGCCACCTTTGGCAATCATCACCGGATCAACAACGAGACGCTTCACTTCATACTGCTTCAGCTTCCGGGCGACAAGTGAAATAATCTCCGCTGAAAACAGCATCCCTGTCTTGGCGGCGTCTGTGCCAATATCGGACAGAACGGCATCGAGCTGCGCTTCGACCGCTTCGAGCGTTTGCGGAAAAACGCCGTGAACACCGAGTGTATTTTGGGCCGTTAGCGCCGTAATGACGCTCGTCCCGAATGTATCAAGTTCTTGAAATGTTTTTAAATCAGCTTGAATGCCGGCTCCGCCCCCACTATCCGAGCCGGCAATCGTCAATGCTTTTGCAAGCGTCATCTTACATTCCTCCATTTCCTAGTAACTAAAGCGTTCCGGCCTGCATGAAGCGAGCGGCGCATAGTCCTGTTTGCCATCCAGAATATCAGCAACAGCTTTGGCCGTCACCGGGCTGAGCAGAATACCGTTGCGATAATGACCGGTCGCAAAGATAACATGGGGCGCCTCAAGCAGCGCTCCCAGTAAAGGAAAGCCATCCTGCGTTGCCGGCCGCAAGCCGGCCCATGTATGAAATGGCGTCATTTCCTGCAAAAAGGGAAAGATGTTTTTGTTCCAATTTGTCAGGCGGTCAATCCCTTTTTTTGTCACCTCCGTCTGAAAGCCGGCAATGTCCTCCGAAGCGCCGTTGACGAGCGTTCCATTGGCCTTAGGCACGACATACCCCTGGCTCGTGTAGACGATATGATTGATCCGGCCGACCGCCAGATCATAGGCACAGATTTGACCGCGAATCGGATAAACAGGAATCCGGAGATCGAAAACACCCTCAAGCTCCTGCGCCCATGCGCCCGAACAGACAATCAGCCTGTCTCCCTGAAAGATCCGGCCGGACTTAGAGCGAAGAACGATCTCTTCCCGCCAGCGTTCGACCGTGACCTGTTCAAGCTGCTCAGCAATCGTCACACCGTGGCGCCGACAAGCCGCCTCAAGCGCCTTTACATAATCGGGAGCAAACAAATGGCTTTCCTCCGGGTAATGCATCGCTGCGATTATCTGCTCCGATAAATCCGGTTCAAGCTGGCGCAGCCGGTCGCCTGTAATGATTTCCGCTTCTACGCCGAACTGGCGCTGCCACGCCTGGCGCGTTTCCAGACCGAGCAGCTCCGCCTCGTGATAGACCGCATGGAGACTTCCGCTTTCCGAATACTCAAAATCAAGCCCGCTTGCCTCCTTCACTTCTCTCTGCCAGCGCGGGTAGAGATGCAGGCTGTCGAGGCAGAGCTGAAAGAAATCGTCCGGGTCCTCGCCAATTTCGGAAAAAGGAGCAAGCATTCCGGCCGCTGCTCCGGATGCTTGCCCACCGCATGAAGCTTTCTCAACTACGGTTACGTCATAATCACGGCGACTCAGCTCAAATGCTGTCGCAAGCCCGATTACCCCTCCTCCAAGAATGAGGATTTGCTCTTTCACATCGATTCCCCCTCGTTGTCTTTGCTAGTTTGAAATCAAGGATGTCAAACCGCTGCTTGCCGTCGCATATTTCTTTTTCGGAATGCGTCCAGCTTCATAGGAAAGTCTTCCGGCAGTGATCGCATGCTTCATCGCCAGCGCCATCTTCACCGGATCCTTTGCCTTGGCGACAGGGGTATTCATCAGCACCCCGTCAGCTCCGAGCTCCATCGCCTGCGTGACGTCCATCGCCGAGCCGAGCCCGGCATCGACGATAATCGGGACGGTCGCCTGCTCGACGATCAGCTGCAAATTGTACGGATTCAAAATGCCGAGCCCTGTTCCGATCGGCGCCCCGCCCGGCATCACAGCCGCCGCTCCGGCATTTTCAAGCTTTTTGCAAAGCACCGGATCATCCGACGTATAAGGCAGGACGACAAAGCCTTCAGCAGCCAGCACCTCTGTTGCTTTTAACGTTTCAATCGGATCCGGCAGCAACGTTTTCTCGTCGACGCTGATTTCGACCTTAATCCAGTCACTCAAGCCGGAGGCGCGCGCCAGACGGGCAATCCGGATCGCCTCTTCAGCCGTTTTCGCCCCTGACGTATTCGGCAGGTACGTAAAGCTCATCCCGTCAAGATGCTGCAAAATCGCATCCTCATTTGGCGCCTCCAAATTAACGCGGCGAATCGCGAAAGTCAGCACTTCCGCCTCCGAAGCGCGAATCGCTTCATTTTGGACAAATGGGTTCGGGTAGCGGCCCGTCCCAAGAAAAAAACGCGAGGACAGCTCCTTGCCGGCAATCGTTAATCGACTCTCTTTCATCCTCTCATCCCCCTCCGACAAATTGTACAAGCTCAATTTTCATTCCGGCTTCAAGCGTAGTCGCCGCCCAATCAGCCCGGTCAATGATCTGACCGTCAAGCTCGGTGACGACAAGCTGCGGCTCTAATTGGAAATGCTGAACAACATCGGCAAGCGTCGCTGCGGCAAGCTCATGTTGTTCTCCATTAATGATCAGCTTCATCATGCTTCCTCCTTATGCCGTTCAAGAATATCCGTAAACTGCTCGCAGACAGCTTTCACATCAGTGGCGCCGACGATTTCACTAATCATGCAAATCCGGCGCGCTCCGGCCGCCAGCACCTGCTCGACGTTGTGGAGCTTAATCCCACCGATCGCGACAAACGGAATCGTAATTTCAGCGGCAACCTGCTGAATGTAGGCCGTCGTCACCGGATCGACGACATCCGCCTTGCTTTTCGTTTCAAAAATCGGACCGACGCCGATATAGTCGGCCCCCTCCGCTTCCGCGGCGCGCGCCTCCTCAATCTGATGAGTGGAAATACCGATGATTTTATCCGGTCCGACAATGTTACGCGCTTCAGCGAGTGGAAGATCATCCTGACCGAGGTGAATCCCATCAGCATCTACCGCCAGCGCAACATCGATATGATCATTGACGATAAAAGGGACTCCATATTTCTTCGTCAGTTCGCGCAGGGCCTGCGCTTTCTGCAAAACATCACGCTTGCTGCTCGTTTTATCGCGAAGCTGGACAATATCAACGCCACCCCGGATCGCTTCCTCCATGACCTCAATAAGATCACGGCCTGGGTGAAACGCCTCTCCTGTAATCGCATATAGCTGAAAGTCCTTCATTCAATCTCACCTTTCTTCCTTGCTTAGTCTGCAAAAAAGCCGTATCCCAACGAATGTGGAATACGGCTGCAATATGAAAAATGAATTGCATCGACTTCCCTACGCTGGTATGAGCCAGATCAGGTACAAGGGTAAAAGGAACACCTTTTTCTCAGCCTGCTTTCTGCAGACACCCCTAGTCTAAACATACTGATTATCTTTTCACTACCTTCATTATGACAGATCCACTTAAAAAATCAATAAGAAAAGCCCTCAGCGGTTTTTCTTAAAAGCACTGTGTGGAGCCAGTGCCACTCCTTGAATTACTCCGGAAATTTTTTACCCTTACATATAGTTGCAATGGCTTCACTCGCCACAAGCCCGTTGTGAGAAACTCGAAGAAGAGTAATCGCTTAGTAGCTATGCCAAAAGGTAAAAATCGACCTTATGGCATAGCTACTTATTCAAAAAGCTGGACAAGTACCTCTTCCTCAATGTCAAAAACCGATTCATAGCGGCTGCCAAGCAACAAATAGTTGCCGTCCGGGGCAATCTGCATCCGTTCATGGTTTTCCAATTCAGCCAGTTTTTCCTCGGCATTTGTCCGGACATGATAAGCGATTAATTCAAAGCCATCATCATAGCTTAAAAAATCACCGCTGTACTTCGGCCGGGCAAAATAAAAAATTTCGTTTGCTCGATCATAGCTGTAAAATGGAATCCACCATTGCTCCGAATACGTATTTAAGATCGGCATTTCAATCTGCTGCACCTGCTCGCGTTCCCGAAAGAAACTGTACTTCGAATACAGATCATACACGCTGTCCACGGTGACCATCAGCGAGAGCTGACCCGGAAAGCTCATGAAAGAAATCACGTTTTCCCGCCAGAGCTTCTTTTTGTCATTCTCCAAATTCGCAATGTATAAAGGCGCCTGATAGTTCGGCTCCAATTCATCCCATAGCAGGTAGGCGACTTCTGTTTGCGACAGCCATTGAATATAAGGCTGTTCCAGTTCAACCGGCTTGACTTCATTCGTCCCTACATCTACAAGGTAGCCGGCATACTCCCAATCAGGCAAAAATGCGACAGCAAGCAAACGATCCTGCTGGTACGGATTCCAGAAAACGGAGTAATCATCGCCAAAACCCTCTATCGTCATCTGCTGCTCTCCTGCTGTGTCGACGATCACGACCTCCGCCTCATGCTCCGGGGTGATCAGTTGAATCGCAAAAAGCGTGTAATCAACGTTGGGGGCGATATTGATCACCCAGCCCTCCCCCTGAAAAAAATCAGCCGTCTCCCCTGTAAGCAGGTGATACGTATGTATGCTGGAATGCTCACCATCTTCCGTCAAGTAAAAAACCGCCTCTTCGCTATACCAGCCTGTTACCTCTGTTATTTCTGCCTCCGAAAGGGGCACTACGGGGGAGCCGGTGAAGAAAGAATTAGGCACGTCACGTTTTTCCGGCAAGTCTGTCTGCAGCTCCGGCGATGGATGGCTTTCCAACTGCCCGGACGTACAGGCTGACATGACAAAAAGCAAAATAAAACACAAAAACAATCTTCTCAAGCGGCTCTCCCCCTTCCACTCATAGTCATAAACGCTCTCTTTATTAGACGTTCCAGCTGCGAAAATGTTTCAACTTTCCAAGAAAAAATTTCAGCGAACTGATCCTTAAGGAAGAGGGGGTGAGCCAAAAGGATTAATTTTCTTTTGACTCACCCCTAAAAAAAACATTATCCGTAAATAAAACGCGCTCCGGCAATTCCTGGATTCGTCATCTCCTTCGGATCGAGAATTTCGTTCAGCTCTTCCTCTGATAAAATACCTCGCTCCAGACAAATTTCCCGAACCGGGCGTCCGGTTTGAATCGCTTCTTTGGCAATTCTTGTCGCGACTTCATAGCCGACATGTGGATTAATCGCTGTAATGATCCCGACGCTGTGCTCGACAACATGACGGCAATGCTCGATATTGGCCGTAATTCCTTCAATTGCGTATTTCCGGAAAACATCGATCCCGTTTTTAAGAATCGATAAAGACTGAAGCAGATTGAATACAAGTACCGGCTCCATCACATTCAGCTCAAGCTGCCCCGCCTCTGACGCAATGCTGATCGTATGGTCGTTACCGATGACCTGGAAGGAAATCTGGTTGACCACCTCACACATGACCGGGTTGACTTTTCCCGGCATGATCGAAGAACCCGGCTGGCGCGCCGGCAAATTAATTTCATTTAATCCGGTACGCGGTCCTGAGCTCATCAGACGCAAGTCATTCGCCATTTTTGACAGGTTGATTGCCATAATCTTTAACGCACTTGAAACCTCCGTATAGGCATCTGTATTTTGCGTCGCATCGACTAAGTCCTCCGCCGTCTTAAACGGATACCCTGTTAGATCGGCTAAGTACGTCGCTACTTTTTCAATGTATTCCGGCTTCGCGTTCAGACCGGTCCCAACTGCCGTCGCTCCCATGTTGATCTCATAAAGATGATCAACAGAGCGGCTGATCCGGCGCAGGTCGCGGCTCAGCACGCGGCGATAGGCGCCAAATTCCTGCCCCATCCGAATCGGCACTGCGTCCTGAAGATGAGTGCGTCCCATCTTTAACACACCATCAAATTCGATTTCCTTATCCTTCATCGCCTCGATTAAACGCTCGAGTTCTTCGCGCAGTCCTTTGGCCAGCGAAAGGCAGGCGATATGAATCGCCGTCGGGAAAGCGTCGTTCGTCGATTGCGCCATGTTGACATGCGTATTAGGACTGACACGCATGTACTCTCCTTTTTCCCCGCCGAGTATTTCGATCGCCCGATTGGCAATGACCTCGTTGGCATTCATATTGAAAGACGTGCCGGCCCCACCTTGAATCGCATCGACAATGAATTGATCCTGCAGCTTCCCGTCGATGATTTCATCAGCCGCGGCCATAATCGCATCCGCAATATTGGCCGGAAGCACGCCGACATCGCGGTTAGCCATAGCCGCCGCCTTCTTGACATAACCAAATGCCCGAATCAGCTCAGGATGGGGAGGGTAACCCGTGATTGGAAAATTCTCTCTCGCGCGCATCGTCTGAATTCCGTAATAGGCATCCTTCGGTACTTCTTTCTCACCAATTAAATCTCGTTCCGTACGATATGTTGACATCATCTTAGCTCCTTCATCTATATCAATCAATGATTGTCCTTACATTATACTATGTGAATGGATTATATCTGTTGACGGCTCTCGCTTGCCAGCCAGGCTCCGCCTATCACTCCGGCATCATTGCCAAGCGTTGCTATTTTAAAGCGTACCCCTTCTTTTACCCGCTGTAACGCGTAGCGGGAAAAATAGTGCTCAATCACCGCAAGCAAAGGCTCTCCTGCTCTTGAAACGCCACCGCCGATCACGATGATTTCAGGATTGAGCGCATTTGCCAGATTGGCGAGCGCCAGTCCCAGATGAAAGCCGACTTCTTTAACAACCTTTTCAGCAGTTTCATCCGCTTCAGCATACGCCTCAAACACCTCTTTTGCAGTAAGTACACCGTTTCTTTGTAAATGGCGGTGAAGCACGCTGTCAGGCGCGGCAGTTGCTTGCTCAACAGCCAGCCTGGCAATGCCGGTCGCTGAAGCAATCGTTTCAAGACAGCCTGTTTTCCCGCAGTTGCAGGGCGCTCCCCCTTCAGCGACAGCGGTAAGATGACCAATTTCACCGGCCATCCCGTTGACGCCGTGAAGAATGCGGCCATTGGAGATAATTCCGCCGCCCACGCCGGTACCGAGAGTGACACAGAGCAGGTTTGCCGCTCCTTCCCCTGCTCCGCGCCACATTTCACCGAGCGCGGCCATATTGGCATCATTGTCCACCACGACGGGAAAGCCTGTCTTTTGTTCAAGCTCGTCTTTCAGTGGAAAATTACGCCAGCCAATATTCACCGCCTGATGGACAAATCCGGTCTCCATTTCAAAAAAACACGGGGCACCGAGGCCGAGGCCGGCGAGCCTGACATCCTGTTGTTTGTGTTTTTGCCATTTTTGCGCGATCTCATTCGCGATATCCCTTGTAATATACTTGCCTTCATCCTGTTTGTTTGTAGGTATCTCCCATTTTGTGACGATGTCACCCGTTGCTGTGACAAAGGCCATTTTAATCGTCGTACCACCAACGTCGATACCTACATACCACTCTTTCATTATCGTCACCTTCTATTCCTTTCGTCCTGACGCTTCCTGCCGTAAGATGAGCAACGCTTGTTGAAACACAGTCTGATCAATCATCTTCCACTCATAAAGCTCGCGAATCTCGCCCTCCATCAATTCAAGATCGAGCCCGCGATCTTTTGTATAAATGATTGTCCCGTATTTTTTCAGGAGCTGCATAACATCAAACATTGTTTTCACGATCCTCACCTCACCCTTATTATAACAGCTTCATAATGGTTACGAAAAGGAGCCAAACTAAAGGAGTGAAGGCAATATACGTATAACGCCAAAGAACCTGCCGAATTTGAATTTGTATGAAAACTCCGAGAATAAGAGCAGCCGCAAACAGGACGCTGACAAACAGTGTAAAAAACGTTCGCAATTCAATTAATCCCCACTCGACGCCCATCAGGAAAAACAAAAAAGCGAGCAACGAGACCACAATCCGGTCATCCGGATGAAAGAAGCCGAGCGTCGGATGGAAGCGCCTCATGCTGGCAACAATAAACAGCAGCGCGACAACAGCGACGAGATAATCCAATAACCGCAAACTGATCCATCCCGTTAAAAACATCCCCGTAAGCATACCGAGATAGCATAGAAGAGTAAAACAAACCGTCAGTAAAATGAGCTGTAGCGGCCGGATCTGTTCTTTCGGCGCAACGAGTAATCCACCAACCGTAACGCCTATCGTCACGATAAAGATCAAAATGGTGAGAATAAACCACATGCTGATCTCCACACCTCTCTTTATACTTTAATTTCTTCTGTCTCAGCCTTGTCAACAGATTCTTTATGGTATGATATGTACGAATGGACAAATTAAGAAGAGCCGGATCAACAACGGATGATCAGTAAAGGAGACTGAACATGGAACAAAAAATGAAAGAAGTGATTGACCGGGCCTTGTACGGGGCTCCGGAAATTAAACCTGAGGAGCGGAATCTGTTTCTCTCCACTCTCTTGGAACGGATCCACCTCGCCCTTACTAAGAAACAGGTCATTAACAAAGGGATGTACAATGAAGTCATTGAGCTGATGAAAACAAAGCGCAATCTTCAACTTTATTTAAATGGCAACCTTGGCTACAGCCATTTTTCCAACTACATAAAAGAAGCTGGAACGCACGGCGTCAGCTTCACCTTTGTAACGCCAAAAAAGCTGACCCCCTTCGGTCTGATCGTTGCCGATCAAGCCGACCCCATCGAAACGAAGCAGCTGTTTATTAAAGATGAACTGTTTGAGCGCGATATGGAGGAAAGCGGCGCCGATTTCCTCCCGTAAGGATAGCCCGTTTGACATAAAGCAGTCAGGAAAGAACCCCTCTTTCCTGACTGCTTTACTAATTGCCGGGAATAGCTCCCACTTTGAAAGCCTGACAAAAAGAAAACAAAACCGCTTAGCTTTCCCCGTTAGCGGTCCGGATCGTTTGGATGAATCGCGACCGGGCGGCGATTTTTCAGTGGCATCGGGGCACGGAAGATGACATCCCGCAAAGCGCGACCGTTAAAGGGCAAAAACGGCCACATATACGGCGTTCCAAGCACTTGAATCCGGATGAGCATCAGGAGCCAGACCGTAATCCCGACGACGAAGCCTCCAAGACCGAACAGCGCCGTCGACAGCAAAAGCGCGACGCGAATCAGACGGTTGGCGAGACTTAATTCATAGCTTGGCGTCGCGAATGTCCCGACGACCGCCACCGCCAAGTATAAAACAACCTCCGCCGAGAACAGGCCAACATTTATCGCCACCTCGCCGATTAACAGGGCAGAAACCAGTCCCAATGCCGTCGCAAGCGGATTCGGCGTATGGATCGCCGCCATCCTCAGCATTTCGATTCCCGCTTCGGCTACGAGAAACTGAGCGAACAGCGGTACAGCCCCTTCTTTTTCCGCGCCGATGAAGGACAGCACCTCCGGGACAAACTGCTCATTCGTCGCGAGCAAGTACCAAAGCGGCATTAAAAATAATGAAGCCCAGACTGCACCAAAGCGCACGATCCGCAAACTGGCGCCGACGACCGGCTTTTGCCTGTATTCCTCGGCATGCTGAAGATGATGCCAGAACGTACTCGGCACTATCATCGCGCTTGGTGAGCCGTCGACGAGCAGCAGAATATGCCCTTCAAACAGATGGGTCGCGGCAACATCGGGACGCTCCGTGTACCGAATTAGCGGATAAGGCTGATAGTGATGACCGAAGATAAACTCTTCAATGCTTTTATCGGCCATCGGCAGCCCGTCCGTATCAATTTGATCGAGGGCTTGCTTCATCGCCTCGACATATTCCTGGTCAGCAATATCGGCCAGATAAACAAGCGCTAGGTCCGATTTCGACCGCCGCCCGACCTTGCTATACTCAACCCGCATGCTGCGGTCACGGACCCGCCGGCGGATCAGCGCCGCATTCATCACAAGCGTCTCGACGAAGCCATCCTTTGAACCTCTGATCACTTGTTCAGTATCCGGCTCCTCCGGCCCCCGGACCGGATACTCCCTTGTATCCAGGATGATGACCTGATCAAGTCCTTCTACGACCAATGCCGCCGGGCCGGCAAGCACCTCATCAATTACCTCATCCAGATCATCGCTCTTGGCAATCTCGACATAAGGAATCTGATGCTGCATCAGTGTATCTAACGGATTTTCTTTTAACCCGTCCTCAGGCAGCCGGTTCAGTTCACGCTGAATTTGCGTGAGCGCCGCATCCTTGCCAAAGCCGTCAACAAGAAAGAGCCCCATCCGCCGGCCGCCGTGCTTTAGTTCCAAATGAATCAGGTCAAAGCTCGCATCGACACCAAGCTCGTCTTTTAAAAAGGCGATGTTCTTCTCAAAATCGCTCGTGACCGGGTGCTTTCTTGACTCCTCTTCCATGAAATGACCTCCATTTCACAATCCGTTGATTCCTTTCAAGTATTCGCCTGCGACCCGCTTTCCATTCATTGTCCAAGCATAAGATTGAGCTTGGCTGCATATGATCAAGCAACGGTTGTCCACGGAAAGGAGGGAATCACGGATGAAAACATGGAAGCTTGCGCTCGCCCTGCTCGTCAGCTCGTTTTGTGTTGGACTTTTTCTCGTTTTTCAAATTAAGCCTGAACCATTTCGCGATGCGCTGATCTTTTTTCCACTTGATCCGACGGCCTCGTTTTCTGAAGCCAGCTCAAATATCGAATTTCAAAAGATTGAGGATGAGGATGAATACATACTAAACTGGTCAGTGAGCTCGATTTTAAATCAACAGGCCTACTTGCGCCAGGATGTTTCGTTGTTATTTGAAGACGGTTATTTAAAAGATATTCTTTCGGCCTGGCGCGAAAATACCGATACGTTACAGCTTGAAAAAGATGTTCGCTCTGATGACAGTGGTCATTACCAGGTCATAACCTTTCATCATGCCGAGATTCATTATCCAAATGACGTCATTAAAAGCGCACAAACATTAAGTGTTGATGAGCTTTACGTCATTGATTCACCACTTCGGCCGCTGCATTCGTTTACGATCCCGGCGACTGATGAGGACGCTGAAAGCAAACGGATTCTTGACTATATTTTGTCGCAGCAGCAGCTATATGAATGGGAATCCCTGCTTAAGCATTACCAGCTGTCAAAAGAAAACTACAGCCTGATCGCGCTGACAGATCTCGCCAAATACGAGCACCAGCCTCTGCCCCATTTGACAGAAGGAGAGACCAGCCGTTTTCTCGGCGGTCTCTGGGAAGGACTTTATAAACATTATGTACTGGGCATCACCCGTCAGGACGGAGCGCCTCTTTCCCCGGTCGGCAGTACGGTTCCGCTCATCCTGATTCCGCACAGCGGTGATCATTTCTTTATCTTATTTCGCACAGCGGACGGCGAGCCCGTTCAGCTTTTACAGACGATTATGTCAGAGGATCGGTAATTTGCTCGTACAAATCCTCGTACATCGGCTCGTTCGGCTCTAATTGAATCGCGCGTTCTAACGATGCCCTCGCTTCCTCTGTCTCGCCCAGCTCCAAGTAGATGAGCGCCAGATTGTAGTGAGCCTGATGAAAATCGGAGCGCTGTTGAATCACCTCAAGCAGAAGCTGCCGCGCCTCCTCGTAATTGCCGAACATCGCTTCTGCATAGGCTAGCAGGAATGGAGCCTCCGGCATGTCGGCTCCATTTTCGACCGCCTGCTGCAAGAAAGGATAGGCTTTCTCAACCTCCTCCTGCTGCAAATATTCCTGCCCGATTTGCAACGATAGCAGGGCAGACGGAGCCTTTTGCTCATTGATCATTCCATACGCGAGCAATCCGCCGATACTCACGACTGTCAGCACAAATGCCCCCAGCTGTCTGGCCGATTTCGCATGCTTTGGCAAATGGACGATGGCAGAAGCTAAAAAGCCGCCAATCAGCCCGCCGACATGAGCGCCATTATCGATCATCGGCACCGTCAGACCAAAAATTAAATTCAGTCCGAGGACGAACAGCAAACTTTTCCCCATTGTCCGGAAAAATAGTTTTTTGTGAATGGTACCAAAATAGAGAAGCGCGCCAAAGCAGCCAAAAATCGCTCCAGACGCCCCGGCCGCCACCTGTTCATTAAACGCAAAGCTGGCGGCCGAGCCAAACACTCCGGCGATAAAGTAGATCACGAGAAAGCGCCCCGTCCCATACATCCGCTCTACTGCCCCGCCTAAGTAGAACAAGGCTAGTGAATTCATAAAAAGATGCAGGAAGCCAATATGGAGAAACATCGCCGAGACGAGGCGCCACCATTCTCCTTGCATAATCGCCGGATTATATTTCGCTCCGAATTCAATTAATGTCAAGACGGATGTACTGCCCCCGTTCTGTTCCAGCGTCCAGTACATGACAGCGATCAAAGCGAGCAGCACGTAGATCATCCGCGGCTTCGCGAATAAAAATAGCTGCCGCTCCTCGCGCTCACGCTTTTGTGCCCTTTCGGCAACCTCCCGTTGCAGCCGCCTTGTCGTCAATTCGATTTCCTCAACCGAATTCATATCCGTCGCTTGCGGCAGCATCTGCCCGCGGACGGACACCTCGCCACCGGAAGCCGCCTCCCTTGTGACAAGTGAGGTATAAACGGTTGTTTTCTTTTGTTTATTCGCTGCCAGAGGCTTTTGCAGCTCCTCCCAGGAGTCAACCGGAGGATAAACGCTAATATAGAGATTCTCGCCGATCAGCTCATGTAGCCGGAGCTGACGACGCAGTTGTTCAAACCGGCTTACAGAGTCGACGATATCGCGTTTTAACCAGTTCGCCCAATCGACATCCGCTCTGACAATTCGCAAAATCCGCCGCGGCTTAGACTCCTCATCCTCGAGCCATGCTTCATTTCCCTCCTGTTGCAGCAGACGGTAGCCTTGATTGATCATTAAATAGTGGATCACTTTCCAGTAATATGCATCGTGCTGTTCCGCCTCCACGATACTCCTCCCTCCGGCCGGCGTTTCTCATTCAATAAAAAAACGCGTAGCGTCCTTTCTTAGAAGCGGCGTGCGGAGCCGTTACCATCGTTTAAAGATGGCTGAAAACGGGGTTCTTTCAGACATCCGCGTAACGTCGAAGCCAACGCTCCGCCCCTAATCATCCCGAAATTTTTATACTTTCTTATCTTTTAAAAAGAAGCCTGAACCAGTAAAAACAAGCTTGTTTTTGGCCTGGTCAGACTCCTCTCATTACTGTGGCTATTGGTGCTGTGGTTGACGGTTTGACAGCACAGATCCCAACACTTTATCACGGACAGTCGGAATCTGCATCGCCATACTGATCGCAACCTTTCTCAGCCAACGCTTTCCTAAAAAAGCGTTTATGACTCGATAGCGGTACTTATACAACAAATAGCAAGAAAAAACGAACGATACCATCGTAACGAAACGCTGTAACATCGTATCCCTCCTTTTTCTTACTATACGTCAGTGAGAAGAATTTATCCGAAAGAATCTGATCTTGCCAATACTTGCAAGTATTGATCGATCTCCATATACTTCTGCTTGCTTCCATAGGCCTCCGTGACGCCATAGGGCGGATCCGTCAGCCGGTTCACATGGACATCCAAATCGTGAACGAGTTGATATAAATACGTTAGCGCAGTTTTTTCCTGAAAGACGTATGTGATGCGGCTGAGAACGACAATTTTCTCCATATCATTCATCAGCTCAAATGGCACCTGCTTTCTATAAAAAAGCTCATTGACCGACCTTTGAAACAAGCGCCATTCGCTTGTTTCCAATAATTCGAGCCAATGATCGCTGTCCGTCTGCTGCACAATCGTTTCCAGGTAGGTGCGCTGCTCCCCGATGCGCGCTTTCATTTTCTCTCTTAATTCACTTAACGATTCCTCTGCAAATATCTCTTCAAAATCCGGAAGCTCTCTTTCAACAGCCTGCTCAGACAGACCGTCATTGACAACGGGATCTTCCTGCACGGCTACAGCTTCTTTTGTCTCCCTCTCCATCTCTGCTGCCATCATTCCTTGCTCGGGTGTTCGAATTTCTCGAAATCCAATCAGCGCTACTAATATGACTATGAAAGCCAAGCCAATGTATAATCGCTTCTTTCCCCTAAACAAAGATCCATGCCCTCCCCTTCAATGAACATTAATCTCCGATATATTTGCTGTACAACGTCCTTGCTCTCGTCAAGTCTTCCGTTCCCTGCACGAGCGCTCTGCCATCAGGAAACAAAACGATCCGTTCTCCTTCCTCAAGCTCAATTCGTAAGAGAAACGGCGTCGCTTTCACGTTGGCGCTGCCGGTCAGTCTGTTTTTCCAAAGCGCCAGATCAAACGGCTTTTGCCGGTTAATCTGCACCGTTTCCCGGCCGCACAGCGTCGTCACTTCCGTCTCATCAGCTGTTAACGCCGGAAAAAGGCGCTGTTGACAAGTTGGACAATCGGCTTTCGCTTTTGCCATTTTCAAATCGAATTGATGATTGCCCCACAGATCAAAGCTGCGCAATGTGCCGCGCAACGCCTCAGTTTGTCCGACTAAATATTTGATGACTTCGACAACCTGATAGGAGGCGACAATATCGACAACTGGACTGATCACGCCAACCGTATCGCATGTTTCCCCACTGCCGCTCCCCTCGTTAATTAAGCAACGGAGACATGGCGTTTTTCCCGGAATAAACAGCGCGGACATCCCCCGTGCACTGACCGCGCCGCCATAGGCAAACGGAATTCCTTTTTGAAAACACATATCATTTAATAAAAAACGGGTGCGAAAATTATCGGTTCCATCAAGAACGATATCAACATCTTCCATGAGGGCCGGCAAAGTGGAAGCCGTCACATCGGCGACTGTCGCTTCGACCTGGACAGCAGAATTAATCGCCCGCAGCTTTCGTTCGGCGGCGATCGCCTTCGGCAGGCTCTCTTTGACATCGCTTTCATCAAAAAGCATCTGCCTTTGCAAATTGCTCATTTCGACATAATCACGATCAACAATTTTTACCCGTCCGACACCAGCCCGCACTAAGTGGTTGGCCAGCACGGTTCCAAGCGCCCCGACCCCGACAATAAGCACGACCTTTTTTGCCAGCCTCTTCTGCCCTTCCTCCCCGATTGGAGCGAAGCGCATTTGTCTTGAATAGCGTTCTAAAGAATGTTTCTCCATCTTGAGCCACCTTCAAACCTTTTTTAATCCTCCCCTTTTATTTCCGGCTCAAAGAAGCAGCAAGCCGGAAATAAAACCTAGAAGAGCCCCTGTAAAGGTACAGATTATATTAACACTATCATTATTAAGCCATTTCACGCCATACTTATGCTCTGTCGGCCTGTCACAATGGGTCGTCCGCTCTGTTTCTCTGCCGCATACCGGACAATGGTAAATGACCTGACAGCTCGCTCCCGTTAACGTATCAAAAAAGTTGCCGACAAAGCCGGAAACAATCAGGGCAAAAAGAAGCAGATGGCTGTTATAGTAGCTGCCCCACCATAAGAAAATCGCCAGCACAACAATGAGGAAGCTTCCGGCAAAGGCTGCCGCCAATCCGAGCAAGGTCACCGCTCCAGAAGTTCCGGGCGCGACACGATTCCATTTTACGACGTGGAACGGGTGCTGCTTACTGAGCGAGCCGATCTCCGTCGCCCATGTATCGGCTGTCGCAGCCGCAATGCTCGCCACAAAGCTGCAAATCAGCAGTTCACTTGGCACGAAAAAGTAGATCGCGGCCAGCAGCGCCGGAATCCCGCCGTTGGCGATCACCTGCATTGCGTCACGGCAGTTGCCTTTTTCCACAATTTGCTCTTCCTCACGCCCCTGCTTTTGCTTGAATTTCCCTAGTAATGTCGAGCTGAAGAAGAACAACGACAAAAGCAGAAGCCCCGGCAGACCGAAGCCGAGCGCGATGAAGCCGCCGACAAAGACAGCTGCGACCCCGCCTGAGACCGTCAGCGCCTTTGCCTTAACCGCATAGAAAGCAATCAGCAATACCCCTAGTAACAGCACGGCGATCATCGGATGAACCCGTCCACTGTAATCACATGGTCAACCGGCTGATCATGGGCTTCTGTCGGCAGCCCGGGGTAGAGCTGACACGAAAAAGCGAGGGCAACAGATTTCTTTTCAACCCTTGCCAGCAGCCTGTCATAAAAGCCGCCGCCAAATCCGAGGCGCGATCCGCTCCCGTCAAATGCCAGACCAGGAACGATAATCAAGTCAAGCTGATCCTCGGCAACCGGCGTGCACACTTCAGGCAACGGCTCCATCAAGTCACTGTATCTTTTTTCAAGTTGTGTAAAACTGCTAAGCTCGTAAAATTGCATTGATTTCTCTTTGAGATCCGTCCGTGGCACGGCTACTCTCTTCTTTTCCTTCCATGCCTGATCAATAATCTGATATGTATCGACCTCTCTATGGCGCGAAATCGTGATGGCAACTGTATGTGAAGCCTGCCAAAACGCGGAGCTGACAAGCTGTTTGGCAATTTGCTGAGAATCGTCAATATAGTCCTGATCGGACATCGCTTCCAGCGCTTCTTTCGTCTTTGCTCGAATAAGGCTCTTCTGATTCACAACACTCTCTCCCTTCCCTGAACGTCCCGGATGTGTCATGGCAATCTGTCAAAGAAAAAAGAAGCAGTGGAAAAAATCCATCTGCTTACTTTGTTTCGCGGTGAAGCGTGTGACGCTTCAATCTTGGGCTGTATTTCTTTAATTCAATACGCTCAGGATTTGTGCGCTTGTTTTTTGTTGTAATATAGTTACGGTCGCCTGTCTCAGTGCAAGCAAGAGTGACTTGTACGCGCATTTGTTATCCCTCCAAACTGTGCTTTCTTCATACTTGATTATGATAGCAAATCTTCTCTCAGTGATCAAGTGTTTTTTCTTTACAGTATGAATTAGCAACAATTTGCTGCTGATACGATGCCCAGACACCCTCTTCCGACTCCGCTTCCAGGTTCCAAAGCTGACCGCATGCTTCCTCATAGCCTGTCATGACAAGCGGCATCAGAATCATGCATTCGCCACTCGTCTTCGAAAGCGGAGAAATCGCCAGTTTCCCGCTTTCCCCTTCCCAAATATCATCCTTTATGCCGACGGAAACCTGCGGCGCCGCCTGTTGAAAAAAGCGAGCCCCAACTAAATGAACAGCCTCCCTGCTATATTGTAGAACCACTTGCTGGGACGGAGACACGAAGCTGAGCTCGGGTGCCGCTCCGGCCTGATCCGGCAGATGAATCAAAAAACGCAGCTCCCTTATTTCATGTGATTGATTTTTCAAGGAAATCGTCGAGAAAGCAGCGGACTCTTCGGAGTAAAGCAAGGTAATCTGCAATTCCCAACGCGGATGATACGCCATTATATGAAGGGACTTCAGCGCTTCACACGGTAACATAAACACCTCCCATCCCTCTTCATGAAGCCAGATGCACTCTCCCTCCCTCCAAATAGCAAAGCGATACGGCAAGCCCAATAATAAGCCTTTTGTCTGCTCGCTCTGAAGTCTTTTGGATGCATGCTCGGTTAACGTGCGCTGCTCCCCTTTTTCTTTACTGCCAGGCTGTTGATTGGTGATTGAATACACTGGCATTACGCCTCCTTCATGATTGTCTTATTTTATGATTCAGCTACATAACGAATTTCCCGGCTGTCAGCGGAAAATCGAGCTCCTCCTGAAGCGTCCGCGTCAAATCAGTCAGAGAATAACCGGATGTGCTCAAATAATACAGCGTCGAAAGAATCGCGAACGGGGCATCGTAGGCCATAACCTGGACCGTGGCTTCCGCTTCCATCATCGCCCGCGTCGACGGCTTCGTCCGCACAATCGTCCCGCCAAAGCGGGCGGCAAGCTCCTCCAGCTGGGCACCGCCGAATAAAGGGGCGGCGAGCCTCGGCTTTTGCTTTAACGCCAGCTGCACCTGCGCCGTCTGCAGAAGTTGCTCTTCATCTGACAAAAGAAGGCCCTCTTCGGTCATCCAGCTGACAAATTCTCCGCTTTCTCCTATTAAGATGCCAAGGTCGGCCTGCCGACTGCGGACAAAGCTTTCCATCTGTTCAATATCCTGAAGCTCCCGAACTTCCATCCATTCACATTGTAAATAATCAAAGAGGAAGGAAAGCAGTGGAAACTGCCCCTGTGTTTCGTCGTAAAGCGCAATCTTCCATTTCCGCTGACGAATCAGCGCAACATCAATCCGGGCAAGAAGCTCAGAAAGATAGGACGATTCCAGATCGTTCCTCATCCGGTGCGCACCGGTCTGCGATCGCTGGACAAAGCGCCGGCAGCGAGTTGAAAGAAACTGTTGCAGCCGCTGCTGCCACTCTCTATTAATCGGCAGCCCGTCCTGATCAAAAAGCTCGACGATCAGCTTTTTCTCGCCATTTCGCTCTGACTGGCGAAAGTATAAGCCGCCTGCCGTGTCATTCGCCTCCAGGCTGTAGCGGAAAACCGGCAGCAAGGTTGACTCGATTTCCACAACATTCACACCTGTTGCCCGCAGACTTTGAAGCGCGATTTTCTTCATGGTGACCGAGCGGGGCTGATGATCACTGGACAGATAAACCATCTCCTGAGGCCGAAGTAAGCTGCCAAACGCCGCGGCGAGCGCGGCGGTCTGCTCCTCCGCCTTCGCCAGGGCTGTCGAAAGCCGAGCACGATGGCCCTTTAAGGCAGGACCGTGATCAATTGGTTGTCCAAATGTTTTGGCTGCCGCAGGCGGCTGTCCTGGTTGAGGAACCGTCTCTTCCACCACCGCCCCGCTGCCAATCACAAGCTGCTCCTGAATAGTCATCCGCTCTTTGACAATGACTCCATCTGCCAGTACCGCTCCTTTTAGCACGCTTCCCTCCTTAAGCACCGTCTGCGGCCAGGCAACCGTGCTTTCGACTGACGCCTTACCGGCCACGGTAGAGCCGGCGCCGATAACCGCGCAAGGTCCAAGCGAAGCGCCACGCTGTACAACCGCCCCGGCGCCGATCACAACAGGGGCTTTCAAGCTGACACCGGCTTCAATCACGACATCCTCCCCAAGCCAGATACCCGGGGCGACCTCTCCCCCGCTTATCTCAGCTTTCACATCCCGGTTCAGCAGATCAAGCTGGGCCTGATAATAACGGGGCAGTGTGCCAATATCCGTCCAGTAGCCATTTGCCGGATAGCCGTTGAGCTGCCCACCGAGACGAAGCAGCTGCGGAAAGAGGTCATGTCCAAAATCAGAGACTGCTTCTTTTTCAAGATAAGCAAAGATCTCCGGCTCCATTACATATATTCCGCTGTTCACCGTTCGACTATAGGCATCCTCTTCTTGCGGTTTTTCGAGAAAGTTCGTAACACGCCCCGCACAATTCGTCTGCACGACGGCGTAGTCAAGCGGAGACTCAACCTCCTTTACAAAAATCGTCGCGAGTCCGCCCATCTTTTTATGGGCAGCAATGCCTTTCTGCAAATCAAAATCGGTCAGCACATCGGCACTCATGACAAGAAAAGGTTCATCTAAAAATGCTTCTGCCTGTTTCACACTTCCAGCCGTGCCAAGCGGGCTGCTTTCTTTAAAATAGGTCAGACTGACACCGAGATCGCTCCCATCACCGAAATAAGCTTCAATTTTTTCCGCCATGTAATGAACCGTCACCGCGATCTCGGTTATGCCGTGCTTTTTCAGCAGTTCAATGCTGTATTGCATTGCCGGCTTTTCCGCCAGCGGAACCATCGCTTTTGGCTGCTGCGCCGTTAAAGGGTAAAGCCTTGTCCCTTTTCCTCCTGCCATAATCACTGCCTTCATTCAATCAAGCCTCCCTTTCGATCATCAGTCGCTCATTCTTTCTCACACAACGCTCATATTCCTCTTCCGTCTGTCTGGCGATCGCCGGCCAGCTGTATCTCGTTTCCACATCCTGTCTGCCCTGCATGGCCAGCCTCTTTCTTTTATCCGGATGACTGTAGAGGTCAAGTACTTTTGTCAACAGACCTTTGGCGTCTCCTGGGCAAAACGTCAGCCCGTTCTTTTGATCGGTAACAATTGTCGCAAGCCCTCCTGTCTCCGCGACAATCGTTGCCACGCCGGCCGCCATCGCCTCAAGAGCGACGATGCCAAAAGGCTCATACAAGCTTGGAAATACGGCCGCATCACAGCGCTGGAACCAGTCATTTCGTTCGTCATCGCTAATAAAGCCGAGAAAGCAGATATACTCCTCCAGGTTATTCGCCAGCACCTGCTGTTCATACTCATGCAGCAGCGGGCCTTTCCCGGCGATCACAAACCGGATGGCAAGCTGCCGTTCCTTTACGAGCGCTGCCGTTTCAACCAAGGTCAGAAATCCTTTCTCTTTCACCATCCGCCCGATGGAGAAAAGCGTAAACGGCTGCCCGTCGCCAGTGGAGGCTTGGACGCTTTCCGTGCAGATCAGCGCCGGGTCGACTCCATTTGGAATCACGCTCAACTTGTCTGCCGGCAGCTCGAAAATCATCTGAAGCTCCTGCTTCATATACTCGCTGCAGACGATTACGCGATCGGCCCTGCCTGTCAGCTCCCGTTCCTGCTCGTTAATCCGCTGCTGCAATTCAGTGTGAATGCCGTTGTTCCGTCCATGCTCGGTCGCATGAATTGTCACCAGCAGTGGTAGAGAGAGGCGGTCTTTTAACGCTGTTGCACTTATGCCGACAAGCCAATCATGGGCATGGATGAGCGTAAAGCAATGGCTGCGGGCGAGCTTTCGCGCGTACTCATACATCGCGATATTTAAACTGCCGACCCAGTCATAGAAGCTATCGGCCTTTGGCTGAGCCCCCTTCACCCGGTGGACATGGACACCCTGATTGATCTCATAGGCAGGATAGCCGGGAAGATCAGCGGTAATCACATGAACATCATTGCCCGCCTGATGCAGCACTCTCGAAAGATCAAATACATGCCTGGCAAGACCGCCGACAATCAGTGGCGGGAATTCCCAGCTGAGCATCATGATCGTCTGCTTCCGGTGCGGCTGTTGCTCCCCGTACTGCTTCTCAATGTAGGCATCATGGGGTGAATAGAACAAATCAGCATTCACATCAGCAAGAAATGGAAAATCCTCCTCGATCTCCGTCAGCCATGACTCCTCCAAATTTTGCTGCTGAAGCCGGCTCTTAATGTCATCGAAGCGCCGCAAATGGGTCAGGAAGCGCTCTTCGGCGTATTGAGAAGCCGTTTCACCGTCAAGGATAAAGGCCCAATCACTGCTTACCGCCAGCATCCATTCGCGCACCAGCTGTTTGCGCGCCCGTTCTGTAAGGGCGTCCTGCTTTCGATAAATCGCGCTGAGCGAGGCAAGATCGCGTTCCATTCGGTGATGAGTGCGATACAGCATTTCATTTTTTTCATTTAACCAGACCGAGCCATAGCCTTCTCTCCCCCAGGTTGAAAAAGCAACATGAACGGTTTCCAAATCGCGATAATGGCGATGGACATACGTTTCGGCGGTCAGTAATCTATAGCCGTTCTGTTCTGTCCGCAGCACCGCGCCGAGCCATTCCGGACCTTCAAACCACCAGTGACCAAATAACTCGGCATCAAACGGCGTTACCATCATATAAGGAGGATAGGACTGGCCGCCGTGCCGGGCGACCTCAGCCTGAATCTCCCCGACAAAATCGGCTGCATGGCGGCGGACCTTCCCTTCCGCCCATTCGCGGACATAGGTCGCCTTCTCTTCCTCCATTCCAGTAACCCGCCTGTGCTTAATGCCTGTATCGACGCGTATCCCCGCCGGATGAATGTAGGGCAGAATATAGCTTTCGTCCCGCTCATAAGCAATATCGCGGTAAAATTCGCGGTAATCAACATCCCCGGGATAGCCAAGCGTTGAGCTCCATACTTTGCCCGACAGTCGCGTATGACGGGGAAAAAGTACAAGTCCGTGCGGCGAATAGACCGGTGCCCCGCTGCCTTTATCCGGCTTCGGATCAGCATAGAGCAGGGCATGCTCATCAACGAATGTATAGCGCACACCTTCCTCGACAAGGATCCGGTCAATCCCCGGTGCAAAAGCGCATTCCGGCAGCCAGAAACCGGTAGGGCGATGGCCGAAGTGGCGCTCAAAGCAGGTGAGCGCCTCAACAATTTGCGAGCGGATGGCAGCTTTTGTTTTGACATATGGCAGGAAGGCATGCGTTGCCGCGCTCGTGATACAGCGGATGATCCCCTGATCCTGTAAGGCACGAAAAGCATGGAGAAGGTTTTTATCCCAGCGGAGATAAAAACTCGTAATCTTCTGAAATCGTTCCTGATAGAAAGCCGTCAGATCCCGTTCTTCCTTCGTGGCAGATTTCCGCTGCGCTTCCATTGCCAGAAGCTGCTCTGTTCGCTTTATGTACTGCTCATAGCGCGCTTGCAGCAACGGATCGGCGAGCATTTCCATTACCGGCGGAGAAATCGAAATGGTCAGCGCCTCTGGAACCTGTGCCGCTTCAAGCTCCCAAAGCAGGGGAATGTACGATTCGGTCATCGCTTCATATAGCCAGCGCTCTTCCAGACGATCAGGCTCCCGGTGGCGCACATAAGGCAAGTGGGCGTGTAAAACGAGTGCGTAATACCCTTCTTTCACAAACTCCCTCCTATCGGATAACCTCGTAATAAGAATACGTGCAAAAATGTTCAAGCCAGCCCGGTGACTCGTCGCTGCCCTTCTTCCACCGCTCGACAGCTTCCGAAGATTGCCCGGCAGCAACCGGCTGACAGCGTGGTGTATTTATCGCATTGGAACGAAGCAAGGTGAAGAATGTCCCCTCTCTCGTCCGAATGGCAAAATCGACAACATAGGAACGGTTTTCTTTCATACCGCGAAAAAACCAGTTATCCGTCATTTCCGGCAGCGCAACAGTTTGTTCAGAGTGGGCGTTATGTCCATCAAAAAGTAAGTCGGTACAATCATATACGCGCAAATGCTTCTGTTGCTTTGACCACGGTTGACCGGTATGCTGTTCGCTCATGTTTCGCAGCGCTTCACTTATTTCCCAATAGGCATAGATCACATGCGGTCCTTCAGCAAGAAGCGTAATTTCGTCTCTCTCCTCATCAATACGAAAAGGGGAAGACGCTGGGTCAGGATGCTGGTCCAGCCCGTTTTGGCAGCACGAGTGGACGTGTTCGGCTGTCGTATTCAGTTCCATCGCGATTCTACGAAATGAATATCCGTGCCGTCGCAGCTTGACGATCTCTGACATCATCTTCACATTCCCTCCCTGCTGTTGCTTTGGTTTTATCATACATTCAGCCAACATTTGGAACAAGCAGACGTTTTTGTCTCTTTTTGTCAAAGATGCATCACTGCTCCTGTTATCCAGTGAAAAAAATCGTTCGTCTTTTTTCGCTAAGCTTTCTTGTCGGTAACATGCTGTCGAACGATGAAGATCTAAATCGCAGAAGCTTCATTGCTGAAAAGTCTAGTAAAGAAGTCTGGTGTGGATGTATAATGAATGGCATGAGTTTTGTCGAAAGAGAGGTTGTTGTTATGGAGACCGCGATTATCATTTTATTATCACTGGCGATTCTTTTATTCTTACTGTCGTTTTTTCGAAAAGACAGCACCAAGAAGCTTGAACAGGAGCTTGAGACGTTATCGCTTACCCATCTGCAGGACATGTACCAGATCAAAAAACGGCTTGGCGTGCTTGAAGACGAATTGCTGATCAGCCAGCAGCGCTCCCCGTTCCAACAGAAGTCGCGCTCTCATCAGCTGATGCAGGAAGTCGTCGCTCTTTATGAACAAGAAATGTCGAGTGAAGAAATCGCCACAGCGACCGGACTGACATCTGATGAAGTCGAACGGCTCCTTATCCCTTATTTGCAGGCGGAGAAGGAAGGTGGACAGCGATGAGCCACAAAGGGCTTCAAAGCTTTGCGGGCGGGCTATTTTTAGCTACGGCAATCCTCGGTGGGACCTACTACTATACACATAGTATGAATGAGGAAGCGGAGCCGGAGAGGATCGAGCTGTCGGCAGAAGACATGATGAGCCGGCTAACAGCGGCAGGCTATACTGTACTGACAGAGGCTGAACTTGAAGCCGTACGTGACGAAGCCTCCTCCGGCCAGCAGGAGGGAGAGCAGGAAAAACAGCAAATTATCTATCAAATGGTGCTCACGATTTCATCCGGAATGACGAGCTATCAAGTAGCCGATCAGCTCGTAACCGGGCAAATTATCGACGAAGTTGAACCTTTTCTTGACTATCTCCGAGCAAATGGTTTGACACAATCGATTCGGACCGGGCAATTTCTCATCACAAGTGAGATGACAGTGGAAGAAATCATCGCCGTGATTACATAATGCGGCCGGTCGCTTCTCCGCTGATTTCAACCGCATAAAAAGGCCTGTCTCGCAAGGATCGTTTTCCTGGAGACAGGCCTTTTGCTTGAAGCGGATTGAGTTAAGCAGGAAGAAAGACATCCCTCTGCGCTCACCTTTAAAACCAATCCGCACTATGCTTAGTTTTCTTCCGTATCCGGATCTTCGAGTACAGGGCTGTCAACCATTTCCGGCCCATTCCGCTCTTCCTTCATATCAAAATAAGCATCGAGCATCCGCTGGGCAATATTTTGTGCCATACCTTGTCTTCCCCCACGTGTCTCAAGCTTGACGTTAGGAACGACAACGGCAAACGCCACCTCCGGATTGTCATATGGGGCATAGCCAACGAACGTCTGATTATTTCCCTCGACCTCGCCCACCTTGACCTGAGCCGTCCCTGTCTTAGCAGCAAGCTGATACGGCCGGTCTACAAAGCGTGAACGCGCCGTGCCGCGCGTTCCGGTCACGACATCGCGCAAGCCCTGCTGGACACGCTGAATATGGGCATCGCTCATATCAATCCGGTTCAGGACAGTTGGCTCAAATTTTTGCACGACCGCCCCCTGTTCATCCTTATCGGAGACAGGCTCGCGAATTTCTCGGACGAGTCTCGGCTTCATCCGGTAGCCGTCATTGGCAATCGTCGAAATATATTGAGCAAGCTGCAACGGCGTATACGTGTCAAACTGACCGATCATCAAGTCAAGCAGGTTCCCCCCCGCCTGATAGCCTCCGTCCACTCCGAGCGCGGTCGAAGGCAGATCAATGCCTGTCTCTGTTCCTAGCCCGAACTGGCTGAAATTAAAGCGGGCCTCATCATACGCGGCGTTGATCGAATTTCTGTTCCAGTTACAATTATTCGGGTAATGACAGCCGGCCATCAGCATCGCGATTTCAAACATATAAACGTTTGAGGACACCTCCAGCGCTTTTCTGTCATCAACCCAGCCGAAGCCGCCCGGGACGTATGATCTCTTAATCGGCGTTCCTGGAAGATCGATCGGTCGATCATAGAACGAATTTCCCGGCCATGTAACACCGGTTTGAAAACCGGTTAAAACCGAGGCCGCCTTAACCGCTGAACCCATCGGAAAAGCCTTATTGACATTGCCGATATGGTCGGAATAATTACTGCTGTCCTGTCCGGCAGGATCATTAAAACCGGCCATTGCCAGAATATCCCCCGTGCGCGGATCCATCATGACGGCATAGGCTGAACGGTCACGAATAAAGGAGTTACCAGCAAGGCGCATTTCTTCTTCAATGCTTTCCTCGACTTTTTGCTGGAGTTCCATATCAAGCGCGAGCACAAGGTCATTTCCGCGCTGGCCAAGCTTCTCATTCACCGAGCGCTCAACAGTCTGGCTGCCATGTGAGGTCGTGATGCTTTCCATTACCGCCTTTTGTCCACGGAGCACATCCTCATATTGCGCTTCTAAAAAGCTCGTGCCGACATAATCGGAGCGCTCATATCCGCGTGATAAATAATAGTCCAAACGCTCGCGCGGAATCGGACCGGTCGAGCCGAAAAGGCTGCGGAACGAATCACCGTAGACATAGGACCGCCGTGAGTCACGTAAAATGTCGACCCCGGGAAGACGGTCAAGGTTTTCACTGAGGCGGTGCGCCTCTTCATCGGTGATACCACGCTTAATCCGCTGCGGAGAATTGGCATATCCACGCGCCATTTCACGATAAATCGCCAAAATTCGCAAATCCTGCTCAGAAAGGCTGTTAATCGCCGACTCCGGCACGCGCTCCACCTCGGCCCGGTATTCCTCGGAAGGATCGTCGAACTGACTACGCTCTTCCTTTGACATAATGTCATAGCGTTCTTCCTCCGTCATTGTCAGAAGAATATAGTCCTGCTTATCACGTTCGGTAATGCTGTCCGTCTCAACATCAATTAACTTTTCAAGCTCCGTGGCAATTTCAAGCATGTGGGCGCTGCTTGTCGCCCTAGACGGATTCGTATAGGTAACGGATAATTCAAGCTCATTATCGACGACGACATTTCCATAACGGTCATACATCAATCCTCTCGGCGCGTCAATTCGCGCCGTCGTGTTGCTTGTCCGTTCAAGCTCCTTCACAAATTCTTCCCCCTGGACAATTTGCACCATCCCGAGCCTTAAAATCAAGGCTGAAAAAAGAATGAAAACTGCGAAAAACAACACATTCAGCCGCGCCGGCAAATGATGCTTCTTCCTTGGTCGTACTTTGCTCACAGCCTCTCCCCCTCTCTTTTCATCTACGTTTTTACATGTAAAACACATTAGAATAGGCACCTACAAGAGGTGCCTAGAAACATTCGCATTCATAACCCGCGTATGCCGTTGCTTCAATTGTTTCATGAACCTACTCTCGTAGGTGGGTGTTCGCAGACTCCCGTTCAACGTCCAGTACAATGCTGGCATGTTGGCAGAGATTCAATATAGAACTCCCTGAAAAAATGCAAGGTTCGAAACAAGGTGAAGCTGACTAACACGGCAGGCAAAGCTTCGCTTATTTGTAAACTTATTATATCATATCAGCGATCTTTGTCAAAGCCGGACCTTTTTCCCTATACGGATGTCTCACCTGTGTCTCCCTCACCTTTTTCCTGTCTGGCAAAGCTGTAGCTTTCCCCTCCCTTTTCTTCCTGGAAGCGAATTCCCTTCACGAAAAAGTAAATCAGAAAGTGACCGCCGCCGAGCAGCATCAGAAGAATTGGAATCGCTTTATCTTCGGGAAAGAAGGTAATCGTGAAGATAAAGGTCAGCACCGAGAGCACTCGGCCACAATTTAGAAACAATTCGCGGACGACGATATATTCAATTCGCATCTCGGCCGCCCGCCAGCTTTTCCCGATCACATCATAGGTCAGGGAGACATATGGCACGAGCAGCATCGGATAAGCGATTGAGATGACAATTCCGTACATGATTAATTTGGCAAACGAAAGATCGAAAACAATCAAGAAAATCGCGGCATACAAAATCGTTCCGCCAATCAGAATCGAGGTTTTACGAAAATGGGATTTGACCAATCGTGTCACTGTATAATAGCCGACAAACTGGACAGCGGAAGCGACAAGTCCATATGTTCCGATCGCCAGCTCACTGCCTGTTGCTATGTATACCCAAACAACGATCACAAAAACAAACGTCCCTTCACGCAGCCCCTGAAAAAAATGGGCATGTAGAATTCGCCGCCAATTAATATTGCTTTTTCGTTCCTTGAGAATCCGGCGAAAGTAGAACCTCCCCTCGGCTGATCGCCGTTGCAGCATAAAACTCAGCAGCACAGCGACGACAAAAAGCGAGAGTGAAATTGAAAACATGACCGTGTAGCCGGCAAACTTCTCCATCCTTGTGATCACCAGTCCGGATACGATTGGGCCGATCATGCCGGCAAATGAAGTCAACAATCCGAGAAAACCGTTAAAGAAGTCTCTTGTATCCGGTTCTGTGATTTCGAAGGTCAGCACATTAAACGCCAGCCAGTAGCATCCAAAGCCGATGCCCAATATGGCACCGAGCACAAGCAGAAAGCGGTTCGCGTTATCCCCCAAAAACAGCACCGTGCAATAAAAGCTGGATAAAGAAATAACCCCAAGCCTTAACACGATCACGCGATCAATCCGTTTCGCCCATCTCCCGGCGAGAATAAAAGTAATTGGCTGCAAAATAACCGCAGCCAAATTGTAAAGAGCCAAATCAATAAATTGACCTGATTGCTTCCAAAGGTAAACATTTACAAATGTATTTGATAAGGCGACACTCAATGCATAGAGTCCGCCGATTAATAATAAGATTGTCAAATCTCTTGTTAATTCCACATCTCCAATGACTTTTGAAATAAGCGATTTTTTCACCGACTCCACCACCCTCATCAGTAGTGTGTCTCTTGAAAATATCGTTATTCAAATTAATTCGGATCATACTTGCAGAAAGGAACAGCTCCGCTTGCTGTCCGAAGACAACAAAAAAAGAGCGGCGAAGGATACTGACTCCTCTTGCCACTCTTTTCCTCAGTTCTTATTTTGCTGCATCGTAACGCTTTGCTACTTCATCCCAATTAACTACATTCCAAAATGCGCTAATATAATCAGGGCGACGATTTTGGTAATTTAAGTAATATGCATGCTCCCATACATCAAGACCAAGAATTGGCGTCTTGCCTTCCATTAAAGGAGTATCCTGATTTGGAGTGCTTGTGATTGCCAGCTTGCCGCCATCAACGATAAGCCAAGCCCAGCCTGAACCGAAACGGTTAGCTGCCGCATTTGCAAACTCTTCCTGGAACTTGTCGAAGCTGCCAAATGCTTCGTTAATCTTGTCCGCTAATTCTCCCGTTGGCGTTCCGCCGCCATTTGGGCTAAGAATTTGCCAGAACAATGTGTGGTTAGCATGTCCACCACCATTGTTGCGAACCGCGCCACGAATGTTCTCAGGAACAGCGTCTAAATTAGAAACAAGATCTTCAATGCTCTTACTTGCAAGCTCATCATGGCCTTCAAGAGCTGCATTCAGCTTTGTCACATACGTGTTGTGATGTTTACCATGGTGAATATTCATTGTTTGCTCGTCAATATGAGGTTCTAGTGCGTTCGCTGCGTAAGGTAATTGCGGTAATTCGTATGCCATCTTCAATCTCCTCCTAATTTGAATTGCAGACGACTTTACCAACAGAAATGTTTAGTAAGTCCGCCAATACCTACATTACCAAAATTTACTCAAGGTTGCAATAAAGAAGCTTGCTCTTTTTCAAGTTGGCTCCAAAATTTAATGTACCCCACCGTCCCGCTATTCAAACCTCATCTTCAGCATATTGGCTCCTTTTTTTCCATACATATGTACAAACTATCAAAGGAGGGAGAACATGAACTGGTGGGAAGCGTTGCTTATCGGCTTTATCCAGGGGATTTCTGAATTTTTGCCTATTTCCAGTACCGCTCACCTGCTGCTTGCCAAGCAGATTTTTGCTTTTGATACGCCGGCAGACAGTGAGCTCGTGCTTGAAGTTTTTTTACATGCTGCCTCCCTGCTGGCGGTTATTCTTTATTTTGCGCGTGAGCTGCTGCGGATTGTAAAGGATTTTACGCTCTATCTCCTATATAAGCATGAGAAGCATTACAACCATTACCGCTTTGGCTGTTTGTTACTATTGACGACCTTTGTCACGATGGTGGCGGGAAAAGGGCTCGAATCTATTCTGGGTGAGCAGCTGACGACAGTCGCCCTGATCGGTGCTTCTTTAATCATTACCGGGATTTTTCTCGTGTTGATTGAGCACGGAGTCGACCGAGGAAAGCGAAAGGAGCTGACCTGGCGCGATGGCGTGCTGATCGGCCTTGGGCAGGCCCTCGCTGTCATTCCCGGCATATCCCGTTCAGGCAGTACATTAATTGCCGCTCTTTGGTGTGGACTCAGCAAGGAAGTCGCCCTCCGCTATTCCTTTCTGCTCTCGATTCCGATTATTCTCGGGATCAGCATCCTGAAGCTGCCGGAACTGACTCAGGGATCGTACAGTAATCAATGGCCGTCCCTGCTGATCGCTTTCCTCTCGTCATTCTTTTTTGCTTTACTCAGCATTAAATGGCTGATTGCGATGGTGCAAAACAGTAAATTGACATACTTCGCCTGCTATTGCATTGGTCTCGGCCTGTTTTCATGGATTTTTCTTGCCTAGGAAATCATTGATCTTACTTGGAGAGTATGCTATCGTAAACCAAAAGCAATTGAATCGAAAACACCACTAGGGGCGCTTTTTAGCTGAGAGAGGTTCCACCTCAACCCTTATTGCACCTGACCTAGATAATGCTAGCGGAGGAAAGTGGCTGTTCTGACAAATGATTATCGATCGCAATCTGTCATGGCGCCACCTTTCTGTCGAATGGTGGCGTTTTTAGTTGTGCATGATTTCGGAGGCAAAGAAAATGACCAAGGATCCACAGGAACTATTACGTTTAAACCAGCTGACCTTTCACTATTCCGCTCATTCCGCTCCCGTCATCAAAGACTTGACTTTATCGATTTACAGCGGGGAAATCCTCACCATTATGGCCCCGAGTGGAACAGGGAAAAGCACGCTTTTCAAATTAATTACTGGACTGGCCGCGCCAAACGCCGGCTCGATTGAACTGCTTCAGCAGGAAAGCTCAGCCCGGCGCGAAATTGGCTACATGCCGCAGCAGGATCTTTTATTTGAATGGCGCACCATTTTGGATAATGTAACTCTCCCGCTCGAATTACAAGGAATCGGGCGCAAAGAGCGATATGAGCGGGCCAAAGAACGGATGAAGACGTTCGGCCTCGCCGGGACAGAGCATTCTTACCCTCACCAGCTCTCGGGCGGTATGAGGCAGCGCGCCAATTTCCTGCGGGCGACGCTTTCCGGTGAGCGACTGCTTTTACTTGATGAGCCATTCAGCTCGCTCGATGCGATGACCCGTCTGTCGATGCAGACCTGGCTGCTCAGGCAATGGGAAGAAGCGACCGAGCGGCCGACGCTGCTCTTTATTAGCCATGACATCGATGAAGCGCTGTATTTATCGGACCGGATCGCCGTCTTTTCGGACTCGCCTTTATCGGACTATACCCTTTTTACCGTTCCTTTTTCCCGGCCGCGTTCACATGAGCAGCTTCTTGAAGCCGAGGGCGCTTCCTTAAAAAGAGAGATTCTTCGTCATCTGACAAAAGAGGTGACGACATCGTGAAGTGGATTTCAAATTGGTTCTATTCGTGGCTGCTGCTTTTAACGTTGTTGATTGTCTGGCAAATAAGCGCTCTCGCTGTTGGTCAGCCGTTTCTTTTTCCGGCGCCGACTCAGGTGCTGTCAAAAATGATTGAATTAAATGACACTCTGCTCTTTACCCATTTGCCAGCCACTCTCGCAATCATTATAACCGGCCTGTCGATTTCCCTCGTACTCGGCGTCGGGCTTGCGGTGGCGATGTACAAGCTGCCGCTCGTCGAACGGGCTTTTTATCCCGTTTTAATCGCTTCTCAAACGATTCCGATTATCGCCCTTGCCCCGTTGTTCGTCCTCTGGTTCGGCTACGGGCTGACGAGCAAGGTTGTCGTCACTGTGTTGATTACCTTCTTCCCGATTACCGTCAGCACGTTCGATGGCTTTCGCACGACGAAGAAAGACTATCTTGAGTTGATGAAAACGATGGGAGCGAGCAAGTGGCAGCTATTTTGCAAGGTCGAGGTGCCGTCCGCTCTCCCTTCGTTTCTCTCGGGAATGAAGGTCGCTGTTACCCTCAGCGTCATCGGTGCGGCGATCGGTGAATGGCTCGGCGCCCAGGCCGGCTTAGGCTATTTCAGCCGGAGAATGATGACGCAATTTGACGGCGCCGGGGTCTTTGCCCCGATCGTCTGGCTGTCGCTGATCGGCATCGCGCTCTTTCTCCTGATCCGTCTGCTTGAAGCGTCATTGCTGAAATGGCGGCGGACAAAATAAGTTAGCCGAAAGTATTCGGCTAACTTCAAACGGCTTTGCGCTAGGACGCTCAAAGCCGTTTTTGCATTTTCGTATGGTTTTTCGGAGGAGTCCCTGCCGGGTTGCTATTCCTCCAGTGCGATGTCGCCAGTTTTTTTCAGATTCATGGCAGCAAAAACAAGCATCGACTGCGGAAGGCGTGCCCCCATCCCGGTAACGAGGGCGAAGAGCCGAACCTTGATGATGAAACAAAATAAGCCTGTCGACTTTGTCTCCACCTCATTTTTGCCTTTCAATCGAATTGACCTTCGGCGGCTCGGGCAAATAACAGTTTATCTGCTAAGACATCGAAATAATACAAGTCCCGGTCAAATTGATGATTTAACTCGGCAACGCCAATCCCCAATGCTGCCGCATATGCCTCTTGCTCTTCGAAATAGTGCGGATCAACCATCTCTTCAATATAAGCCGTGACCTCTTCTTCCGTAACGGTTATGTCATATTCATCCTGTGCTTCCGTTACCAGTTTTTCAATCTCCCGCTTCCGTTCGTTTGTTGATTGGATTATGTCGGCCATTGGGCGGTTCGTACCGAATAAATGGTTATTAAGCAGGGACCGGAATAGCATTCTTTCTTTGTGAATGGGCTTGTATTCATATAATGCCTCAATCTTTTGGGATGGATAAAGCTGAGCAAAATCATCTAAAGCGAGTGTGACCGCTGTTGCTATATCCATTTGGTAGCTGTCAATCTGATGCCTGCCATCCTCGGTGATCTCAAGCTTATCCGCACTGTGTTCCCAAGGCTTGTTTGCTATAATGACCACAGCAATGAGAGCAATAAAAACAGCCGCGGCTATATAGATCCTTCGTTTCATTACGCTTCTCCTTCGTTTGATTTTAAGAATGGTCGACCTCGTACGACTCCTCTTTTAATTCAATCCAGATCTCAAATTCACTATCGTCAAGCTCAAATACATACCGGACATCATGTTGCTGTGGATATGTTTCATTTCCACGCTTATACCCGGCCAGCAGTAAATTTCCACCCGTTGCGGCGTTTAATCGCTCAGCTGACGGCTCTTGCAGGCCAACAGCTTCGACGACAGCCCATTTCTTTCCTTTCTGCTGAAGATACGCGATGAAGAAAGGATAGCTTTCTGGTTCCAGTCCCTCTCCGAATTGGCCACGAACGACATACAAGGCGTGTGCTTCCTCCTTCAGAACCGGCTCATAAATACGAGAGATCGAGGCTTCCGGCAAATTTTCTATCGCCTCCTCCGGTGTTTCTCCCTCGCCATCACCGTACATACACCCTATTAGCAGAAACAGACTACATGCGATCACAACACCGATGGACCCTTTTTTCATATGTTTTGCCCCCTCAGTCATCCTTGTCGATCCCTTTATTTTCCTCCTATACTGTAACACAAAAAAACACTACCAGACTTGGTAGTGTAAATTTCGTGATATGGCGGAGGAAGAGGGATTCGAACCCCCGCGCGGTTTAACCCGCCTGTCGGTTTTCAAGACCGATCCCTTCAGCCGGACTTGGGTATTCCTCCATCAAATGTTATTGGTGGACCCTGTAGGACTCGAACCTACGACCGATCGGTTATGAGCCGACTGCTCTGACCAACTGAGCTAAGGGTCCTTACATGGGGCGGCTGATGGGAATCGAACCCACGAATGTCGGAACCACAATCCGATGCGTTAACCACTTCGCCACAACCGCCACAAGATTGCCACGAATATGTAAAAAAAGATAGCGGCGGAGGGAATCGAACCCCCGACCTCACGGGTATGAACCGTACGCTCTAGCCAGCTGAGCTACACCGCCATGTTGGCTCCACAGGTAGGACTCGAACCTACGACCGATCGGTTAACAGCCGATTGCTCTACCACTGAGCTACTGTGGAATATTCTTTGATGTTATTCATTCGTACGCTTGTGGTACCTGTCTCTTCCTCTTACCAGCTTCGCTCCGATGACGGCTGCGTCGAGACAACTCGTTGCTTTTCATCGATGCTTAGGCTCGTCACTGCGCTACTGTGGAATATTCTTTGATGTTATTCATTCGTACGCTTGTGGTACCTGTCTCTTCCTCTTACCAGCTTCACTCCGATGACGGCTGCGTCGAGACAACTCGTTGCTTTTCATCGATGCTTAGGCTCGTCACTGCGCTACTGTGGAATATTCTTTGATGTTATTCATTCGTACGCTTGTAGTACCTGTCTCTTCCTCTTACCAGCTTCACTCCGATGACGGCTGCGTCGAGACAACTCGTTGCTTTTCATCGATGCTTAGGCTCGTCACTGCGCTACTGTGGAATATTCTTTGATGTTGTTTCTTTGTACGCTTGTGGTACCTGTCTCTTCCTCTGATGTTGACATTCAATGATTAAAGACAAGAATGATAATAACATTTCTTTACCTTAGTGTCAATATACATTTTCCAGCAGCCTCAAAGCAAGCACCGCTTTCCCAACGTATCATATTTATTGCTATTAGACAAGCCATTTTCTGTTAAAAACAGAAGCTGCAACAGTGAGGCTCCTTCTCCCTTCGTCCGGGCATAAAACATGTAAACGCCCATACCGAAACGGATTCGGTATGGGCGTTCAGATTGTCGAGAAACCCCACTTCTGAAAAGTGGGGTTTCTATTTTGCCTTTGCTTTTTTCTCTAGGATTTAAGAAATTACTCATAAAAGAAGATTGCCAGCCATCTCACCCTCTGGTGAGGTGGTTGGCAATCTTCTTTATGTTCTGT
>NZ_JAMBOS010000128.1 GCF_023715705.1 Halalkalibacter oceani
TCCCGTCATGAGAAACGTCACTGTGGTACTGCATGCAGCTTTGCGACGAGAAAGCGACGCAAGGAGCGCGCAGGAGCATATTCCAGTAACTTCATCGAGAGTTTTGAGTACTCTCAAAACTGAACAAAGCAACTGACTTCAATTCCGTCATGACCTTCTTCTTCGAATGACTTCATGCAGCCTTGCGACGAGTAATCGCAGGAGCAAAAGAATTCATTCAAAACTGAACAAAGCAACTGACTTCGTTCCCGTCAT
>NZ_JAMBOS010000129.1 GCF_023715705.1 Halalkalibacter oceani
CACGGACAGGGCGTAACATACACAACTCACCTCACAATTAATCTACCTATATTATACTATATTTACCCGAATAATCGGATTAATATCTACAAAAAAAGACTGTTGAGAAGACTTTCTCAACAGTCTGCCACCCGTGAGAACGGGTGGTTTGTTCTACGGCTGGAAGCCTTTGTTGCTGACCAGACCCTAAAGGGCCACTGAACGGTTCGCCATTTGTACTTCTTCTACTGGCCAGACCTCAAAGGCCTCCGCTT
>NZ_JAMBOS010000130.1 GCF_023715705.1 Halalkalibacter oceani
AATTTGCACAAATGTGCTCCTTCATTATATAGGAGGGTGGGTCAGTCATGTCTTAATTGGATCAAATTCATGTCCGAGGCGGATCAAAAAGATGGCACAACTGGTTCAATCGGATGGCTGTAATCAAAGTTAACTCCTCGCCATTTTTACAAGGGGCTACTGGAACAACTGGGCTCTGAAGCGAAGTTTTATCGAGGAGATGCAAAACGGCAACTTCATCGTGAGATTGAATTAATGAAAGGCATACGAGGAC
>NZ_JAMBOS010000131.1 GCF_023715705.1 Halalkalibacter oceani
ATGTCTTTTTCCTTTCCCCAGAATTATAAATGTCGAAATGTTTCGAATTATATACGGACATTATAATCGACTAATTCTGGACAGGCAATACCGTCAACTTTCGGTAATTTAAGGGTGTCAAAAACAAGATTAAATCCGGATGAGTCTCAGTATTATAGTCCTGAAATAAAGAATTGCCCTGCTTGTGATACAAAATTAAGCTATCGTCATCCTGTTTGGCGGAAGACTATTTCCACCTTAAAAGGAGAAGTTA
>NZ_JAMBOS010000132.1 GCF_023715705.1 Halalkalibacter oceani
ACTTACAGCTCCCCGAGGCGTTTCGCCGTTCGTCGCGTCCTTCTTCGGCTCCTAGTGCCAAGGCATTCACCGTGCGCCCTTTCTAACTTAACCAATTTTGGCGGCAGATCTTCTTCGCATGTCTTCGACCTGCTCGAATCTCTTTGCCAAAAACGATCTTTATCAAAAGGTCGTTTTTTAGACAATGTCTCCATTGCCTTTGAATTCTTGACGTTCGTTCGATCTCATCTTGTTATGTGAACAAGACTCCG
>NZ_JAMBOS010000133.1 GCF_023715705.1 Halalkalibacter oceani
CAATAATACTTTTTGGATTCACTATTTATATGGTTGTGGATCACTTCTGTCATAAGTGGATCAATATCTTGTCCGGAGTGGGTCATAAAGATGGCAGAGGTGGGGCTAACCTATGTCCTTCTTCAACTTAGAGTCGGATAGATAAAGAACGTGGAATTTGCCTTTATCCAATTTGTCCACAAACTTACGGATTGTCGTCGTTTTTCCCGTTCCACTATCTCCACTCAGGACGGCAAAAAGCTGTCTTTCAG
>NZ_JAMBOS010000134.1 GCF_023715705.1 Halalkalibacter oceani
TTGGGCACTCTAAGGTGACTGCCGGTGACAAACCGGAGGAAGGTGGGGATGACGTCAAATCATCATGCCCCTTATGACCTGGGCTACACACGTGCTACAATGGATGGTACATTGGGCAGCGAAGCCGTGAGGTGGAGCCAATCCCATAAAGCCATTCTCAGTTCGGATTGCAGGCTGCAACTCGCCTGCATGAAGCCGGAATTGCTAGTAATCGCGGATCAGCATGCCGCGGTGAATACGTTCCCGGG
>NZ_JAMBOS010000135.1 GCF_023715705.1 Halalkalibacter oceani
ATCCGGTACACCAAAATTTCCGATTCCCATATCGATATTTCAGGTTGGCATGCCGGTCAAAAATCATTAAACTGCTCTTCCCTTTTAAATACCCTACAAATGAAGATACACTTATCTTTGGGGGGATACTTACTAACATATGAATGTGGTCTTTACACGCTGTCGCTTCTATAATTTCTACTCCTTTTCTTTCACATAACTTCCTTAAAATTTCCCCTATATCCTTCTTAATTTTCCCATATATCGC
>NZ_JAMBOS010000136.1 GCF_023715705.1 Halalkalibacter oceani
GCCCTGTTTCCGAATTGGAGCGGCTTCGCGGCGCTCGGGGAGAAGAAAAGCGCTTCTCCCCTTTAAAAACCCGGCGCCGGCTTCGCTCGCTCTTCGACCAAAAAGCCACAGGGATAAGGCGCCCTGTTTCCGAATTGGAGCGGCTTCGCGGCGCTCGGGGAGAAGAAAAGCGCTTCTCCCCTTTAAAAACCCGGCGCCGGCTTCGCTCGCTCTTCGACCAAAAAGCCACAGGGATAAGGCGCCCT
>NZ_JAMBOS010000137.1 GCF_023715705.1 Halalkalibacter oceani
TGGATCCAGCGGCGAACGGGTGAGTAACACGTGGGCAACCTGCCCCTCAGACTGGGAGAACATCGAGAAATCGGTGCAAATACCGGATAATTTTCGGGATCGCATGATCCCGTTATAAAAGATGGCTTCGGCTATCACTGGGGGATGGGCCCGCGGCGCATTAGCTAGTTGGTGAGGTAGAGGCTCACCAAGGCGACGATGCGTAGCCGACCTGAGAGGGTGATCGGCCACACTGGGACTG
>NZ_JAMBOS010000013.1 GCF_023715705.1 Halalkalibacter oceani
TGACGTCATCCCGAAGGAATCTGTCAGGTTCACCCGCTCGACTTGCATGTATTAGGCACGCCGCCAGCGTTCGTCCTGAGCCAGGATCAAACTCTCCATGAAAATGGTGAGCTGATTAAGCTCTTAATTTTTTTAAAACCGCTCCACTCTGCACTCAGCAATAGCCGAAGAAAACCACTTCGTCTCTTGCTTCCAAAACCTTATGCAGGCTCCGCTGGCTTTTTTGACGGTGACATTCGTCACCTTTTTTTCGCTTGGCTTTTGTTCAGTTTTCAAAGAACTCGTTGTCGTTTATGGCGACTTTATAATAATACAAGCCTCCGACCAAAAAATCAAGAACTTTTTTAAATCATTTTCTGGTGGGCCTGAGTGGACTCGAACCACCGACCTCACGCTTATCAGGCGTGCGCTCTAACCAGCTGAGCTACAGGCCCTAAAAAGGGCATAAAAAAAGCACCTTGCTTTTATTTCATATTTGGAGCGGGTGATGAGAATCGAACTCACGACATCAGCTTGGAAGGCTGAGGTTTTACCACTAAACTACACCCGCATGACGTTTTTTCATTATATTGACGAACGCGCTATTTTATGCCTCTTCCTGTTATTTAACGAAGCTCATAAGTCGAGGCTCTTTTTATGGATGCCAACATTCGCCATATTAGAAATGGTCGGGAAGACAGGATTTGAACCTGCGACCCCCTGGTCCCAAACCAGGTGCTCTACCAAGCTGAGCCACTTCCCGTTTAGATTTTCCAGTTGCAAACCAGCAATCTTTCGACAAGAATTAATATAGCACGCTTCCAACCAAAGATGCAAGCTTTTTTTTATCTAAATTAAAATCAATTTTATTATGTTACGCAAAGGGCTTGCCATTCTGCGATTTCATAAAGAAAGAAGAGCTTGAAACAATCCATCGTGAGAAACCCGCTCACACCTGACTTTAAATAATCCTAGCATCCGTACATTGCTTATGGGCTGGGCAAAATAACATTTGTCCCAGCCCCTGTTACCACTATTTCTTATTCCGATAAAGATACATCGTTAACGGTGCAAATAAAATAATCAACACGGCAGAAGCCAGCAGCACCCAGCCGATGTCCTGGAAGGTAGCCGTTCCATGCATCGAACCACGGACTGCAGCAACCAACAGCGATATTGGATTGATATTGACAAATCCCTGCAACCATCCCGGCAACGTTTCCGGCTCTACAAACACATTGCTAACAAACGTCAAGGGAAAAAGGACCATCATGCTTGCCATCATCAACGACTTTTCTGAGCGCATCACAATACCGAGTGTCGTCCAGATCCAAGAAAGACTGAAGCAGAAAATAATAATGAGGACGATCGCTCCAAGAACGCCAATGAAACCACCTTCCGGGCGAAATCCTAAAACTAGACCGAGAACAATCATGATCGTTGAAGCCATAATATAACGAACAGAATCTATGAGCAATGACCCGGCCAGTGCGGAAGGAAGCCAGATTGGCAGCGTCCGGAAACGGTCAAATATCCCTTTACGAATATCATTATTAAGGTCCACACCTGTGTACATCGTAATTTGGCAAACCGTCATAACGAGAATACCCGGAAGCAAAAACTGTAAGTAATCACTCGTCGAGCCGGCAATCGCCCCTCCGAATAAATACGTGAACATCAGTAAAAATATGATTGGAAATGCCGTAACGTCGAACAGTTGCTCAGGAATATGTTTTATCCGCAACAACGCTCTGGTTGCAAATGCCATAGTCGAAGCAGCCGGATTTGGCGGACTTGGGCGTTTACTTGATGCAATCGCCTCATGCAACTTTCTGCTATTGACACTCTCCGGCGATGGAATCGTAGATGGTTTGTTCAACTTGCTCCCTCCTCGCCTGAGCGTTCAGCCTGTTGAACTGATTCGCCAGTTAAAGTTAAAAACACTTCATCAAGACTCGGCTGACCCAAGGAAAAATCACTCACCCCGATATTTTCCCGAAATAAATCATTCAACGCTTCAGCGGCTAAAGAAGGTTCCTCTAGTTGGGCGATTAGGGCCGAATCGTCTGCCGTCTCATGGAGAGCGGCACCGAGACGGTTTTCGAGAATCGCGACAGCGCGCTCCCGCTCTGATGGATCAAGCAGCCGGACATGCAAAGTTCCGGAGCCAACGGAGGCTTTTAACTCTCCACTCGTTCCTTCCGCAATGATCTTCCCTTTGTTAATCACCGCAATTCGGTCGGCAAGCTGGTCTGCCTCTTCCAAATACTGTGTAGTCAACAGTACGGTAGTTCCAACCTGAGTCAATGCCCGCACAATATCCCACACTTGGTTGCGGCTTCGAGGATCAAGCCCGGTAGTCGGTTCATCAAGAAACAACAAATCCGGAGTAACAACAATACTTGCAGCGATATCAATTCTACGTCTCATTCCGCCAGAGTAATTTTTGACCTGACGTTTGGCAGCCTCAGTTAAATTGAAAGCAGAGAGCAGCTCATTGGCCCGTATTTTCGCCTCACGACGCGAATAGCCCATCAGACGAGAAATCAGCACCAAGTTTTCCACTCCTGTTAAATCTTCATCAATGGAGGCATATTGTCCGGTCAAGCTGATCCGACTGCGAATCGCTGCCGTTTCCGTAGCAAGGTCATGACCGAAAATCCGGGCGCTTCCTCCATCCGGCGTCAGCAACGTAGCCAGCATTCGGATCGTTGTCGTTTTACCGGCACCATTCGGTCCTAAAAACCCGTATACTGACCCTTTTCGAATCTTCAAATCGACTCCATCCACCGCTCTGAAATCACCGAATGTTTTAACAAGTCCTTTCGCTTCTACCGCCCATTCTTCAGTCGAGCTTTTTGGTTCGTTAATTGTCATCCTCTTCTCCCTTCAATTTGACCCTTACCTCCACATTATGTCGAGAAGGCGAATTCACCTGACTTGAACGAAAAAAATCTGTACTTCGTGTCCCTTTTAGCCAAACATTAGACAATATAACGTTTCAGGTTGTCTTATTCACCCTTTCTTCACTGAAATCAAACAGCTGCAATTTAAAGAGAGATATCGACATTGTGGATAATTATTGAACTGCTGCAATCCACTTCCTTATTATAAGATTTAAAAACGAACCGAATCAATGAAGGATAGACATTCACACTAATTCCACATCTTCTTTACATTCCTGCAATAGAACCCTCCGGCCGTTTTCAACTACCATGTATCAAGCAATAAAAAAAATACCAACACTCAAAAGCGTTAGTATTAATCTTAAAAGATGATGCGGTTGAGAGGACTTGAACCTCCACGGGATTTAACTCCCACTAGGCCCTCAACCTAGCGCGTCTGCCATTCCGCCACAACCGCTTATTCAATTAAAGTTTAAAAACAAGTGCGGGTGAAGGGACTTGAACCCCCACGTCACAAGGACACTAGATCCTAAGTCTAGCGCGTCTGCCAATTCCGCCACACCCGCAAAAGTGTTGGCGGTCCGGACGGGACTCGAACCCGCGACCTCCTGCGTGACAGGCAGGCATTCTAACCAACTGAACTACCGGACCAAATATGGTGGAGGATGACGGGATCGAACCGCCGACCCCCTGCTTGTAAGGCAGGTGCTCTCCCAGCTGAGCTAATCCTCCAACTAATTTTCAATGCTTGTCTACCATTCTCTAAACGTATTGCTTTTTCTCGTCTTAACCGATCTAAAAAACGCAAATGACCCGTACGGGATTCGAACCCGTGTTACCGCCGTGAAAGGGCGGTGTCTTAACCGCTTGACCAACGGGCCAGATTTCAAAAAGTGGCGGAGAAGGAGGGATTTGAACCCTCGCGCCGCTCGCGCGACCTACACCCTTAGCAGGGGCGCCCCTTCAGCCACTTGGGTACTTCTCCGTGGCTCCACAGGTAGGACTCGAACCTACGACCGATCGGTTAACAGCCGATTGCTCTACCACTGAGCTACTGTGGAATAGTTGTACACTTGTGGTACCTGTCTCTTTCTCTTGAGAGACTCGCTTCGATGCCATTGTAGTCTCTTCAACGAAGCTTTTCTTGTCGCTGAGTTACTATGAAAAAGTCTCAATATCGACTTTATGTATTATATTAAATCAGCCGGAACAAGTCAACTATTTCTTTCCTCCCGTTCAGCGACTTCTATAATATAGCATAGGCGCATCAAAATAGGCAATAGGTTTTTTATATTTTTTTCAGCTTGCCGCGACATCTCCCACAGACATATTTCTGCAATTTGATTCGCCGCTTCCGTTCAAAAACAAGCTCACAATTCGTACATTGATAAACGTGAATCATTTGCTTCTTATTAAGAGTACCTGGAATGACCTGACAATAGCGGGGGGCGCCTACCTTCTCCAGCAGCTCTTTAAATTCAGGATCACGATGCTGGTAGCCTTTCCCTTGCAAATGCAGGTGATAATGACAAAGTTCATGCTTGATAATTCCAATGACTTCAGCTATACCGAAGTGCTGCAACTGCTTCGGGTTAATCTCGATGTTATGGCTTTTCAGCATATAGCGCCCCCCTGTTGTTCTGAGCCTGTTATTAAAGATGGCCCGATGCACAAAAGGGAGCCCGAAGTATTCCAATGATATTTCCTCGACCAGCGCCTGAAGCTGATCATTCTCTGCCTGCAAAAAATTTTTATCCATAATTTTCACCGTTTCTTCAACTTTGACAAACCTTGCTTCATATACTAACGAAAATAAGGCATGTTATAAGGAGATGGACGCTTATGCCTACCTGGCTAAGACAACAGTTAAAACGTGCATACCTCCAAAAAGACAGCTATCAGATCAGAATTTTGAATCAATGCTGGTTTTATTACAAGAAAAAGTATACACAGCCTAAGCGCCAGCAACAAAAATAAAGGCCGAAGCTGCCCCAAAAGCACTTTGCTGTATAGGACGGCACTTCATAACCACCCTTATCTTACAAGGCAAGCAGGAAATCATCAACTGACCTTCCTGCTTGCTTCACGCCTGGCTTTTAAGATGAGCTGACTCAGACCATACGAGAGACTATGACTGCTGCTTCATCGTCAGCGCAATTCTACCCTTTTGCACATCGACCTGTTCCACCCAAACCGTGACAATCTCCCCTACTGCGACAACCTCAAGCGGGTGCTTCACAAAACGGTTCGTCAGCTTCGAAATGTGTACGAGGCCGTCCTGTTTAACCCCGATGTCGACAAAAGCACCAAAATCAACGACATTGCGCACCGTTCCTTGCAGCTCCATGCCGACCTGCAGATCTTCAAGTTGAAGCACTCCTTGCTTTAATAATGGCTTCGCGACTTCATCACGCGGATCGCGCGATGGGCGGATCAGTGAATCAATAATATCCTTTAACGTCGGAACCCCGATGCCCAGCGTCTCCGCCATCTCCCTGACGTTAACGCTTTGCAGCTTTTCTTTCAATTGCTCTGTGCCGAGCTCCTTTACCGAAGAGCCGATCTCTTCAAGCAACCGCTTTGTATCCGGATAGCTTTCCGGGTGGATTGCCGTTGCGTCAAGAGGCTGACTCCCGTCCAAAATACGGAGGAAACCAATCGCCTGTTCATATGTTTTCGCCCCAAGGCGCGGAACTTTCTTTAATTGAGCACGGCTCGTCAATCTTCCTTCCTCTTCCCTTCGCTTCACGATATTCGTTGCGACTGTTTTCGAGAGCCCAGCAACATATTGCAGCAAGGCGACAGATGCGGTATTTACGTTTACGCCGACCTGGTTTACAACCGTTTCTACGACAAAGGTCAACGACTCATTTAGGCGCTTTTGGGAGACATCATGCTGATATTGACCAACACCGACTGACTTCGGGTCGATCTTCACCAGTTCTGCTAATGGATCCTGCAGCCGTCTCGCAATCGAAGCGGCGCTTCTTTCCTCCACCTGAAGATCCGGAAACTCCTCTCTCCCTAATTCCGAGGCAGAGTAGACACTCGCTCCCGCTTCGTTCACAATGAGATAATAAATCGAGCTATCCAATTCCTTCATTAGATCAGCAATAAATTGCTCTGTCTCCCTCGACGCTGTCCCATTGCCGATAGCGATCATTTCGACACGATGCTTCCTGATTAACGCCTTTACCGTATTCGCTGCTTTTTCCTTCTCATTACGGGGAGGAGTTGGATAAACTACAGCAATATCCAATACTTTACCAGTCTCATCCACAACCGCCAGCTTACACCCTGTCCGGTAGGCAGGGTCAACACCAAGAACAACCTTGTCCTTCATCGGCGGCTGAAGTAATAAGTGGCGTAAATTCTCCGAAAATATATGAATCGCCTGCTCCTCTGCCTTTTCGGTCAGCTCATTGCGAATTTCACGTTCGATCGAAGGTTCAATCAAGCGCTTATAGCCTTCTTCGATCGCCTCTTTCACGATGATCGCAGCGGGCGAATGCGGCACTGATATGTACCTTCTTTCGATATCACCAAGAATGCGTTCGACCGGAAAGCTCAGACTGACACGTAAAATCCCTTCCTTTTCTCCCCGGTTCATCGCCAACACTCGGTGAGGGACTATCGCTTTAATCGCTTCTTCGTACTCATAATACATTTCAAAAACGCCCTTTTCATCCTGTTCCTTTTCCTTAACGGTCGTTTTTATTTTCCCTTCCTTGAAACCAAGTAAGCGAATCATTTTGCGAATATCGGCATCATCAGAAACCCACTCGGCGATAATATCCTTTGCCCCTTGAATGACCGATTCTGTGTCCGACAGCTCATGCTCTTCCGAAAGATAGGCCTCGGCCTCTTTTTTAATCGTGATTTCAAGCGGAAATGTGATCAGCCACTCAGCAAAAGGCTCCAGCCCTTTTTCTTTTGCGATTGTCGCTCTTGTTCTTCTTTTTTGCTTGTAGGGACGGTATAAATCCTCAATCTCCTGCAGCTTTTGCGCCTGTTCAATCGCCTGCCGCAGCTCGGCTGTTAACTTCCCCTGCTCATCAATTAAGCGGAGCACCTCCTGCTGTCTCGTATACAGCTGGTTTGCGTACTCCCATCTTTCCGTAATCGCACGGATTTGCACTTCATCAAGTCCACCAGTCATCTCTTTCCGGTAACGGGCGATAAAAGGAACCGTATTCCCTTCAGCCACCAGTTGAATAAGCTGCTTTATGTATGTTTCCTTTATCGTAAGCTCTTCAGCAATCATTTGTACGGTTTTGCTTTCCAATTGGCTATCCATCTTCCACACCTCTTATCAACGGAATAAACCTATCATAGCACACAATAAGAAAGCCGCGCAGCGGCTTTGTTAGAAGCGCCGGGCGGAGCCGGTACAATCAGGGAGGAGGGATGAATACGATCTTCTTTCAGCCCTCCGTGTAACGTGCGGAGCCGACGCTCTTCTTCGACTCAGCCCAGGAATTCCTTACCCTCAAAGAGCCGCAGTGGCCTTTCGTTGCTTCACGTTTTACCAATAAAAAAAGAGTTCGTCTCAAAAGGAAGATGCCAAAGACCCTTTGAGACAAACTCATCTCAGCTTATAATTTCCCAACAAGTAACGTAACATCATCAATCGCGTATCCGTCGGCCGGAAAAAGCTCTTCCGCCGCTTTCTTTGGAGAAGTCATTTTCAACAGCATGTTCTTCGATGGGGGAGTTTGAATCCCGTCCGAGAATAACAGGAACGCACTCCCTTTTTCGTACTTGAAGCACTGACTTTTTATCGTTTGCTTCTTACCTGATAAATAACCTCGGGACGGAATCGGCTGAATTGTTTTCCCATCCGGGAAGTGAAAGACAAATCCTATATTCCCGACATTGCTATAGCAAATTTCGGACCGCACGTAATCAACTTTTATAATCGTCATGACCGCCCCCCGCATAAATAGGAGCGACTCGTTACAGGCTTCCATCATTTCTTCAACAGAGGCATGGTGATTCGCCTCAATCGTTTCGATTGCCGCTTTTGCCGACTGAAGGGCCCCTTCCCCACTTCCAAGTCCATCAGCAACCGCACATACTGTGTACTCCTCTGTATGAATCACAGTATGCGCATCTCCACAACAGGCCTTCCCCGGCTTGGCTTGTTCTAAAATAGCGACTTCAATTTTCCCATCATCGTAATAGCTAATCATTATAATATCTCCGTTGGTTCCATTCGAATCGATTCTCTCAGTTTTTCCAACGCCCTTCGCTGCAGGCGGGAGACATGCATTTGTGATATGCCAAGCTTTTCTCCCGTTTCCTTTTGACTAAGATTATCGAAATACGTCAAATAGAGAATTTGCTTTTCTCTTTCATTCAAAATTTGAAAAGCTTTTTCCAATAGAATTTTACGATCTGTCATTTCATATCCTGATTCTTCTTTGCCAACAAGGTCGAGCAACGTTACTTCCCCGCCCTCCTGGTCAGCCTCTAAAGACCGGTCGACCGACAGCGCCTGATAACTCTTGCTCATCTCCATCGTTTCGAGGACATCTTCCTCAGAAACTTCCAGATATGCTGCAATTTCATGGACTAAAGGGGAACGCTGATATTCAACCGTTAACGCCTCAACTGCTTTTTTTATTTTCGGACCGAGTTCCTTTATCCGCCGTGGGACATGAACGCTCCATGTTTTGTCGCGAATAAACCGTTTAATCTCTCCGACGATAGTCGGCACGGCAAAAGACTCAAAGCTGCGGCCAAAGGTTTCGTCGTATCTTTCTAAAGCAGCCAGCAGCCCGACCATTCCGACCTGAAACATATCTTCATCGTATTCTCTGCCTTTGGAGAACTTACGGGCCAGCGAGCGCACTAATGCTTCATAATGCTTTACTAAATAATATTGGGCATCTTCGTCCTTCGTTTCCTGGTAACTCTTAATCCATTCATAGATCTGTTCATTGTTCTGGCTGTGCCGAAGAGACTCCGCTGACATTATGTTCCACCCCATCTCCTTGTAGGAACTTCGTCATCATTAGGACAACACCTGACTCATCATTAATCTCCACTTTATCCATGAGAGTATTAATGAGAAATAAACCGAGCCCCCCCTCTTTCAAATCCCCGACAGGCTTTGTCGAGTCTACCGGCCCTAAACGGTCACGTAAATTGTCTACATCAAAACTTTGACCACGATCCGCTACAATAATTTCCATTCTGTTCGAGTAGAGATAAAAAGAGACATTCATCGTCCCGCCCTCTTGATAAGCATGGTCGACAACGTTTGTACATGCTTCTGCGACAGCGATCTTCATATCCTCAATCTCGTCATATGTAAAACCCAGTCGATTCGCAACTCCAGAAACAGTCAAACGAACAACACCTACATACTCAGGTTTAGCAGGAATGCTCATCTGGATGTGATCGGCTTCGTGCTGCTTCATTTCATTTCCTCCTCTTCAACCTTCTCAATGGCAATGACTTCATCTAAACCTGTAATTGTAAAAAGGCGCTGGACACGTTCTGACATTCCTGTCAGTTTCAATGTTCCGTTATGACTATGAGTGGCCTTCAATGCGCCGATAAAAATGCCAAGCCCTGTACTGTCAATATACCCAACCTCAGATAAATCGACCGTTATCTGCTGACCCGGTCTTTCGGCCAGCGGTATAAGCGCCTCACGCAGCTTCGGTGCTGTATAGGCATCTATTTCCCCTTCCAAGAATAAAATACTGAATCCCTCTTTATCTTCATGACGTATTGATAAATTCATCATTGATCTCCCTTCTTGCGACCTTATTATAATGATCAATACCACAATAAGCGATAAATTAAACTTCCCTGCGGATGATCATCAAGGTGAAATCGTCTCTCAGAATAAATCCTTGCAGCTTGACAAGCTCCTGATACACATTGTCAACAAGCTGCTGCGCCGATAGATGCATGTACTTGCGAATTAGCGAAATAATTTCACTGCGCTCAATAAAATGATCTCCAACCCGGCATTCCGTTACACCGTCGGACAGAAAAATAATAAAGTCCCCTTTTTGGACTTGTAGTTGATATTCAGTGAATTTTGTTTTCCGCGATACACCCAGCACAAGGCCCTTTGCCTGAAGCTCCTGAAATTCGTCGCGGTCAGCATGATAGAAAAAGCCCGGCTCGTGTCCCGCTCCCGAATAGCAAAATTCATGGGTACCGGGATCATACGACCCGTACATCATCGTAATAAACATACTGTCATCGACATTTTGCTCAACGACGCGGTTTAAATTCTCTAATAAAGCTCCTGGCTGCAACCGCTGCTCAGGGAGGCTGTCCATCGCATATTTAATCATCGACATACACAAAGCGGCCGGCACACCCTTGCCAATAATGTCGGCAATTGCCACTCCAAGGCAGCCATGGTCATCAAGGATATAATGATAATAATCGCCGCTCATCTTATTTGCCGGAACACTAATAACGCCAATATCGAGTGAATCAATATCCGGGATAGCGGCCGGCAGCAATGTCTGCTGCATATTGGCTGCTACATCAATCTCAGACTCCAGCTCCCGCTGCCTGCTCCTTAAGCTCTGGTGCTCTCGATAAGCCAGCCCATACCCCATCATCACTTCAAGCAATAAATCAAACGAATCAATGACTTTATCAGGGACGGTCGGAAACAGTTCCTCCAACACTCCCCGATGGATGCTGACGAATTCTTCAGGTGAAATTTGATGTTCAAGAAGTAACTTGCTAAATTGTTGAGCTTGATATAAACCTTGCTCCGTTTTGTGATGAAGAAAGGTTTCTAGTATATGTTTATATGCTTGCTCGAGATTTTGAACAGTTTGCTTCACAGAAGCCCTCCTTTATCGGAGCCATTTTGTTGCGGTGACGGTTGTCCCTTCACCGGTCTTTGAGTCAATCGTAAATTCATCCATTAATCGCTTTACACCCGGCAGTCCTGCTCCCATTCCTCCAGATGTCGTAAATCCGTCAATCATTACCTGCCTAATGTCCGGAATACCTGGCCCCCGGTCACGCGCGACAATTTGTATTCCTTTTTTCAATCCTGTTTTTGTTGTCTTCTCTACGACTTCTAAACAGATTTCCCCAGGCTTTGCGTATAAATAAATATTACGCGCCAGTTCTGAAATTGCCGTGGTAATCCGGGCCTGGTCCACGTTGCCAAAGCCGATTTCCTTCGATAGTGTCCGCCCGGCTTGTCTAGCCGCAACAATTCCCCATTCGTTCTTCACTTCTACACAGGATTGGGTCTCCATGTTTATCCCTCCAATTCCTGTTGTAGCTTCTCTAATCCCTGCTCCAAATCCAACGCTGTTGGCACTGAATCAAGTTTGATACCCATATCAATAAGCGTGATTGCCACAGCTGGCTGAATCCCAGTCAGAACAACTTTCGCTCCCATCAAGTTTGACATATCAACAACATCGCCCAGCACCTTGGCAATAAACGAATCAATCATATCAACAGAAGTTAGATCAATCACGACCCCCGAAGAGCCTTCCACATGAATTTTTTGCAGCAGGTCCTCCTGAAACTCCAGGGCGGTTTGATCATCTAATTCAACTTGAATACTGATCAATAGATATTGATTTAATTTCAAAATCGGAATCCTCATTTTTCACCCTCCAAACTACAAATCAACCATTTTTTTATTCGTCATTTCTAATGCCGATTCAATTCCTTTTTTCAGTGTGCTCTTCGTCGGAAACTTACTCAGATCAATTCCCAAATTTACTATCGTCTGGGCGATTTCCGGCCGAATTCCGACAAGGATGCAAGTTGCGCCGACAAGTCGGACCGCCTCTGAGGCCTGGATAATATGGTGAGCGACCATCGTATCAACGACAGGCACCCCCGTAATATCAATGAGAACGACTTGAGAGCGGTGCTTGATGACACCATCGAGCAGATTTTCCATAATTAGCTTTGCGCGCTGGGTATCAATCGTGCCGATTAGTGGCATGACCGTTACTCCCTGAAAAACCGGAATAAGCGGCGCTGATAGCTCCAACAGCGACAATTTCTGCATCTCGAAGATATCTTCCCAGGAGCCTGTATAATCATAGACGAGCTGGTTAATAACGCCATCGATCCAATTTTCCAGTTCACTGAAGGTTTTAACCAACTCACTTACTTCGCTCTCATTCTCTGCAAGGACGACAAGAAGAACCCGGCGAAAGGCTTGTAGACCCTTTGTGAAGTAAGCAAGCGGCCAGCCGCCTTGAATATAGCGTTCCGCAAATGCACTTAATCGTTCCTTGGCCAGCTCTTGATCCACCTCAATGATTTCTATAATAAATTGCATGAAATCGTGATTCGTATTTTCAAAGACTGATTCAGAAACGGAGCCGAGGTAATTTTCATCCCGAACAGCTCCGAGTTCTTCCTCCCAACGCTCAATCAATGTTTGACGGTTCTTTAAAATAAAAGAGACGATATAAGGTTGCATGCGTTTTTTCCTCCAATTTAATCTTCTACTTTCATTATTTCATGAGTAATTTACAGTTGCAAAGATTATTTCACTTTTTGTTCGTAACAAGGTCCCAACGAGCAGGAACCTTGGGCGAGCGGCGCCGACGCCTTCCTGAACAGGCTTTCCCGCTCCTTCCTGAATCCATAAAAGGCCAGACAGATTGTATCCTACCTTAAATGACTGCATCCTTACTCATTACCCTTTTTCAATTCTGTTAAAACCACATATGGCAAAGAGCATGTCCAAAAAGCCAAGGCTTTTTGGACATGCTCTTTGCCACGCGCGAAGCCGGTGTCCTGCCGGAAGCAGGCTTCTCTCGGCAGGACACCTAAATCCCGGCTCCACTGTTAAAAATCGATCAATCCCAAGCTAATGAACAAGGCATCATTCACTCGGTTCATCATATCATCGTCCAAGTGAGTGATCTTATCGGTTAATCTTTGTTTGTCAATCGTTCGTACCTGTTCAAGCAAAATAACTGAATCACGATCAAATCCATAGCGCTTTGCATTGATTTCAACATGAGTCGGTAATTTTGCTTTTTGAATTTGCGCAGTGATCGCTGCGACAATTACAGTCGGACTAAAGCGGTTGCCAATATCATTTTGAATAATGAGGACTGGCCTTACACCGCCCTGCTCAGAGCCAACCACAGGAGAGAGGTCGGCAAAATAGACATCGCCTCTTTTGACAATCAAAGGCTACACCCCGCTCACTAAGCGATCGAGGGTATTCTCTGCTTCCTCCTCGGCAAGAAAAGATTCTGAGGCAATGTTTAGGTTGATTTTTGCCATTTCCATATAGCCTTGCTGCATCGTTTCACGAATATGACGTCTTTTTCGTTCACGCAAATACATCTTTGTTGCCTGTGAAATAAACTCACTTCGATTGACGTTTTCCTGTTTGATCACACCGTCCACCTCGTTCAACAAATGTTGTGGCAAATTTACTACAATGCGCTTAGTGCCTTGCTCCGTCACACACATCCACCCCCAGCATCAACCATGAAATCTCTCGTTAGTCGCTTTGTATTACTTACTGAATACAACTCTTATATCCAACATTAATCATAGCATTTGCAATCCTTAATTGCAAAGGGCTTTTCAGCGATCGAAACCATTATTTTTTTATTGGTGTGAGCGTTGCCTGACTATCGTTGTTTTTCGCAAAATGAACGGCCGTTTCCAGCCCTTTATTATCTATATATTCGCGGCACTCGCTCACTAATGACACATGGAATTTCGTAATTGATTGTCTCCAGCCGCGCCGCCACTTCATCCATTGTAATCTCATCATCACCGTCTTTTCCAATTAAGGTGACGACAGTTCCTTCATCAACAGGTTCGGGCAGCCGAATCATACATTGATCCATGCAAATGCGCCCGACAAATGGTGCTCTCTTGCCGTTGACTAGCACTTCACCGCCGCGTTGACTGTGATAGCGCAGCCAGCCATCTGCATATCCGATCGGAAGAGTGCCGATCCACTCTTCTCCCGATGTCCTGTACGTTGCGCCGTAGCTGATCGCTTCACCCGCCGGAAGCTTTTTCACCTGCACCAGCCGGCACCTCAGCGAAAAGGCCGGCTTCAGTTCAACGGGCAGCTGTGCTTTAATCGCCGGTGAAGGCGTTAACCCATACATGGAAATCCCGAGGCGGAATAAGTCAAATGCCTTCTCTGGGAAACGCATTCCCGCCGCGCTGTTGCCGGTATGCAAAAGCGGCTGCGGAACATCCCACTCCTTCAACCAGCCGACCATGTCACAAAATCGTTCATGCTGCTGTTCATAGTAGCCGAGGTCGAGTTCATCCGCTGTCGCGAAATGGGTGTAAATTCCTTCTATATGAATTGCCTTCTGTTTCTTCGCATATTCAAAGAAAGCGGCTGCCTCTTCTTTCGTCCGCATTCCGATCCGGCCCATTCCGGTATCAAATTTCACATGAATATTTACAATCCCGTTTGACTCAATATAGGATGGCGCCTCTTCAAGCCACTCCTTTTGAAAGACAGTGAGGCTGATCCTTTGCCTGGCTGCCAGTCCGGCATATTCCGGACGAACTCGGCCAAGCACCAAAATCGGCGCCTCAATCCCGGCCTCTCTCAGCTGAATCGCTTCTTCGAGCAAGGCAACCGCCAAATAGGTCGCACCTGCCCCCAAAGCCGTTTCAGCAACCTTTAACGCACCGTGGCCATAGCCGTTCGCCTTTACGACGGCAATAAGCGCCACTTTTTTTTCGTCATAGAGACGTTTGACTGCTTGTACATTATGAGCAATCGCTGAAAGAGACACTTCTGCCCATGTATCACGAAAATGCTGCTCCATCTCATTCATCCCTTCACTCTCTCTCCACCGTTACCTCTCTTATTTTAGCATACGGTCAGAGCCGATGATATGGGACAAGCAGCCTTGAAAGAAGAAAAGGATGGACAAAAAGGTCGGTTCCCTTTTGACACATCCTCGGCAAAACATTGCATCACACATTTTATTTTTCCTGTGTACCGTAAACTGAACGGGCAATCGCCATCATCTCATCCTCGCTCAAAGCAGCGGAAGCCAATAGGAAGTCGACTCCATTGTAAGACCAGCTTAACGATTCCTCGGTCATAACGCCGATCGTAAAGCCCAGATCTACCGGTTCCCCTTCATTGACGCTCATTGGCGTCGAAGCTGTAGAAGCAGGAACGACCTGACTCTGCTCCTGAATTAAGGTGAACGGCTGCTCTCCCATATATTGCAGCACAACGCGCTGTCCTGTTTCGGTTTCAATTGTCTGCGATGAATCAAATTCTGTGCCATCAGGTCTGTACATTGGATAATGAACAGTTAGCGGCTCGGACGGTTCGGCCATCGCCGGCTCTTCCGTCATCTGCGCTCCTGTCATATTCCGCTCCATATCGAAATCACCCTCATTGAAGTTTGTATTCCATTCAAAGCTGGTAAAATCAAGCTGGACAAGCACTTCCAAATCGGTGTTCATGATTTTCACCTGTACCGGCGAAAGATCCTTTTTGTTCAACGTGATTTCCTGAGTGCTTAAATTCTTGTTTTGATAATTGGTGTTTGTTTGAAAGACATAATGATCCTCCGTCGCCTGGAAGGAGCGTTCAGGATCCATTAAAATATCCTGAATCAGTGACTCATACAAATATACTTGGCTGCTGTTTGTCGGCCAATCGCTCTGAAAGCGGAAGCTCTTGTTTAAAGCGGGTGTTAACACGAAAACCCCGTCATCGTTTCGCAATATAATCTGGCTTTGATCTTTTTCCTGATTTTGCAAGGCAACGCGATAATAATTTTTCGCCTGATACCATACCTCCACTTCATATGTCTGTGACTCATTCCCCGTTTCCAACGTCATCGTGGAATTCGCCTTATACCCAGTCATTTCGGTAAGCTTTCCATCTAGGTCAGTCATAATGTCTTCCTGTGATTTTTCACCGCAGCCTACGAGCATAATGGCCAATAGTAGCGTAAGAGCGGCTACCCATCCTGCTTTTTTCATGCTTTCACCCCTTTGTCTCATTTGACGCCAAAGAAGAGAGCGAACTCATTTGAAAAGAGTACTGGAGTGGAGGGACAGCAAACAGACTGGGGAGTTTGCCAACCGCCACCTCTTCTTTTCAAATGGGAAGCCTCTCTTATTCGCACTACAACTATATGAGACAACCTTGGGCAATATGCAGACTAGCTTTCCAAGCTTTCAATGATCACTTGAGCCACGGCCTGCGTCTTACTATGAGAAATAGATAAATGAATCTTTTGCTCATAGTTCCTGGCGACGAGATACGGCCTGCCCGCCGCTTCCTTTCTCACCTCCAGATCATGCCAGCTAAACGTGCCGGAAATTCCCGTTCCTGCCGCTTTTACAAAAGCTTCCTTGGCAGCAAAACGCCCGGCGAGAAACTCTGTTTTTCTGGCTGCTGACAGCCGTTCATACTGCTTTCGTTCCGCCTCAGTCAAAATTCGGTTAATGAAGCGCGGCTGGCGCTCTGCCAACTGTTGAATCCGCGATAATTCAACCAGATCAATTCCCGTCCCGATGATCATAGGCAAGATCTCCTTTGCTCGTCATGTTTCTCTCGATCAATCATAGGTTTTCTAAAAAAGGAAAAACCGTGATTCTCTGTTATAATAGCAAATATTGAAGGAGGGTGAAGAATGTTTATCCGAAATGAGAGCTTTTATTCATTTAGAAAACAATATCCTGTAATTACAACACTCGTGGCCATCCATCTGATTCTCTTCGTCTGGATGAACTTCCTGCCTTTTGGTGAGCTTATTCTCGCCTACGGAATCGGATTTAATCTTGATGTCGCCAATGGAGAATACTGGCGTCTCGTCACGCCGATCTTTATGCATATCGGGATGGGGCATGTTCTGTTCAATTCATTTTCTCTCGTTATTTTCGGGCCGGCTTTGGAACAGATGCTGGGCCGGTTTAAATTTATTCTTACCTATTTATTGACAGGTATTGCCGCCAATATCGCGACTTTTTGGGTCGGTGGATTAATGTATGGTCCCCACCTCGGGGCTTCCGGTGCGATCTTTGGTCTGTTCGGGCTCTATGTCTACATTGTTCTTTTCCGAAAAGAGCTGATTGATCAGGCGAACGCCCAGCTCGTTCTGACGATTATCGGTCTCGGTTTAGTGATGACCTTCCTCGGAACAAATATTAATATTTTCGCTCATTTATTTGGATTAATCGCCGGAGCCGCCCTCGGCCCGATTATTTTAACCGGCGTCCGTCCCTATTCCGCCTATCGTCAGCGCGTATACGAGGAAGGAGAAGTCGCCTTTGATCCAGCCCGTTGGCAAAAGAGGCAAAACATGCGCAAACGGCTCAAGCCGATCATTTGGACCATTATCATTCTGCTCGTCGTCATCGGGCTTGCCTCCCGCCTGTTTTAAAAAGGGCTGTGCCAAAAGGGTTTTTTCACCTTTTGGCACAGCCTTTACGAGTTCTGTCCCAGCTCCGGCAAAGCTGTTTTCTCCAAATGGATTCTACGTTTTGCCGGATCTTGAAGCGAGCTGACATTGCTCTTTGCCTGCACAATTATACTCACAATTGCCAATTGCCTGATAAATCGAACACCACGAACGCTTCGCGTAACATATTGGGATCTCTTGTTCAGCCGCTTTCTTTTTCAGTACGGACGTCAAATTATGATTAATAAAGTCTGTCAGGACAAGAATTAAATCAATATGAGCGGGAATTTCCTTCTTTACCATTTGCACCTTTCTTCCACTAACATGACTAATCTCACTAAAACCCATTTGCTCGAGCTTTTTAGGAATCGATCCTAACCGATCTGCGCCAACAATTAATAGAGATGAAGACATCCATAACAGCTCCTTATACTGATAATAATTCTCATTATCAGTATTTTAAGTGAAATTCATTCTCAATGTCAATCTTATTTCGCCGATTCACCCCTCTCTCTTTCAATTCCCTTCTTCTTTCCTACTTACAAACCGGTGAAATCTTTAAAAAAAGAACATTTTACTTAGTCGGATTTTTTTTGTAAAGTGATAGAGGATGATCAGAAATGAGGTGAACGAGATGATTGCCAATATGACAGAAGACCAATTGCTTGTATTGGTCATTAAGTATATTAAAGAAGCAAAAAGAGGAGCCTTGCAGCAGCTCTTAGATGAACTTCATCCTTATGATTTTGCCCAAATCTACCGTGGATTGCCGGAGAAACATCACCAAAAATTCTTAACCTTTTTAACACCTGGACAAATCGCCGATCTCATTCAGGAATTGGAGTACGATGTCCAGCTTGAAATTCTTCAGCAACTGGGAATTGAACGTTCCTCAAAAGTTATGGACTTGATGGATAACGATGACTTGGCCGATTTATTAAACGAGCTATCCGTCGATAAAATAAAAGAGTTTCTTGATGTAATGAAAAAAGAAGACTCTCAAAACATCCAGTCTTTAATGAGTTACCCGGCTGAAACGGCCGGTGGCCTCATGACAAATCAATTTGTCTGGATTCATGCCGATCAAACCGTTCGCCAAGCTGTTGATAAATTGAAAGCTTATGCGAGCTTTTCCGAAAACATTTATTATTTATATGTGATTAACCATGAAAAAAAACTTGTCGGCGTTGTGTCCTATCGTGATCTGCTGATCGCTGAAATCGATGATAAAATTGAAGATTTAATGTTTAACCGGGTCGTTGCCGTCCACGTTGAGGCCGATCAGGAAGAAGTTGCCCGGACGATTGAGCGCTACGACTTCATCGCGGTTCCCGTCGTCGATGATGACAATGTCCTTCTCGGGATTATTACAGTCGATGATGCGATTGACGTTGTGATTCGCGAGGCTAATGAGGATATCGAAAAGCTTTCCGCTTCCGGTAAGGATATCGACTTTAATACAAAGGCCTTAACGGCTTCATTCCGCCGCTTACCCTGGCTTATTCTTCTGCTGTTTATCGGACTTGTTTCAGGCAGTATTATTAGTGGCTTTGAAGAAACATTGGATCAGGTCGTCGCCCTTATTTTCTTTATGCCGATGATAGCGGGAATGACCGGTAATACGGGGACTCAATCGCTTGCGGTTGTCGTACGCGGTATTATTTCTCATCATATTGACCGCCGGACGGTCATCAGTCTCGTTTTTCGCGAACTGCGGGTCGGCCTGATTATCGGGCTCACATGCGGACTGTTAATTATGTTGATCGCCTTTGTTTGGCAGGACAGTCTCGTACTTGGACTTACAGTTGGTATTTCTTTATTGATTACGTTAATTGTCGGAACGCTGGCAGGGACTGTCATCCCATTGCTTTTATATCGTTTCGGGGTTGACCCGGCCGTCGCTTCTGGGCCGTTGATTACAACAATTAATGACATTTTTTCCTTAATGATTTACTTTGGGATTGCTACTATGTTTTTATCGCGGCTAACCGCTTTGTAAACTTGAGGCCTATTTCCCCGGAAATAGAAAATGGCTGTCCAAAAATGTCGATGACTGCATTTTTGGACAGCTCCTATCCCCGAAAAGCGACAGGTTCCTTCACCCGTCCTTCCTTTTATCAAGTTGTCACAAAATGCCCGATAATCCAAAATGCCAGTCCGTAAATGATCGTAATCAAGGCAATAAGTGCGAATAATTTTTTATTCGATAACTTCATTATTTAGCCCACCTTTTCTCATCTTCCCCATTAGTATACTACATCTTCAGAAAGATAAGCCTTGACACTATCTTGAACAAACGCCTATTTTATAACAAGAACCGGGCAGAAAGCTCGTTTCACCACCTTATGGCTGACGCTACCGAGAACCATTTGCTGAAGCGGATTCAGTCCGCGGCTGCCGATCACAATTAAATCAGCTTCGGCTTCTTTGGCAAATTTAACAATCGAGGCGGCCGGTTCCCCACGGACAATTTTTACTTCATATTCAATTCCTTCCGTCTCCGCCCATTTTTCCACCTGTTTTAGCTTTTCCATCCGTTTTTCCATGATTCCCTGCACGTTCCATGTGCTGATAATATCTGATTTGCTCGTTGTTCCATCAACAACATACACGACAAACACATAAGACTTGTATTTCTTCGCCAGTTCGATCGTTTGCTCTGCTGCTTTCAGTGATTGTTCCGAGCCATCCGCTGCGACGACAATTTTTGCAAACATGCTATCTCCTCCCGACCTTTACTACTACTATTTTATCATTATTGTCTAATCTTGTTACGGTAAACAAAGAGATTCCCAAAAAGGTCCCGGCAGGTTTCAATTTTGCACTTTTAGCCAGATAATCCGTAAGGCTCATCTACTTTCTGCTCCGGCATTATGGTAAAATTACAGGTGAACGAGGTGAGAAAAATGGATTACAGTACAATGTGTCCGAAGTATGAGCAGGCCATCGACTTACTTGGGAAGAAGTGGACCGGCTTGATTATTCGCGTTTTGTTAGATGGGCCGAAGCGTTTCAAAGATATAAAGGCTCAAATTCCCGATATGAGTGATCGTATATTAACTGAAAGAATGAAAGAACTTGAGCAGCTGCAGGTCGTGCGCCGGACAGTTTACCCTGAAAAACCAACGCGGATTGAATATTCTTTAACAGAAAAAGGTCTTGCTCTTGAACCGGTGATTGCATCCATTCAAGCATGGGGTGAAAAATGGACTTGACCGCCCGAAGTGGAAAAAGAAGAGGCTGGGACAAAGGTTGTTTTTTTACCTTTTACCCAGCCTTTAAGCAATGAGGAAGCTGCTGAAAAAGTGAAACTCGTTTTTTTGAGCAGCTTTTCAGCATTGAGCGTAGTCATTACTCTTCTTCGAATTACGAAAAAGGAAGTTTTTCAAGGACCTTGTTGTGAAGCCATTGCCTTTGTCTCAAGCTCCCAAAATCGACAAAACACACACTTTTTTTAAAAAAGCTTTATATAAATATCCTCCCCCGCTATCTCGACCTCATAGCGTTTGACGCAGCCCTCATCCGGTGCCTGAACGATGCCGTCACGAACATTTACCTTCCAGTCATGAAGGGGACAAAAGACATGCTCCCCACTAACAATTCCTTCCGATAGCGGGCCTCCCTTGTGGGGACAGCGGTTTTGAATCGCATGAACGCTTTGGTCCTCCTGCTTAAAGAGCGCGATCTCCTCCCCGGCGATTTCGACTTTTTTGCCAAGACCGATCGTTAATTCATCAAGGCGGGCCACTTTTACTTTCTTTACACTATCCGCTGTTTTCATTGCTTCCCCTCCTTATACGAATGACTCCACTTGCTTCTTCTCGAACAGCTCTTTCCGCTTCTCTTCACTTTCGATAATTTCCTTCCAAGGGTCTTTTCCAGTTGACAAGGCAATCTCCAATCGCTCAACTAATTCCTTCCGTCCTTTTGGATCATCGAGCACGACCTTCTTCATATGATCAAGACCAACCCGTTCGACGAAGTGAGACGTCCGTTCTAAATAGCGGGCGTTCTCCCGGTAGTATTGCAGAAACGCACTAATGATCTCGATAATCTCCTCTTTTGTTTTCACCTTGCAGAATAAGTCACCCGCCCGCAGATCCACGCCGCCGTTTCCTCCGACATAAAGCTCCCATGCGCCTTCAACACCTACGACTCCGAAGTCTTTAATACCTGATTCAGCACAGTTGCGTGGACACGCCGACACAGCCATTTTCACTTTGTGTGGGGTATTGATGTACTCAAATTTCTTTTCCAATTCGATTCCGAGCCCGATGGAATCCTGGGTGCCAAAGCGGCAAAACTGTTCGCCGACACATGTTTTTACCGTACGCAACGCTTTCGCGTAGGCAGAGCCGGATCTCATTCCAAGCTCCTTCCACACTTTCGGGAGATCCTCCTTTTCAACGCCGAACATGTCAATCCGCTGTCCGCCGGTTACCTTCAGCAATGGAATGTTATATTTATCCGCTACATCGGCAATCTGTCGCAGTTGCGCCGGGTTGGTCACGCCGCCATACATTCTCGGCACGACGGAAAAGGTACCGTCATTTTGAATATTGCCGTGAGCGCGTTCATTAATAAAGCGTGACGTATGGTCATCCTTATTCTTAAGCGGGTCCACCATTCCTAAATAGTAGTTGATCGCCGGACGGCACTTCGAACACCCTTCCTCCGTCCGCCAATGTAATACATTCATCACCTCACGCGGATAGGATAAGCTCAGCTCGCGAATACTGGCGACTACTTCTTCATGCGTATAGTCCGTACAGCCACACATCGGTTCCTTCGAGGTATCCGCCTGCTCTCCTGTTGTCAATGCCAGAAGATCAGCGACCAAAGGCTTACAGCCGCCACATGAGCGTGAGGCATTCGTACACTGCTTAATCTCCTCAACTGACGTTAACCCCTGATTCGTAATCGCCGCAACGATTTCACCCTTCGAGACGCCGTTACAGCCGCAAATCGTTTCCTCATCAGCCATCAGCAGAACAGGGCTTTCCCTTTCACCGGCTGCCTGCTCTGTCGGCAGAATCGCAACTTTGCTCATTTCCGAAATATCCTGCTCTTTTTTCATCATGTCGAGGATGCGCGGCGAATCGCCGGTATCTCCGAACAGTACAGCGCCAATGACTTTATTATCCTGGACGACAACCTTTTTATAAATTCCTTCGAATTCGTCATGCACGCGGATCGCTTTCGTTTCCTTGCTATTCTGAAATCTGCCGGCCGAAAAAACATCAACCCCTGACACCTTCAGCTGCGTATAAACAATTGATCCCTGGTAGCCGGAAACCGCTGCTTTGTTTTCCGCGCAAATATGTTCCGCCAATACTTTGCCTTGCTCGTACAGCGGCGCGACAAGCCCGTAAGCGATCCCACGGTGCTCTGCGCATTCGCCCACAGCGTAAATATTCTTTTTGCTTGTCTGCATATAATCATCAACGATGATTGCCCGGTTTACTTCCAGGCCGCTTTCTTTCGCCAGCTCGACATTCGGACGAATGCCAACAGCCATCACGACTAAATCAGCCTTTGTACTCGTACCGTCCTGAAAGCGCAGCCCTTTTACCCGTGTATCTCCAGTAATCCGCTCCGTCTGTTTATTTAACAAGAAATTCATCCCTTGCTTTTCCAGCTCTTCACGCAGCATCGCCCCTGCCTGATGATCCAGCTGACGCTCCATCAAATAATCGGCAATATGAACGACGTCAACCTCCATCTTCAGGTTGAGCAGACCGCGCGCCGCTTCGAGTCCAAGCAAGCCGCCGCCGATGACAACGGCCTTTTTGTAATGTCTCGAAGCTTCGATCATCGTCTCGCAATCTTTAATATTACGGAAAGCGATCACGCCCTCTTTATCCGCTCCGGGCAAAGGCAGCATGAACGGATTAGAACCGGTTGCAAAAATCAACTTGTCATAGTGGCACGTCCGTCCCTGTTCACTCATCACTAGCTGTTTTTTCTCATCGACTTTAACGACCGGATCACCTGTATAGAGCGTAATACCGTTGCTCTCATACCAATCGTAATCATTCAGGACAATATCGTTCACATTGGCGTCTCCCTGCAGCACCGAGGAGAGCATGATCCGGTTATAATTTGGGTGCGGCTCTTCTCCAAAGACGGTGATGGCGTAGCGCCCAGGATCCCTTTTGATAATCTCTTCCAATGTCCGGATACCTGCCATCCCGTTCCCGATCAATACTAGTTTCTCTCGCACATCTATCGCTCCTTTTTTCACGAAGTTCATTTCACTCGACTCGCTCTACCCTTCCATCACAACGCGCTCTTCAGTCTGAAACATGTTGAACAGCTCCGTCAGCTCAGCGTCTTCGATCAGACTTTGAACGACTATATTCCCTGCCTGCAGCAGACGCTTCACATCTTTCCCTTTGCAGCACACCTGCAGGCCAGCGCAAATCTTAGGACCGATACCGCTCAACGTTAAAAACGTTAGCAATTGCCGTGCCTCGCTTCGGCTCGTAATAAGCAGGCTGTTTACATGCTGCTCAGCAACCAGCCGTTGAAAGGCCTCAATGTTTTTTTGACTCACCCTTTGCTTCGTTAAAATTAGTGCCTCCCCTTGGCGCGGGTGCTGAGTTCTCGCGCTTTCCACCTCTGCTTCTTTGCCGATGAATACCGGTAGCTGCAGCGGATGAGAATCCTGCAGCAATTCAGCCTGAATGCCGACCGAGCGCAATCTCTTTCTGACGGACGAGTCGGCGGCATAGATGGGGGAGTGGACGTGCCGGAAATCTAAATTGTGTTCGCCGAATGCCTGTAAACACAACTGAACACTATCTGCTGAAAGGAAGACGAGCTCTTTGCTTTCAGCGCTTCCAAGCAGGCTTTCCAGCTTCTCCCGTTCGACAGCTGCATAATCTGTCAAAAGGGGGAAAGCAAACACATCGGCGCCCTGCTGTTTTAATTGATCGATAAGTGCAGCGTGGTTTTCCTCAGCTCCAGGAATAAGAATGCTTCTCCCCGACAGGCGCCTGTTATCGTACCAGGCCAGCTTCGATCTTAAAGCAACGACCTCGCCAACTACGATAATCGCCGGATTCGTTAACCCTGTCTGTTCCACTTTGTGGGCAATGTTGGCAAGTGTTCCTTCTACTGTCCGTTGCTTGCTGTACGTTCCCCACTGAATGACGAGTACAGGTGTTTCGCTCGTTTTTCCACGGCTTATCAGCTCGGTTGCGATTGTTTTTAGATGCTTGATCCCCATATAAAACACAATTGTTTTGACACCCTTTGAGAGTGCCTGCCAATTGATTTCAGGCGCGCCGCTCTTTTTGCTTCCGTGCCCAGTCACGACTGCAAATGAATCCGAATGAACCCGGTGAGTAAGCGGCACTCCGGCATAGGCTGTCGCGGCAATGCCTGCGGTGATGCCGGGAACTATTTCATACGGAATATGATGCTCCGCCAACAGAGCGGCCTCCTCACCAACTCTGCCAAATACCGCAGGATCTCCTCCCTTAAGTCGGACGACGGTTTTGCCCTTCCTGGCATGAATCAAAATCTCCTTCTGGATGTCCTCCTGCCGCAATGTATGGCGGCATGGCTGTTTGCCACAGTAAATGAGCCTGGCATCTTCCTTTACATACGTTAGCAAAAAGGGATTGATTAACCGGTCAAAAATGACGACCTCCGCCTGCTGTAAGACCCTTTTCCCTTTAACGGAAATCAGCTCGGCGTCCCCCGGCCCCGCTCCTACTAAGTAGACCATTCCCTTTTTCATCCTCACTCCCCCTTTGCTTCTGCAAAACCGTGATTTAAAATATATGTTAATCGTAAACTATGATTTTAAATACATGTTATAATGTGTCATTTTATCTGACATGGTTTTTCCAGTCTGAAAAAAAGCCCGCAGCTTCCTTTTTTTGTAGCTTCTACCTCATGAGTGCAGCCGTTGCCATTTTAAATTTAAAGCCTTGCTACGAGGCACACTCATAGCAAGGCCGCAATGTATGAAGCTGTCCCACTGCTTTGGATAAGTCCTCCAGCTTTGAAAGGACACAGCAAGTCTGCTTCATGCTACTAATCGCTGTCATAGACAGATTTCGCTTAAATTCGTACCTGCTTGCCCGATACGGTCCATTCCTTTCTCCAGCCAGCCTGGGCATAGAGCAAGATCGCAAAGGCGACTAAAGCAACGATCGAGCACGTAATAAAGCCGGTTGCATACGTGCCGGTAATGTCTTTCAATGAGCCGAGTACATTGGGAAGGAAAAAGCCGCCGATTCCCCCGGCCGCACCGACAATCCCAGTTACCATGCCGATCTCATTTTGGAAGCGCTGCGGAACGAGCTGAAAAATCGCTCCATTCCCCATTCCAAGGCAACCCATGCCGACAAAGAGAACAGTGACGACGATCGCCAAAGGCGGCAGCATGCTGACCGCGAACATGCAGAGCGCGACGCCCAAAAATAAAAATTGCAGCAGCTTTACCCCGCCGATTTTATCCGAAATCAGCCCGCCAACCGGACGGAGGAAGCTGCCGGACGCGACGATGAGCGTCACAATATCACCGGCCCGGACGCCCGAGACGCCATATTCACTGACGAAAAAGTAGCTCAGAAAACTGGTCAACCCGACGAATCCGCCGAACGTCACACTGTACAGCAGACAGAAGTACCACGTGTCTTTTTCCTTGAAAACGGTAAAATACTGCTTTAACGGTTTTGGAGCCGGCTGATTTGGCGGCTCCTTCGCCATGAAGATATATAAGCAGAGGACGATGCTCAGCGGGATCAGCGCCAGGCCCATGACTCCGTTCCAGCCGACAATTTCAGCGAGGCGCGGACCAAACAGGGTCGCCAGCAGCGTCCCGCTGTTTCCGGCACCGGCAATCCCCATTGCAACACCCTGTAGATGTGGAGGGTACCAGCGGCTTGCCATCGGCAGGGCCGCGGCAAAGCTGGCTCCGGCTACCCCAAGTAAAATTCCGATCATATATAGCTCACTCAGTGTATAGCCAAATAGCCAGCCCCATAACAGCGGAAGCATCGTCACGATCATCCCGCCGATCGCCGTCTTTTTTGGCCCGAAGCGATCCGTCAGTACACCCATGATGACCCGGAAGAGCGATCCGGCTAAAATCGGAATGGCGACAATCATCCCGACCTGTCCAGCCGAGAGACCGAAGTCAGCTGTCAAATAAACGCCCAGTGCCCCTAATAACACCCAAATCATAAAGCTGATATCAAAATATAAAAAAGCCGAGAGGAGCGATGGAGCATGCCCACTTTTTTTCAATTCAGAAAGCTTCATTTCAAACACTCCTTTTCCTTTTCATAGGCCCATTATGCCAAAGCTTCTGGAAAATAACAGAATTTGTGTAACAATTTCTGACAGTCTTTTCATATATTAAAAATACTTCTTTTACTCTAAAAAGAGAGGTTACCCCAAAAGGTATTGGAACAACCTCTATCGTGTTGTATGACGCTGTCGGTATTACTGATCAACTGCTGAAATCTTCACCGCGCTTACTTTAAAGCCCGGCATCCCGCAGGACGGGTCAAGGGTGCCCGCCACCAGACGATTGACATTTTGTGATTCCGTCCAATGCAAAGGCACAAAGACCGTATCCTTGCGAATGGTCTGTGACCATTTGCTTCTGACGACAATGCTGCCCCGCTCCGATTCGACCTTGACCAGGCTTTGATCGTTTATCTGAAATTTTTTTGCCGTTGCAGGGTGAATTTCCATATAGGATTCGAATTCACGTGCGGCAAGAGTCGCGCTCTTTCTCGTTTGCACGCCGGTTAAATAGTGAGACATGATCCGGCCTGTCGTCAGAAAGAGCGGATACGTTTCCGATGTTTTCTCCTTGGCGATTTTCGCTGTATTGGACACCGGCACCATCCGCGCCTTTTGGTCGGGGTGGGCAAAGCCGGATTCAAATAAGCGCTCGGTCCCGGGATGCGTTGCGTCAGGACATGGCCATAGCAGACCTTTTTCCCGGCGCAACCGCTCATAGCTCATGCCGGAATAGTCGGCAATGCCGCCGCGCGACGCCTCACATAACTCATTAAAAACCTCCTCCGGTGACGAAAAGGAGAAATATTCGCCTTTACCGAGAGCATCGGCGACTTCACAAATAATCTTCCAGTCATGCTTGACCTCGCCGCGGAGCGGGAAGCTTGCTTCGCGTAACATGACCCGCCCTTCGACATTCGTCATTGTCCCTTCTGTTTCCAAATACGAGGTCGTTGGCAAAATTAAATCGGCTAATTGCGCTGTTTCGGAAATAAACATATCGACCGCCACGAGGAAATCGAGCTTAGTCAAGGCCTGTTTGACAAACTCGGCGCGCGGGTTCGAGACAACCGGATTCGAGCACATTAGAAACATTGCCTTAATCTCTCCTTCGTCGACCTTCTGGATCATTTCAAAAGCCGATACCCCTTTGCGCGGTATATCCTTGACAACGACCTTCCAGACGTCGGCGATAAATTGACGATCAGCTTCATTTTCAATGGAGCGGTAGCCTGGCAGCTGATCGGCTTTTTGCCCATGCTCTCTCGCCCCTTGTCCGTTTCCTTGCCCGGTCACCGCGCCATAGCCGGAGTATTTCTTACCGATCTTCCCTGTTGCTAATAGAATATTAAGAAAGTTCCGCACCGCGCTTGAACCATCCGTTTGCTGCTCCACTCCCCGGGCTGTAAAAATCATCCCCGACTCTTCTCTGGCAAAGACAGAAGCTGCCTTTCTGATCTGGCTAAGCGGCACCCCGGTCAGTTCGGCAATTTCATTAAGGTCGAGGGCCGAGACATACTCACGTACTTCCTCAAAGCCGACAACACGGCGTGCCAGAAAATCTTCATCGATTAACCCTTCGTCCAGAATTACCTTCAGGATGCCGTTCGCCAATGCCGCATCCATTCCCGGTCTCACCTTCAAATGAAGGTCGGCCAGCTTTGTCGTCGCTGTTTCCCGCGGGTCGATGGCAATGATAAACGCTCCGTTTTCTTTCGCTTTTTCAAAATAAGGCATGATCGTCGGCTGACATTCAGCCACATTCGTTCCGGCCAGAATCAGACATCTGGAATGTGGAATTTCCTGAATAGTATTCGTAAAGCCGCGGTCCATACCAAAGGTTTTCGCCGCAGCGGAGGCCGCGGCCGACATACATAAGCGGCCATTGTAATCGATATACCTTGTTCCGAGCGCGACGCGGGCAAACTTCCCGAGCAAATACGCCTCTTCATTCGTGATCGTCGCACTGCCATAGACCGCTAACGCATCCTTGCCGTGTTGCGCCTGAATCGCCGTGAATTTCTCGCGAATCAACTCCAGCGCTTCTTCCCAGGAAATCCGGACAAACTCACCGTTCACTTTGCGTAGCGGATATTTGAGCCGCTCGGAATGAAGGGCGTGCTGATGGGCATGCATCCCTTTAATACACAGCCGACCTCCTGACGTTGGATTATCGACACCGACTGTTTTGTATTTCTTACGCGTCACCGTCACTTGCTCAATTAGCTGCATTTTGCACTGCATGCTGCAAAAAGGGCATTGTGATTGATAAACGGTTTCCTTTTCCACTTCCTGCTGCTTCGTTCGAAAATACCTTAATAGCATCTCAGTCATCGTCTCTCATCCTTTGCTAACATATTTGTCTGCGTGACATCTTAGAAAGTTTTCGCCACTCTCGCTTTTATCTGTAAGGCATCCTGCTCCAGGTTACCGATCAGCTGCTGCCTTAACTCCGGAGCAAACAGGACCTCGCGAATGTGCAGCAAATGAACCCTATTAATCCAATCCCAAGTCCGCTCAGAATATTTGGCTGTTTCCCGGTAATATTGAATGAAGGCTATCACCAGTTCACAGGCTTCTTCCGCCGTGTCAGCCACTGAGAGCAGCTGCCCCTGGCGGACATTCCTTCCGCTGCTGCCGCCGACATAGATTTCCCAGCCACGCGCAAACTGGATCAGCCCAACATCTTTCGTGGTGGAACCGGCTCCGTTATGACTGCAGGCTGATATTCCCATTCTCAGCCGGTATGGCGCCGGCACTGAGTCAATCCGCTGATCAATCTCGACCGCCAGCTCCAGCGCCTGTTTCTTATCACAAGTACAGGCTGTTTCCCCTAGACAGGTTTTTATGCTATGCCCCCTGTTGCCGGTTGCGCTTCTCAATGGCAAGTCCAGCTCACGCCAAATCGGCTCCAGCTGCTCTTTCAGAATGCCGTATAAATGAATCCGCTGATCACTCGTCACAGCAACGTTTGGAATGTGGTACTTCCCGGCAATATCGGCGATTCTCCGCAGTTCATCAGCATTGGTGATTCCCCCGTACATTTGCGGCGTGATCGCGTATGTCCCATCGCTCTGGACAACCGCATTCATTCTCTCATTCAGGAAAAGCGCTTCCTGCTCCGCTTCATATTCGGAATAAATCATCGCAAGGTAATAATGCAATGCTGGGACACAGGTCCGGCATCCATCCTTCGTTTTCCAATCGAGCTGCTCCATCACATCATGGACGGAGCTTAGTTTGCGGATCTGCATCTCTTGGACAATCTCTTCATCGGTCAGCATCGTACAGGCACACAGCGCTTCCTTTTCGACTACTTCATCGAAGTCCTCGCTCTGGATATAGGACAGTAGCTCGGAGACGAGTGGCTTACAGCTCCCGCATGCACTTGAGGCCTTTGTACAGGTTTTAATTTCCTCGACACTCGACAGTTCATGTTGCTGACAGGCTTCAATAATCGCCCCCTTTGTCACGGCATTACATTGACAGATCAGCTCCGTCTGCTCCATCGTCACTACTTCCGATTCCTCTCCCGCGCTTTGCAAAAGCAACCGCTTTTCTTCATCGGTGATCACTTTCTGCTTCGTCATCATATCCAGCAGCTTATTGCTCGCCTTCGTATCACCGAACATAACGGCGCCGATCACTTTCTCATCGCGCAGGATGATTTTTTTGTATGTCCGGGCCAGTTCATCAACACTCATCATCGTTTTTGCGTTCTCATCGGCCTGAAAGTCGCCCGCCGAAAAGACATTCACCCCTGAAATCTTCAATTGGGTCGAAAGAGTACTTCCCTCGTATCCGCCCGTCTCCCTGGCGCATAGATGAGCGGCCAACACTCTCCCCTGTTCATAAAGCGGCTTAACAAGGCCGTATACCATTCCGCGATGCTCGACACATTCTCCAACGGCGTACACATCAGGCACGCTCGTCTGCAAATAATCATTGACGAGGATCGCCCGGTTCGTTTCAATCCCGCTTTCTTTTGCCAGCTGGACATTAGGACGGACGCCGACCGCCATAATGACCATATCTGCTTCTACCGACGTGCCATCGGTAAACCGTAGCCCCTCGACCCGGCCGCTGCCGGTGATCTCCTCGGTCGTCTTCTCCAACAAAAACTTCATCCCCTGGCTTTCCAGCTCCTGTTCCAGCATCATCGCCGCGGTTGGATCAAGCTGTCTCTCCATCAGATGCTTGGCGATATGAATGACATTGACTTCCATCCCGAGATTCAGCAACCCTCTGGCGGCCTCCAAACCGAGCAGACCTCCGCCGATAACGGCCGCTTTTTTATAACTGCCGGCGATCTCGACCATCTTTTGGCAGTCTTCAATGGTCCGAAAGCTGACAACTCCTTCCTTGTCAGCTCCGGGAATCGGCAGCATAAACGGAACGGAGCCTGTCGCGATAATCAGCTTGTCGTAAGTAACCTTTCTGTTGCGATCAGTGCTCACTGTTTTTTTGACCGTGTCGATTTGGACGACTGTCTCCCCTGTATAAAGCTGGAGATCGTTGCTCTCATACCAGGCGCGGTCATGCAATGTAATATCATCAACCTTCGTATCCCCTTGTAAAACGCTCGATAGCATAATGCGATTATAATTGTAATGAGGCTCACTGCCGAAAACAGTCACCTCATACAGAGACGGATTTACTTTCAGGATTTCCTCCATGCAGTTTATTCCTGCCATGCCGTTTCCTATCAAGACCAGCTTTTGTTTCATTTTTAGAACCCCCTCTTTCATCCGGGATGATTGATCAGCGCGGCACTATCTTTAAAGACACATTAAAATTACTTCTTATATAGTCACTATCATTTTAGTAAGAATAAGTGTTCAATTCCTTAACCATGTCAGATGTGCTGACATAGAATTCTCTGAAAACGCAATAAAAAAACCGCACAGCGGCTTTTCTACGAATCCATCCGAAATTTTATCGTTCAAAAAGAGGGGACAGCCACGATCTTTTTAAGCTAGGGCACAGCGGCTTTTTCATAAGCGGCGTGCGAAGCACCGCCCTTCCACGAGTGAATCCGAAAATTTTATCTTTCTTATCGATTAAAAAAGATCCGCCCTTCAATTAAGCCGGACGAATCTTTGTTTGATCAAGACAGCGGGGAAGGAGCAGGGCATAGCCTGGATAAATCACATCACCCGAAAAGCTGTGCCTGTTCGCATTGGCCTGAATCAGCGCCATTACAGGAACGTCGCGCCTCTCGGCAATGCGCCATAAGGAATCCCCTTCTTCGACAATTTCAATTTGCAATGGCAATTCCAGTAATTGATTGGCGACTATTTTGTTTCTATCAGTCAATTGCGGGTTAAGCTCTTTCACTGTCTGAAGATCAATACCAAACGAACCCGCAATCGATGTAAGGGTCTCACCCGGCTGGACAAAATAAAGTACCTGCGGCTCCGGGGTATAGGCATAAGGTACAATCAGCTGTCTTCCCTCGTAAATCAGCCCTGGATCTGTAAAAGGAGGGTAAAGGGAATTCAGCTGCTCTATTTCGTCAACCGTACTTCGGAGCATGGTCGCAATACCAAATACCGTATCATTCGGCTTCACCGTATAAACAAAGTAAGTTCCTTCGTTTGCCAGCACATCACTTCCCCCTCGTACCCGATTAACCCCTCCTGTATACTATTGGCCGAGGGGAGAAGATGTGCCTGCCTATATCTCGTCCCTGTTCTTTTTTCGCTTCAGCAGACGCAGACCATTCCCTGTCACAAGCAAGGTTGCCCCCATATCTGCCAGAATAGCGATCCAGAGAGTGAGCCAGCCGGGAACGACAAGCAGCAGCGCGAGCAGCTTCAACCCGAGTGAAAAGGCGATATTCTGCTTAATAATGCGCAATGCTTTCCGACTAAGGGCAACGAGGTACGGCAGTTGCTTCAAATCATCGCTCATCAGGGCGACATCCGCCGTTTCGAGCGCCGTATCCGTACCGGCTCCTCCCATTGCGATTCCGACCGTGGAAGCGGCCAGTGCCGGGGCATCATTTACTCCGTCTCCGATCATCGCGACTCGTTCATGCTCATTTCTTAATTGCTTAATATAGCTCAGCTTATCCTCAGGCAGAAGCTCAGCCTGAATGTCCTTCACGCCAACCTGCCTGCCGACAGCCTCAGCCGTAAGCTGATTATCACCCGTGAGCATTACAGTCCGTGAAATCCCCAGCTCGTGCAAGCTCTCAACTACTTTTTTACTCAGCTCCCTCACTTCATCAGCGACCGCAAAGACAGCGTATACATCATCCTCTGTTCCGAAGAGCATCGGTTTTTCCCTGTCTTTGGAGCCGGAGGACTTCCTCTTTTATTTCGGCACTGACCTGCGGAAACAGAAGGAGATTCCCGATCTGATACTGCACTCCGTCAATGCTTCCTTTAATTCCTTTTCCGGTCAGAGAGAGAAAGTCATTGACCTCAATCTCGTGATAACGAACCTGCTCCTCCTCCGCTTTACGAATTACCGCCGATGCAAGCGGATGAGCGGAGCGTGACTCTAAAGCGGCGATCACGGTCAGAGCTTCCTGCGTCGTATAACCTGCAGCGCACGTAATAATATCCGTCACCTGCGGGCTGCCTTTCGTTAGCGTTCCTGTTTTGTCAAAAGCAATGGCCTTCAAGCCGCCCAGCTCTTCCAGATAAACGCCGCCTTTGATAAGCACTCCATTCCTCGCGGCATTGCCGATTGCTGTCACAATCGCCACCGGAGTGGAAATGACGAGCGCGCACGGACAACCGACGACCAGGACGGCCAAGCCCTGGTAAATCCATGTTCCCCAGTCTGCCTGGAAAAACAATGGCGGGATTAGCGCAATGAGCAGGGCGACAAGCATAATCGCCGGTGTATAATATTTGGCGAATTTATCAATAAAAGCTTGAGAAGGCGCACGCTCAGCCTGCGCTTCTTCCACAAGGTGGATGATCTTTGAAAGCGTCGTATCCTCGACTCTCTTTGTCACCTCTACCTCAAGCAGTCCTTCCTCATTTAACGTTCCAGCAAACACTTCATCCGTTTCGTGCTTTTCCACCGGCACGGACTCCCCGGTAATTGCCGCCTGGTTGACCGAGGAACGACCGCTCATGACGGTTCCATCCATGGCGATTTTCTGTCCGGGGCGCACGATCATCCGGTCGCCAATTTGAATGTCGTCAACAGGTACGAGCACGGTTTCGCCATTGCGCTGAATCAACGCTTCCTTTGGCGCGATGTCCATCAGCGAGCGGATGGACTGCCGCGCCTGGTCCATGGAAAACCGTTCCAATGCTTCACTGATCGCAAACAGGATGACGACAATCGCTCCTTCGGTCCATTCACCGATAATTGCCGCTCCAATCACAGCGATCGTCATCAATGTTTTCATATCAAATTGCGCTCTTAGTAAATTGGCCAGACCGACTTTGAAAAGCGAAAAGCCGCCGACAACAATTGATACAAGAAAAGCGCCGATAACCGCGCCGTTTCCTTCCCCAAGCATAGATTGACCGATGATGCCAAGCACAAGGAAGAGCGCCGAAATAACCACATGGATATGCTTCTTGATGAAGGAAAGCGGTGTTGTCCGTTCCACTTCTCTGCTTCTATCATGTTCAGGTGTCAGCCGCAGCTGTTCAAACGCACCGGCTTTTTCGAGCTGCTCAAGCGTTGCCTCTCCATAGACGGATATCTTCGCAGCGCCGAAATTCACCTTGGCATCGTGTACCCCTTCAAGCTCCTTAACATTGCGCTCAAACTTCCCGGCGCAATTCACACAGGTAAAGCCCTCTACCCGGTACACTTTCTTTTCTGCTTCATGGACTGCTTTACTCACGAGCCCACACCTCTCTTCCATGTACGACAGCCGTCGTGACAAGCATTATGACATGGGCGTCATCCAGCGAATAAAAAACAAGCTTGCCCTCTCTCCGGCTTTTGCAAATGCCGAGGCTGCGCAAATGCCGTAAATGGTGGGAGACGGTCGCCACCGTCGCTCCAATAATCGTCGCCACATCACAGACGCACAGCTCCTCCTCCTGACAAAGAGCGTAAGCGATTTTCAGCCTCGTTTCATCAGCAAGAGCTTTAAAAATCCCGGCAACCGGACTAAGCTTCTCCGCTTCCACGATGGAGGAGACACGCTTCACTTTCTCTTCGTCATAGCAAAACACATCACATGTATCGATTTGGTTCTTCGCTTTCGGCATCCTTCATCCCTCATTCAAATGATCATTTGATTATAGTGTATGCCAGCAATCGAAAAACGTCAATCGATGCTCCGGAAAAGGGCTCGCTTGAGAAGCAGTAAATAGAGAAAGGGAATGGCTCTGGACGCTACACATATTGCTTTAGGCTTATTCTAAAATTTCGGGACAAGGCTGCAAAAATTTAAAAGACAATACTTCGCTTGCCCTGCTAATTATGTTAAGTTATTACATGTAAATATTTATTAAGCTCGTTTACATAAAGGAGTGTTCATTATGGAAAAAGTTCTCGTATTCGGTCACAAGAATCCTGACACAGATTCAATTTGCTCTGCTATTGCCTACGCCCATTTAAAAACAAAGATTAATATCCCCGCTGAACCGGTCCGTTTAGGGGAAATTAACAGTGAAACACAGTACGCGCTCGATTATTTCCAGGTCAACGCGCCAAGATTGACTGAGTCGGTTGCTGAAGCAAAGGAGGTCATTCTCGTCGACCATAATGAGCGCCAGCAAAGCGCCTCAGACCTTGATCAGGTTCGCGTCATTGAAGTGATTGACCATCACCGGATTGCCAACTTTGAGACAAGCGACCCGCTTTATTACCGGGCTGAACCGGTAGGCTGCACGGCAACCATTCTTTATAAGCTGTACAGAGAGAATGAAATTGACATTCCAAAGGAGATTGCCGGCCTGATGCTTTCCGCTATTATCTCAGATTCATTGCTGTTCAAATCCCCGACATGCACGGAAGAAGACATAGCAACTGCAAAAAAGCTTGCTGAAATCGCCGGAGTTAACAGTGAGGAATACGGCCTAGCGATGCTCAAGGCCGGTGCCGATGTGAGCGATAAATCGGCGAAAGATCTCCTAAGCCTTGACGCAAAGGAATTTCAAATGGGACAGCACAAAGTGGAAATTGCCCAAGTGAATACGGTCGACGTGGAAGAAGTGTTTGCGAAGCAAGCAGAATTAGAAGCTGAAATCGAAGCCGTAATCGCCGAAAAAAGTCTCGACCTCTTCCTGCTCGTTGTAACGGATATTTTAAACAACGACTCAAAGGTTCTCGCCCTCGGCTCACAGGCTGAAGCAGTCAATAAGGCGTTCCAGGTTACTCTTGATGGAAAAACAGCGCTGTTAAAAGGGGTCGTATCGCGTAAGAAACAGGTCGTTCCTCAGCTTACAGAAGCATTGAAGTAAAAGGAGTTACGAGGCACAATATCATCGCGCGGCTTTAAGGCTGGTCCAAAAGGTTGTTTTCTACCTTTTGGACCAGCCTCAAGGAGAGATGGGATCGGGATGCTTTATCCTGTACACTGCAGAGCATGATAACATCGCTAAAGAGGCTGGGCCGAAGGTTGTTTTGCACCTTTTGCCTAGCCTCTTTAGGCTCCTATGTCTTTTAAACAGGCAGAGCTTTACCCTTTTTTCATCATTTCAGTCAGCTCGTCAGCTGTGGTTGCGAGCTGGGCAGCGGCATGGTTAATTTCTTCAGTGACGCGGGCAATATGCTCCATTTCTTTTTCAACGCTGACATTTTGAAGATTGCTTTTTTCTGTTGCTTCGACAATTTCATCAAAGAAATCACTCGTTTCCTTCATCCCTGATGACGTCTCTTTGATTAGATCGTTAATGTTGGCGATGTAACTTGACATCGCGCCAATTTGATCATTAGTGCGGATAATCAAATCAGATACTTTGCTGACTGAGTTTTGCGTTTGATCGGAAAGCTTGCGAACTTCCTCTGCTACAACAGCAAACCCTTTTCCAGCCTCTCCTGCCCGGGCCGACTCAATCGCCGCATTTAATGCAAGCAGATTCGTCTGTGCGGCAATCGATTGAACAAGGCCGACAATTTCGTTAATCTGTTCGGCATTCCCTCTCAGGATACCCATTTCCTCTGAAATTTTGCCGATCGTGCCATCTATTTCGCTCATTTGCGCGGACTGTGCCTGCAACTTTTCAGCGCCACCCTTCGAAATCTCCTCAACCTTCTGGGAATGCTTCGAGACTTTATGCGTGTAGGCGAGAATTTCATCCGATCTTGACTTAAGCTCATCTGTCGAGGCACTTGTTTCTCCGGAAACAGCCGCCAATTCCTCCACTGTTGCGCTAACGAGCCTTACGAGTTCATTTTGCTTTTCCTGATTTTGTTGAATGATCCGTTCTACTTCACTTTCATAGGCTTCCAGCACAAGCTGCTGCTCCAGATTAAACATCTTTGCGACCGCTTTTATGTACTTTTTGCAAGTCTGGTTATCTTCATAATGCTCATAAATCAGATCAATCATCGCTTCTAATAAATCCTGAAAAGCACCCACATACCATTTTGAATCGAGACCGATTCGCACGTGAGTATGCGCAATCCGAATCCGCTGCTCAATGTAAGCGCCATCTATCATTCCGTTAAACATCTCTTTTACATGTTGTTTCAATGTAACCCGCAATCGCTCGACAGCACTATTTGTTTCAATAATCGATTTTAATTCACTGTTTCTTTCGAGATTGTCATAAAACCGCTTAATGATTTCATCTACATGCTTTTCCACCAAAGGCTGAAGGTCTTTCACGGCAATTAAATCAGCCGTCGTTAAATGAATCATCGCCAGCTGCTTTTGCACCGCCGGTGAAACACGAATAGCAACATTATGTACTGGCTGCTGAGCCTTTACTGTGGATTGAACTTCCTTTCGCTTCGTCCGAAAGCTTAATTTCATTAAGATCCCCCTTTTCTCACCATACGCCGATTAACACCATCGACGCAGGATAAATAACCTATTTTACATGTTATCACAGAAACAGCGTAGGGGCTCAATTTATTTTGTAAAAAAATAGGTCTACTACATAATAGAAGTAACAAAAGCTTTCAGCTCCTGATTAAACCGCTCAGCCTGTTCCCAAAAAGGCATATGTCCTGTCGCCTCATACCAGAAAAGCTTGGCATGCCGCAGCTGGCTACTGTTATAGATCGCATGCTGCGGCAAAACAATCTGATCCTCTTTGCCGTGGGTGATTAAAAAAGGGGTACCGAGCTTTGGCATGATGTCCTCATTTGATAAAGAGCGCTTCATTAACGCTTGTCGGACATAAGGAGGAACGATCGCATTGACCCCGAGCAAAAAGTAGTACTCTTCAGCTGGAAGCTGACGATTGCTGCATAGCGTAAGAAAGGCCTCAATCCCTTCGAGCGCCTCCGTCATATCGTGTCCCAGCAGCTTCGTCTTGAGCGCCTGGTAGTGTTCGCCCGTTTCCGCGGCGGCTTCCGGCTTCCCAAGGCGCGAGCGTGCTCCTACTAAATTCACCCCGCCAATCGCTTTCTCTCCAAAAAAGCGCAAATAGTCAAAAATGACTAGTCCGCCGTATGACCAGCCGATCAGAACCGGACTCTCCAACTGTAATTCAGTCAATACGGCGTCGAGGTCTTTTGCCCACCATTCCGACTTCTGATACGCGTCAACCGGCTTCTCCGACCAGCCATGACCGCGATTATCGAAGGCGACAAGTCGAAAGTCCTGCAGCAACTCCGACTCAAACTGCTTCGCCCATACATGGCGGCTCTGGTTAAAGCCATGAATAAAGACAAGAGGCTGCCCATCGGGATTCCCGCCTTCCTCGACATACAATTTCGTTCCTCCACCTCCTGTCACGGTATAGCCCTTCACTGCCTGAAGTCCCTTCATTCCTCTTTATCTCCTTCCTTCTAGTCTTGCAGAACGACATCCTTTAATGATACACCAAGCTCATCCGCAAGCTGATAGAGCTCGTCTAAGACGTTCACTTCCATCGCAATTCCCGACTTCCTGTTCCTTCTCTCCCGTTCAAATTCAATTTCTCCCGGCATATAAATATCATCAACGCCCGGCGCCCTTTTTGAATGTTTGACGAATGACGTCAATGTTTTGATCCGAGTACCGTATTCCTCTTCACTGACAAACTTTGACAAGTCGATCGCCAGCATAAAATGAGAAATCGACTGCTTCTCTTTCATGTCGTACATCGACGGGATCGCCTTTGAAAACTGGCTTCCGGTCAGGACTCCTGTTAAAATTTCAGCAAAAATAGCGAGTCCGAATCCTTTTGGACCGGCAACCGGAGAAAGAAACCCTCCATCCAAAACACGGGCCGGATCGGTCGTAGATTCCCCGTTTTTATCGACACCCCACCCTTCCGGAATCTCCTTTCCCTGCGCCTGGGCAAACAGAATTTTTCCAAGCGGGGCATTGCTAAGAGCCATATCAAGCACAATTGGATCTCCTTCTGCCGTTGGACTGGCAAAGGCGATCGGGTTATTGCCAATTACTTTCTCCGCTCCGCCAACAGCCGGCATCAACGGTTCCACATTGCTCATCACAATGCCGAGCATATTCTGTTCAGCCGCCATTAGCGCATAGTGGGCGGCAATGCCAAAATGATTGCTATGCTTGGCAGTCGCCATACCGATGCCGTGGTTCCGGGCCAGTTCCATCGCTTTTTCCATCGTTTTCTTCCCAACAATCTGTCCTGCTGAATAATGACCGTCCAAAAAAGCCATCGCTTCCGTTTCCATTTCGACCGTAACCTCGGATGGCACTTGAATAAACTTTTCTTTGATCCGTTTAACATATATCGGCAGGCGTAAAAATCCATGACTGTGGATCCCCCGGTAATCGGCTTCCAGCATCGTGGTGGTAACCGTGTCGGCGTCCTCTTCACTCATTCCGAGCTTTATAAAGCTTTCTCTTGAAAAACGGCTGATTTTAGCAGCATCTACGATCATCGCTACACTCTCCTTCTGTCCTATTCAAAGGTTTTCTCGGTTATTTCCCTGAAATTCGCCAACGTTTGCAGTCTTTTTTGCACATCGATCAAATGGCTTTCCATCGTTTTTTGCGCCAGCTCGTCCTCTTTCGCCACCAGCAGCTCGTAAATTTGCTGGTGATAGGCATGCGAGGCCTCCAATACCGTACTGTCATAAGAGACCTGCTTTTGCACGTTGAAAATCAAATGGGAAATGGTATTATAGACGTACATCAGCACTGAATTTCTCGCCGCCTTGGCAATCAGCTGGTGAAACTCCATATCGGCTTTCACATATAAACGCTTATCATTTTGTTCCACGGCCCCGCGTAAAGTGGCGAGCTGTTCCTCCATCGCCCGTAAATCCTCATCGGTTCGCCGCTGCGCCGCCAGAGCTGTCAGCTCCTTTTCCAGCGCCAGCCGCGTTTCCTGTACTTCGTCGAACGTCGCTTCATTTAATAGAATTTGCATCGTTAAAGACTCTTCGATGACTTTAGAAAATTCAGCTGTCACATACGTTCCCGATGTAATACGACTTATCAGCCCCTGCTGGGCAAGCACCTTTAACCCCTCACGCAGCGAAGAACGGCTCACCCCGAGCAGCGTGCACAACTCTCTTTCATTTGGCAGTTTGTCACCAATTTTGAGCTTCCCTTTGACAATCAGATCCTTTAATTGAAGAATGACATCGTCCCCAAGGTTCGTTTTTTTAATTGGTTTAAAGTCCATTATTTGTATACCTTTCTTATTTCTATTTGTTAGCGCTTACATAAACACGATGGAATGATGGTCTGACCATGCACTGCTTTTATTATACAGATTACCGCGCGAGAAATCAATGAGTATTTGCAACAGTCTGATTTTTTGAAAGATTCGTCGCGATATGAGGCTTGAGGAAACCTCTTCATGCTGTCTAGGTCCCGGTGTCAGAGGTTCCATCGTCTCCTAATCCTTACAGCCAATATATACATAATCAGGTGGCAGCTGAGAAGTGGCTGAGACTTTCACTGGGTACTCATATACTCGATCAAATTTCTCCTTCAACAGTTGGAAAAAAGCTTGAGAGCGGGACGCACTCCAAAAAGAAACGGCTCCTCCCTGCGTCACTCGATGATAAAGCAAATCAAGTCCTTCATTCCGGTACAGTTTGGCGTTACGATCGGCTACTATCCAGTCTGGCCCATTATCGGTATCGAGGCAGATCAAATCGTAGCAAAGAGGGTTCCGTTCCAGCCAGAAGCTTACATCATCAATGATCAAAGAAGCCCCCTCGCGCTGCAAAACCCGGTTGGAGAATGGATAAAGATACTTATATTGCCACTCTACGATTTTCGGTTCAATTTCAACAATATGCGCATTTACGTTATCCCCCTCCCGCAGGACCTGATCAGCCGTATGACCAACCCCCAGACCTCCGACCAATACCTGCCGAGGGTTCCGCCTCATGACGGCCACCGCTTTCTTTACCATTTCCCGTTCAGACTGACCATTTTCCGTCGACATCAGAAAAACGCCATTGCTAATAATTTCAAAGTCCCGTTCCCGTTGCTGTAGCTGGATTTCCTCGCCAAACACACTTTTTCCCCGCTCAAGCACGACAACCTTATTCATCTGTCACACCCCTTTCACCTGTTAACGTTCCTCCGCCGCCTTATGCAACGCCTGCAAAAACGCTTCACCCGGTTGAGCGCCTGAAACCGCATACTTTTCATCAAACAGAAAGAACGGCACCCCTTTTACTCCATATTTCACCGCCTGTTCGATATCACGCTTGACCTCAGCTCCAAAGTCCTCGCCCGCCAGCACCTGCTCAGCCGCCGTCTTTTCAAGTCCGACTTCTTCTGCCAGCTCAAGGAGCTTCGCTTTATCACCAATGTCGTATGAATCGGTAAAGTGAGCCTGCAACAGCCGCTCGGTCATTTCCTTTTCTTTTCCCGCCCTGGCCGCAAAGTGTTGTAAGCGGTGAGCATGAAACGTATTAGCGGCAACAGCGGTATCGAAATGGAAGGTTAAGCCGGCTTCCCGCGCCTGATCTGCGACGCGCTCACACATTTCCCGCGCCTGCTGGATCGTCGTGCCGTATTTCAAGGCAAGACCTTCATACACCGTTTGCTTTGATCCCGGCGGAACATCAGGATCAAGCTGAAAGCTGCGGAAATGAACCTCAACCTGCTCTCTTTCCGGAAACAGCTTTAATGCCTGTTCAAATCGCCGTTTGCCAATGTAACAAAAAGGACAGACAAAATCAGACCATATTTCGACTTTCATTCTCTTCCTCCATTCGCTCATTTGTTAGATCCTACCATTACTATACCACATTTGCTCCATTGTCCGGTCATTTGAAGCGGCGGCCTCCTGTCTCCTTTTAGAAAACCGCTTATGTAAACACAAGTAAGTTCACAGCCGCGAGAAACACAATGCACATCGCAAACAATTTGATCTTTTCCTGCGGCAGCTTTTCAAACAACCTTAATCCGACATTGGCCCCGACAAACACACTGACAAGACCGACGGCAAAATAGAGAAGAAAAGTAGAATCAAAGTCACCGTTCAAGCCATGTAAAAACATCGTAAACAAGCTTGTGACAGCAAACGTTGTTTGTAGATTGGCGTTATAACGGTGCTTCTCCTTGTAAATCATTAAAAAATAGAACACAAAAAACGGACCGCCAACAGCGAAAATCCCGCCAATTAATCCACCGACAAAGCCGAAGGTGATCGGAAATATCGGCTTCAGCAAAAGCTTCGACGGCTCTCCCTTTTTTTTCGTTAAAAGATAAATGACCATGCCAATTAAAAAGAAACCAAGCACTTTCTTGAGAATGTCCATCTCTCCATAAGAGGTCAGGAAAAAGAAAGAAACCACCCGCCCCGTTAAAGCGGCGCATAAAATAACGAGGAACCCTTTTAATTCAATATAACGGTAAATGCGAAAAACAATCGTCAGCGAAATAAATAAAGTTAAAGACAGGACTAGCAATGTACTGTCTTTCAACGTAAACATTAACGGCAAAAAGCCCATCGCAAACAGGCCGAACCCAAAACCGCTTACTCCCTGGATAAAGCTCCCAATCAAAAAGATCAGGAAAATAAAAAGAAACTCGATTGGCATAACGGTCAACCCTTCCTTCACATACATGCATTCTTCTTCATTATAGCATGACTGACTGAAGGGACGTCCCTCAAGAAGCGCTTGCTTTCTTCCTGATCAAACCAACGATATAAAGGAACAGGGGGACAAAGAGACCGAGAAAGAGGGAAACCGGAATCCAGGTTTCGCCGGCAAACTCGCGGATAGAACCGGTATTAACCGGGATCGCGTGCGACAGAGCCAGCACAATAAACGACATTGGCACGACAAAGATATGATAGCGCTGCAGCCTGACAATCTGCTTAAATAGTATGAGGGAAATATACATCAAGATCGCAATTTTGACGAAGGATGTAATGATCCATTGAACGGCAATCACCGCCTCGATTCTTTGCAAAAAATCCCCCAGTCTGATTTTCTTGGCGGCAAAAAAACTCGGAAAGTTGAGCGCCGCCGTCAAATTTGCGCCAATCGTCAACAGCGTTACCATCGCAATCGTAAAAATAATCAGACCACCGACCAAAACACCGGCAATGAAGAATGCTCTTTTTCTCTTCGTTTTATTAACAGCAGGCAACAGTGGGAGAAATAAAACAAGCTCTAAAAAGGGGATCGACAGCATTAACAGAGAACCGTCGACCACCTGACGCACGCCATTACCGAGGAACGGCTTTAAATGAGAAAATTCGAGATTATTAGCCGTCAGCAGAACAGGGGCGATCACAACAAGCACGACAATCGGAAAGAAGAGCTCCGCTCCCCTCGCCATTGTTTCAATTCCATAGAGCAGGGCGACAATCACAGCAGCGAGCAGTAAAATTTGCAGTGCATACATCGGGGTTTCAGGCAGCATTTGCGTTTGAAGGAAATCACTCGTATCACGAAGCACCATGCTCGATAATAAAATCGAAAACAAAAAGTACACGATGGCGACAATAGTTCCCGCCCATGTCCCGACTATTCTTTTTATCATGTCGACAAACATCAGCTGCGGATAAAGCTCATGGAGCTTAAGATAAAGGTACGCCAGAAACGGGCTGCAGCTGACCGCTATCACACCGGCAAGCCATGCATCCTGTCTCGCATATTCGACAAGAGCCGATGGCAGCACCAATATCGTGCTGCCCATAATAAACAGAGCGACGAGAACGGTAAATTGATAGCCATCTATCTTTTCAGTCTGCTTCATCCTCATTTCCTTTCTCACTTAACCAATTGGACCAGCCAATCAAGTGCTTTTAACGGATCAGGCAGCTGCCCCTGAAGACTCAGAATCAGATTAAGGCTTACGCCAACTGCGGCGAGGAGCCCAAACAGAATCCATTCTTTTTTCGAGAACTTGTGTTTCACCATATAGGGGACAGAGCTGCCAACCATTATAATCGACAACGTAATTACCATTCCAAGCGGCCATAGCATTTATTCTTCCTCCATAAGCTTCTTCACCGACTGATTCGCATTTCCGGTCCCGATCAGTGTTACTTCAGCGTTCACCTGAATCTCCATCGTCGCAAATCGCTCATTCCAGCCGCTTTCAACTTCCTTCCATTCCTTCGGCTGCTGCTGATACAATTCCTTGCCAAAGCCAAATACATCGGCCCGCAGCTCCTGTGCTTTTGCAATTGATTGCTCGACCTCCGTGACGATTTGCTCCCCTGTCCTCTTTTCGATTTCGGCCAGGCTTTGTCCGGAAGCTGTATCAAGGCTGCACTGCACATTGCCAATTTGTGCCTCCGCCTTGATCGTCACAGTCCCGCTCGGGATCCCATTATTGATTTCGGTAGTAATTCCTGCCTTTGACCGTATCAATTCGACGCCGATAAAGGAGTCCTCCTCGGTCGGACAGGCGATGTTCACAATCGTGCTATCGATATTATCCTGCGCATAATTTAATCCGATGCTTTCCTGTTCATTTAACCAGCCAATCAGCCTGTCCTGGGAAAAAACCGCCATCTGCCTAAATGAAAGCAAGGCAGGAAGCGTGCTTTCTTCCAGCCCTTCAAGCCTTCCGCCGGCATCCGGATCCCCTTCGATAACGACTCCTGTGATCGTCGCCTCGACTCCTTTGCCGGCAAGCTCCGTTAAAAGCTTATCAATCTCGATTGTTTTCGTTGCTCCCCACGAGCTTTGCGACGCCCTTAATGACTGATGCATTTCGTTGGCAGGCAGCTTGTCGATAACGGTCAGCACTTCCAGCACTTCACTCGGCCTCGCATTTTTCGCTATTAAAAAATAAAAATCGGTCCGAAATTCGTGATCACGGACGAGAAAGTCAAGCGCCTCAATAATGCCCTCCTCCGCCAACTCCTCATTGATCACCACAACCTGCGTGTACGATTCATAAATTTTCCGCGGGACAGTCATCGTTAATTTACGCAACGCCTCAAACATCGTCGTCCCCGTCTCTGTATAAACGACAACAGGTGTATACGTCCCTGTACCCGGCTCCTGCATTGCAATTGCCGAAGGATTAATGATTTGGACGGTTACGCGATATTCCCCGGCTTCCGTTTTTTCAATCCCCATTGCATGCGAGATAGCAAGCTCATTTAGCTCGCGCCGATTCCAGCAGCCCGGCAGCAGGACGAGCAAAAGCAGAAGAATAATGATCATCAATTTTTTCTTCATCTGTCAGATCCGCTTTCTCTAATTTTGTCAGTATGGTTTAACAGCTTTGGACGTCTAATCATCTCCCACATAGGGACGCGCACTAAATTATCTTTTTGATCGTTCATGTTAAACGGAGCCATCGGCGACATATACGGTACGCCGAACGAACGCAGGCTGCATAAGTGCAATGACAGGACGATACAGCCAATCGATACTCCAAATAGGCCGAAGCTCGCTGCCAGCCCCATCATTGGGAAGCGCAAAATCCGAAACGCGACTCCCATATTAAAAGCAGGAATGACAAAGCTCGATATCGCCGTAATCGCGACGATAATTACCATCGAAGCTGAAACGAGCCCCGCTTCTACCGCGGCCAATCCGACCACCAATGTCCCGACAATCGAGACGGCCTGTCCAATCGCCCGCGGCATGCGCAGGCCGGCTTCCCGGATAATTTCAAACGCCACTTCCATGATCAACGCTTCGACGAATGCCGGAAAAGGAACCCCCTCACGTTGAGCATACAGGCTGATCAGCAACGTCGGCGGCAGCATCTCGTGATGGAAGGTCGTAATCGCAATGTACAACGAAGGCCCGAGCAAAGAAATCATGAGCGTCATCAATCGTAAGATGCGAAGAAGCGTAATATAGTCAGAACGCTGGTAATAATCCTCAGGCACTTGATAAAACTCCGTGAACAACGAAGGGACGACTAAAGCAAACGGCGTCCCGTTAACAAGAATCGCCACTCTCCCTTCCAGAAGCTTCCCGGCAACTGCATCGGGCCGCTCGGTACTTGAAACGGTCGGGAACGGGGTAAAGGTCTCATCCTGAATCAGTTCTTCGACATAGCCGCTTTCTAAAATGGAGTCGACTTTAATCTTTTTCAGTCTTTCAAATACTTCTTTAACGATCCGTTTCTCCGCCAAATGTTCAATATAAATAACAGCGATATCCGTATTCGATCTTGTCCCGATTGCCAGGGAAACAATTCGCAGATCTGTCGTTCGCAGCCGCTGGCGAATCAATGCTGTATTTGTCCGCAAAACCTCCGTAAACGCATCGCGTGGCCCGCGAACAAGCACCTCCGTCTGTGATTCCGTAATCCCGCGCTCTTGATAAGACTTCGAATGAAGGACAAGCCCTTCGGCCACACCTTCTATTAACAGCAACGTATTGCCGGCCAGCAAGGCGCGGTAGCCGCTATCAAAATCCCGCACAGTTGTCATGTTACTGCTTGCCAGCCTCCCTTTGACCTTATCAAGCAGGTTCCGGGCTTCATTATTTTCCTTCTGGTCAAGCAGTGGAGTAATAATCGATTCTTCAATAAGCTCCGTATTGGTCAGCCCTTCGATATACATCAGCACAACTGGTATCGGAGTGACATCGGCAATCGTAATTTCACGAAAGATGACATCATTATCATGGTGAAAGGTCTCCCGGATTTCAGCTGCATCAGCCTTCAGATCGCCTGTCAGTGCCGGAGAAGGCCGGTTCGTGTGCTCAGCCGGATCGCGGACTGTTTTTTCCGTGTTTGCTCGCTTTTTTTTCGAAAACAGCCGCACGCTCCTCATCCTCCTTAGCACAAGTTATTTGCCCGTAGTTTGTTCTTATGCATACTAATTTATTCCTTTCCCGCATAAAAAAGATGCTTTTCAAAAAGGAGTTTCTGCTCCTTTTTGAAAAGCACCGGGACCCAAGGTTCATGCAGGGTGACAAGCCTTCTTTGATTCAACTAAAGCAATCACTGATCTTCGGGAGAGCCTCCTTGCCGCTCCTCTTCATGCAGCAGGAAGTCTCGTATCGCAAAAAGATTGTATGCGTTCCTTCACGCCCTCTTACTCCCTTCGCATTTTTGCCGCCTCATCTTTATTTCTTCCATATCGCGGTCGGGAACAATGTGACGTTCTCTTTTAACATTGAGAACCCCACTTCGTTCGCACAACAAAATACTCTATCATATGAGAATTAATGATTAGAGCCGGGATGCACTTCGCCCGTGCCGGGTGCCTAATAAAGTTTTTATAAACCGTATCGCACCTGATCGTTCTTCATACGGCATAGTCATAAGACGTCAGACCTGTCAGTTCCCATCAGGTCACGTCTTCAATGATTCCCGCCGGAATCCTAAAACGGTGTCCCCTTTCCGTCTCCGGTCACCAGCAACTTCTTACGCCCCTTTTACTTGGCATCATTCCTGTTTGAGCAGCAGTCGCCCCGCCACTGCCAGTATACTTGTTTCCCCTTTAATTACTTCATTTTTACCTGAGGTATCCCCTTACTCCTACAGCATCTCCCGCACCATACTGTGTTAAACGTGACGCGAGCTTCGCCTCTCCGAATCCGCTGCCCCATCGGTCCGGTGACAACAAAAATCAGTATGCTGCCCTTGTGCAATCATCCGAATATCAAACAAATCGTCTCCCCCTTAATTCATGCCTAAGTATAAAGATCAGGTCTCTACATTATCTATACAAGTAGCCCATAGACCCAAGACTTACCTCTCGTAAAATCAGCTGTATCCAGCCCGTCACAAATGACGCCCCTCCTCCATCCCCCGCCAGATCAAAAAGCCCGAAAAGTGGCAAAATCCACCTTTCAGGCCCGGGGGTGAAGGTATCTCAAAAAAGATGATTAAGACCTATGCCGTAAGACCCTTCATTTTGTTTTTATTTTCGCTTTTTTTTGCTTCCAGCGTTCGTACCATAATTGAATTACCTCACTCGGCTGTACTTCAAGCTCCCGCTTAAACCTTGATAATAATAAATAGTATTGGTCCTCGACAGCTGTCTTGGAACCAATCGCGTCATAGTACTTCATCAGCTCGAAATAACTGTCCTCCTCCAACGGAAACAGCTCCTGCATCCGTTCCGCCAAAATAATAGCGGACTCATAATCTCCTATTTCCTCGTAATACCCCATTACTTTTTCATAGTAATGACGCCACAAACGTCGCAGTTTTTCCCGTTTCGCCTCTGCCCACATATAATCATAGACGCCGAGATAATCCTCCTCGTAGGCAGACAGCAGCTTTTCAAAGTGTTTTATCGTCTGAGGGTCCGGTTCTATCAATTGCTTAAGCTGCTCTTCCCATTCAAGATAATCAATTGTCATGTCCTCTCCAAGTTCCAATCTGTAGCTTCCGCCTAATTCCCGGCCGCTCTTAATCACGATTTCCGTTAATCCGGCCTGCTGCAAAGCCTGTCGAATATGATAAACCGTCGTATATAATTGCTGAAGGGCTCTTTCCGCATCGAAATCGGGCCATAGCAAATCAAGCAGCGTTCCTCTTTCAATGTACTTGCCGTGATGGTGAAGGAGGAAGGCAAATAACTCCTGTGCCTTTGCCGTTCGCCACTTTATCGACTTGCGCTCCTGCCCTGGCGCCTGGATCGTAAGCGGACCAAAGCAACGAAGCATGACTCCCTCCTTCTGCTGTCCCGTATTTTCGTTTAGCCGCTGCTGTAAACGTTCGACCGTTTTCTTCAAGCGCGGTAATCGTAACGGCTTCAGCAAATAATCAAAGGCAAACAATTCAAATGCTTCTATTGCATAGCGATCATACCCTGTGACAAATACAATCTCCACCGCAGGCTGGACTTCCTAAATATGGGCGGCAAGCTCAAGACCGTTGATTTCAGGCATATGTATGTCAAGAAACACAATATCCGGGTTAAGCGTGCTAACTTCTTCAAACGCCTGATGGACATTTAAATAGGTTTTGAGCACGTTAATTCCCTCAAACTCGGATTCGAGCATTTTTTTCAGTTGCTTCAACGGTAAATGTTCATCATCTATTAAAATTACATTCACTCGTGCCCCTCCTCCTTTCTTAATCTTCGTAATCTTCATTGTGTTCTCTATGTAACATATCATATAAGCAAAATGAATTATTTGACTACGTTAATGAAACAAGATTCAAATTATTTATTTCACCGTATGAATCTCTTTGACACCTATGTAAAAATAGGTTACTTTTCATAATAAGCGGAATCCGCCTATTTGAATGTAAAACAGAACATCATTTTCACCCCCTTAATTCACATTTTCAAGAAATTGGGTGAAATGATGAATAGAAAGAAAATCTTCCTTGTACTCGTTTTATTTCTTGTTTTTCTATCATGTATACGTTTGCTGTGGCTATCATTTATCGCGCTTCCTGAACATCACTAAGCCGCTGACGGAGTGATGGACTTTCGTCTCAATGCGTTGCCGGATAACAGTACGATCGTCCTTGGTGGTGAATGGAACTTCGTTTCTGAACAACTGCTCAGCCAGATCGATGCTACCGCCCTATCCAGTAAGCGCACTCAACCCGTTCCAGGTGAATGGACCAATCGTGATACAAGCGACTCCTTTCAATATGGCACGTACCATATGCGACTGATACTTGCTGAAGAAGATTTGTACAAAACATATGGAATACGTATTCCTTCTATCCGCTCTTCTTCCCAAGTCTTTATTAATGGCCATTTACTCGGCGGCTCCGGAATGCCTGCCGAAAGTCCAGATACATACATTGCCAAAAATGTTCCCTACTCCGTCTCCTTCTATGCCGATCAACCGGAAATTGATTTGTTCATCCAGGTTGCGCACGGTTCCCTTGACCCCAGACCCGGCGCTATTCAAAAAAATATTACGTTTGGATCTATGAAGGCTTTCACCCAAGAAAGCATTGTAAAAATCGGAAGCGAAATTATGCTGGCTGTCGTCTTTCTGATTCATGCCTTTTACGCCGGTACTCTTTACCTGCTTGGAGCAAAACAAAAAGTATTGCTTTACTTTATGCTGCTCGCTTTCACTGCCACGTTTATGATATTCATTAGTGACAGCAAGCTCTTTTTTTCATTTGTTGATGTCAGTTATTCATGGCAAATTAGAATTTCGTTTCTCACTTATACGTGCGTCGCTTTGTTTTTGCTGCTGTTTTTTAAATATTTGCTGTCCAATTTTACACGCCATTGGATCTTTCATGTCATTCCCATCCTTTGGACTGGATATCTTTTTTATATCGTTTTTGCGCCGCTTGAAGCTGTTTTACAGTTCCGTATCGTCCTGTGGTTTATTTTGTTCATCCCGGTTTTGCTGATTATGAGCCAGCTTTTCCATATCATTTCGAATAAGATAGAGGACACCGTTTTCCTGCTTCTCGGCACGGCCGCAATTATGAATAATATTGTCTGGGCTCTGCTAACGATCAGAACGGGGCTGGAGCTTCCGTTTTATCCATTTGATTTATTATTTGTGATCATTTTTTTGTCCTCGTTCTGGTTCAAGCGCTATTTTCGCGACGCGGAGAGAACGGTAAAATTATCGGAGGAGCTGCGAAAAGCCAATCAGCAAAAGGATGAATTCCTTGCTACGACATCACATGAGCTGCGTAATCCTTTACACAGCATCGTCATGATCGCCGAGCATTTATTGCATGCAGAAAAGAATCTTAGTCCGAACAGTAAGCAGAACGTAAACATCCTGCTTCAAGTAAGCCGGAGAATGACACTCCTTTTGGATGATTTACTGGACTTCACCCGATTAAAGAATAAGCAGCTCAGACTGCAAGTAAGCCCGGTAAAGGTCACTCCAGTCGTAACAGGTGTTCTGGATATGCTTCGCATTATGGCTGATGGAAAACCGATTCGCTTTGTTTCTCAAGTCGATGACCGTTTTCCGCCTGTTAAAGCTGATGAACACCGCCTGATTCAAATTTTGTTTAATCTCGTTCACAATGCGATGAAATATACCGATGAGGGAACAATTACGATTTCCGCATCCATTGTAGGGGAGTACGCTTATATTAGTGTGAAAGACACAGGTACAGGAATCGATAAGGCCATGCAAAAAAAAATGTTTGATGCTTATGAACAGGGAGATACCACCGCTGCTGTGGGAGCGGGAGGGATCGGGCTTGGCCTGACAATTTGCCGGCAGCTAGTAGAATTACACGGAGGAGAACTAACGGTCGTGTCAGAAAAAGGATATGGCTCGCTCTTCACCTTTTCACTACCGTTAGCGGGGCACCATCACGCCGGCTTCGAAGGCAGTGCTCATCCCGTTTCCATTTCAGCAAGTGACGAAATTGGCGCTGCAACAGAAGAACAGGCCGGCGCTGAAGGGGCGACGAGACCGTCCGCCACCAGTGCGGTCCATATTCTGATCGTCGATGATGACCCGGTTAATGTACGCATTATGAAAAATACTCTTTCCTCTGATTCCGTTATAGTGACCACGGTCCGCAGCGGTCAGGAGGCGCTTTCTTTATTGCCGGTGCGCAACTGGGACCTTGTTATTAGTGACGTGATGATGCCGCAGATGTCCGGCTATGAGCTGACTGCACTGATTCGTAAGCGGTTTACTGTAGCTGAATTGCCTGTCCTGCTTTTAACAGCCCGCGGCCGCCAGGAAGATATTCACACAGGCTTTCAGGCAGGGGCGAACGACTATTTGGCCAAGCCGGTCGACTCTGTAGAGCTGAAAGCCCGCGTCGACACTTTAATTCAAATTAAACAAACAACCGCTGAACACCTGCGGATGGAAGCGGCTTGGCTTCAGGCTCAAATTCAGCCTCACTTCCTTTTTAACACGTTGAATACGATTTTAGCATTACTGGAATACGATCAGCCTAAGATGAAGGAAGTTTTCGAGGCCTTTATCCACTATTTACAAGCAAGCTTTGTCTTCGAAAATTCCAAGCACGTTATCCCGCTTGAACAGGAGCTTGAAATCGTCCGCTCTTATTTATTTATCGAGCAGGTGCGTTTCGGCTCTCGTCTGGAGGTCATTTGGGAGTGGGACGAGACGATTGACGTTCTGATCCCACCGCTTGCGATCCAAACGCTTGTTGAAAATGCCCTGACGCATGGTATTTTAAAGAAAATAAACGGAGGGAGCGTCCGTATTTCGATTAGCCGCAGGAAAACTGAGGCGCTGATCGCGATTGCCGATAATGGAGTCGGAATCCCCTTCCCTATCCTGAAGCAGCATCTGAGTGACACAAGACCGGATAAAGGCGGGGTCGGCCTGTATAATACGAATCGGCGTCTGAAGCAATTGTACGGACGAGGACTCTCCATTCAAACCCGCCCGGGCGAAGGGACTACCGTCTCGTTCCGCCTTCCGTTAAACAACGAGTAACTGCAAGGATGCAAACTGCGATAGAGCCCTGGAAAAAAGGATGGCTTTCCCCTTTTCCAGGGCTTGAAGCAGTATAAATGAAGGTATGTGTGACATCGTTTCGCCTTCCATATAGGACACCACCGGGGTATGCCGCTTACGATTCTCCTTTAGCAACCGGATTGTCTTGATAGGAAATCCAGTCACTCCAGCTCCCTGCATAAAGCTTCACGTTGGGAAAGCCCGATTTTTTCAGGGCAAGTACATTTGGACAAGCGGAAATTCCCGAGCCGCAGTAGACGACAATCTCTTTTTCTGATGGCAGTCCTGAAAAATGCTCCTTCAGTTCTTCTTCTTTCTTCCACGCTCCATCCTCAGTCAGAACCTCCTTCCAGAAGTAGTTCAAGGCACCCGGTATATGACCGCCTACCGGATCAATCGGCTCCTCCTCGCCCCGGTATCTCTTCGGTTCGCGCGAATCAATCAGTAAAATTTCATCATTATTAAGCGCCGCTTTGACATAGTCGGCGTCGACGACAGGCCACTCTGAATTCTGTCCGGCCTGAAAGGACTTTACCGTCGGTTCAGGAACGTCGGTTGTCACCTCAAAGCCCGCTTCCTTCCATGCTGAAAAGCCACGATCAAGAATCGCCGCCTCCCGATGCCCGTGGCGCTTGAGCATCCACCATACTCTTGAGGCCATCATCCCGCCCTGGTCATCATAGATGACCACCTTTTTATCAGGGGCAATTCCCGCCTCACCAAACACTTTTTCCAACTTCCCACGCTCAGGCAACGGATGGCGGCCACCATGCTCTTTAACGGGAGCGGCCAGCTCTTTTCCGAGATTAAGAAAAATAGCGCCCGGCAGATGGCCTTTTTGATAGAGACGCTCTCCCGCCCCGCTGTCTGCCAGGTCATATCTCGCATCAATAAGAACAAATTCATCCGCATTTTCCTGTAAGCGGTCGTTCAACCAGCTCACTGTTACAATCTCTTCCACCTATCTCACTCTCCTCTCAGATTCCATCAAGTGATAGTTCTCTCTTTCCTGCTCAAACTCCTTTTCCTTCCCTTTCATTTCTTGCGATCCTTTACGCATCCGTCCACGCGAGCAAAAAAGTGAAACATTCCTCACTTCCGCGGCGTTTTATAGGAGAAGACGATAAGATGCTATGGGAGGGTTACCATGACGTACAAAAAAATTGTCGCAGCTGCCATTTTGACTTCTACTTTTGGATTGGCCGGCTGCGCCTCAGACATCGCCCCGGAAAACATCGCCACTGCCACGGAAGAAGAACAGCTTCCAATCAATGAGGAAACAGCATCCACTACGGAGCAGGTACAAGAATCTGACATCAGCGAAACATTTGAGGAAATGCTACTTGCCGAGACTCCCCCTTCTGAGGTCGCGGCCTACTTGCAGCAACATCTTTCTGACATTTCTCCGGAGGATGTTTCCGTGATGGTGCAGAAATTCGAACAACACCAGCAAACGTATCTTCCACGCTTAGAGGAGAAATTCCATGACAGTGAGATTCAAATCGGAATTCATGAGCAGTTTGGTTTTACCCTACCAACGGATGAAGAATTTGAAGAGGTCGAGAACGCGGAGGTAGCAGCCCTTCTTAGCGAAATGAAGGAGAATGGCTACAAGCTGGAAATGGCCGAAGGAATGTACTTTCCGATTATTGATTACCGCTTTTACAATCCGTTTACGGAAAATGCCGCTGCTGACACCCAAGCCTATATTGAGCTGATGATTGCTGAATCAGATCAGGTGCCGGCAAAGGACGCCGCCCTCGTCATCAGCTGGGAGTCCATTGTACAACGGGCAGTTAACCAGGAAGAATTCCTAAACGGCTTTCCCCAGTCCGGCTTTGCGAGCGAGGTAGCTGATTTATACGAAACATATATTATGTTTTTGCTATATGGCTTAAATAACACGCCGCTCTTTGACTATGACTCGCACACGATTGACAGTGAAGCACTGGCCGCCTTCTCATCCATAGTTGAAAACGTTGAAGACAGCGAGACGATGAAGCTGTTGGATCAGTATCTCACCATCATTGAAGTGAACAACAATCAGTTAACGGATGAAGTGGAACAGTTCAGAACCGATTATATGGAAGCATTGCAGGAAGAACGCTGAGGTAACACGCCCTCGCTTTTAGAAAGGCTCCGCTAGAAACCCGCCCGCAACTAGGCCTGGACCAAATCACCTTTTGGTCCAGGCCTTTTTAAACGGACGTAGTGACTCCGTCCCCTGTATACGCTTTCAAATTTATGTGGCGACCCACCTCTTCGTAATAGCAGAAGTGACCGCGATGCCAATCATAGCTGAAATAAACAGAAAGAGGGGTGCCTGCCAGCCGACAACGAAAAAAGCAAAGAGGTACGTCACCATATTAAGTAACGTCGTCCCCAAAATATACTTGTTCTTTTTCTGCTGGTCAGAGCCTGTGTATTCACAGAAATACCCCTTTACAATAGAGGACACGGCGATTACCGCCAAAAAAGGCCAAAACAAGACTTCGTTAAAAATCATAAGCATAAATAAACTAAACCTCCTCCTCTCGTTCCTTTCCTCTCTGTATCATCATTAGGATGATGGCTGCTTACTTTTCAAGTAACTCACGAAGTGTTTCCAATTGTCCACCCAGCTCTTTGCTTCGATAAACCGGGCAATGATGAACAAGACCTTTATCATATACATAAATGTGTAAATCCTCTTCATTTCCAACAAAGTGAACTTTGATTCCATCTTCGTTTACCAGTTGAAAGGTCTGCAAGCAATGGGTCGGATTTGTTTCCGCTTTTCGCCGATGGCGGCACAATCCACTTTTCACCGTATGGCTAAAGCCCAGTCCTTCAATATAAGAAAGCACATCTTCAATCGTTTGATCGGTAACCGTCACATCATGATGGTCAATCGGATGGTTCAGCAGGCTGATATCGACCTCGGTCTGGATTGTCACCTTTTGCTCTCCGAATGTGACCGGCAAATAGTAAGGCAAATAGATAGTGAACGGAATGACCTTTTCTTCCTGGGCCTTCACTGTCAGCTCATCGGTAATTTCCAATTCCAAAATCGGTTCGGTGATGTCCCGGAATTCAGTCGTATCATCGTCATCTCTATGAAATTCTGAATCAATGTGAATATATATTTTGGAGATTTTCTGGTCTGTTTTCCCTCCAAAAATATGGACTTCTCCCTTAATTTCTTTTCCTCGTTCAATCCTCTCTTCCAACAGCACTGTATTCACTTTTGCTGAACCAACGCCGAAGCTTGACAATAATTTCTCAAACATCTTTACTCCTCTCCCTCGCCTGTGACAAGTAAGCATTTTTTTGTCGCAACTCCCCCGAAATTGTGACAATAAAAGATCAATCCATTTCTACCCCTTGACTTTTTCGTCAATCTGGACCTTCCTTTTGAATCATTATACCCCATCTTCCTGATTGGATAAAGCCACTCTCGGACGAATACCCGCACTATTTTACAATTTGAAAATGACCGGGGCTCCCTCTTCCTTCGAATGGCTTTCGAAACAGCTCTCATACAGACTATGCCGGCTTAGTCCAACCCGTTTGGATGATTGGACCAGCATACAAATGGAGAAATCGGTTCAGGTTTGGCAGTTCATTCATATCTATAAGAATGAGAACAGAAAGGAGAGATTAGAGCATTGATTGTCATTAATGGGCAAGCCGTTGATATAAATCAAATACAGCTGGCAGGGGTCGATAATCAGCAGCTTAACATTTTAGAGCGTCTAGGTGCTTCAAGCCGGGTTTATCGCTACGATTCATATGACCAGCTTGCGTTCGAATTGCATATGAGGGTAGCTACCGTGCAGGCTGCTCTTCTCCTTCAGGAAAGCAACGTCAGCTTCGCCACCTTTGAAACGGCGAGATGTAACGAGCAATATTGGAGTCTGACACGTCAAGGGGGCTTCCTGCTGAAGCCCAATGTCCTGCCGCAAATCGGCATTGATGATATTTTTCTCCAGGGCCATCAGTACGCTTTCGAATGCGCTGTAGCCATTGTCATTATTTTTTACAAGGCGACGTTAGGATCGATTGATAAATCGCTGTTTAATTTGCTATTTGCCAACCTTTATTTGTTTTCCTGGCAATATGATGAGGATCTCGATTTGCAAAGTCATGAAGGAGATGATATCATCCCCGGCGATTGTGTGTATTTCCGCAACCCTGATTACGACCCGGCGAGTCCCGAATGGCAAGGAGAAAATGCGATTGTCATTGATCGAAATCTTTTTTTCGGTCATGGAATTGGCCTTAAGACACAGCAAGGAATGATCGACACCTTAAATACAAAGCGGAGAAGGTTCTCACAGCAGTCGGCTTATATGGAACGGCATATCACCCGACCGAACTACAAATATTTAAGTCAGTTTCGTTCGCTCGCTGATCGCCCCCCTGTGCGGCTTTCCTTATCGTCCGCTTCCCCGCCTTTATCCGAGCTGATTTTCGCCCAGGTTGGCTCGCGCATGTTCCTTGCGTAAGAAAACCGCGCAGCGGCTTTTTATCCTTTCTTCTCTTTTATAGAAAGAAGGTGTCCCAAAGGTTGCTCCCCCTTTTGGACACCTCTCTTCTGTTACTCGACCCGATTTAAAATAGGCGGCACCTCGTCAGGATCGACGATCACCTCAATCACGGTTGTTGCCCTGCTGGAAAGAGCCTGTATGACAGCAGCTCCGACCTCCTCCGCCGTCCGGCAGCAGATCGCCGTCGCCCCCATTGATTTGGCAAACGCCGTAACATTCAGTCCGTATTCGTAGATTGCTCCGACCGATTTGCCAAGCCAATGCCTCATTCCTTTTTCCACCATGTCCAGCCGTTGATTATTCAGGACGAAAAAGAGGACCGGTACCTGTTCATTAACAGCCGTTGACACTGCTGTTCCGTGCATGAACATGCAACCGTCACCCGTTAAACATACGACTCTTCGCTCAGGTAAAGCGAGCTGAGCTCCAACTGCATAGCCGATCGCATTCCCCATCGCTCCAAAGACATCGTCGAAGTGAAAGGTGCCCGGCTCCAAAATATCATAATGCTTAATCGCGTAAAAGGAATGACTCCCATCATCGCTAAACAGAATTGCATCTTGAGGCAATTGACTTCTTAAAGCCTGAAGCGCTTCAGCCGCCGAAAGATACGTGGTGTTCTCCGCAATCGCACTGCTTTCGCCTGTGGCGGCGACGGTCGGAAGTTCATATAACGGGGCCGGCTGTTGACCGGCGGCATCAAGCTCCATTAAAGCGCGGATGTTCGTCTTAATATCCCCTACAATCGCCAGCGTCGGCACCGGCAATGACTTTCCGATAAAGGTAGGGTCATAATCAAACTGAATGATTTGCGCCGGATGCATATGCGGTTTAAAGCCCGCCAATGACATATCGCTCAGCTTCGTGCCGATGACAATCATCAGATCAATGCCTTCTTCAAGATAAGCATGGGCTCTTTCATTGCCGCCCAGGCCGAAGCTGCCGAGCGAGAGCGGATGAGCCGAAACAAATGACCCTTTCCCGCCCGGCGTTGTCATCACCGGCAGCTGCCATCTTTCGGCAAACCAGCTGATTTCTTCATAGGCACGGGAAGCATGGACGCCCTTCCCAAGGCATAGAACAGGCTTTTTCGCCTCGCGCAGCATCGGCAGGATATCTTCCAGGTTAGAGGATTGCATATGCGGACTGCCAACCGGCAGCTCCAGCTCAAATGGAGAAATTTCTTCAAGCAGCACTTCAAACGGAAGTGATAAATGGACAGGACCCCGCTTTCCGGTGAAAGCTTTTTCGATCGCATGTCTAAAATAGAGAGGGAATTGTTCGCTTCGCTCCACAGAAGCACTAAATAACGTAACCGGTTCAAACATTTTCACCAAGTCCGTGCCAAAGAAGCTTGAATCCTGACCTAACGCTCTTCCGCTTCCATTTACGGAAGGATGACCAGTAATAAAAAGAGTCGGGCTGTTAAAAGCTTTCGCTTGTCCAGCCGCCGTCAGCATATTCGTTCCACCGGGTCCAGAGGTTCCAATCGCTACTCCTAACGTGTTCTTCTTTAAAGCATAGCCACCAGCACAAAATCCAGCTTCCGCTTCATGACGTGTCAGTACGAAGGAAATTCCCTGCTCTTCAATTTCGATCAACAACGGTACAATCGGCTTACCGGGAATGCCAAACGCATGAGTCACGCCCCATTTCTTTAAATGATCGGCTACAATAGAGGCAACTGTCTTCATAGCTCTTTCTCCTCTCTGTAATTTGTTGAAATTTGTCCTGCTACATAGATGGTACCATGAAATTGGAAGTAATTAAGAAAAAAACGCCAAAAAATGATAACATTATGTTATTATTTGCATTATGGATAATTATTTCCATTTTTACTTACAGGAAAAAGTTCTGTTGACGCCCTTTCTGTTTAAATGCGACACTAGATTTACACCATGCTAACGGTGTTTAATGGAATAGATGAAAGGATAGACGACCTTGACTGAAACATTATTGTTAAATCTCTTATTTTTATTAATGCCTGTTTTTATGTTCTATGTCTTTTTCGAAAATAAAACAACTTTTTTTAATAGAACGATTCTCATTTTGCTTTCCGCTTCTTCGATGATTCTTTGTATGACTTTTCCTATTCATTTGCCGGTCGGCTTTATTTTTGATTTACGCTACATTCCTTTTATCATTGCCGGACTGTTTGGCGGCTATCGTGTGATCCTGCCACTCTATGTCTTGTTAAATTTCTATCGGTTTATTATCGCGGGAGACGGCACCTACCTCTCTCTGATCTTTTCAACCTTTATCTTAGCGGTCATTTTACTGTCTCATCACAAATTCGTTAAACTTGCTCCCCGCCATCGGGTCATCTTTGCCAGTGGTTTGTCACTGTTTACGTTGATTGTCTATTTAACGATATTGGGTCTGTTCTTTTATGAATTAACTCAGGAATTTTTCCTGCTGTGCCTGTCCTTCTTGCTGACCCAGGTGGGAGGCGTGATGTTTATCATGCTGCTGATCGAACAATTGTTGAAAAATGTCAAAATACGCGAGAAGCTTTTCGACACAGAGCGCTTAAACACAATCAACCAGCTATCAGCCAGTGTCGCGCACGAAATTAGAAACCCGTTGACAGTTGCCAAAGGGTTCCTGCAGCTGCTCCAGCAGTCACCTTCTTTTTCCGGAGAAGAAAAACGGTATTTAACATTTTCGCTCGATGAGGTGAAACGAGCCGAAAAGATTGTCAGTGATTTTCTTACGTTATCGCTGCCTCAATCGGAAAACATGGTGCACTCGACATTGAAGGCGGAAGCAGAGCAAGTGAAAGAGCATATTCTTCCCTATGCTTCCTTTCATCAGGTCGAGGTCAAATTACATTTCACCAATACGCTCGAGGCGACCTACGACCGTAATCAGATGGAGCAATGTCTTTTGAATTTATGCAAAAACGGCGTGGAGGCGATGACGGAGTCCGGCGGAACTTTAACGATTTCAATCTTTGAACGAAAGAAAAACATCGCCGTACAAATCGAGGATACCGGGGTCGGAATGAGCAAGGACCAATTAAAACGGCTGGGAAAGCCCTATTATTCCACAAAAGAAAAAGGGACGGGCCTTGGCATGCTGATCGTCTACAACACGATGAACAAACTCGGAGGAACGATTGAAGTAAGCAGTCAAAAAGGAAAAGGCACGACCTTCCTCCTTACAATCCCTCCTAATTCCGCTCTGTGAACTGACTGAAGCAATGGCTTCGTACTCGGGGGTATGCCCAAAGGCAAAAACCAGCCTTTGGCCTTGGCTTCGCTCGCCACAATCCCGTTGTGCCAAACCCGTTCACAACGGGATTTAAAAGATCGTGGCGGCTTCGCATTTTATGGCGGCGTTTCCGTTCTGCACTAACGAAGCAGGGAAGAAGTTCACTTCCCTGCTTCGTTTTGAAATCATCGTGCAGACTCCACCTGCCGCTTCGGGGGTATGCCCAAAGGCAAAAACCAGCCTTTGGGCATACCCCCTTCTATTTTTTCGGTATGATTTTGAAGATTTCTTCGCTTTCAAATAGGGCAATGACTTCCTGCAGCCATTCATAATACCGTTGGGCGTGATCAAGCTTTGCCGAATCGGTTTCAATCGCTTTTTGCAATGCTTCGTCTTCGGTTCCGCTTATTTCCGCCAGTGTGCTTCTTAATTTATTGACTGCCTTTAAATTGTTATCAACTGATGTTCGCCAGCGCTTCACAAAAACCGTGGAAAACGATTTGTACCAATCATTCTCAGTTTCATATAAATCTTTTCGGACCCCTTTTTGCCAGACTCGTTCAACCATATTCGCTTCTAACAGTGCTCTTATTCCTGTGCTCATACTCGTTTTGCTCATTTTGAGCTCCTGGCTCATTTGATCAAGGGTCATTGGCGACTCGGCAAAAAGAACAGTTCCGTATAAGCGACCAACTGATTCAGAAATTCCGTACAAATAAATGTTTTTCGAAAGTCCATGAATAAACCGTTCTCTAGCTTCTTCAAGCTTCTGCCACTCATCCTCTTTGTTCTCTAACATCTGCTGTCTGATTCCTTTCTTTGTTTTCTACATAGAGTTAGTTAAAAGTCTAACAAAAGTCAGACATGAATGGAAGTAGCCTTTTAGCGATGATCCCGGCGCATCCTAGAGGAAATATAAGGATCAACGTCATATACTCTGTACAGTTTAAACTGTACAGAGTATATAAACGAAATGAACAGAATATCCGAATTGCCCGAAAAGCAATAAAACCGTATAGTAAGATGGTCGGTCATATTGTTACAGGAATATTACAAAGAGGGTGTATGTAGTGTCAAAAATTAAAGTAGAGAATTTGACAAAAATTTTTGGCAAAAAACCAAAGCGCGCTTTAGAACTTCTCGCTCAGAAAAAAAGCAAGGATGAAATTCTGAAAGAAACCGGGATGACTGTTGGAGTTAACCAGGCAAATTTCGAAGTTCAAAGCGGTGAAATTTTTGTCATTATGGGGCTGTCTGGGAGCGGAAAGTCGACACTCGTCCGTTTATTAAACCGGCTGATTGAACCTTCCGCAGGAAGCGTCTGGTTTGATGGGGTCGACCTCGCCAAGATGGACGATAAAACATTGCGAGGTGTTCGCCGGCAGAAAATCGGTATGGTTTTTCAAAAATTCGGCTTATTTCCTTTTCGGACAGTCGTGTCCAACGTTGAATACGGTCTTGAAGTCCAGGGTATCCCGAAGCAGCAGCGGCATGAGAAAGCGCTTGAGGCGTTAAAATTAGTCGGCCTTGAGGGCTACGAAGAAAAATATCCGAACGAGCTATCCGGCGGGATGCAGCAGCGCGTCGGTCTCGCCCGTGCTCTGGCCAATGATCCAGACGTGCTGTTAATGGATGAAGCCTTTTCCGCACTTGATCCCCTCATTCGCAAGGACATGCAGGACGAACTGCTCGACCTTCAAGTCAAAATGAAAAAAACCATCATTTTTATTACTCATGACCTTGATGAAGCGTTACGCATCGGCGACCGGATCATGATCATGAGGGATGGGGCAATCGTGCAAATCGGTACACCGGAGGACATCCTAACGAATCCAAAAAACCATTACGTCGAGAAATTTATTGAAGACGTCGACCGAGCCAAGGTGCTTACTGCTGAACATGTGATGATTAAGCCTGAAGTGCTTTATCCAGAAAAGGAAGGACCGCGTGTCGCCCTGCAACGGATGAAGGATCGCGGTTTATCAAGTATTTTCGTCACGAGACGCGATAAGGAGCTACTCGGAATCATTCACGCCAGTCAAGTGTCCGAGCTAATTAAGGCGCAGAAAAACAGCGTTGACGGCATCATTGTCGAAGACATCCCGCGCGTTCAGCTTGATACACCATTAAGCGAGCTGCTTGACCAGTTGGCGGTCAGCTCTGTTCCTCTTGCTGTAGTGGAAGATGGAAAGCTAAAAGGAATTATTATTAGAGGAGCCGTCCTTGGCGCTCTTGCAGGAAGTGAGGTTGATTTTGATGAGTTCTATTCCACAACTTCCACTAGCTGATTGGATTGACGCGTTTGTTGAATGGCTGAAAAATGCCTCGGTTTTATTCCAGTCCATCCGGACGACGATTGAAAGCATTGTCGATTTCCTCGTACTCGTGCTGGAGTTGCCGCCAGCGTGGCTGTTAATCCTGATTATCGGGGTCATCACATTTTTCACGAGCAATCGCAAGGCAGGGTTAACGACTTTTTCGATTGTTGGTCTTTTTCTTATTTTTAACCTCGGTTATTGGGACGATATGATTCAAACTCTTTCCCTCGTCTTAACAAGCTCTCTGATTTCTGTCATTGTCGGAATCCCGCTTGGTATTTGGATGGCGAAAAGTGAAATTGTCGCCAGCCTGCTTAAACCGATTCTCGATTTGATGCAAACGATGCCGGCCTTTGTCTATTTGATCCCTGCCGTCGCCTTCTTTGGGATCGGAATGGTGCCTGGGGTTGTCGCTTCTGTTATTTTTGCGATGCCGCCAACTGTGCGGTTAACGAACCTCGGAATACGTCAGGTCTCGACTGAATTGGTTGAAGCCGCTGATGCGTTCGGTTCGACCGGTTCACAGCGCTTATTCAAAGTTGAGCTGCCGATGGCAAAAGGCACGATCATGGCCGGGGTCAACCAAAGTATTATGCTCGCCCTTTCAATGGTCGTCATTGCCGCGATGATCGGAGCGAGAGGGCTCGGTCAGCAGGTTTATTACGCAGTCGGTCAAAATAATGTTGGCAGCGGCTTTGAAGCCGGACTGGCGATTGTCATATTGGCGATTATTTTGGACCGGATCACCCAAAGCTTTAACCGCGATAAACGCAAAAGCGCGTAGCAAACAGAACGCCTGCCCTCTTCAACGGGCGGTAAGGCTTCTTATCGTCTTTTTAGACGGACGCCTTACCGCCCGTTGAAACGAGAAGCGGGAAAAGTCTACATCTACATGAAAAAAGGAGAGGTTCATTTATGAAGAAAAACTGGAAACACATCAGCCTGGCAATCGGGGTTGCCTTTTCGTTGACATTGGCCGCCTGCGGTTCCGAAAATGGGGATACGACAGACGAACCGGCAGAAAACGGGCAAGACTCCACTGAAGAAACAGCAGCGGTCGGAGAAGCGTTGAACTATACGATTACTGGCATTGATGCCGGTGCAGGGGTTATGGCCGCGGCTCAAAGCGCGCTTGAGGAATACGAGCTTGATGAATACGAATTGCAGGCAAGCTCGGATGCAGCGATGACAAGCGCACTGAATGAAGCGATTAACAATGAGGAAGCGATCGTCGTGACGGGCTGGAACCCGCATTGGAAGTTCTCTAAGTACGATTTAAAATACTTGGATGATCCACATGGCGTGTTCGGTGATGCCGAGAACATTCATACAATGACGCGGCTCGGTTTAGAAGAAGATATGCCGGAAGCTTACCAAGTGCTAGATAATTTCTATTGGACGGAAGACGACATGGGTGAAATCATGGTCGCAATCAACGAAGGACAGGACGCGGAAGAAGCGGCTGCCGAATGGGTTGAAAACAACCAGGATAAAGTAGCGGAATGGACTGACGGAGTTGATTCTGTTGACGGCGAAACCATCGTCCTCGCCCTCGTTGCCTGGGATTCTGAAATTGCCTCGACGAACATGATTGCCAACGTACTGGAGAGCATCGGCTACAACGTTGAAATCAGCCCGATGGAAGGCGGTTATATGTGGGCTGCAATCGCCAATGGCGAAGCGGATGCGATGGTTGCCGCCTGGCTGCCGGCGACACACGGCGCTTACTTTGAAGACTATCAAGACGACGTCATCGATCTTGGAGCGAACCTTGAAGGCGCGAAGATTGGACTCGTTGTCCCTGCGTACATGGACATTGATTCGATCGAAGATTTAAAAGAGTAATCCCCTAACGATTAAAGAGTCTGAAGCAAAGGTTGTTTTTCACCCTTTGTTCCAGACTCTTTTTTAGTTTTCTTAAGGCTGCGCCTGCTCCCTTACCCGGAGCTGTACGACTCTCAGCCGCAGGAAAAAGCCAAGTGCGGCGCACGTTAAGCCTAAGGTGATCCCAATCCAGAAGCCAAACGGCCCGAGCGCTGTCGTGGACGCTAGCAGATAGCCGGTAGGAATGCCGATAAGCCAATAGGAGATGAAGGCTGTCACAAAGGGCAGCTTGACGTCCTTATAGCCGCGCAGCACGCCTTGAAGACCGGATTGAGCCGCATCAGAAATTTGATAAAAAATTGCAAAAATAAAAAACTGACTCGCCAAGAGCACAACTTCCCGCTCAGTTGTATAAAGATAGGCAATCGGCTCACGCAAAAAGTAAAGAAACAGCGCGCTGATCCCCAGTATGCCAATGCCGCTCAATACCCCGAGCTTGCCATACTGCTTGGCAGCCTGCAGATTACCGGCGCCTACCGAGAAGCCAACGACAATTGTCAGTGCCATCGAAATACTTAGCGGAATCATGAAAATCAACGACGTAAAGTTAAAAGCAATTTGATGTGCCGCCACCGTCACCGTCGCGAACATCCGCCCCATCATCAAGGTCACGACTGAAAAGATGCTCGCTTCAAAAAAGATCGACAGCCCCATCGGCACCCCAATCCGCAGCTGTTCTTTCCAGGCACGCAGCGAGGGCTTCACCCATTGCTGAAACAAGCGGTACTGTCTCAGCACCCTGATCCGGAATGTCATCGTGACACTAATCACAAACATGATCCAATAGGTAATCGCTGTGGCGTATCCCGCGCCGATTCCACCAAGTGCCGGCAGGCCGAAATGACCAAAAATCAAACCGTAATTCAGCACTGCATTACAGGGCAGGGCCAGCACGGTAATAACCATTGTAATGCGCGTATAGCCTTGCGCATCGAAAAAATAACGCAGCACATTCGTGCAAAACAGCGGAATAATCCCGAGCGCCAATCCGGCTAAATAATGATAGGAAATGTAGGCGACATTCGGTTCAAGCTTCATAAACGCAAGCACCGGCTCGAGAACCAGCGTACCTGCGCCGACGACGGCAATCGCCAGCATAAGCGCGACATAAAGAGCCTGACGGACAGAATCGGCAATCCGGTGGCGTTCATTGCTGCCGATCAGCTGAGCGACAATCGGCGTTACCGCAAGCAAAATTCCATTCATTCCGGTAAAAATCGGCATCCACAGGCTGGAACCAATCGCCACACCAGCCAAATCGTCGGTTCCAACTCGCCCGGCCATCATCGTGTCGATCAGCTTCATCGCAAAAAAGCTTACTTGTGTGACAATAATCGGCCATAAGATTGATAAAAACAGGACGATTTTCTCTCTCCATGTCTCTGCATGGTACATATTCTCTCCCACCTTGTTTGCTCTATCTTTCTATTCTTCTCTAGTATTCACAACAATAACTGGAAACGCAAGCCTGGAAGAAGATGACACGATTCAAAGAGCCCGGACAAAAGTTGATTGTCACCTTTTGTCCGGGCTTCGACCATTATTCAGTTATGGCAGAAAACCGACCAATAACATTTATTATCGCCTGTTATTTTTTAAAAAATCCTCTTAAGGCAAAGGCGACATTTTGCGGCCGCTCGGCTAACCGTCGCATAAAATAGCCATACCAGTCTTCCCCATATGGAACATAAACGCGCATTCGGTAGCCTTGAGCGGCAATTTCCCTTTGCAGTCCGGGGCGGAAGCCGTACAGCATTTGAAATTCGTATTGTGACCTTGGAATGCGCTGCTCGCGGCAATAGTCCTTTACTTTTTTAATAATCCGATGATCATGACTGGCGATCGCCGTATAGCTGCCACTATCGAGATGCTGCTTAATGATCCGGAGAAAGTTGTCATCGATCTCGCTCTTCTGCTGAAACGCAACCGACTTTGGCTCTTTGTAGGCTCCTTTAACGAGCCGGAGCGGCACCCCTTCAAGCATCCGCAGATCATCAGCAGCGCAATGTAAATAAGCCTGAATCGCCGTTCCGACATTTTCATGCGATTCCCGCAGCCCGGCAAGAATTTCCAACGTCGCTTCCCGGCGCGAATAATCCTCCATATCAATTTGGACAAAATTCCGCTTTGCCTCGGCGGCACGGACGATCCGCTTCATATGATGCAGGCAGAGCTCCTGGTCAATGTCTAAGCCGAGCTGGGTCAATTTCACGGAAAGCTGACTATCGACGCCGGCGTCATCCAGCGCCTCGAGCGTTTGAATGCACACCTCCGCCGCAGCGCGTGCCTCCTCCTTTGTCGATACGAATTCGCCCAAGTGATCGACCGTACAGACGAGTCCCTGTTCATTCAGTGTTCGCACCGTTTGAACGACACTTTCAATCGTAGTGCCGGCCACGACTTGCGAGGCACCGAGCCGCAGGCCCCATCTCCGCGCACCTTTCGTCAGGAGCTTGTTTTTTGATAACGCGATAAAGAAGTGCCTTGATAGTTTGCCGACGACCATCCGCATCCCCTCCCCGCCTGTTTAATACATTTCGGAAATGGTTTTCGCCTGCATGTGAAGAATGAGATAGTCAGGGCCGCCCGCTTTTGAATCCGTTCCCGACATCTTAAAGCCGCCGAACGGATGATAGCCGACAATCGCCCCGGTGCAATTACGGTTAAAGTAAAGATTGCCGACGTGAAAGTCACGCTTCGCCTGCTCAATCCGCTCGCGATTTGTCGTGATCACCGCGCCTGTTAAGCCGTATTCTGTGTTGTTGGCAATGTCCAGCGCCTCCTCGAAGTCACGCGCTTTGCTGAAGGCAAGCACAGGGCCAAAGATTTCCTCCTGCATAATGCGCGCTTTTGGGTCGGCATCAGCGAACACCGTCGGCTCGATAAAAAAGCCGTCCGCATTATCACCGCTTCCTCCGGCGACAAGACGGGCTTCCTGCTTGCCAATTTCAATATAGTCCATAATTTTCGTATACGCCGCCTGATCGATCACCGGTCCCATATAGACGTCGGCCGTAGTTGGCTCTCCGACGGACAGCGCCTTCGTCAATGCGACGACACGCTCAAGAACTTCATCATAAACCGCCTGATCGACAACAGCGCGCGACCCGGCCGAGCATTTCTGACCGGAGAAGCCGAAGGCCGAGGTGACGATCGCCTGCGCCGCCAGCTCTAAATCAGCTTCCTTATCGACAACGACTGTATCCTTGCCGCCCATCTCGACAATCACCCGCTTTAAATGCTGCTGCCCCGACTGAACAACGGCGGCGCGTTCATAAAGCCGGACCCCTACATCACGTGAGCCGGTAAACGTAATCAGAGTCGTTTTCGGGTGGTCAACAAGATAGTCGCCGATTTCACTGCCGCTGCCGGGCACGAAGTTCACGACGCCCGGAGGCAGGCCGGCCTCTTCCAGCACTTCGACAAACTTATAGGCGACGACCGGAGTCGCGCTCGCCGGCTTCAACAGGACGGTGTTTCCTGTTACGAGCGGCGCTACCGTTGTCCCGGCCATGATCGCAAAAGCGAAATTCCACGGAGAAATCGTCAGGCAGACCCCCGTTGGTGTATAGAGATAACGGTTATGCTCCCCGGCCCGGCTATTTATCGGCTTTCCATCCTTTAAGGCAATCATTTGTCGCCCGTAATATTCCATAAAATCAATTGCTTCCGCTGTATCGGCATCGGCTTCCTTCCACGGCTTTCCGGCCTCTTTCACAAGCCAGGCGGAGAATTCATGCTTCCGTCTTCTGACAATCGCCGCCGCTCGGATCAATAGATTGGCCCGCTCTTCCGGGCTGACCCTTCTCCAGCTTTGAAAAGCGGCATCAGCCGCTTCCATCGCCTGTTCCGCCTGCTCCTTGCCTACTTTGGCGACGACCCCGATCACCTCGGACTTATTCGCCGGATTGCACGATGTTATCGTCTCCGCTGTCATCAACCGTTTCCCTCCAATCACAAGCGGATAGTCGGCACCAAGCTGTGCTTCAACTTTTTGTAAGGCCGCAGCAAAGGCGCGGCGGTTTTCCTCAATCGAAAAATTCGTAAATGGTTCATGACTGTATGCTGATAGCATGATCATCTCTCCTTTTCATTGTCATACGCATCCGGTTATGCAGAAAGCACCTTTTTAATCCGGGCCATCGCCCAGTCAAGCTCTTCTCTCGTAATAATCAGCGGCGGGGCAAAGCGAATCACATTGTCATGCGTTTCCTTGCAGAGAATCCCCTCTTCCTTCAAACGCTCACAATACGGGCGGGCTGCCCGATCAAGCTCGACGCCGATGAACAGCCCCCGTCCGCGAACTTCCTTAATGAAAGGCTGCTTCAGCTCTTTTAATTGCTGCTGCAAATAGTCCCCCTGTTCAAGAGAACGCTGGACGAGCTGCTCTGTCTCAATCACATCAAGCGCGGCAACAGCAACAGCGCAGGCCAGCGGATTGCCGCCGAAGGTCGAGCCGTGTGAGCCCGGCTCAAACACCTCTAAAATCGCACGGTCAGCAGCAACGACTGAAATCGGAAATACCCCGCCGCCGAGCGCCTTTCCAAGAATGTACATATCGGGGACGACGTTCTCCCAGTCACATGCAAACATTTTCCCACTGCGGCCAAGCCCTGATTGAATTTCATCAGCGATAAACAGCACATTTTCCTGCCGACACAAAGCGGCGGCTTCCTTTAGAAAACCGGCCGGTGGCATCCGGATCCCCGCTTCTCCCTGAATCGGTTCAAATAAAAATGCGGCTGTATGAGCGGTAATCGCCTGTTTTAATGCATCCAAATCACCGTAAGGGATCACGTTAATCCCCGGCAGCAGCGGTCCAAAACCGCGCTGGTAGTCCTCATGAGAGGAAAGTGAGACCGCTGCCATCGTCCGTCCGTGGAAATTTTCTTCACAGACGATGATCTCCGCGCAGTTATCCGGCACTCCTTTCTTGTCATACGCCCAGCGCCGCGCCGCTTTAATCGCTGTCTCGACGGCCTCCGCCCCAGTATTCATTGGCAGCAGCATATTTTTCTTTGTCAGCCGCGAAACCTTTTCATAGAAAGGGGCAAGCTGGTCATGATGAAAGGCGCGTGACGTCAGCGTCACCTTCTCCGCCTGGCGCTTCAAGGCGTCAATAATCGCTGGATGGCAGTGGCCCTGATTGACAGCCGAATAGGCACTCAGCATATCTAGGTAGCGGTTGCCTTCCGGATCTTTCACCCAAACCCCCTTCGCTTCTGAAATGACAATCGGCAGCGGATGGTAGTTCCGCGCCCCAAGCTGTTCTGTTCGCTGAATAATCTCTGGTGTTCTCACCCAATCTCCTCCTTTTTCAATCCCACATCATTTATTTGCAAGTCTTATGCCAAACGTTTCTTCAGCATCTCTCACCTCATTCAGTGATAAGTGCCAATTTTTTTGTCGCAAATAATAATTTTTTTGCCTTATCGAAAAATTTTTTGTCTATTTTCTTCTTACTTCCTATTTGCAGCGAAAAGGATATTTGCTATTTTCACATTTTCTTTTTAGACTGGAGGAAAGCAGCAGGAGGGCTTTAAAAATGGATTCTTTAAAAATAGATGATTACTTGAAGCAAATTATGATATATGAGCAGCTGATCAATGAGATTGATGTCGGCATCCACGTCATTAACGAAGCCGGCAAAACGATTATTTATAATGAAAAAATGATGGAGATTGAGTCGCTTTCCAAGGAGGAGGTATTGGAAAAGGATTTTCTCGATGTCTTTCTGTTCGAGGAAGGCCAGCGAAGCACATTACTTGATGCCCTTCATTCAAAAAAGGAAATTCGCAACGTCAAGCAAACGTATTTCACAAACAAGGGGAAAGAAATTAATACGATCAACCATACATTTCCCGTCTACCGCAACGGTGCTGTGATGGGCGCCGTTGAAATCGCCAAAGACGTGACGAAGCTCGAGCAATTAATCCGCCAGCAGCAAGCCGAAAAAAGTCGCGGAACCCGCTTTACGTTTGACAGCCTGATCGGCAAAAGCCCGGTCATGACGGAGGTCATCGAGAATGCCAAACGGGCGACGCGCACGCTTTCGTCCGTCTTAATCGTCGGCGAGACGGGCACCGGCAAGGAGCTGTTCGCCCAGAGCATTCACAATGGCAGCGACCGCCAGCAGGCTCCTTTTATTTCACAAAATTGTGCGGCAATGCCCGAGACGTTAATAGAAGGACTGCTTTTCGGCACGAAAAAGGGCGCCTTTACCGGGGCGGCCGAACGGCCGGGCCTGTTTGAACAAGCCGAGGGTGGAACATTGCTTCTTGATGAAATTAACTCGCTCAGCCCACTCCTGCAGGCAAAGCTGCTGCGGGCGATTCAGGAGAAATCCATTCGCCGGATCGGCGATACCGTCGATCGAAAGGTCAATGTCCGGATTTTGTCGACGATCAATGAAGGCCCTGTTGAAGCGATAGCGGCCAACCGGCTGCGCAAGGATTTATACTACCGTCTCGGCGTCGTTTCTTTGTTTATTCCGCCATTACGCGAGCGCCGAGAGGACATTCTGCTGCTGGCTGACCATTTTATTCATAAATACAATGTCATCTTTCAAATGGAGGTCAAAGGATTGGACGAGGACGTTGCCGAACTGTTTCTCCAGTACGACTGGCCGGGGAATGTCCGTGAGCTGGAGCATGTCATTGAAGGCGCGATGAATTTACTCATCGGCGAAGAACAGATCAGCTGGACTCATCTGCCCTATCACTTTCGGCACCGGAGCCAGCTCACTCCGCCTAATCACCCTCTTCCCGCCCTGCAGCAGGCAGCTAAAGAGGAACATGCTTATCAGGCGCGTCATCTGAAGGATTACTTGGCTGAGGCCGAAAAGCTCTATATTCAAAAGGCGCTTGAGCGGCATCATGGTCACATCACGAATACAGCGCAGGAGCTGGGGCTGAGCCGCCAGACGCTGCAATACCGGATGAAACGGCTGAGTGTAGCGGGGAGGAAAGGATAAATAACGAGATGTTGAAGATCCTGAGCAAAAGGTCAGTTCCCCTTCTGTCTCAGGCTTGATATTTGCGCAGACTTTGTGTTGCCGCGGTCATAAAACCTGACGTTTCAAAAGTCTTACACCGTCCACTTATAATAGATAAACTTTACGCTTTTCCCATTCATGTTAAATTCTTGATTACTTGTCGAGATGTACTTAAATCCGTTTTTCTCGAGTACCCTTTGGGAAGCGATGTTATCAGTCGTCGTCTTCGCGGAAATTTGTGTGATGGATTGCCTGTTCATTATAGTTAATAACAACTGCACGGCTTGACCAGCGATTCCTTTTCCTGTATACGCTTCCCCTACCCGGTAGCCGATAAAGCCCCTTTGACGAGATGGATCGATATCTACTATGTTCATCCGGCCAATAATTACACCGTTTTTGTCCTTAATTAAATAATAGAAGGCTGTCCTTTTCTTTGCTCTTCCAATAATTCGTTGTGCCTTATTTGAAAGGTTTCGAAATGATAGTAATCCTCCCCGCGCTCCGGTACCATTTTTTCGAAAAACGCTCTGTTTTCAAGCTCAAATTCATATAATTTCTTTGCGTCATTCTGCTTCAATATTTCCAGTATGATGTCCATTTTCCTCTCCACTCTACTATGATTTCCAAAGGGGGAAAAACCACTATTATTCTAATTCCTTAATGATCTGTTTAAACTCATCAACCGCCATCCCTTCAATGAAGCGGCTGTTTTCCGGATTAAAAGCGTTAAGGCTTACAGAAGATTCTTCAGAAGCAAAAGGATTTTCAACCGAATGAACTTGTTCATTTACCACTTCAAATTTCCCATGATATTCACCGGTAACGGAATAAACATTTTCCTGAGAAGGATGCGGGTAAAGAAATAAAATGTATCTTTCCTCGCTTTCCATTAATGGATTGTCACGTAGAACATATACTTCTCCACTGCGTTCATCTTCATCCATGATTCCAACCTGGCTAACCTGGATTTTTTTAGTGGAAAGCTCTCCTTTTAAGACGTCCAACACTCTTGCCTTGTAATAGGTTGTATCCTCAGACCCTACTTCTTTTTCAATACCTGTAATTTCCACTTCCGCTATCACGTTAGTATCATCATAAAGCTCTGTTAATGAATTATAGTACTTTTGCAGACTCATTTGACTCACTCTGACTGTTTCTATTGATTCCGGCAGATCATCCGGAATAACGTTCAGCTGTTTAACCATTTCTCCAGAGCTGTTCTCAATTAATTCGTCAGTTGATTGTTGATTTTCAGCATGGGTGCCACAACCAGCTAATATAAGACCTAGTGCCAGTAAGACATATAAACGGTTCATTCTGTTCCTCCTTTTAAAAATTGATAGTTGAGCGCCTACTTTTGAATTCTTTAATACGACTTTCATTGTCCAAGCTCCTCAATATGTTTTATTTTATAACCATTTCCTGCATAGCTACAAAAACCTGGTAAATAAACATATTTTTTAGCATTAATTACATATTTCCTCTTTTTAATAATGCTATAAGGCTGCGATTCAAACGTAGGGTAAAGTTGTTCCATGGCACGATAAAGCCGCATTGCTCCACTGAACAATGCGGCTTTATGAAATTATGATGGTTTGGAATAACGTTACTTATTGATAAAGGATCGTTTGCGCCACGCCAATAAAATACTCGGATTCTACAATAATATGGTTTAACACAACTTTCGCTGTCGGATTGGCGCTGACAGGTTCACTTTCTTTCATAATCGTCCGGCATAAATTAATAAATTCATTGCTTTGCTCTAAACAAAAGGCCGTAAGCTGCATAATATCCTGGTAGAGTGCCTGTGAAACCTGTCCTTTTGAACGGTTAACCGTTTCAATGTATCTTATGACACGGTGATGCGTTTCCGCAAAGGCTCCCTCCCATTCCTTTAAGGCGTTTACATATTCCTGTTCGAGATTGGCAACAAGCTCCCTTATGACAACCGTATGCTCCTCCTCCTGATGCTTCCAAAACTCCGCCTCATCAAGAACACGCAGCGGCATTTGATTTCCATAATAAAATTGCATATAACGAACCCCCGTCCTCATTAATTTCTCGATACTAACACTATTCAAAGGACGCAGAAATAGAACAGTTTATAATGAAAATCATGACGGCGAAGCTTAATCGGAACGGAGTCAAAATGGCAATGGCTTCACTCGCTACTCGCCTCAAGAGGAGAAACCCGCTCCTCTTGAGGCTTTTAAAACCCGTAGCGACTCCGCCCGGCGCGCGGCCAGAAGGAAAGAAAACCACTTTCCTTCTAACCTTTAAAACATTGCGCCGGCTCCACACGCTGTTCGGAACGGATTCAAAAGGAAAAGCACTTTTGACTCCGTTCCTCCTACATTAGTTTTTTGCCTAGTAGGGAGGTGATGAGGGCGACGGCTACGTCGGCTGTGTGGTTTTTGACATCGAGGATCGGGTTTACTTCGACGAATTCGGCTGAGGTGATCAGCTCTGCTTCGGCCAGCATTTCCAGGGCAAGATGGCTTTCGCGGTAGGTCAGTCCACCAAGTACAGGGGTCCCGACACCCGGCGCTTCCTGCGGGTCAAGTCCGTCGAGGTCGAGACTGAGGTGAACGCCGTCCGTTTTTTCCGCCAGGTAGGCGATCGTTTCTTCCATTACCCGTTGCATGCCGAGACGGTCCACCTCATGCATCGTAAAAACATTAATCCCCAGCCTTTTAATCATTTCGCGCTCCCCTTCATCAATATCGCGCGCCCCGATAATGACAACGTTCTCCGGCTTCAGCTTTGGCGCATAGCCACCAATCGTTGTCAGCTTCGGGTGGCCGACGCCTAAATTGACGGCGAGCGGCATCCCGTGAATGTTCCCGGATGGCGACGTTTCAGCGGTATTCATATCAGGATGGGCATCGTACCAAATGACACCAAGGTTTTTATAGCGCTTACTAATTCCGGCGATCGAGCCGATGCTCATGCTATGGTCTCCTCCGAGAATGAGCGGAAAACTGTCTTTCTCTTGAATCGCCGTTACCTGCTGCTGCAATTTCTCACTTGCTTCAATGACTTCCTTTATATTTCTTAATTCCTGCGTGTCATCGGCGCCCGGCCGGTCAATCGCAATATCGCCATAGTCACGCACGTTAAAGCCTAGTTTCTCCAGCTCCTCTATCAATCCTGCATATCTCATCGCACTTGGCCCCATGTCGACCCCGCGCCGCTTCTGTCCCAAATCCATCGGCATCCCAATCACCGATATCGTTTGCTCTTTTTTCATTGTCGCTTCCCCCTTCGTTTCACTTCACCCTTACAATGCAATTACCGTGCCAACAATTTCTCTCTCTGCTCCACCATAATATTTCCCTATTACGGATTGAATTGTTTCTCTATTTGTATCTATCATATATACTATCGTCCGCTGAAAGGAACAACTTTTTCACGATATAACCTGACATCAAAAAGTTTTATACCACGCATAAAGATTTTTATTTTTCATTTATTTCATCATTCAATATACTGAAAATTATCATAATTCAGGAGGGACAACGATGAACCTGCATCCGAAAAAAACATTAATTAAGGAAACAATTGACGCCAATAAACAAAAGTGGATTGATTTATCATTGAAAATCCATGCTCATCCGGAGCTTAGCTTTGAAGAGTTTCAGGCGAGTCAGTGGCTGACTGAGCCGCTTGAAGAGGCCGGCTTCACGGTTAAGCGTCAACTCTTGCCTGAGCTGCCGACTTCCTTCTATGCTGAGTGGAAGGGAACAAAAAGCGGGCCGACGATTGTCCTTTTAGCAGAATATGACGCTCTCGCTGAGCTCGGTCATGCGTGCGGCCATAACATCATCGGTACATCAGCTGTCTGCGCTGCTGTTTCGCTTAAACAGGCGCTGGGCGATATTGCCGGAAAATTGATCGTACTCGGCACTCCGGCTGAAGAAGAAGGTGGCGGGAAAATTTTGCTGGCGGAAAACGGCTGGTTTGACGATGCCGATGCCGCGTTAATGTGCCATCCCCGCGATAAGACAATGATTTTCCGCGGCAGTCTAGCCTGCGTCGATGTTGATATTACATTTAAAGGAAAGTCCGCCCATGCTGCTGCTAACCCCGATCAAGGAATCAGCGCGCTCGACGCGATGCTGCACAGCTTTGCTGCGATCAAACAGCTGTTGCCTGCCTTGCATAAATCAGCAAACGTCCACGGCATTATTCGCAAAGGGGGAGACGCGACCAATATTATCCCCGATCATTGTGAGGCGAGCTTCCTTCTACGAGCGAAAACGCGGGAAGAGCTTGCGCTCGTTAAGAAGCGTGTCTATCAGGCGATTACCAGCTCAACGGAAGCCATCGGGGCGACATGCGCGATGGAGGAAGGACTGACCTATGCAGAACGGATCAACAATCGCGTGCTCGGTCATTTATTCAAGGATAATTTAGAGGCAATTGGTGTTGAAGTCGATGCTTCCGACATCCAATCAGGAATTGGATCATCGGATATCGGGAATGTCAGTCAGCTCGTACCGACGATTCACCCTTATATTAAAATCGGCGAGGCGATTACGCACACGCCGGCTTTTACTGAGGCGACAAAATCAGAAGAAGGAATACAGGGATTACTGCAAGCCGCAACGGCGCTCGCCTTAACAGCTTATGACGTTTTTGAGCAGCCGGAATTGGCCGAGCAGGCCAAAGAAGAGCTGGCCGCGACTTTATCCACTAAAGGAGGAATCTAATATGTCCGAACCGAAGCAACCCGGGGCGAGAAGCGGATGGCGAAAGTTTCTCGTCATGCCCCACACATATGTCTTGCTCGTTATGATCATTTTACTCGCTGCCCTGCTCACTTATGTCATCCCGGCAGGTGAGTTTGAACGGGCGGAGGACGCCAATTCCGGGCGGACTGTCGTCGTGCCGGGAAGCTATGAAGAAGCCGAAGCTTCCCCATTTAATCCGCTCCTGTTCCCTGTTTCGATCGTTGAAGGCTTTAATGATTCAAGCGATATTATTTTCTTTATTTTAATCATTGGCGGTACATTTCAGATCATTATGTCGACAGGAGCGATTGACGCAGTTACCGGCCGGACAACCAGTTTGTTTTCGAAACGATCGGCCTTTGTCATTCCCGCTTTTTTAGCGCTGTTTTCCGTCGGCGGCTTTACAATGGGAATGAGCACGGAATCAATGGTATTCGTGCCGATTGGGATTCTCATCGCCCGGTCGCTCGGTTATGATGCCATCACCGGAACGGCGATGGTGATTTTAGGAAGCAACATCGGCTTTACCGCGGGACTGCTTAACCCGTTCAGTGTCGGTGTCGCCCAGTCGATCGCTGAAGTTCCGTTGTTTTCCGGAATGTGGCTGCGTGCGATTATTCTGGTTCTGCTGCTGATCATTACGTCGCTTTATATTATTCGTTACGCCAATAAAGTGAAACAGGATAAACGCAACAGTCTTGTCTATGATCTGGAGGTCGAACAAAAGCAGCCTGACGTCGAAGGTGTTGCTATCGATTCAGCAATTACAGGAAAACATATGATGGCGATCTCCGTCTTTCTGCTCGGAATAATCGTTCTGCTATGGGGCGACTCCGTTCATGAATGGTATATTCTTGAGATTTCCTCGCTCTTCTTAGCGATGGGGATTGTGGCTGGACTTGTCTCCGGCTACGGGCCAAGCCGAATATCGAAGGAATTTGTAAAAGGAGCAAAAAGTATCGTGATGGGCGCTTTAATGATCGGTTTGGCCAGAGCGGTTATCGTCGTTCTGGAAGATGGCGCTATTATTGATACGATCGTTTTTTATGCTTCCACTGTCGTTGATACAATGCCAGGGTCCTTCCAGGTGCTCGGTATGTATTTCTTCCAAGTATTCGTTAATTTATTTATTACATCCGGCTCCGGTCAGGCGGCGATTACGATGCCGATCATGACCCCGCTCGGTGATTTACTCGGCGTCACGCGCCAAACCGGCGTGCTTGCGTTTCAGCTCGGCGACGGCTTCACCAATTTGATCAACCCGACTTCTTCCACGTTAATGGGAGCACTGGCCGTCTCAGGAATCGCCTTTCAAAAATGGTTCCGCTTCTTCTGGCCTCTCACGCTAATTTGGATCGTATTCGGCGGCATCATGGTTGTCATTGCCAATTTGATTCAGTATCAGTAAGGCGTAAGCCCGCCCATTGGCTTCAAACGGAGTGGCTTCACCCACTGCATAGTATTGAGAAGAGCGGCCACTCTGAGCTTGGGAGCGGTCGCTCTTCTTTCCTTTCCGGTCTTCGTCTATAATGAGAAAAAGGAGACGAGATAGATGAATGAGAAAGATTGCTTAATGCTGACCTATTTAGAACATGAGCCGAATATTACACAGGCAGCCAAGCGCCTTTTCACAACGCAGCCGGCTCTCGCCTACCGCATCAAACAAATTGAGGAAGAGTTTGGCATTGACTTATTTTACCGCGAAGGCAAAACACCAACTTTGACGCCTGAAGGCCGCTGCCTGATTCATTATGCCCGTAAACAGCTGCAACTGCTGCGCGAAACAAAGGATCAGCTGCGCGAGCTGGCTAACGCTGGAAACCTCCGTATCGGCGTGAACAGCTATGTGTGCAATTCGCTGTTTCCTCCTCTGTTAAGTCAATTCCACCGCCATCATCCAGAGATCCAATATTATATCCATTCCGGGATGAGCTCGGAGATTTTCAAGAAATTACAGAACGGTGATATTAACTTGGCGATTGTCCGCGGGGATTTTGCCTGGACGGGCGAGAAGCAGCTGCTCCATGAGGATCACATCGGTATTGTCTCAAACTCGCCTATCACGCTCGCCTCCCTCCCTGACGAACCGAGAATCTGTTTTCAGGAGTCTGACTATCTTTCCCAGATTCCCAATCATACAAAGATCACGATTGAGGATATGATTAAGCGATGGTGGGGAGAGCATTTTACCGATGAACCAAAAGCTTTCATGAAAGTGGACAGCTATGAGACCTGTGTCCGGATGGTCGATGCCGGACTTGGCTTCGCCATCGTTCCGAAGCTTTTTTTGCTTCAGCACGCTCATCTCCCCTTTCAGCCGCTTCGCTTTCAAGATGGAACTGTTGCTTCGCGGCGCATGTGGGTATATTATCGCGAAAACAGCCTGACGCTGCGGGCGGTGGAAACCTTTTTATCGTTTTTAATGACCTATTTTTCCGAAAACATCCCTGGCGAGAAAAGAGAAGAGAACTGATGGCAAAGACAAAATGGATAAAAGGAAGTGGACTGCTCCTCTCTGGTTTCCGCTTCATTCGGCAATCATGATCGCTTACGGCCGGCTACAAGATGAAGCCCAGCAGACCGAGCTGCCGACCTCACGAATGGCGCGAGCTTTACTCTCTTTCCACGAGTGGCCGGCTTTTTATAACTATCTTCTGTTTTAGTAAGGCGCTGATTCGACCACTGCCGCTCTCGGCCTCGTTGCGCGATACACCTGGGCGCAGAATAGAAAAATGAGAACAGCATCTATCAAGTCCCCGCCATAATACATCAGCATCGCACCTGCCTCGGCCTGGGCAGGCGGTACACCATCCGGCGGATAGGCATACAAATATTTTGCGAGGATCCCATGCGCTGCCAAGGCAAGCAGCAGGACGACAGCCCTGTACGGCACACTTGCCTGGTGCGGAGCCGGATCAATTGAAATGATCGCTGCAGTAAACAGATAACCAGCGAGAAAGACGTGAAGATGAATAAACAGATGCAGCAATAGCGAATCATGCATCGCGTTAAACAAATTAGTCGTATAGAGCAGCCACAGCCCGCCGATATTGAGTAGAGTCGCCACAACCGGATCACTGACAAACCGGGCCGGGCGGCTTTTTAACACTCTCGATAAAGCGCGGGCCCGTGGCACGGACAGCGAGCGCAGCGCTAATGTCATCGGGGCGGCCAGCACCATCAGCAGCGGAGCCAGCATCCCTAAAAACAGATGACCGGTCATATGAGCCGCAAAATCATGATGCGACCTTTCCGCCAATGGACCGATTACCGCTGCTAAGGCACATCCAACTCCGACGATCCATAAAACGGTTCGATGAAGCGGCCAGCGTTTAAAACGGCGATTCGTAACGTACACGGCGCTGACATAAAAAAGGAGCGCAAGCACGAACGGCAATGCCAGCAGAAGCTGCGCAAGCAGGGCCATTTCAACATGTACACCAGGCATTTCGTGGCCGTGATGAAAGGAATGTGCATCCTGCATCAGACCTGAACCTTCCTTTCTGTCGTGTCCTGTCTATTTGATCGGCGAAGCACCAACAAGCCGATGGCAATCATCACAAGTGCCAGCACATTCCAGATCACATCATAAACGATCACATTGTCAACGTAGCGGATCTGGTGAATCCTCATCAACTTATGCTGGATAATGCCGTCATATAATTGGAATCCCCCGCCGCCAACAAGTACACCGCCCCACCATATTCCGCGGGATAAAGCATTTCTTCTCCGCAAGTCCGCGAACAAAAAGAGACCCGCGATCGTCGCAAACCAGCTGAAGGCATGGAAGAGCCCATCTGAGATTAAGCCAATTTCGGTTGTTGCTCTATCATAGAAGTGATGCCAATGCAACAGCTGATGAAAGACCGCCTCGTCCACAAACGCGACTAGACCAAGTCCAAACAAAATCCCTGACCACAGGTTCCGCGCACGATAGCGCGGGGAGGCATTCCCGCCTGCTTCATCTTGATTTATCCTTTTTTTCATAGTAATCGCTCACTTTCAACCCGATTAAAAACTCCTTTCTTACTCTACCCAAAAATAGCTGTAATAAACAACTTTATCCAAGTCCGACTCTGTTGCTCCGTCTCTCTAACAGCACTGTATCCCGCCAAATTCCATTAAGCCGGGCGATGCGTTCCCGTCTGCCGATTTCTCGAAAGCCATTCTTTTTATGCAAAGAAAGGCTGGCCTCATTTTCCGGAAAAATAGACGCCTGCAATGTCCAATAGCCGTTTTCTTCTGTTACCATGATCAGTTGCCGCAGCAAACGGGCACCGACGCCTAAACCGCGCGCTTCCTCTTCGACATAAACACTGACCTCCCCGACGCCCGCGTAAACACAACGTTCGGACACAGGAGAAGCCTTACTCCAGCCAATTATCGTTTGCTCCTGCACTGCGACCAGACAGCAGGCCGGATTCGTTTCCTTAAGCCAGTTGTCATATGCCTCAGGTACCTTCGTTTCAAAGGTCGCCTTTCCCGTTTCAATTCCTGCCTCGTAGATCGCTCGCACCTGTTCCCAATCATCCCGTTTCATTGTCCGGATCACAATCTTCACTTGAATGTCTCCTCTCAAAATAGTTCCTTAACTTAAGTATACAATACTTGCAAAATACAAATAAATAGGTTATAACCTTTTATAGGAGGTGGAAGATGGAAAACAAAAGAGAATTATTTCAAACGATGACAAGACGCTTCGGATTTCTCGACAAAAACTGCTGCTCCATCGGCGACGTTGACCTCTCACTCGCCCAGAGTCATATCCTTTACGAAATCGATAAACAACACGAACCGTCTATGCAGCAAATCGCCGAAACACTAGCAATGGACATTACAACCTTCAGCCGGCAAATTCAAACGTTAATGAAGCGCAATCTCGTTCAGAAAACCCCTGCCGAGCAGGACAAACGAGTGGCCATCCTCTCCCTGACACCAAAAGGAACCTCGATGGTAAAAATGATCGACGAACGAATGAATGCTTATTTAGAAGAAGTCTTTTCTGATATGAATGAATTTGAAAAAGAAATTGTTCTCCGTTCGATCAAGCGACTAAACGATGCAATGGCGAAAGCAACCGTCTGCTGCCAGCCTTTAATGTAGCAGAACAGAAGCAGTCAGAAGCGCTAAGCCTGGGTGTTTGACACCCATTTTATATACTTGCAATTTACAATTAAATTATAAGGAGCTTGAAAATGAAAATCGAGATCCCTTTATCAAACAGTTGCTGTGAGCCGATCAAACAACCGCTCTCTGAAGAACGAACAATCCAGCCAGACCCGCCCCTTCCGATCGCAATTATCGGCGCAGGACCTGTCGGACTTGCCGCCGCCGCTCATTTAGCCGACCGCGGTCAACCATTTCTCGTGTTTGAAGCAGGCAGCAACATTGGTCACCACGTTCTCCAGTGGGGCCATGTCCGCCTCTTCTCCCCATGGCGCTACAATATCGATAAAATCTCGGCACAGCTGCTCTCCAGGCACGGCTGGAGAGCGCCGGACAAAGATGCTCTCCCCCTTGGTAAAGAGCTTGTGGAGGACTATTTGCGGCCTCTCGCCGCCCTACCTGAAATCAAGCCATATCTGTACTTGGATACACGAGTAACGGCAATCAGCAAACAAAACAGCGATAAAATGAAAAACGCGAAGCGCGGTCAGTCTCCTTTTGTGATCTATAGCGAAAATAAACAGGGCCGGACGAAGCGTTACCACGCAAAGGCTGTAATCGACGCAACCGGCACCTGGGGGCAGCCTAATCCCGCTTATGCCGATCAGGTCTGGACGAAGGAGGAGCGTACTCTTTCCTCTCATCTCGCTTACGGCATTCCTGATGTTACCGGTAAAGACGAAAAGCGTTACCGTGGCAAACGGATCGCCATCGTCGGAAGTGGGCACTCCGCCTTAAATGTCCTGCTCGATCTCGCCAAATTAAAGGAATCAGCACCAGCAACCGATATTATCTGGCTGATGCGTAAGGAACAGGTTGAGCAGGCATACGGCGGCGAAGAAAAGGATGCGTTGCAAGCCCGGGGCGAGCTCGGCACCCGCATCCACCAGCTTGTTGACTCCGGCCTGATCGACGTCAAAACTTCCTGCTATATTCAAGAGCTGAAAAAGGAGAACGGGACAGTGACAATCCACGCTCTAGTCGACAAGCAGCGGACAACAATCGGGCAAATCGATGAAATCATCGTCAATGCCGGCAGCCGGCCCGATTTTACCTTTCTGCGCGAACTCAGGCTAAACATCGACCCGGTGACAGAAAGCATCGCCGCACTTGCTCCGCTCATTGATCCGAACTTGCACAGCTGCGGAACAGTTCGACCTCACGGAGAACGGGAACTAAAGCAGCCGGAGGAAAATTTTTATATCGCCGGCATGAAAAGCTACGGCCGCGCTCCGACTTTCTTAATGGCAACCGGCTATGAACAAATCCGCTCAATTACCGCCTACCTTTGCGGTGATATCAACGCCGCGAGACAGGTCGAGCTTGATTTGCCGGAAACCGGCGTCTGTCGTGTTACCCTTCCGGTAAACGACAGTCAGGCGGACTGCTGCAGCTAGAGACAAGCGCCAATACATCTTTTAAAGGTGGCTGAAAACGGGCTTTCTTCAGCCATCTGCGTAACGTGCGAAGCCGCCCTCCCTCGAATCAACCCGGAAATCTTATATTTTATTCTCTCACAAAAAAACTCCCTACCGTTAAGGTAAGGGAGTTTTTTCAACCTTCATTTACTCGCGATTGTCTTGACCTTCATTTGGAAATAGGCGAGTTGTCTTTGCTTTGCTTCTTTGTTCTTGCGTTTGATCTTTTCTTCGAGCAGTTCCGGCTTTACATATTCCTCGCTGACAACTTTCTCCTGCCATTCATCCCAGTTTTGTTTCACACTTATCACCTCTTTTTTCAGAATAATCAGTCTTTTTAATTCAGTATCATTTCCATTTTTATGTCGTCGCGAAAAAGTCTTTCGGGTTTAAGCAGGTTGTTTGATAGTCACCTGGAGAGAAGAGATTCACTTCTCTCCAGGATTTGACTATTGCCGATTCGGCTTATGCGTTACTTACACAACACCTTGAGCTAACATTGCATCGGCTACTTTCACGAAGCCGCAGATGTTGGCTCCTAACACAAGATTGCGTGGCTCTCCATACTTCGTCGCCGCGGCCACACTGTTGTGGTAAATATCAATCATAATTTTCTTCAGCTGCTGATCGACCTCTTCAAATGTCCATGACATCCGGGCACTATTTTGCGCCATTTCCAAAGCCGATACTGCCACTCCGCCGGCATTGGCTGCTTTTGCTGGAGCAAACAGCACCTGATTCTGGTGGAATACACTGATCGCTTCGAGAGTGGAAGGCATATTCGCTCCCTCACCGACAGCGAGAACACCGTTTGCCACCATCTGCGCCGCCGCAGCCTCATCAATTTCATTTTGCGTCGCGCAAGGCAACGCGATCTCACATGGCAATGTCCAGATTCCTTCACAGCCTTCCGTATAGAAAGCACCAGGATGACTGTCGACGTATTCCTTGATCCGCTTTCCTTCGACTTCCTTCAAACGTTTAACGGTCTGAAGATCAATGCCGTCCGGATCGTAAATGTAACCATTTGAATCACTGCAGGCGACAACCTTCGCCCCAAGCTCTGTCGCCTTTTCGATCGCATAAATCGAAACATTGCCCGAGCCGGATACAACTACGGTACGTCCTGCAAAATTAAGTCCGTGATCCTTCATCATTTCTTCCACAAAGTAAACCGCGCCATAGCCTGTTGCTTCCGGTCTTGCCAAGCTGCCGCCATAGCTGACCGCTTTCCCTGTCAGCACGCCGGCTTCAAAGCCGCCCTGAAGCTTTTTATATTGGCCGAACATAAAGCCGATTTCCCGTGCGCCGACGCCGATATCACCGGCCGGCACGTCAATATCGGTGCCTATATGTCTGGAAAGCTCGGTCATGAAGCTTTGTGTAAACCGCATGATTTCACGGTCTGACTTTCCTTTCGGGTCAAAGTCGGATCCCCCTTTTCCTCCCCCGATCGCCTGTCCTGTAAGCGAGTTTTTGAAAATCTGTTCAAACCCTAAAAACTTAATAATACTTAGGTTAACGGAAGGATGAAAACGAAGTCCGCCTTTATAAGGTCCTAATGCGCTATTAAACTGTACGCGGTAGCCGCGGTTGACCTGCACCTGTCCCTGGTCATCAACCCACGGGACACGAAACATAATAACCCGTTCCGGTTCTACGATCCGCTCTAACACATTTTCCTCAATATAACGCGGTTCGTCAGCAAGGACAGGGACCAGTGAGTCAAATACTTCTTTCACCGCCTGAAGATACTCACTTTCATGACCATTTTGCCGCTCTACTTTCGAAAATACTTTATCAACATAATTTTTCGCAAGCTCTACTTGCTTAGTCTCGTTCTCTTTCGTCACATTCATCTTAAGGAATCCCCTTCTCTCCGACTTTTTTCTTTCTATCTATATTTAATTTCTGATTTCCGAATATTTTTATTTTAATTTCATTTTATACTGTTACAATAATCGTAACAATATAAATAAAAGATGAAATCAATCTCATTTTGAGATCAATGAAAGGAGAGGTCGCGTGGAGTTTAGACAGATTCTTTACTTTATGGAGGTTGCCAAGCTTGAACATATGACAGAGGCGGCTGAAAGTCTGCTTGTCGCTCAGTCGGCGATCAGCCGGCAAATCGCCAATCTGGAAGAGGAATTAGGCGTAAAACTGTTTGTCCGGCAAGGAAGACGCCTGCGGCTAACTCCGACGGGGCGGATGTTTTATGCGCGAATGAGCAAAGCGATGAGGCTGATTGAGCAGGCCAAGCGGGAGATTGCCGAAGAGCTCGAGCCGGAAAAAGGAACGGTGCGGATCGCCTTTCCAATCAGCTTGGCTGCCTATATGCTGCCGATGGCGATTTCGGCTTTCCGTAAGCAATACCCCGATACAAAATTCCAGCTGAAACAGAGCAGCTATCGCACTGTCATTGAGGAAGTGATGAATGGCGATTTTAATATGGGTTTAGTTGGTCCCGTACCGACTGAAGATACGCGCGTCAACGGCTCAATTTTGTTTACGGAAAACATCGTGGCCCTCGTGCCGATCACTCACCCGCTCGCCGGCCGCTCGGCGATCCGCCTGCATCAGCTTGAAGGGGAGCCGTTAATTTTGCTGTCAAAAGGGCTTGTTTTTCGCGATATGATCGTTTCCGCCTGCGTGAAAGAAGGCTTTGAACCGACCGTCGCCTTTGAAGGAGATGATGTCGATGCGTTAAAGGGACTGGCCTCGGCCGGACTTGGCATTTCGCTCATCCCGGAAGTTACGATGCTCGACAACGTCCCGCGCTCAACCGTAAAAATCCCGATTGTCGATCCCTCAATCCCGCGTACGATCGGCGTCGTGACACCCGTTGACCGCGAGCTGCTGCCAACGGAGACGCTCTTTTACAACTTCATTCATTCGTTCTATAAAGCGGGCTCGTAACAAGAGCAGCCTGATGTTGAATTATGCTGTGATTTATGTTCTACCATAGTCCAGCGATCAAATGGGTCGTTTGACTTGTTTTGCAAGAATTTGTTTCACCTTTACCAAGTCGGGTAACAAAAGAAAGCAGAAGACATGCCGGCTCAGCAACATGTCTTACAGGAGGACAACTGACTGCAGTCAAAACCCTCTTTAACCTGCAAAACCGACAACAGTGAAGGAGGCTTATTCTTATGTTTCGACATCAAAAAGAACTGCAATTTGAAGTGAAAGTGGAAGGTCCGGATCCAATGCTGGCCCGGCAAATTCAGGAGGTGCTCGGCGGTCAGTTCGGTGAAATGACCGTCATGATGCAATATCTTTTCCAAGGCTTTAATTGCCGTGGCGAGGAGAAATACAAAGATATGCTGATGGATATCGGCACTGAAGAAATCGGACATGTTGAGATGCTCTGTTCTCTTATTAGCCAATTGCTCGACGGCGCTTCTCCGGAAGACCAGGCAGAAGTGGCGAAGGACCCGGCTACAGCAGCGATTATGGGAGGAATAAACCCGCAGCATCTGCTCGTTAGCGGGCTTGGCGCGATGCCGACCAACTCAAACGGCGTTCCTTGGAACGGGGCGTACATTGTGGCCAGCGGTAATTTATTGGCCGACATGCGTTCCAACCTGCATGCCGAAAGCCAGGGCAGACTTCAGGTTGCCCGTTTGTATCATATGACAAAAGACGAAGGCGTCAGAAAAACGTTCCGCAAAATGCTCGCCCGCGACCGCTATCATCAATACCAATGGCTTGCGGCGATTGAAGAGCTGGAAGAAAAGAAAGGCATTGTCGTCCCAGCTTCCTTCCCGCCGGAGGCCGAACAGGAAGCTCAACAGGAGGCCTATGAATTCTGGAGTTTATCGGAAGGGGATGCTTCCTCCGAGGGCCGCTGGGCAACGGGCAGCGCTCCCGATGGAAGCGGAGAATTCGTCTATATTGCCGAACCGGTGCCAAAGGGACAAGCACCAAACCCTCCAGTACCGGCAACCGAACTGCATCATGACCTTGATGAGAAAAAAGTACAGAAATAAATCAGCACCTGCAGAGCTTGAGCCAAAAGGGAAAAGCCCTTTTGGCTCAGCTTTCTTCTATTCCAGCCTTCGCTTGTATTCTCACCTTCATTTGTAAGGCTCTTTTACTTTAAAATATCCTCTTAACAGTCCAGTGAGGTATCCTAACGGGGTCGTTTCGACTTGCCCGTATTCTTTCTGGGTGTACAAATGAGTAGCATTTGGCAGCTCCCGCTTTAACTGTTTCCGCAAGCTTTCCCCGGCCTCATCAGCATCAACTAATATGTAGACATCCTTATCTTCAATCGGCAAAATCAAATCCTCAAGCTTTGTGACACTTAATGTCCCATAGGTACAAATCACATCTACCGGCTCATTTAACACCCGCTTTACCCGTTTCCTGTCATTCGTTCCTTCCACGATCAACACTTTCTCCACCATCCGGCTCACCCTTTGCTCGCGTTGTTCATACTCCTAGTATGCCGCAGCCTGCCGATCCTAACAAGCCAGCAGATCAAGTGTTGAACAGGAGGTTGTCTGTCTGTTGTACAGTGGGTTGACAGCGGCGGCAATCTTCTTTAAAGTAAAACTAACACAAGTGAAAGGGTGAGCCTACGACAATGAAGTTTTAATCCTATTTTATCGAAAACAAGTTATTGGAAGACAGGAATAGCAGTGGGAGTAGTCTGCTTTTTTACCGTCTTCGCAACGCTGTTTTCAGAATAGGATTAGCTTCAGCATATGGGCTCCCAGCCAAAAAACGGGTATGGGATCATGCTCGTTTTTTTCGCTGACCACACCCGTATACCGGGCTGTCTCCTATTCTGTCCAGCAGATGGGAGACTTTTTTTGTCTCCCGACCGATTGAAAAGGAGATGAGAATATGCATTTGATCGAGGCACAACATGTAAAGCTGTACGCGAAAGATCGCCTTTTACTTGATATTGAGCGGTTGCAGATAGAACCCGGAGACCGGATCGGGCTCGTCGGACGAAATGGCTGCGGCAAGACAACGTTCCTGCGCGCCCTTGCCGGCGAACGCCAGCCAGACGAGGGACAGATCAAGGCCAGCGCAACAAGACGGCTCCTGCCCCAGCTCAAACATACGAACACGCATAAAAGCGGCGGTGAAGTCACCCAGGCTTATATCCAGGAAGCTGTGGCCGCCGCCCCCGCCCTACTGCTCGCCGATGAACCGACGACGAACCTCGATACCGCCCATATTGAATGGATCGAATCAATTCTGCGTGACTGGCAGGGAGCCTTTATTCTCGTTTCCCATGACCGCGCCTTTCTCGACGCTCTCTGTACAAAGATATGGGAAATTGAAGATGGCCAGCTGACGGAATTCAAAGGCAACTATTCAGATTACGCCGAACAGAAGGAGCTCCAGCGCCGCAGCCAGCAGCAGGCCTATGAGCAATATCAGAAAAAGAAGCGGCAGCTGGAAGAAGCCTTGAAGGAAAAAGAACGAAAAGCGGCCCGCGCTACGAAAAAGCCGAAGAAGGTCAGCGCATCTGAAGCGAAAATCACCGGAGCAAAGCCTTATTTCGCCAAAAAGCAGAAAAAGCTTCAGCAAAATGCCAAAGCGATCGAAACGCGGATCGAGCAGCTGGAAAAGGTGGAAAAAGTGAAAGATTTGCCAACAATCAGCATGCAAGCTGCGGATGAACCGGCGCTCAAAAAGCAAATCATCATCCGCGCTGAACAAGTCGAGGGTGTCGTTGGTGGCAGGACTCTTTGGAAAAAGACGAGCTTTTATATCCGCGGCGGTGATAAGCTGGCAATCCTCGGGGCCAACGGAAGCGGCAAAACGACACTCGTCAAAAAAATGATCAGCGGGGCCGATGGTATTACGATTTCACCCTCAATCCGCGTCGGCTATTTCAGCCAAAACTTGTCGACGCTCGACACCGGCCAAACGGTTTTAGCCAATGTCAGCGAGAACTCCCCCTATGAGGAATCGTTCATCAGGACGATGCTTGCCCGCCTCCTCTTCTTTCGCGAGGATGTCCTGAAGCCGGTCTCCGTCTTAAGCGGCGGCGAACGGGTGAAAGTCGCCCTGGCCAAACTACTGGCAAGCGGCTGTCAGGCGCTCATCCTGGATGAGCCGACGAACTATCTCGATATTGCATCGGTCGAAGCGCTCGAGAGCCTGCTAAAGGAATTCAGCGGGACGGTCATTTTCGTCTCGCATGACCGACAATTTGTCGCCAATATCGCCACCCGCCTGCTCATTATTGAGAATCGGACGCTTGCCGCTTTTGATGGGAGCTATCACGATTATCGGGAGGTACAGGTAAAACCGCCGTCCACATCCGACGCCGACGAGCTGCTCGTCATCGAGCAAAAAATTACCGAGGTGCTCAGCCGCCTCAGCCTTGAATCATCGGATGAGCTGGAGGCAGAATTCCAACGGCTTTTGCAGGAAAAACGACGCTTAACAGCTAAAAGAGATGACGCAAAGGCGTAAAGGAGACTTTTTAAAGGGACTGGGTAAAAAGATTGTATTTTTACCCAGTCCCCACCTGTTAAAGCCCGTTGTGAACGGTTTCTCACAACGGGCTGCAAGTCATCCTAATGATATGAAGATACTCTTTTTTCTCATGATCGCTCTTCCGCTGGCTGAAGCAAAATCCCAATATCCTCAGGACTGCCTTCAATCGATGTCAGGAAAGCGGCGGTGATCTCGTTTAACTGTATAAGCAGTTCAAGCCATTGTTGATCACGAACAGCTGTTACCGGATCAATGCTGTCAAAGAAAGTATCATCAACGCCATCCTCACCTACAGCCTCAATTTCCCTACTGATAAAATCGAACCATAGTCGGTTTAACTCGTGAATGAAAGCAACATGTTCAAGCTCCTGCTCTGTTAACTTGAGCGGCTCCTCCCGAAGAGCATAAGGTGAGGACCACTCACCGTCAACAACCAGCTCAATCCCTTCGCGCTCTCCCAGCTCATAAGAAAACCGCACAGCGGCTTTTCTTAGAAGCGGCGTGCGGAGTCGTTACAATCTTTTGAGGATGACTGCAAACGGGGTTCTTTCAGTCATCCGTGTAACGTGCGAAGCCGACGCACTTCCTCGAATATCTTATAAAACCCAATCTGTGATGCATTATTGACAATACCATTCTTCCCTATTTCGGGTAGGTCAGCCTTCAGGTTCATGCCCAGCTGCAAATAGGACTGCGCTGTTCCGGCAATAAATGAATTTTGCTCGGAAAGCTGTTCCAACTGGCCCGGGGCAATCGCCTGATTTGCGCCGATTTCCTCATACATTTGCTGATTTATGACGAGATAATAGCTGAGCCAGGAAAGGTCGTTGGCAAGCTGCTCTGAAAGAAACGATTCATAGGCTGCTTTTTCCTCAAAGCTTTTCAAGACGTACACGCCTGCCACCAGCACTAAAACCGTAATCACTACATACAGTAGCCACCTTTTCAATAAATCGCCCTCCTCTCCCTTCTACGTCTCGCCATAATATTCAGCAATATAGAAAAAGCCGATTTGGCGGACAAGAAAATTCCTCAATTCACCTTGTGTTGCTTTTTCAACTGGCGGCTCCGTTAATGTATAAGCTCTGGCATTGATCGACGAAAAAAAAATCATGATCGACGCGATTATGGTAGTCATCATCGACAATTCCTGACGCGAGAGCGGCCTTCGGGTAGCCAAGCATAAACACATGCGTCCGCAAAGCAAGCCCCGGCGTAGCATGTAACAGGACGATAAGAGCGACCAGCACAATGATAAAAAACAGCGGCTTTTTCTTTTTCAAGTAACGCTCCTCCTACTCCACTCTTTTCTCCATCTTACCAAAATTGGTACAATAAAGGAGCACTCTTGCTAGAAAAAAGGAGCGAACGCCATGATTGATGCCCATATTCACCTGGACGACTATCCATTACAAACGCTGACGGAGCAGATTGAGCGCTGGCAGCAGGCGGGAATAACCGGTGTGATTGCCGTTGCCAAAAATCTGGCTTCCTCTTATCAGACGCTGACACTGCAGCAGCGCTTCCCCGATTTTGTCCACGCCTGCATTGGCTTCCATCCTGAATTTCCGCTGCCCGGTGCCCGTGATTTTGCGGAGTGGCGAAGACTGCTGCAAACAGAGCGTTCCCAGATCACGGCAATCGGAGAAATCGGCCTCCCGCATTATGAACTGGCGAATTTGCCGGACCAGCTTGAAGACCATCTTACCTTTGTCGGACAGGTATTGGATGATGCGGTCACGCACGAACTACCTGTTGCCCTCCATGCTGTTCATGATAAGGCTGCGCCCATGCTCCAACTGCTGCAGGCGAAGGGCATCACCAATGCGCATTTTCACTGGCTGAAGGCTCCGCCAGCTGTCGTCCGTCAAATAGCCGCTGCCGGCTACTACATTTCACTGACCCCGGAAGTCTGCTACCGCCAGCGTGACCAGCAACTGGCCCGCCTCGTGCCAGCCCGGCAACTACTGATCGAAACAGACGGCCCGTGGCGCTATGACGGTCCCTTTTACGGTCAGGAGACGACACCGCTTTTGCTTCAGTCTGTCATCCAGCAGCTCGCCGCCCTTTTTGACACAACAGAAAGCACCATCCGCTCACAAACCGTCCACAATACGCAAAGCTGCTACCAGCTTAAGTCATGCTTCACCTCATAAGCTGCTCAAGCTCTTCCTTTGTGTATTCGCCGATAATCCCCGGCTTTGTGAGTAAATAGTTCATAATGTCAGCATGGCGCAGCCCGTCAATGGTCTTCAATCCTTCGATGATCATTGAGACGTATGGCACAGAAGGCTTCGTGAACGCGACGTCCAGCCCCCAGTCAGCCGTAAACGTGAAAACCGGAATGCCGTCATGCTGTCCAAGATGAATAATCGTTCCATACCATGATTCCCGCACTTTTTGATAGCGCCCGTTAATGATCTCATCAAAGTTCAGCTCCAGTTCAACGCCGTTATTCTCCTGTTTGACAACATCATGAAATTGTTCTGCTGTAATCAAATAGCGTTTGCTGAACGTCTGGGCATCCTCCTCCTCATCCAAGCCGATAAAGGCCACTCCCTGCTTCTGCCACCGGCCTGAACGTTTGGCGAAGTAAAGCGGATAATGAATGATATCGGTCTCTTCCTTAAGAGGAGGGGTCTTGTCCCGGCAGCCAACTTCCGTCTTCTCAGATCCCTTCGGCCTGCCTCCCTCGATGTAGCACATAAAACGTTCCCTGTTCAAGTTCGAGCCATAGCTCGCATACCAGATATATGTTTCTTTCATAGTAAGTACATGCTCCTTTCTTTAAGAAAACCGCATAGCGGCTTTTCTTAGAAGCACTGTGCGGAGCCGTTACAACGATCTTTGTTCTCGATGAAAGCGGGGTTCTTTCAGCGAGAACGTAACGTGCAGAGCCAGTGCCCCTCCTTGTCATTCCCCTAGATCATTGAACAAAGGGTGTACCAAAAAATTACTTTTCTTTTGGTACACCCTAAAACGGCCAATAGATCTGTGCTTATGCTTCCAACTCATCTATACTTCCCCCAGTGTCGCATTCACCCCGACATTTTCCATACTGGCATTGTCCTTTCATGCTCTTCTAATTCTGGAACTTCTGTTTGAAGTGAGGTAATCTTTTCTATCTTAAAGGATACCATTTGATCAATCCAATTCCATACATTAAAGCAGATAAAAATGCCTCGTCTCTGATTTCGAGACGAGGCATGACTGTAAATCACATATGGCATTTCGCCTTTATTCGTTTTTCTCCTTCTGTTGATCATCCCAGCTTTCCAGATTAGAGACACCTTGAATGCTGTCGCGGTAGAAAACAGGGTCAATCCCGTTGCGAGCCTGGTCCTGGAAGTGCTTCAGCGCCTTGAAGGCGATCGGCGCGAGCAGAGCGACAGCGATTAAATTGACAACAGCCATCGAGCCCATAAAGAGGTCGGCCATCGACCAGATGATCTCCAATTCACTAGTCGCCCCGACGATAATCATCGCCAGAAAGGCGAGACGAAATAACAGTAGATACACCGGCTTTTCAGTTATAAATTCAATATTGGCCTGCCCGTAATAATAGTTTCCAAGCAGAGAGCTGAAAGCGAAGAAAAAGATGGCCACTGTCACAAATATCGTCGACCATTCGCCAATATGAACAGCCAATGCGGTTTGCGTCAATTGTATCCCTTCCATTTCCCCAACTGTATACACATCTGTCAGCAAAATAATAAAGGCCGTCGCACTGCAAATTACGATCGTATCGATCAACACACTTAATGACTGAATCAGTCCCTGCTTGACTGGATGACTGACGTAGACCGTCGCAGCAGCATTCGGCGCGCTCCCCATTCCCGCTTCATTGGAAAACAGGCCCCGTTGAACGCCATTCATAATCGCCGCCCCAATTCCACCGCCGATCATTTCCTCCAGGCCGAAAGCATGAGAAAAAATCATCGCAAACACAGCCGGTACTTGAGATATGTTCATAAAAGTAATGATTAAAGCCGCAATCACATATGTAATAGCAAAGATTGGTACAATCACTTCAGCGACAACCGCAATCCGGCGCACACCGCCAAAAATGATAAAAGCCATCAATACGGCAATTACGACGCCAATAACAGCCGGATTTACATCATAGGCTCCAGCAAAAGCATCGGAAATCGTATGCGTCTGCACCCCGTTGAAAATCAGTCCAAAACAGAGAATCATCAAAATTGCAAAAAGAATCCCCATCCCCCGCGAGCGAAGTCCTTTTTCCATATAATAGGCCGGTCCGCCGCGAAAGCCATCCTTATCTCTTACTTTATACATTTGCGCCAGTGTACTTTCGACAAATCCGGTCGCCGCCCCAATCAAGGCAACGATCCACATCCAAAATATCGCTCCAGGTCCGCCAACCGAGATCGCGATCGCCACCCCGGCCAAATTTCCTGTACCGACGCGCGCCGCCGTACTGATCGCAAACGCCTGAAACGGGGTCGTCCCTTTTCTCTGCTTAAATGCTGTCCGATCCGTTCCTGCAATCAGTTCACGAATCATCGTCGGCAGCAAACGAAACTGAACAAAATTCATTCGTATCGTCAAATAAAGCCCCAAAAGCAAAAGAAAGCCTACGAGCACATATGTCCAAAGAATGTCATTACCTATGCCTATCCATTCAGCCAGCCACGTATCGGTTGAAAACCACTCGTCCATCCCCTCATCCTTTCCATTCAACGTAAAAAACCCATTTTATTTTTTCCCGCTTTCTCTACTCACTAAACCATTTTATTTCCAAAAGAAAAAGTTATCCCAAAAAGGTTTTCGGGATAACTCGGATCGGCGATCTGGACCGCCTATTCTTACGATTTTCAGAAAGTCCTTCAGACCGGCTGTTTTACTTCCATAGACTGGACAGAAATTTTTCCACTTCCTTATTCCTTCACAAATTCCTTTGTACTGCGTACCGTATCAATCGGCCGGACGATGCTTTCAATTTGCTCACGTTTTCCTTCCAAAAACGGCGGAAGGGAAAGCTTTTCTCCCAACGTCTCATATGGCTCATCGCCCATAAAGCCCGGGCCGTCCGTCGCCAGCTCAAATAAGATTTGCGGCGCAACCCGCGTATACATCGATTCAAAGAAGAACCGGTCGACATAGCCTGATGTTTGCAGACCAAAGCGGGGCAGTCTGTTAATCCATTCCTCCAGCACACTTCGGTCCTCGACCCGGAATGCGACATGGTGAACCGTACCGAAGCCTTGACGAGCCTGAGGAAGCACCGTGTTATGCTCGACGATGATTTGCGCCCCGTTTCCGCCTTCCCCTGCTTCAAACAAGTGGAAAGAACCTTCCTCAGCAATCTCCTTAAACAGCATCACCTTCTCTAGCAGCTCCTTAAAAGCATCAAAGTTTGCGATTCTGATGAAGATCGGACCCAGACCTGTAATCGCATACTCCAGCGGAACCGGTCCCTTTTGCCAAGGCGTACCGGATGCTACACCGGAGTCGTTTTCATCTGAAATAAGCTGATAATGCTGATCATCAAAATCAACAAATGACAGCGTCTTTTTACCAAATTGCTCCTTAATTCCCGTATGCTCCACTTCCAGCCGATCAAAACGCTTTACCCAATAATCAAGCGCCGCGTCGCTCGGAACACGGAATGATGTTTTTGAAATCTCATTCGTTCCATGAGAACCTTTTGGAATTCCCGGAAAATCAAAGAATGTCATATCCGTTCCCGGACTTCCTGTATCATCGGCAAAAAACAGGTGATATGTTCGAATATCATCCTGGTTGACGGTTTTCTTTACGAGGCGCATGCCAAGCACGTACGTAAAAAACTGATAATTCTCTTCCGCGCTGCTCGTAATTGCTGTAACGTGATGCACCCCTTTTAGCTCGTTCATCTCTATTACCTCCATGTCATTTATCTCGAATTTGAAATAATTATACTGCTTTTGTTTTTTTCTGTCAACCTGAAGGAACAAGAACGAGGATCTGCACTTGATTTTAAATGAGCAAAGAAGCGGGGGCTTCCTGTTCGCTTTGTACAGGACGAAACCTCCGCCTCATTTGAAGCTAATAACCAACCTGCAAGGTGTGAACATGATCCAGCGTGGCCCTAACCTGATCATACTCAGCCTGCAACTCAGCCGGAATCTGCTCCCGCCCGATTCCCTCACTTGTATTAATGCCACTTTTCGCCATAATCGTCTGGTGCTTCATCACCGCCTCAATATAGGCATCCATTTCTGCCTCTGTCAGCAATGATTCCAGTACAGGAAGGCCGTTCAGACGGTCAAAATAAGGCTGTGCTGCTAATAAAGTCGCTTTTTCTTCTACATATAGATCAGCTGGCAGCTCGTCGTAATTGATGTTTCCATAGGGATCGCCATACTCCATCTTTGCGGCGACAATCGAACGCGCCAGCTCTTTAAATGTTTCATATTCTTCCTGACCGAGTACACCCTTGGCCTGCGCCAACTTGGCATCAATCAGCAAGTAGCTTTCCATTGTAAATCCGGCGATATGCTTTTGGACGTTTGCGAATGAGCCGTAAACATCGTCGGCGAGAAAGATCTGATAGGCGAACGCGCTAGTCGGCAAAATTATGATCGCCGCCAGCAGCAAACTGGCAACACGCTTTGGAAACTTCCGACTTACTCCCGCCCGGCGCAGTACTTTCTCTTTCAACTCCGCCGGCGCTTCCACTCCCTCTGCCTTTGTCTTCAGGACGTGCCGGATACGCTCTTCTGTATTCATTGAACATTCCTCACTCTCTCAACATCGTTTTGTCTGATCTCTTCTTTTTGCCGCAGCTTTTTCAATGCTGCATGAACCCGGGATTTCACCGTACCGATTGGGATATCGAGAATGCCGGCAACATCCTCCTGAGAATAATCGTTTAAATAGTGGAGGATTACAACCTGCTTCAGCTTAAATGGTAGCTGTTCAATCGAACGAAATAAATCATCGTTAGCCAGCCTCTCATCCGCCTGATGAAACAGAAAATGTTCATTACCTATTGCCTGTTCCTCTGCCCGCTTTATCGTCCGCAGCCTCATCCATTTTTTGCGGCGGTATGCGTGAACCTTCTTAATCGCAATCCCAAGCAGCCACGGCTTGAACGGCCGCTCTATCTCAAATTTGTCCAATGCTTTAAAAGCCTGAATAAAGCTATCCTGTACAATATCATCGACATCCGCTTTATTGTCTGCCAGGAAATGAACGTTTTTATACACATCTTGGACAGTGCGCTCATACAAATCACTGTATGCCTCCTGCCTTCCCATTCGGATTTGGCCGATCAATATCGCCAACTGCTGCTGCTCGTCATCCAAGGCTCTCCCCTCCTTTTTCTTTTGTCATTTCATATTGGTTAGAACGGGTCGATTTCGTTCGTTTTTTTTCTTAGACGGAATAAACAACACCAATCGCAAAAGTGCGTTATAATAGACGTATAAACTATATTGGTTGGTGTTTATTTATGCGTACAAAGAATAGATTAAATCCGGATGAGTCTCAGT
>NZ_JAMBOS010000138.1 GCF_023715705.1 Halalkalibacter oceani
AAGTCGTAACAAGGTAGCCGTATCGGAAGGTGCGGCTGGATCACCTCCTTTCTATGGAGTTTATACTCTAATCGAACTTACACACCAGCTGTGTAAGGAACGCTTCGGTTCTTTTGTTCAGTTTTGAGAGGATTCAATACTCTCTATCATACTTTGACAAAGAGAATCAAGCAGATCGAGGAAGCAAATGGTCGAAGGAATGGAGCGTAGTTCTCTACGTGACATGACCGAGATCCATGA
>NZ_JAMBOS010000139.1 GCF_023715705.1 Halalkalibacter oceani
GTCCTCGTATGCCTTTCATTAATTCAATCTCACGATGAAGTTGCCGTTTTGCATCTCCTCGATAAAACTTCGCTTCAGAGCCCAGTTGTTCCAGTAGCCCCTTGTAAAAATGGCGAGGAGTTAACTTAGAGTCGGATAGATAAAGAACGTGGAATTTGCCTTTATCCAATTTGTCCACAAACTTACGGATTGTCGTCGTTTTTCCCGTTCCACTATCTCCACTC
>NZ_JAMBOS010000140.1 GCF_023715705.1 Halalkalibacter oceani
TCGCGTCCTTCTTCGGCTCCTAGTGCCAAGGCATTCACCGTGCGCCCTTTCTAACTTAACCAATTTTGGCGGCAGATCTTCTTCGCATGTCTTCGTTAGCTTCGTGTTTCTCGGTCATGTCACGTAGACAACTACGTTCCATTCCTCGAACACTTGCTTCCTCGACCTGCTCGAATCTCTTTGCCAAAAACGATCTTTATCAAAAGGTCGTTTTTTAGACAATG
>NZ_JAMBOS010000141.1 GCF_023715705.1 Halalkalibacter oceani
TCATAGAAGCTGCTCGTTCTTCCGAACGAGTGCTCTTCAGGCCTTGTGCGTTATCTTTTGTGCAATAAAAAAAGTACAATCCGTTTGGATTGTACTTTATCGCCCGGCAACGTCCTACTCTTGCAGGGGGAAGCCCCCAACTACCATCGGCGCTGAAGAGCTTAACGACCGTGTTCGGCATGGGAACGGGTGTGACCTCTTCGCTATCGCC
>NZ_JAMBOS010000142.1 GCF_023715705.1 Halalkalibacter oceani
GCAAGTAAGGACCATACTTGATATCTGATTGCCAGAGTTGGTTGCGATGTCGTTTCTGAAACCTTCGGGCGGCTACTCCTGTCTGGGAATAGAGTCTCATTTGTCGTGTACTGTAACCCTTTTCCGTCAGTTTTTCCTGAAGGGTTGACCTTTTGATTTGTCCTGGTTCAGCCAGCCCTTCCCATTCAAGAATCTGTATAATTTGAG
>NZ_JAMBOS010000143.1 GCF_023715705.1 Halalkalibacter oceani
CATTGCCTTAGAATTCTTGACGTTCGTTCGATCTCATCTTGTTGATATGTGAACAAGACTCCGATGAACTTACTTGTTATCATGATCTAGTTTTCAAAGAACCCAGTGACGGCAGATAAACGGCGCAGCTCTTCGTCAGCTTCATGGATCTCGGTCATGTCACCAAGAGAACTACGCTCCATACCTTCGACCATGTGCTTCCT
>NZ_JAMBOS010000144.1 GCF_023715705.1 Halalkalibacter oceani
GCTTCCTCGATCTGCTTGATTCTCTTTGTCAAAGTATGATAGAGAGTATTGAATCCTCTCAAAACTGAACAAGGCAACTGACTTCAATTCCGTCATGACCTTCTTCTTCGAATGACTTCATGCAGCCTTGCGACGAGTAATCGCAGGAGCAAAAGAATTCATTCAAAACTGAACAAAGCAACTGACTTCGTTCCCGTCAT
>NZ_JAMBOS010000014.1 GCF_023715705.1 Halalkalibacter oceani
GCCTTTGAGGTCTGGCCAGTAGAAGAAGTACAAATGGCGAACCGTTCAGTGGCCCTTTAGGGTCTGGTCAGCAACAAAGGCTTCCAGCCGTAGAACAAACCACCCGTTCTCACGGGTGGTTTTGATTGTCGGGAAAAGAAATGAATAATTAATGATATGTATGGATGATTATTCATTTTGTGTTTTTCACTCGCAAAGCTTACATACAAGAAATGGATAGTTATACATCTTATAAAATCGTAAATAAATAAAAAAATGTTCAGATAATAATATTGTGTTATCGTGGTAATCGTCCGCTCGTTCTCCGGGAATACTACGATACACTCTTCATGCATATGGAATAACAGGAGGTGAGGGAAAGTGGACGATCAGCTGACGACAGCGACTTGGATTTTGTTATTTGTACCGATGCCATTATTAATCGTCTTATCACTTATCACATTACGAAGAGGAGGGAGAGAATAAGATGGAACTGGCAACGCTGTTAACCTTTATTGTTTATTTGGCCGGTATGCTGCTAATTGGCTTCATTGCTTACCGGATGACGAATAATTTATCAGATTATGTACTTGGGGGACGGCGTCTTGGCGGAAGTGTGGCGGCGTTAAGCGCGGGCGCTTCCGATATGAGCAGCTGGCTTTTGCTCGGCTTGCCGGGGGCGATGTATCTCGGCGGCATGACGGAAATTTGGATCGCCGTCGGACTGGCGATTGGGGCGTATTTGAATTGGCAGTTTCTTGCGGCACGCCTCCGTCAATATACGGCTGTCGCCAAAGATTCAATCACCTTGCCTGAATTTCTTGAAAACCGTTTCCATGATCGTACGAAGGCATTGCGGATTATTTCGGCACTCGTCATCCTCGTGTTCTTTGCTTTTTACACATCCTCGGGACTCGTCGGTGGCGCGCTCCTGTTTGAAGCTTCCTTCGACATGCCTTATACGCAGGCGTTATGGATTGGGGCGCTCGTCATTATTTCCTACACCTTTTTAGGCGGCTTTTTAGCGGTGAGCTGGACCGACTTCTTTCAAGGGATTTTAATGTTTCTCGCTCTCATTATCGTTCCGCTGCGGGCGATGGCTGAGATGGGTGGCTGGAATGAAACCGTTCAGGCCGTTGGCGCAATCGATCCATCGTATTTAGATGCCTTTCAAGGCACGACGGTGATCGGAATTGTTTCCCTGCTTGCCTGGGGGCTTGGCTACTTCGGACAGCCGCATATCGTTACCCGCTTTATGGCGGTGAAATCGGTACGCGAAATTCCGAAGGCGCGGGCTGTCGGGATGACGTGGATGGTGCTTTCCCTGTTTGGCGCCATTTTCACCGGCTTTGTCGGGATCGCTTATTTTTCAGCAAATGGCATCGCCGGTCAACCGCTTGCTGAAGGCAGTCATGAGACGGTTTTTATTGTATTTAGTCAGCTTTTATTTGATCCGTGGGTGTCCGGCTTTTTATTAGCGGCGATTTTGTCGGCGATCATGAGTACGATTGATTCGCAGCTGCTCGTATCATCGAGCGCGCTGGCGGAGGATGTTTATAAAGGATTTGTACGCAAAAATGCCTCCCAGCAGGAGCTTGTTTGGATCGGCCGCTTCGGCGTCGTGTTCATCGCCCTTGTAGCAGTCTGGCTTGCCTATCATCCCGAGAGTTCAGTGCTCGATCTCGTTGGCTATGCGTGGGCCGGCTTCGGAGCCGCCTTCGGTCCGGTGCTGCTGCTGGCGTTATTTTGGAAGCGAATGACGCGTAATGGAGCACTGGCGGGAATGATTGTCGGCGGTATGACGGTTATTATTTGGGCCGAGCTTGACACCTGGTTTAGAATTGAACGCGCCCACTATCCGCTGCTAGAGCTGTATGAAATCATTCCTGGCTTCGTCTTCGCCTCGCTCGCGATTATTCTTTTCAGCCTGCTCGACAAAGCGCCTTCTAAAGAAATCGAGGCAGAATACGAGCAAGCAAAAACACCGATTATTTAAGTCAGGGCTGGGACAAACAGAATCGTTCGAGAGGAACAAAAACTGTTCCCTGTTTTTTAATTTATGTAATGACTCAACGTATACCTGAGTCAAACAGCGTACTGAATTCCGGCCTCCTCTACTGGGCTTTGTTGCCTAGAGGGGCGGAATTTGGTATCATTAATGATATTGTCAATACGTTCGAATTTACGCGGAGGTGAATGAAGAAATGTCCCGAATCCAAGCAGATCAAGTAAAGCATGTAGCGCATCTGGCACGACTTGCGATTACTGATGAAGAAGCAGAAATGTTCACAAAGCAGCTTGATGCAATTATCTCATTTGCGGAGCAGCTGAATGAGCTTGATACCACTGGTGTTGAGCCGACTTCACATGTTCTCGATATGAAGAATGTCCTTCGTGAGGACAAGCCGGAAAAAGGCTTGCCGGTTGAAGAGGTATTAAAGAATGCACCAGACCATGAGGATGGCCAAGTACGGGTGCCGTCAATTATAGAATAGGTGGGGGGAAAAGCAAGATGGCATTATTTGACCATAAGATGTCAGAGCTTCATACGATGCTTCAAAAGAAAGAAGTGAAAGTCTCTGATCTTGTTGATGAATCATACAAGCGCATCACAGAAGTCGATGATAAAGTGAAAGCGTTTGTCACATTAAACGAAGAAAAGGCGCGCGCTTATGCTGCAGAGCTGGACGAGGCACTTAGCTCAGGCGGTGAACGTGGGCTTTTATTTGGTATGCCGATCGGTGTGAAGGACAACATCGTCACAAAAGGTTTGCGGACAACATGCTCCAGCCGCATTTTGGAAAACTTTGACCCGATTTACGATGCGACCGTTGTTCAAAAGCTTGCTGACGCTCAGGCGATCACGATTGGAAAGCTGAATATGGATGAATTTGCAATGGGTTCTTCAACGGAGAATTCCGCTTTCCAGGAAACGAAAAACCCTTGGAATCTCGATTATGTACCAGGCGGCTCAAGCGGCGGCTCGGCGGCGACCGTCGCCGCCGGAGAAGTGCCATTTGCCCTTGGTTCGGATACGGGCGGATCGATTCGCCAACCGGCAGCCTACTGTGGTGTCGTCGGCTTAAAACCTACATATGGACGTGTCTCGCGTTACGGGTTAGTAGCGTTTGCTTCCTCCCTTGATCAAATTGGACCGATTACCCGTACTGTAGAGGATAACGCTTATTTGCTGCAAGCCATCACTGGAATTGATCCGATGGATTCAACATCGGCGAATGTCGAAGTGCCTGATTTCCTTTCGGCTCTCACCGGCGATGTAAAAGGCTTGAAGATTGCCGTTCCTAAAGAATATTTAGGTGAAGGTGTTCAGGAATCCGTGAAGCAGTCGGTGCTCGATGCACTTAAAGTGCTTGAAGCTCAGGGCGCGACATGGGAAGAGGTTTCCCTTCCGCACTCGAAGTACGCGCTGGCCACCTATTATTTGCTGTCTTCCTCTGAGGCTTCCGCCAACCTGTCCCGCTTTGACGGGGTACGTTACGGCTATCGTACCGACAATGCAACGAATCTGATGGAAATGTACAAGCAGACGCGCGCCGAAGGCTTCGGTAATGAAGTGAAGCGCCGGATCATGCTCGGAACATTTGCCTTAAGCTCAGGCTACTATGATGCCTATTATAAAAAAGCCCAGCAAGTCCGGACGTTGATTAAAAAGGACTTTGAGGATGTATTTGAAAAGTACGATGTCATCGTTGGACCAACGACGCCGACACCTGCCTTTAAAATCGGTGAAAAGACAGATGATCCACTAACGATGTATGCCAATGATATTTTGACGATTCCGGTTAACCTTGCCGGTGTACCGGGAATTTCGATTCCATGCGGCTTCCAGGATGGACTTCCGCTCGGCCTGCAAATTATCGGCAAGCATTTTGATGAAAGCACCGTCTACCGCGTCGCCCATGCGTTTGAACAAGCGACAGACTATCATAAACAAAAACCGGCATTGTAAGGGGGGATAACGATGAATTTTGAAACGATTATTGGACTTGAAGTTCACGTTGAGCTAAAAACAGAATCAAAGATTTTCTCAGCCAGTCCGAACCATTTCGGTTCAGAGCCGAACACGAATACAAGTGTCATTGATCTTGGTTATCCAGGCGTATTGCCTGTATTAAACAAATCGGCAGTTGAATTTGCGATGAAAGCGGCGATGGCATTGAATTGTGAAGTCGCAACCGACACGAAGTTCGACCGTAAAAACTATTTTTACCCGGATAACCCGAAGGCCTACCAAATTTCCCAGTTTGATAAGCCGATTGGCGAGCATGGCTGGATTGAAATTGAGGTTGACGGTCAGAAGAAGCGCATCGGAATTACGCGGCTTCATCTGGAAGAGGATGCCGGCAAGCTGACTCACTCCGGTAACGGCTACTCACTGGTTGACTTTAACCGTCAAGGAACACCGCTCATTGAAATCGTCTCCGAGCCGGACATTCGCACTCCAAACGAGGCTTATGCTTACTTAGAGAAGCTGAAGTCGATCATTCAATATACGGGTGTGTCCGATTGTAAAATGGAGGAAGGCTCGCTGCGCTGTGACGCGAATATTTCTCTGCGCCCGGTCGGACAGGAGAAGTTCGGCACGAAGACGGAGCTGAAGAACCTTAACTCGTTTAACTTCGTCCGCAAAGGGCTTGAATATGAAGAAAAACGTCAGGAACAGGTCCTTCTTTCCGGTGGAATCATCGAGCAGGAAACGCGTCGCTACGATGAAGCCGGGAATAAAACGGTATTAATGCGCGTCAAGGAAGGCTCCGATGATTATCGCTATTTCCCTGAGCCTGATCTCGTGGCGCTTCACATCGACGAGGAGTGGAAGGAGCGCATTCGTGCCGAGATTCCTGAGCTTCCGGACGAGCGCAAGCAGCGTTATGTCGAACAGCTTGGTCTGCCGGCCTATGATGCGATGGTACTCACACTGACAAAGGAAATGTCTGATTTCTTCGAAGAGACGATCGCCAAAGGAGCGGATGCGAAGCTTGCCTCGAACTGGCTGATGGGTGAAGTTTCCGCCTACTTGAACGCTGAACAAAAGGAGCTTGCCGATGTCGCGCTCACGCCGGAAGGCTTGGCAAAAATGATTCAGCTGATCGAAAAAGGAACGATTTCATCGAAGATCGCGAAGAAGGTCTTTAAGGACCTGATTGAAGAAGGTGGAGATCCTGAACAAATCGTCAAGGATAAAGGCCTTGTTCAAATCTCAGATGAAGGCGAACTGCGCAAAATGGTCATCGAGGTTCTCGACCAGAATCAGCAGTCGATCGACGACTATAAGAACGGGAAGGACCGGGCAATTGGCTTCTTAGTCGGCCAGATTATGAAAGCCTCCAAAGGAAAAGCCAACCCGCCAATGGTCAACAAGCTGCTGCTTGAAGAAATCGCGAAACGATAAGAGAAAAGAAGGAGGCTGGGACAAAAGGTTGTTTTTTTACCTTTTTCCCAGCCTCTCTAAGCAATGAGCGGAACCGCCACGCTCTTTTAAAGCCCGTTGTGAGTGGGTTTCTCACAACGGGCTTGTGGCGTGTGAAGCCATTGCCAGTAGGTCCAAAGCTAGTTTTGTCTCAGGATCTTTTTTAAACGATAAGAAAGGATAAGATTTTTGGGCTGATTCGAGGAAGGGCGGCGGCTTCGCGCGTTACGCGGAGGGCTGAAGAAATCCCGTTTTCAACCCTCCGTAAAAGATGGTAACGGCTCCGCACGCCGCTTCTAAGAAAAGCCGCTCTGCGGTTTTCTTATTCATTTGTCGTTCCTCGTGAAAAGCGGTACAATAAGGACAGAAAAATAATGACAAAAAGTGGATCATGTTAACTTTTTGTAAGTAGGGGATGCGACATGAAACGAGCTAGGCTCATTTACAATCCAACCTCAGGGCGGGAACAGATCCGTAAAAATCTCGCCTATGTTCTTGACCGGCTTGAAGGAGCCGGCTATGAAACATCAGCTCACGCGACGACCGGGGAAGGCTGCGCCAAAAGGGCCGCCCGCAAAGCCGGTGAAAACGGCTATGACCTTGTCGTCGCAGCCGGTGGGGACGGAACAATGTTTGAAGTCGTCAACGGGTTGGCCGATTTAGAGGAGCGCCCGCTGCTTGGCCTCATTCCGGCCGGCACGACAAATGATTTTGCACGCGCTCTCGGCATTCCGCGCGATATTGAGAAAGCGTGTGATGTGCTGGCCGGCGAGCATATCGAACCGATTGATGTCGGGAGGATTGATGACCGCTACTTTATTAATATTGCTGCCGGCGGAACGCTGACAGAGCTGACCTATGAAGTGCCGAGCAAGCTGAAAACCGCGATCGGGCAGCTTGCCTACTATATTAAAGGGATCGAGAAACTGCCGCAAATCGCGCCGACAAATGTCCGGATCGAATATGACGGCAAGCTATACGAGGGTGAAATTATGATTTTTCTCGTATCCAATACGAATTCTGTCGGCGGATTTGAAAAGCTCGCCCCCGACGCCTCCCTTCAGGACGGGATGTTTGACTTTATTATCGTGGAGAAACTATCCTTTCCAGATCTCTTACGCCTCGCAACCTTAACTTTACGGGGAGAGCATCTTCATCATCCAAAAGTAAAATATGTCCAGGCTAACAGAATTAAGATTCAGGTTGAAGGAAAAATGCAGTTGAATTTGGACGGCGAATATGGTGGTATTTTACCTGCTGAATTCGTCAACATGTATCACCATTTTCACATGCTCACCCCTAAGGAAAGAAAGCTGAAGAAAAAGTAACCTGTTGCTTTCCTGCTTCTTTGAGTGATGGGCTGACTCCAAACCCCCGTTTTCCGGATTGCTGAAAGGAAAAATACCTTTTGGCAAAATGAAACGCAGCGGGGAAGCTGTCTGTAGAATAACGACTGGCGACCTTTTCGGGATAATTCGGGGCGTCTGCTTCGCGCGTTACACGGATGGCTGAAAGCGGGGTTCTTTCAAGCGATCCTTAAATGATTGTAGCGTCCCGAAAGCCACTTCTAAGAAAGGATGCTACGCGCTTTTCTTACGTGGTTATTTCATCAGGGATCGGAGTGGAGAAGAGGTAGCGTCCTTTACACGGGGCGACAGCTTTTTTCTTCTCCGGCCTATAAGCTGGAAAATAAAGCTGTGCAGCCTTCCAATGTAGCCTCGGGGATCAATGAGATGGAGAAACGCCAGTGCACCAATCCCTATCATATCAATGTCGAAACGAATAACATTTAATTGAAAATGGAGGGGGAGTATCATGGAGATTCAAGTAGTGACGCTAGAAAATCTTTATGTAGTCGGCTTCGCGTGGAGTGGTCCATATGCGAATTCGTCTGAAATTCCGCTTTTATTCTCGCAATTTGAGCAGCGTCTTGCTGAAATCGAAGCTCCTGTCACTATGGAATGGATTTATGCGCCATTTCATAGCCGTGAAACGGAATTCACCTATTACGTCACCTTGGCAGTTGATGAACTGCGGACGATGCCAAGCGGGATGACAGGCTTTCAGATTCCGGGAAAATCGTACGCGAAAGCAACGCATCAAGGCCCGGCTGCTGAAGTCACCGCCACTTACCGCACAATGTTTTCCTGGATAAGGGAGAACGGCTATCGGCAGAACCCGAGCGCATTAACGATAGAACGCTATGACCGCAGCAGAGACAACGCCTCGAAAGAATATCTTCAGTACGACATTTATCTTCCATTGCAGAAAAAAGACTAAAACCGGCAGGAAAGAAACCGCTCCTTGATTTGTGGTACAATAATGAGCAGAAATTTGACCAAAAAGGACGGACAAACATGATAAAACAACAGCCACCTGTACAAAAGAATCAACAGCTTACAGTGAAAATAGAAGATCTCACCCACGAAGGCGCGGGAGTAGCCAAGGTTGAGGGCTACACGCTCTTTGTTCCAAAAGCGCTCCCTGGTGAGGTCGTGCAAATAAAAGTTATCAAAACAAACAAAGGCTACGGCTTTGCCCGCCTGCTCAGCATCGAAACAGCCAGTCCGGATCGCGTCGAACCCTCCTGTCCCATCTATCAACAATGCGGCGGCTGTCAGCTTCAGCATCTGAGCTACGAGGCTCAGCTTCGCGTCAAGCAAAAGCAGGTCAAGGATGTGCTGGAACGGATTGGTGGGATTACCGGCATTCCAGTTCATCCGACGCTCGGCATGGACGAGCCATGGCGCTACCGCAACAAATCACAGGTTCCTGTCGGAGAACGGGAAGGCGGACTGATTGCCGGCTTCTATCAGGAGCGCAGCCATCGGATCATTGATATGGATGAATGCTTGATTCAGCATGAAGAAAATGACGCCATCATCCGTACAGTGAAGCAGATCGCCAAGGAGCTCGGCATTCGCGGCTATGACGAAGACAAGCACCGCGGTACGTTGCGCCATGTCGTCGCCCGCTACGGCAAACAGACCGGGGACATCATGGTCGTCCTCATTACGAGAGGCAAAGAGCTGCCAAAACAACAGCAGCTGATTGAGGCGATTAAAAGCAAAATCCCTAATCTGAAATCAATTGTTCACAACATCAATTCAAAGCGGACCAACGTCATTTTTGGCGACGAAACACGCGTCCTCTGGGGCGACGAATACATTTACGATTCGATCGGCGAGATCAAATTCGCGATTTCAGCGCGCTCCTTCTATCAGGTCAATCCCGAGCAAACAAAGGTGCTCTACGACAAAGCGCTCGAATACGCCGACTTAAGCGGCAGCGAAACCGTCATCGACGCCTACTGCGGCATCGGCACGATTTCCCTTTTCCTCGCCCAGCGCGCCAAGCACGTCTACGGCGTCGAAATCGTACCCGACGCCATTGCCGACGCCAAGCGCAACGCCCGGCTCAACGGCATCACCAACGCCGAATTTGCCGTCGGCGAAGCGGAGAAGATCATGCCCTGGTGGTACGCCCAAGGCATCCGGCCCGACGTCATCGTCGTCGACCCGCCGCGCAAAGGCTGCGACCCGGCCCTGCTTGAGACAATCCTCAACATGAAGCCGAAGCGCGTCGTCTACGTCTCCTGCAACCCCGCCACTCTCGCCCGCGACCTGAAGGTGCTCGAAGAAGGCGGCTACACGACGAAGGAAGTACAGCCGGTTGATATGTTTCCTCAGAGTACGCATGTGGAGTGCGTGGCGTTGTTAAGTTGGAATGGTACAAAAGGCGAGAGTGCTTGATGTACAAGGGGTTTTAGCGTGATACAGATTTGTGGGAATAGGTGTAACAGAGGCGGTTTTAGAGGGTTGCCGTAAATTTGCCGTAAATCTGCAAGGGAAGACAAGGTAATAGAGCAGAGGGAAAATGTCGAAATGCGTTTATGCGATGATATAAGTGCTCACACTCTGCACTCTTTCCTCAAAATATGTGTATTCTTGATTGGATTAATTTTAAAAGGGTAGTGAAAAGAGGATGAGAATACTTGTTTGCGAAGAACTGACTAATGACCTTCGTGTAAACATTGAAAAAATTAAAGATATGTCTGAACAATTGGAGAAAAATAACTACGAAGCATTTTTTGTCTACTCATTTGCTTTATTTGAAAGTAGTATTTGTGAGGCTTTACGGCGAATATTGGCTGCCTTTCCCGAAAAGCTAACGGATGAAAAACAGCCTAAACTTAAAAATTCTGATATTTTTAATAATATGTATTCTTCTAATTACATACTCGAAACTATCATTAATGCCGAAATCAAATCTATCTCTAAAGGTAATGCCCTTGCTCTCTTACAAACAGCACAAAATCTCATGGCTATTGAATTAACGTTTGATAGAGGAGCATTAGAGGATGTTTCGAAGTATAGGAATAGACTTGCACATGATAATACAATTTCTAACAGAGAGTATCTCCTAGGTAGAAAAACTGTGAAAGGTAACACCTTCTCTTTTGAGATAGCCAAAATCCTTATTGATACATTAACGCAAGTTTTGTCAGATTTCGAGGTATGCCTAAAAACAAAATACAAGAAATATACAAAGTTTAAACTTATTAAAGATTTATGGGAAGAAATCTTTAATACCCCTTTACTAAAGTTTGAAGATTGTATAGTCATTAGACAAGACGTATTTGATAAGAATAAAAGCGTAGTCGGAATAAATTTTGACCATCTAAAAACTGTAGTGAAGTCAATTTCTTCAGGTGAAAAATTCTTTTTATCTCTTTTATTACAGCAATATTCAAGTAATATAAACGATCAATACTTCAAGTTTAAAGATATACCAAGTCTAGCATCAAAATCTTCCAATACCAGAATTAATAAAATATTGCGCGTATTTGATATTTACCCCAACTTGTTTAACGGAGTAAGAATCGATGGTGCTACATAGTGTGTAGTCAACCGTTTTAGTTATGCGAAGTTCTGATTGTTGCGATATAGCTTGCTCGGGCCACACTTACCTATCAGTCGAATCTAGAGCGTCTTCGGCGATGGGGATTTGATTTGTTTGGGAGCGTGCATCGTTCACTGTTTGCTCGATGAAAAGCAGCGTATTGGTTGCTTAATTACTCGTTAAAGTAAAAGGGCATCATGGGGGCATAGATTTCATTTGAATAATGCATGATCGGCTATAATATTTGTGGTCTGATGCAAGATAAGAGGTCTCATCTCATATAAGTAAGTCTTCGGGAGGAAAGAATGATGCTGGTAAGAGGTAGTTTGGATAAGTATGATAGGGAGACTTCGCAGCATATTGTTGCGTACTTGGATATACTAGGAATTGCGGCAAGAATGAAAGAAGGGTACGATCGTCAAAAGCTTGCGATGAACAAGCTTCATAATCTGTATACTTTTTCTATGGATATATCGAGAGAAATTAAAATGGAAGGATACCGTGATATTCAGTTCAAGATATTTTCCGACAATATTATTATTGTTAAGAAGCTGTCGGAGCAGTTTGATAAACGATTGCTCGATATAAGAGCTTTACTGTCTTGTGTTTCAAATTTCCAATGCTTGGCGGTTAGTGATAGTGTCGGATGGCTCGTACGTGGTGGAATTACAATAGGCGAACTATTCGTAGATGAAACTATGGTGTGGGGTGAAGCGCTTCTTAAAGCATACGATCTTGAAAGCAATTCAGCAATATATCCTAGAATACTATTGGATTCAAAATTGCTTCAACATATCGGTTCAGATGAAGAATTGACCGAGTTCGTTCAACAAGACTTCGACAACTTACACTACTTGAATTATTTGTATATTCAGCATTTTGGAGGTCAGTTTCTGAAGAATGGCTTTCAAATGATGCTTGATGAACTAAATGGGAGATATTCGGAACGTATATATCAGAAACTGTGTTGGCATATGAATTACGTTAATAGAGAACTGGACAAGAAGAATGAGAAAAAGGATAAGAAGTGCCGGTTGCGTATTGAGTCATTGCATGAGGAGGCTAGGAATTGACTACTTCGCATTGGCACGGTCAAGAGACGCTGAGTCTTGATAAAGCAGAATAGTTGCGCTTACTTCAAGATAAAGATATCTTCGATGGGATGGGTTTCAAAATGGTTAATTTTGTATACACGCAGCCTAATTGCCAGTCAAACGCAACTGAAATAGGTAAAGCTTTGGGAGGAGTCTCACAGCAACAAGTGTGACTGCTTGGAATCGCAAAATTGCCAGAAGAATATATAATCAGAACAGTATGATGAAGTTTTAAAAAAATATAATGTAGCTGATATAAATCAATTGGCAAATATCCTTGCATCTCATCCATCTGCCGAGAGCGAAACTATCAGCATTTCAAAAGAACTGCTTGCTCAGTGGGGCATAGCATCAGAAGAAGAACTTCGCAAGGGGATGTCAAAAAATGTATTTGGATCTGGCCAAATTCATCACTCGACAAATAGAGGCGGACTACATGTTTGATATTAAGTTCAATTCGAAAACAGAAACCGTGGAATTAGTATATCCAAATGGAAATACAGAAGTTCTTGCTGAGGATTCTCCAACAGAACCAGTAGTGTCAGCCGATAAGAAAAAGGCAGTTTACATTTCCCCGTTAGAATGGGAAGAAAGGGGAAATTTATATATCGTCGATCTGCAAAGCGGAGAACAAGAAGTACTGGTTGCTCCAGAAGGAGATTACATTCCTAAAAATGCTATTTGGCAAGATAACAAACGAGTTTTAGTAATTATTGGGTATGGATCTGGAACTGTAAGGGTTGGTGGAAATATCTTTAGCGTAAACATTGAGACGAAAGAAAAAGTGAAAATAACTGATTATAACGATGGTCGTGTTCAAATCCTTGATTTTGAAATTAAAGACGGAATTTTAACGTACACTGGAATTCAATACACAGATAATGACTTTCAGGTAACGAAAACCTATTCAAATAGCATTTCGTTAGACTCATTAATGAGCTATTGACCATTCATGAAAGGTACAAGTAACTTGAAGCGTTTTTATTGTGTAATATACTTGTAAAGCAAGTTCGCACTTCATGTGAGTGCGTGGATTGAAATGATGAATTTGAGATTATCGTTTTATTTATAGGACCAAACTGTTGCGAGTTTCTCGGCAGTGTGGTTAATTTTTTTGTGGATTATTAATTTATTTGAATGAAAATTCAAACTATTTATTGCGGAAAGTAGAATCTTATAATGAATATGATGTTATGCTAGACTGTATAAAAATCATAAAAACTTAATCAATAGACACCATCTTCATTTAATTTTAATTTTATTCCTGTTGTACTATAATGTCACTATATGAGTACATACTAGAAAAGATGGGATGGTGTTATGAGAAACAAATTACTATCAACCCTTGAACTGGCTAAAAAATCGACGGTACCGCTTAGTGAATTGGAAGAGGCAGTCGATACTAGAAATACGTACGATGACTTTGCTGCCACGGTTCAAACATTAATTGATGAAGGGTTTTTGGCTGCTGTAAAAAGTCATGGCGTCAATTGGAAAGGGTTGCCGAATCGTTTCCGTATTCAAAAAGGAAAGCTGAAGCAGCCGTTAATTGAAGACATTCAAGAGGTGCAGTTTAAAGTGCATCCTGTCATAGATTTAAGACCTTACTTCTCTTCATCAAAAAAGAAATGGATGGAGGATAAGCCTGCGATATTGAAGATTGATCAGTATTTATCAAAGAATGGGCTGCCTGCTGCCTATGCGAACAGTTCGGAACGTTCCTATGAAATAATGAAGGATGAGAAATGGATTGATGAGAAGGGTGGGAGAGTGCTATTAGAAAAAATTAATATATTTGATAAGTTGAAAATTATGAAAACCCCAGATCCTCTCATGTTTGCGTTACATCCAAACGAACTACTCGCTAATAAACGTGGTCATAAACACTTCATCGTAGAAAATAAAGCTACTTACTCCAGTTTAGTAGATTCATTAACAAAGACCCATTTCACAACTCTTATCTACGGCTCAGGCTGGAAAATAGCTTCGAGTTTAGGTCAGTTTTCCTTACAGCTGGGCCTTACGGATAGGGAGATTCAACATGACTTCTATTATTTCGGCGATTTAGATTATGAAGGAATTCGGATCTTTTATCACCTTTATGAAAAATACAACGTGAAGCTTGCCACGGGTTTTTATGAAAGTTTGCTCCGTAAGCCTTTCTACAAAGGGAAAGGAACTCAAACTAGAAATGAAGCGGCGGTTCAGCACTTTTTGCAATATTTCAGGAAGGCTGACCAGAAGAAAATTGCAGCTATGTTCCAGGAAAATGGTTATTATCCTCAAGAAGCTCTAACGAAAGAAGAGTTACATCATATTTGGAGGAACTCGTTATGAACACACAATTGAAAGGGATAACGGAAAATTACCGTGAACGTATGCAGCGATTAGCGTTATTTGAACCATTATTCCGACTGGAAAATAAGCGGGAGAAGGATGAAAATAATCAACAGGTTGATTACTTCGGTTATGGTCTATTAACCCTTTTATTTTTCTTTGAAAATATGCTAATTCGAAATAAAAAAACGAGTATACAGGATTTGGCCCAGTATTTATATGAATTAAATCAAGGGAAACAGGCCCTCTCCCTTGAAGGCTTTGAAAAAATTGCCCGAAACGTAGTTGAAACGTTTCGACCACCTAGTGGAAAGCGCAATGAAAAATCTTTTTATAATTGGGAAACAAGGGAATATGAAAACGTACATTACTCGATCTTGAAAGCCGATCGAGCAGATGTGAACACGAATACTCAATATTATAAACTCGATGAACAAGGACTGGAACTCGTTTTTGCCACGAAAGAGTACTTTACTGAGTTTCAGCTATCTATTAATCAATTAGTCTTAAGGAAACAGCTTGAAAAAGGGGAATTTGTAGGAGCATTAAGGCAAATCGATGAAATGCATATCGATGTGGAATCGTTAAGAAATCGGATGACTGTCATCAAACATGAAATTCAAAGAAATATCATTTCAGATGAAACATATGAACGTTATAAACAAATGGTAGAGGATATAAATGCCCGTTTAACGAGAGAGAACGAAGAGTTTCGTGAATTACATACATTTGTAAAAGATACGAAGAACCGGTTAGCATACGATATGAACTCGGAAAAAGATCGAAAAGCATATGAACTGATTTTACAGATCGACCGTGAGCTAGGCGAAGTTCACCATATCCATACAATGCTTTTGAAGGAAAGCATTGATTTAAAAACGACAGCTCTGCATGCTGCACAAGAAGCATTGTATTATGTAGGGATTGACTCCTTTAACTTTAAGCAAGAGATCACCGCACCACTTGCAAGCAAGCCTTTACCGTTAGCCGCATCCAAACGCTTAATGGAACCATTTCTCACGATCGAGCAAAATGAGACATGGTCTCCCCTCGTTATTTTTTCAGAGCAACGAATAGAAACACAAGACGGGGTTGAGCGTACTGCCAGCTTTGATGATCTTTCAGATGAGGAGCTGCAGGAACTGGAAAATGCCAAGATTCGAAAACGATTTGGGGAGATTATGACTCTCGTACTAAAGGCAATGGAAGGGAAAGAAACGATAACATTAAAAGAAGTGGTTGAACGGATACGTGAAGAAGAGTTGGACTGGTTAAACAATCCGATTTTTTACCAATTATGGTATGTGATGCATCAACGCTCCCCAATCACCTATGAAAAAACAGAAGATCGGAATGAATCATTATTTGAAGAGGTTTTCGAATTAATTAAATATCAATATTCCTGTATCGAAGTAGAAGAATTACAAGAAATTATAAAAGCGACGGAGCGCTTTTCCATTCAAAACATGGTACTGCGTCTAAGAGTAGGTGGAAATGATGGATTATAGAGAAGAAGATGTGATAAAGGCCTTTCAGATATACGCAAAAATTAGTCGAAAGGGATATAGTGAGGGCGATGAGCTTAGACTGTATTTAGCAGAAGACAAAGTGCGGGGGTTGGTGGATCAATTTGCTAAAGAAGTCGATTGTACAATTTTCTCTGTTGGCGAACGTCTTTATTTTGTTCCTTTAGCACGTAATTCTCCTTTTCATATTTCTAATGACACGTTGAAGAAAACCTATTTTACGGGAAGAACAGTCAACGCAGATATTTATTTTATGTATGTGACGATCATTATCCTTGTTGGAGAGTTCTATGATAGCTACCAAACAACAGAGCCGACACGTGATTTCATTTCCATGAGTGACTGGTTGGAGCAAGTCAATGAGCGGCTGGAAACATTACAAACTATTGATGAAGAGGAATTAAAAGAGCTGGAAAAAGAATATGAATACAACTGGAGTGCGATTATTGAGAAATGGGCAGATATGGATGATTTAAAAGAGACTGCCAAGGCACAGACAGGAAGAACGATTAGTCGACTAAGCTTTCTCCATACAGTGAAACGTTTTTTAGTGGCCCAGGAATTAGTTCAAGAGATCGGAAATGATGAATTACAATTAACAGAAAAAGCGAAAGTGATCGTGCAAAGATATTTTATGGAGCTGGAGTATAACCGGGGAATTTTGGAGTTTATTTATTCGTTTGATCAACGAAAGGAGGAAATGTAGATGCCCTCGATTTCAAAAATCAGATTCACCAATGTTGTCTATGAAGGTGGAGCAAAACGTTATAATGACGATATTTTCCTTTTTGATAGCCATAATGGAGCGATTTTACTTGAAAATGGTGGAGGAAAGACGGTATTTATACAGACCGCGATTCAGGCCATTCTCCCTAATGCTGAACTTGCAGAACGTAAAATGAAGGATACTCTTTCCTTAGAATCATCGAGTGCCCATATTGCGATTGAATGGATTATCAATGAAAAGCCGAGGCGCTATGGACTCACCGCTGTTACCTTATTTATGGCGAAAGAAGGAGTAAAATCATATCGGTACACTTATGAGTATGAAGAAGGGGACAAGCATCGAATCGAGGAGCTGCCGTTTGTTAGACAGAGTGTAGATGGCAAGGTACGCCCGGCAAATCGGGATGAGATGAATGAATATTACACTACGATGAAGTCCTCTCATCCATTGAAAGCAAATACATTTGATACGGTAAAGGGCTATCATCAATATTTAGAGGAACGATTTAAAATCATTGCTTCGGAATGGAAAAAAATTGCGGTTATTAATAGCTCAGAAGGGGGAGTGGAGAGCTTTTTTGATGGCTGTAAAACGACTTCCCAGCTTGTTGACCAGCTGCTGATCCCGACAGTAGAAGAAGCGATTGCTGGCAAAGGCTCTATTGATTTTGTTCAAACCTTTGAGAAACAGCGTGAGCATTTTAAAGCACATAAACGGTTAAGACGAGTGATCGAAGAGAATAAACAAGTTGAAAAGCAAATTGCAAATTATGTCTCTTCCTTTAAACAATTAGATGAAGTTGAAAGACAACTAGAAGAACAAAAGGTAAATGCGAAAGCTCTATATCTTCATACGAAGCAAGAACAAGGAGAGACGAAAGCAACTTTATCAAAAATACAAACGAACATGGAAGAGTGGCAAGCTGAGAAGAAAGAGTGGGAACGAAGGGAGAAATCCTATAAAATCACACTTTTAGAGCAAAAAAGAGATGAAGCCTTTGAAAAATATAAAATGGACCAGGATGAATTAGAACAGCTGGGACAGGACCTAAAAGAAAAGAAAGCGCGACTAGCACAGCTTAGAGTTTCGAAGGTGAATGCGGAAATAACAAGAAATGAACAATTGCAAAGCCATTTTGTAGAGCAGTTAAGCTCGCTCGAAAGAGATGAAGAAACGCTCGATCTAGAAGAGCAATTAGCGGACAATACCGCTTATTTGAAAGGGTATTTCCTTAATGAGGAAGAGAAAATTCAAGAACATATAAAGCAAATAGAGTTGCAGCAAGGGAGGAAAAAGGATGAAATTGCTATAGAAGAAAAGGGATTACGTAGTCTCGAAAAGGAAGCAAGAAGCTGGCAACTAAAAGAAACGGATTACAATGGGAAGAAAGAGTTAGTCGAAAAAGATATGAAAGAGATTGCAAAAGAGATTTTGTCTAATCCTCTAAAAGAAAGAGTAGAGGATGAATTTCCAAAATGGGAGCATGATTATCAAAATTACGATAAAGAGATCATCTCTTTTGAAAGCCATATAAAAGATCTGGAGCAAACAAAACGTGAGCTTAAAAATACTTTGCCAAATGTCCAAGCTGAATACGAACATTTCCGCCAAGAAGCAATCACGTACAAACAACAAATAAACGTAATTGAAGACCAGCAAAACGAGATTTTATCTGAAGTGATTGTTCAAATACCTCAATGGCAGCATTACAATTCGATTTATGAAAAAGAAGAAACGATGATTGCTCAGCTTGAGGAAAAAGTTGAGAAGTTGTCAAGAGAAAAAGAAGAGCTGTTATTTAGAGAAAGACAAGCAACAAGGTTTGCAGATGACTATGCAAACAATACAACATTTACTGCTGACCCGAAACTCGAAATTTGGAAAAAACGTTGGCGAAATCAGTTTGCATATCTTGAACTGGGGGCTGATTTTGTTCAGCAGGCTGCCCGTTCGTTGGGAGGTGCGGTGGAGGATTATCATTCTATTTATCCGTATTGGGCAATTACGTTTATTGTAACTCAATCAGAAAAGACGAAATTACGAGAGAAGCTACTTTCCGTTGAAAGGGAGATGACCCATCCAGTCTATATTTGCACCGAGGAAGAAGCCCGGCTGCTCATTCGTGGTGAGAAAGAACCCAGTGACCAGCATATTTTTCCTCGTATTTGGAAGGAAAATCTATCTAATGAGAAGTTTAATCATTGGAAAATTGAGGTTCAAACGTTAGCCGATGAATCAAAGGGAGAACGGACGAAAAAAGAAACAGAGCTTCACAGCTGGAGAACGATTTTGTCAAAGGTTCGTGAATTTGTGATGAAGTACCCGTATGAACAGTATGCTGAGTTAAAAGAACAGTTTAAATCAGCTTCTGATGAAGAAGCGAAACAAAAAAGAGTATTACATGAACGAACTACACAAATTGAACAGAAAGAAAAAGAGACAGTGGACTATCAAAAGCGATTATCCGAAGCTAAAGATATCTATCAAGGTTTAGAAGCAAGGCTCTCGAAAGGAAGAAATTACTTTACGAAAAAGAAAGACTTTGAGTTTTTTAAGCAGGAACTTACAAAGATTCGAGAAGAAATGGATAAAGTATCTAGAAAGTTAGAACGAACAGAAAGACTTCTTTCAAATCTGAACGAAGAACTGAATGAAATAGAAGCTCAATTAGCTTTGGCTAAGGAGCCATTATATGAGTTAAAGGGCGATGCCTATTATAAAGAAGTCATTGACGCACAACCAAAATACGCGACGAAAAGCTTGGAACTTTTAGTAAAAGAACGCAAATCGCTGAGTAATAAGTTACAGGATAGGCAACAAGGAAGAGAAATATTAGAAAGTAATCTGCAAAATGCCAGGGAGAAGCTTAAGGAGCTAACGAAAGAAAAGACATTGTTACTACAACAATATGGAATCGTGGATGCAATCGAATTTCCAGCTCATGGCGATGAAGAAATCATCCGGCTTAGTCAGTTAATTAGGAAACAAGAAGAAAGAATGGAGTCATTGAAACCTAAAGTGGATCGACTTTGGGAAGAGTGGAATAAAGCAAAAAATGAATATGACCTTCGGAAAGGTGATTTTCATCAAATCTATCAGGAAATCGAAGTGTTTAAACAGTCTCTAACCCAGGTAAAGGAACAGCTTGAGATAGAGCGCAAAAGTTTGGAGGAAAGATATCAGTTTTTTACGAGTGAACTAAAGAGATATCAGACTGTAGAGAAGATCATTGAGAAAGCGATTGTAGAATTAGAGAAGCAAGATATGCGCTTTGCTTTTTTACATGAAAATATCCGTAAACATCTGTTAGAAGAGCAAATTAAAAACGATTATGCGTATAAGCGAATGGAGATGATTTCGGAGCTAGTGAAAACCCTCACCTCAATACAAGAGAAAGTGACGTCTCTGGAAAAAAGAAGAATTGAAGAAAAAGGACATTTCGTTAAATTTTGTAATAATAACATTATAGACATTAAACTACGAAATACATGTATCACAGGGATTGAACACAAAACGACATATGACGATGTGATCGAGTGGCAAGAAAAAATGAGCGATCGGATTTATCGCACCGTAAAGATTGCCGAGGAAGATATGAGGGAGCATGATAAGCAATTACAACAATTCATTTCCCATCTGCATCTTTATCTACAAACCATTGCAGATGAATTAAGGTTAATCCCAAAGCAGACGCGTGTGAAAGTGGAGGATAAAACAAAAGACATTTATATCTTCTCTGTTCCAGATTGGGATGAGCAAGAAGGGAAGGAAGCCCTCCGACATCATATCGATTGGATGGTGATACAGCTAGACAAAGATGAATATAAAGGTGATGAAGGACAAGAAGATGAGTCACTTATTCGCAAACAAATCGAAAAATGGCTTCATACGAAACAGCTACTGAAGAATGTGATGAAAGAAAAAGACATCAGTGTAAAGTGTAGAAAAGTAAGCAATGATGGGAAAGTGAGTGGTGCACTGACTAGCTGGGAAAAATCAAATGCCTGGTCCGGTGGAGAAAAATGGAGTAAAAACATGACCCTCTTTCTCGGGATTCTGAACTATTTAGCCGAAAAGAGGGTCCCCCTTCAAGGAAACCAAAAGCGTCATCGAACAGTCATTGTTGACAATCCATTTGGAAAAGCATCAAGTGACCATGTGCTGGACCCAGTATTCTTTATTGCCGAACAATTAGGCTTTCAAATGATCGCTCTAACTGCCCATGCTGAAGGAAAGTTTATTCGCAAATACTTTCCTGTTATTTATAGCTGTCGTCTTAGAGACTCGGCAAGCGGTGAAACACAGATCATGACCAAAAATAAAGAAATCCGAACCGCATTTTTTAAAGATAATGATCCTGAAGCAATGGTAAGATTAGGAGAACAGGAGCAGATGACGTTGTTTTGATTTATGGGAGAAGGACAGAAAGCAGAGGACATCCACCGCTCTTGAAATAGACTCCGCTTTCTGCGGGAAGCTGTTGTGCCTCCACGTGCTTGCTACTTGAGGGTCTCAACGTTGCTTTTCCTTAAGAGACTGAAAAAGATGGAAGATGCAATGCATTCCTTCACATCAACAAATGTAGTGGAATGTTTTTCGGCAGGAGCTAAGGTTGCAGCCGATTTAGGGGCTGAAGCGGGAATGGAAATTTATGATCAAGGTTAGTTGTTAGTCGATTTAAGTAGACAGTGAGAATAGCAAATCGGGGGAGTGACTGCGATGAAATTCGGAATGCGCAAACCGAGTCTTAAAAAGCGTATTGCTGCTAGGACAAGCATTAAAAGACAAGTCGTTCAACGAGCTGGTTTGAAAATGCCAAGAGGGTACGGTTGGTTGCGAAGTCCGAAAAGATATGCTTACAACAAGGTTTATCGGAAAACAAGTTTTGATATTTTTAAACTAATGAAGAAGCTGTTAAAAAGCAGGAAATAGTACAGTTGATTCATTTAGAGGCTCATCTGTTTGTAAATTCCTATAACGTTTTTTCTCAATACTATTCCGTGAGATTTGTTGTAACAGTGAGGGTGACTATAAAGGAGATTATTCATTAAGTGTGCGGATCGAAAAAGAGAATGGGGAGGCAGAGCCATTTATTGAAATACGCGACAACGAAAAATAGTTACCTAATGGCGAGTTAGGAATTTTATGGAAACTAAGTAAATATAAAGATGTACGGATGAGCGTGCAAGAGAGAGGTTGTTCCATAAGGGGCCACCTCTTTCTTGCTATTCTGATCGCCTTAGAATGAAACCTTTCTCTCCCCGCAGTCGTCAAAGGATTGGATAAAGGGGGTGGAGTGGTGGAGAAAGCAGAGAAGGATCGTTTGTTGGAAGAGTTGATGATCGCCTATGGGGATGAGCTGCTGAGGCTGGCCTTTGCATATGTGAGAGAGAAAGAGCTGGCAAAGGGTCTTGTGCAAAATACGTTTGTTAAATGTTATGAAAACCTTGAAGCGTTTCGCTATGAGGCGCAAATAAGGACCTGGCTTTATCGGATTGCGATTAATGAGTGCAAGGATTATCTGAAAAGCTGGCACTATCGCAAGGTGCAAGTAAAGGATATTCTGCTTCACTACCGTTTCACCACTTCTTCAGTGGAACAGAAGGTGATGAAGAATGCGAATGATCAAGAGCTGAGAGAGATGGTTTTCTCCTTGCCGCCTAAATACAGGGAAGTGATCAGTCTTTATTATTTTCATTCATTGAAAATTGGAGAAATCGCCGAGGTGACGCGGCTTCATGTAAATACGGTAAAAACCCGTCTCAGGAGAGCGAAGCAACAGCTGAAAAGCAAGCTGGAGGAGGGGGAAAACGATGGACAGAAGAAAGGATGAGCATGGGCTGCGCTTTACAGAGGAGGATCGCAAGAAAGTGTTTCAAAAAATTAAGGAACAGGAGGCCGGCAATGGTGATCAACCGGGGGGAACGCTTGCTGCAAGGCTGAAAAAGGCTGTTCCGCTTTCGGCATCGATCATTGTCCTCATTCTCTTCGCCGGGCTGCTTCTTTTAACCATCAACGAGAGCCTGTTTCCGCAAACCGGGCAAGCGCCCTCCTCAGAAGACGAGGCTTGGATTGAAGACATCGAAGAACTGTCCTTTATTTGGGCAAATGCGTTAAAAGAGCGGGACGGAAAGCCGCGTTATGAGATGATGTCTCCCGAAGCAAAAGAAAAATTTATCGAGGAACAGAAGACTGTTAGTGGAACGGACTGGAACTATGTCCTTTGCTGCTCAAGCCCATGGGTTGTGGAATTTGAGATAGAGCGGAAAGACGAGCATTCGGTGATGATCACATATCTCACGCAAACGAGCGAACCGCGTTACTACAAAAGTGTAGAAGTGATTTCTTTTCGTGAGGAGAATGGCAGGGCCGTAGTCGATGAGTATGAGACAGTGTTAGAAGATGAAGAGGTAATGGAAGCCGAATAAGTGCTCTTAAGCAAAGGGCAAAACCCGCAAAATCAGGCAACGGCTACGCTTATTACGAAAAAGCTGCTGAAAACGTACGATTTTCAGCAGCTTCTTCACAACGGATTTGTGTCTGCTTTTACGATCTGCTTGCCGTTTGTTCCTTTGCATCAAGGATCTCCCCGGAAGCCTGGCTCGCGCGCTTAATAAAGAAGGAGAGAACCAAACTAATAAAGCCGAGAAGAAGAATGGTGAAATAAGCGTCATTGATTCCCTGAATGGAGGCTTCCATTAGCAGGTGGCTTTCTTCTCCAGCATTTGCCGCGCCTGTTGTCATTTTTTCGAGGTGAGTATTTGTTCTGCTTGTCATAATCGTTACGAGCAAAGATGTCCCTATGGCGCCGGCTACTTGTCTAACTGTATTGGAAATCGCCGTGCCGTGGGCATGAAGGCTTTGCCGGAAGCTGATTTAGCCCTGAACCGGCATCAAAAACAGCGCCATCCCAATTCGACTGCCAGTATACAACAGAATAAGGAAGGCATAAGGCGTTGCATCGGTCAGGTCGGTATAGCCGAGCGTTGCATAAGGATAATGGCGAAGAGAGCAAGGGACGTGAATCCAAGCTGCTGAAGGCCGGAATTCAAATGGAGGTTTTCATCTGGTATGATTCTGCCGCTTTAATCGGAACGATCGTCGCCTGGCTGAAAAACGACATGCCGTACACCCCGGCCTTTTTAGCGAAACAAATTTATTTGATTCATAACCGGGCGTGGAACAAGGTCGAGGAAGGGTAACGAAGCAGGATAGTTGACTCGACCGAAATCTTTTTCTATAGTTGCTATAGCAACAAAGAAAATTGACCGCTGCCATATATTCTCAATTGATGATGAGTATAGAGGCGAAAGAGGGAGGAACAAACTACACATAATGTAGTCAATTATATCCTGTCTCTTTAGAAAGGACGGTCAAGCATGTCAGATCAAGCATTTATAGCTGAAACGATTATTAATGGTGAAAAAATAAGGTCGGAAAAGCAGGCCCCTCGTGAAAACCCGACCCGGCCGAGTGAGATTGTCGGTTACGCGCCGGTTAATACCCGTGAGGAGGCCGTCCAGGCGATAGAGGCGGCTTACGGCGCTTTTCCGGGTTGGACGGAAACGGCGATAGACGAGCGGATCGAGCGGATGAAAAGCGCGATTCAGAGGATGAAAGAGGCCGCGCCGGACATTGCGCATCTCTTATCAAAGGAACACGGAAAGCCGCTGTATGATTCGGAAGGTGAAATCGGTGTTTCACTTGCCTGGATGGAGTTTGCCTGCGAACATGCAAAAGAAGTATTGAAAAATGAAGTCCAAGAGCATGAGAGTGGGAAAACGATTATCGCCCGGGACGGGATCGGGGTCGTATCGGCGATTACACCGTGGAATTATCCGCTATCCTTGTCAACGATTAAAATTGCCCCGGCTCTTCTGGCGGGGAACACGATGGTGTTGAAGCCGAGTCCGTTAGCGCCTTTAGCTGTCAGCAAAGTCATTGAAATCATCGCCGGCGAGCTGCCAAAGGGTGTTCTGAATCTCGTGCACGGGGAAACGGATGTCGGTGTCGAATTGACGTCGAATCCGAAGGTGGCGAAAATTGCCTTTACGGGAGGAACGGAGACCGCGAAGCATATCATGAAAGCCGCTGCCGATACGATCAAGAAGATGACGCTTGAGTTGGGTGGAAATGATGCGGCGGTTGTTTTAGAGGACTTCGATGTTGAGGATGAGAGAGCAATGCGGCGCATTGTGATTTCCAACTTTTTAACGGCGGGGCAAATATGTATGATCGCCAAACGAATCTACGTTCACCGTTCCATTTATGACCGCTTTGTTGAGAAGTATATTGAAGCGGCGAATAAATGGATTCGAGTAGGTGACCCGTTTAATAAAGAGGTCACCATCGGCCCGGTGAACAATAAGAAGCAGGCGGAGTATGTCCAGAGCTTAATTGATGGTGCCGAGAGCAAAGGGGCAACAGTGATCAAGCTGGGCAGGATCGTAGATGAAGAGCTGTTCAATGAAGGCTATTTCATGCAGCCGACGGTCGTGCTGGAGGCGGATTATCATGATCCGATCGTGGTCGAGGAGCAGTTTGGCCCAACCGTCCCGATATTACCTTTTGATGATGACAGACATGCGATTGAGCTGGCAAATGATAGTATTTATGGACTGACGAGTTCAGTTTGGGGAGAAGAAGAGCACGCGATTAAGGTGGCGAAGCATATCCAGGCAGGGACGACGATGATTAATACAGCAGCTGTACAAGGGCTGGATGTCCGCTTTCCGTTCGGTGGTGTGAAGCAGTCGGGAATCGGGCGGGAATATGGAAAAGAAGGTCTTCTTGCTTATACGGATACGCATGTTATCAACATACCAAAAAACGGTGAGCTGCCATACATCCCTGAATAAAAAAAGGACGAAGCGTTACGGTTTACAAGCATGGAGAGAGCGCGGGGCTCTTTTCCATGCGGGTAGCGCCCGAAACGATTGTGATAATTTGAGGACTTTTGAGACAGCCCTTGATTCCTCTTTTAATGGCTGTTTTTTTGTTGGAGAAGAATTTGGAAAGAAGTGAAAAGGAATGGGGAAAACAAAGCTTTGGACGAAGGATTTTATTAGTATTTCATTAGCGAGCTTTTTTATCTTTTTAATTTTTTATATGCTGATGGTGACATTGCCGATTTATATTGTGGAGAGCCTGGCGGGCGGAGGTCAATCGATCGGGTTGAACGCCGCTTTATTCGTTATTGCCGCGATTGTCTTTCGGCCATTCGCCGGAAATTGGCTGCAATCAGTCGGACAAAAGAAAACGTTACTAATCGGTACTCTTATTTTTGTAGCAGGTTCATTTTTATACTTTTTTGCCTCGACGATTTTTCTTTTGTTGGTGCTGCGGATTTTGCACGGGGTCGGCTTTGGCATCGCGACGACCGCGACCGGGGGGATTGTCGCCACCGTTATCCCAAGGGAACGGCGTGGAGAAGGAATGGGCTATTATGCGACTTTCATGAATCTTGCCATGGTGATTGGCCCTTTTTTAGGTCTTTCTTTTATTCATTCGTGGGGCTACACTTTTTTAATGGTATTATGCGCCGTTTTTTCTTGTCTTGCCCTCATCTGTGCATTGCTTGTCAACGTAGCGGATAAAAGCGCGGCTTCCGCAGAAGTGGCCGCGGTCAAACAGCGGGTTAGTCTCGCTCAATTTTTTGAAAAAAGAACGTTCCCGATTGCGATTGTTGCTTTTGTTCTGGCATTTGTTTATTCAGGCGTCCTTTCGTTTATCTCGGTTTATGCCGAAGAGCTGAATCTGATTCAGGCTTCGAGCTTTTTCTTTGTCGTCTACGCAACCTTTCTGTTAATTTCCAGACCATTTACAGGACGCTGGTTTGATCTGTATGGAGAAAATAAAGTGATTTATCCATGCATCATCGTATTTGCTGTCGGCGTTTTGGTTTTGAGCCAAGTGGGATCAGGATGGATGCTCTTGCTCGCCGGAGGGCTGATTGGGCTTGGATTTGGTACGTTGTTTTCAAGCTTTCAGGCAATCGCCATTCAAGCTTCACCGCCTGAACGGGCAGGGGTTGCCACAGCAACGTTTTTTGTATTGTTTGATTCCGGGTTCGCCATCGGTTCATTTCTATTAGGTATTATGGCGACATATTTAGAATATGCCGATATTTATCTGGCCTGCTCAGTCCTTGTCCTATTATCAACGGGGCTCTATTATTTCTTTCATGGAAGAAAAGCCCGCCGGGAAAAAGCTGCTTTTTCTGGTACTTGAACAAATAGTAAAATTTTTCTTTTCATTTGAGCGGGACTTCTGTATACTGAGGGTAAATTGAATAAGCAATAACTGGGGGAGTCCAATGAGGTGGGCTGAGAAAGAAACACGTTGAAGTTTCTTGACCCTTGGGACCTGATCTGGCTCATACCAGCGTGGGGAAGTTAGCATACTAACAGCACATACATCTGTTTGCATGAGCCGGGTCCATTCGTTTACGTGATGGATCCGGCTTTTTAGATAGGCAGCGTCAGTCTGACGATGTCACGCGAAGAAGGCAATGCACAGCCTTCACGCCGTTGTGCCAGATCTCGTCCTTTCACACTTAAAATGTAAAGGAGAGATTTTTTTTATGTCGACATCTTCATTAAACGAAAAAAACATGTCCATTATGTCCAGCTTTGCCGGGAGTAAGAAGGTGTATGTCAATGGCTCCAGGCCCGATCTTAACGTACCGATGAGGGAGATTGAACTGAGTCCGACAACGGGCAGCTTTGGGGAAGAAGAGAACCCTCCTCTCCGTGTTTATGATACGAGTGGGCCGTATACCGATCCGGATTATACAGTGAATATGGAAAAGGGGCTTCCGGCGATTAGACGAGGGTGGATTGAAGAGCGTGGCGATGTGGAGGAATATGAAGGGCGTGAAATCAAGCCGGAGGATAACGGCTATCAGGACAAGGATGATCCAAGAGCGAATCACCGCGTCTTTCCAGGTTTAAAGCGGAAGCCGTTACGCGCGAAAAAAGGACAAAATGTCACCCAGCTGCACTACGCGAAAAAGGGAATCATTACACCTGAAATGGAGTTTATCGCGATCAGGGAGAATCTGAAGCCGGAATTTGTCCGAGAGGAAGTGGCAAGGGGGAGGGCGATTATCCCAGCTAATATCAACCACCCCGAAACGGAGCCGATGATCATCGGACGAAACTTTCATGTGAAAATTAACGCGAATATCGGCAACTCCGCTGTTTCTTCTTCGATTGAGCAAGAGGTTGAAAAAATGACCTGGGCGACCCGTTGGGGGGCCGATACGATTATGGATCTTTCTACAGGAAAAAACATTCATACGACCCGGGAATGGATCATTCGCAACTCGGCGGTTCCGGTCGGGACAGTGCCGATTTATCAGGCGCTGGAAAAAGTGAAAGGAGTCGCTGAAGATCTCACATGGGAGGTATACCGCGATACATTGATCGAGCAGGCGGAGCAGGGAGTCGATTATTTCACGATTCATGCTGGCGTCCTTTTACGCTACGTGCCGTTAACAGCGAAGCGCTTAACGGGAATCGTCTCGCGTGGAGGCTCAATCATGGCCCAATGGTGCCTCTACCATCATCAGGAGAATTTCCTGTATACTCATTTTGAAGAAATCTGCGAAATTATGAAGACCTATGACATTGCGTTCTCATTGGGAGACGGCTTGCGTCCGGGGGCAATCGCCGATGCAAATGATGAGGCGCAGTTTGCTGAATTAGAAACGTTGGGAGAATTAACGAAAATCGCCTGGGAGCACGATGTTCAAGTGATGGTCGAAGGACCGGGGCATGTGCCGATGCATTTAATAAAAGAAAATATGGAGAAGCAGCTGGAAGTGTGTCAGGAGGCGCCTTTTTACACGCTTGGCCCGCTGACAACCGACATCGCGCCGGGCTATGACCATATTACATCGGCAATTGGCGCGGCGATGATTGGCTGGTACGGAACTGCGATGCTTTGCTATGTGACGCCAAAGGAGCATCTCGGCCTGCCGAATCGCGATGACGTCCGCGAAGGGGTAATCACCTATAAGATTGCTGCCCATGCCGCGGACTTGGCGAAGGGCCATCCGGGGGCACAGAAAAGGGATGACGCGCTATCAAAAGCCCGCTTTGAATTCCGCTGGCGCGATCAATTTCATTTGGCACTTGATCCCGAACGAGCGCTGGAGTTTCATGATGAAACCTTGCCTGCCGAAGGGGCGAAGACAGCTCATTTCTGCTCGATGTGCGGGCCGAAATTTTGCAGCATGCGGATCTCTCAGGACATTCGCGAATATGCGAAGGAGAACAAGCTTGATACGAAAGAAGCGATTGAGCAAGGGATGAAGGAAAAGGCCGAAGAGTTTAAGCGGTCGAGCGGAAGTGTCTATCAATAAATTGGAGGCTGTCTTTACCGGTGCATAGAACTGGTGAAGGCAGCTTTTTTTGCCAGTATGGATGGGACTTTTTTTATCTATAAAGAAAAAAGGGATAAGACGTGGACAATGAAAATAGAATCAATTAAAATGAAATAGTTGAGTGATAATGATTATCATTATATTGATAAGGTGGTTTGAGCATGAGTACCGATTTAGCGAAACTGATTCGCGAACGACGTTCGATCAAAAATGGATACACAGATCAAGCCGTGCTGACAGAGCTTGTTAAGGAGCTTTTACGTGATGCTGTTTGGGCGCCAAATCATGGATTACGGGAGCCGTGGCGCTTCATTTATGTGCCGACAGAGGAGAAGGAGGAGTTTGTGGAAAAGCTGGTGAAAACATTTCCGGCTGAGATGCAAGAAAACAGACGGGCTTATTTCAGCAGTCCGGCGGCTTTTTTAATCGTCATCATGGAGGAAGATCCAAGACAAAAGCAATGGGACGAAAATTTCGGCGCGATCGGCGCCCTGATTCAGAACTTTCAGCTGCTTGCCTGGGAACGTCAGCTCGGCGTTGTCTGGAAAACGAACCCTCATATTTATGACCCGAAGGTTCGTCAGCTATTAGGGGTACAGCCCGGAGAAAAAATTGCCGGCTTTTTGCACCTTGGTTACTTCGATGAAATCCCGAAAGCAAGAGCGCGGACGACAATCGAAGAGAAGCTGACGGTTTATGAAGGAGAGCGTAAATAGGCTTTTAGAACGGCTTGTCATCTGAAAAAAACGCTGCTCCCCTCACAGGGAAACAGCGTTTTTTATATTCGCGGGAAGAGCGTTGGCTTCGCGCGCCACTTATAAGAAAGGACGCTATTCGTTTTTCTTAAGAAAAGAGCTGAATCAGGAAGCTCAAGAGAATCCCGACAATCCCGAAATCCGAGTCGCCGAAGGTTGTGCCTTCAAAGCCGAGCGATCCGAGAACCGGCAGGAGAAGCGCCGGTAAGAAGGAGATCAGCAGGCCGTTGGCAAACGCGCCGATCATCGCGCCGCGTCTTCCGCCGGTCGCATTCCCGAAAACCCCGGCAGCCGCGCCGGTGAAGAAGTGAGGAATCAGGCCGGGTACGATGATTTTAAGGCCGAACAGCGGCAGCAAAAACATCGAAATCAAGCCGGCAAGGAAGCTGAACAGGAAGCCGATAATAACCGCATTTGGTGCGAACGGGAAGACGGCTGGACAATCGAGAGCCGGTTTCGCGTCTTTGACGACTTTGTCAGCAATCCCTTTAAACGCCGGAACAATTTCAGCAATCAGCATCCGCACCCCGGCGAGGACAACATAGACCCCGGCGGCAAAGGTGATCGCCTGAATAAGTGAAAAGACAAGGAAATTGACGCCATCACTTAATTCGGTCTCGATATAGCCTTTTCCGGCGATTGGAGCGACGATTAAAAACAGGATCGCCATCGTCAGCGACATCGCCACGGAAGTGTCACGCAGGAAACCGAGTGATTTCGGTACTTTAATATCCTCTGTTGATTTCGCTTTGTCTCCGATTCTTTTGCCGATAAAGCCCGCGGTGAAATAGCCGAATGAGCCGAAATGACCGACGGCGATGTTGTCATTACCTGTGATTTCTCTCACATACGGCTGAATCATAGCAGGCAGGAACACCATTAACAGACCAAGGATAATGGAGCCGATAATGATAAGCGGCAAACCGGTGACTCCGCCAGTCGCAAACACCGCTGAAATTAAGCAAGCCATAAATAATGTATGATGACCAGTCAGGAAAATATATTTAAATGGTGTAAAGCGGGCGATGACGATGTTCATCAGCATCCCAAACAGCATGATCATTGCTGTTTCCCTGCCGAAGGTTTGCTGGGCAATCGCGACAATCGCTTCATTATTCGGGATGACTCCCTGGATGTGGAACGCTTTTTCAAACATCTGCCCGAAAATGTCAAGTGATCCGACTAATATGGTGGCGCCTCCATTAAGGATTAAAAAGCCCATGACGGTTTTTAACGTTCCGGAAATGACATCCGCAATCGCCTTCTTTTGCAATAAAAGACCTAACAGGGCGAATAAACCGACCAGGATCGCGGGCGTACCTAATATATCATTCATTATAAGATCAAACACTCTAAACCCTCCCTTATTAATGCCATTTTTATTTGTTTTTTTATTTTCATCCGGTTTTGTCTGAAGAGGAGAATTCCACTCCTCTTCAGCCTTTCGCGGAACTTACAGATGAGATTGCAGAGCGGCTTTTAATTCTTCCTGATCAAGGATGTTCGTTAAGCCGATGATCGTTCTCGTGCCATCATCCAAGTTAGAAATTAAATCCTTTGAGCCAAGATAAAGATCGGCCTGTTCTGATTTGGCTGTTGTCAGGTCAGTATGAGACACCTCTGCTTCGACACCTAACTCACTTAATACATTTTTGACATTCATTTCAACAATAAAGCTGCTTCCTAATCCGTTACCGCAAACAACTAAAATCTTTTTCATCTTTTCTTCCTCCTCGTATTATATATGTGAGTATTGATTAATAATCGGTAAAACTTCGTCGGCTGACTGAGCCGTTTGCAGCTTCTCGATGTTGTCGCGGTCCGACAGCATCTTTGATAATTGCGATAAAGCTGTCAAATGAGTATCATTGTCGATCGCCGCCAGGACAAACAGCAATGATACTTGATGCTCCGCCTTCTCTGAAAAAGAGCAGCTCTGACGTAATTGCAGGAAGCTCATGCCAAGCTTATTGACGCCGGCTTCAGGACGGGCATGAGGGAGAGCAATCCCTGGAGCGATCACAATATAAGGCCCCATTTGATGAACATTTTCAATCATCGTATCAATATATCCCTGGCTGATTGACTGGTCGGCCAGCAGCGGCGCGGCGGCCATTTGCAAAGCCTCCTGCCAGCTGTTTGCCGATTCGGCAAATTGGATTTTATCTTTGGTGAGTATTTCATTTAGCATCGGCCTTTGATCCACCTCATTTTTCATTTCCTTGTTGTTTTGTAAAAAGGTCTTTAGCTCTTGCAGAAGTTTGTCTCCATCAGTAATATGAGCGTGTTTCTCGACAATGCTCAAAATGGCTTCAGGATTTATCTGTCCCGGAACGGTCTCTCCCGCCTGGAACTGCTTCAGCAAGGACGCTTTCTCCGCATGACTTAAAATCGGATTGACGACAAACACCGCTACGCCTTTTTCGGATACCGGCGTTGTTGAAAACACAAAATCGATGCCTGAAAGGTTCGCGTTTTCATATTCGCGCGCCGTAAGGGCGTTGACAACATCAACGGTAGGTAGCAGGTCCTCCAGCTGTTTTTGTAAAATCCGCGAAGTACCGATCCCGCTTGAGCAGACGACAACTGCTTTTTTTCTGCTTTCCACTTTCACGCCTTCTTTATTGATCCAGCCGCCAAAGTGCATCGCAATATAGGCAACTTCATCGTCTGAGATCGGTTTGCCGAGAACATGTTCAAAGTGATGAACTACTTTTTTTGTCAGGACAAACAGATCAGGGTAGGAGTGCTGCATTGAAGAAGAGAGCGGGTTGTCGATACCGATACCATACTTGATCCTGAAGTAGGCCGGCTTTAAATGGATAAATAAATTCCGCTCCAGCTCTTCCCGGTTTTGAAAGAAGACACAGGCAAACTTTTGAAAATCATCAACCATTAATGTCACGATATGCTTCAGGTTGGCTGTGTCCTGATTCTCGACATCAACCAGCTGATAGTCGCTAATTTTTGCGCCGAGCAGAAACGTGGCAATATAGTGAATTTCATCTTCAGGAACGTTTAAATCGAAGACGGTTTCGAGTTGCTGGCAAATCTGCGAGGCGGCCTGATATTCCTTTGTCCGTTTAATAACATCCTTTTCCACCGGATCCATTTGAATATATCTGCCTCTGGAAAAGCGCTTGATGAGCAACAGGAGGTGGGCGCTCAATGCCTGCATGACTTCATCGGTATAGCGCACCCCTGTCAACGGCTCATACTCATGTAAAATGTGATAAATGACATCAAGCTCGGCGCTGTGGAAGGCATCTGACGCCGGCTGCTGTTGACCGATTAACTGAATTTCCGTTAAAAGTGCATCCCAGCTCTTATTCGTTAGAAGGTGGGACAAATAGCTAATGAGCATTTTCCGCTTGGCCTGTTCTTCACCAACCATATAATAGCCGGATGATTTGTGAAAATGTAATTCAACTTGAAAGTGGCCAAGCTGTTCCTTCAGCTGCTTCAGGTCAGCAAGTAACGTGCTCCTGCTCACATGAAGCGTTTCCATAAGATCGTGCAAGTAGATTTTAGCATCTCGGGTCAAAATCAAAATCGCGATCCAGGCCGCTCTTTCTTTTGGAGAAAATTCATAGTTTGTTTTTTTATCAAAGGTGGCGAGCTTTTTTTTAATCAGCGCGCTTTCTTTTTCGCTAATATAAAAGCCGGCAGACCGCACATAATCGAGCTGAGGCAGGTTCGCCTGTTCAAGCCAATCATTGATTTTTTCGATATCGTAATAGATCGTCCGTTTGGAAACATGTAGTTCCTCCATCAGCTCCTGTGGAGAGACGGGGGACGCGGCATGAACAATTTTTGTCATGATGGCAATGCAGCGTTGATCAAGAATCATCTGAGCGCGCTCTCCTTTCATAAGCAAAAGAAGGGATTCAACATTTTTTGCAAGCATTCACCCGGTAGAATGACGAAGAATATGGTTAGTATTATACGCTTATGATAAGCAATGAAAAGTCCGAATGTTGTAGGAAGGTTTTTGCAAGGGTTGGACTGGAAGGGGCCAGCTTTAGTGAGGGCAGGAAAAGGGACGGACCAAAAGGTTGGTAATCCTTTTGATCCGTCCCAGAAGCAGTTTTAGTTGGTTTTAATCCCCAAGAAGAAGCAGGGAAATTTGTGGAATATAGGCGATCATGAAAAGGTTTAGAATCACGACTGCTAAAAACGGTATAACGGCCCTGACTACATGATTAAAGGACAGATCACTTAAACTCTTGGCAACGAACAGATTTACGCCAAGCGGCGGGGTAAGCAGTCCAATTGCTAAGTTAACAACCATCATGACGCCGAAGTGGACGAGGTTAATATCGAACTGACCTAAAAGCGGCAGTAAGATAGGAACAAGAATGATAATAGCTGCGCCGAGTTCCAAGAATGTACCAACAAAAAGTAATAGCAGGTTAATGACTAGCATCAAAATAGCGGAGCTTGATGCAAAGTTGGAAATAAAGCCGGAGATGAGCATGGGAATTTGTTCAGTGGATAAAATCCAGCTCATAATATTAGCTGATCCAACAATAAGCAGAACCATCGCTGATGTCGCACCAGATTCGACAAAGATCGGCTTTAAATCAGAAAGCTTTGCATCGCGATAGACGAAATAAGAAACGATCAAGCCGTACACACAAGCAATCGCCCCTGATTCAGTAGGTGTGAAAGCGCCGCTATAAATACCGCCGAGAATAATAACCGGCATGAGAATACCCCAGATTGAGCTTTTTAAGCTCGTTAAGAAGCGTTTAAGGGAAGTAGGCTCTCCCCCTTTGTAGCCACGGGCTTTCGCAATGAAATAGGAATAAATCATTAAGGATACCCCAACAAGGATTCCTGGCAGAATTCCGGCAATAAAGAGGTCACCGATACTTGTGCTTGCGGCAATACCATACAGGATAAATGGAATACTTGGCGGGATCATAACGCCAATTGTACCGGCCACGGCCATTAAGGCGATAGTAAAGCCTTTGTCATAGCCGGCCCGTAACATAGCTGGAACCATGATACTACCAATGGCGACGACCGTTGCCGGCGCTGAGCCTGAAATAGCGGCAAAGAACATACAAGCAAGGATGGCGATCATTGCCAGACCACCTGTTGTCGAACCGACAACACTTGCGGCCAAATCAATCAACCGCCGCGAAATTCCACCCTTTTCCATGATTTTACCGGCCAATAAGAAGAAAGGAATGGCCATCAGCGGAAAGGAGTCTAGGCCTGTGAATAATCGCTGTACGCCGACAAAGGTTGGTAAATCACCAGCATATAGAATCGCCAGAATACCGGAAAAGGCAATCGAAATCGCTAAAGGCACGCTTAGCAATAGGAATATAATTAAGGTAATTGCCAGTACTAGGCTCATTCTACAAAACCTCCTCTCCCTGAAAGCGGATCCTCTTTATTTTGATTTTGCACGCTGAATTCTGATGATTGTGGATAGAAAAGCTCAAAAATAAGTAATAAAAGATAACGGATGGCCATCATTCCAATGCCGACTAGAACAGCCAGGTAAGCAAAATACATCGGCATACGCAAAGCCGGAGATAATTGACCTGAGTCTGCCAGACTTCCGATAAACGGAACTCCGATTGCCAATATCACAATACAAAACGCCAATGAAATAATATAGCTGATGACAACGATGACACGTTTGGCAGCAAGCGGCAAAAATGCTTCGAGGGCATCGACGCTAATATGGGAGCCTTTTTTGACGCCGAGACTTGCCCCGATAAAGGTCGCCCAAATCATAATATAGCGTGGAAGCTCTTCGCCCCAGCTTAATGTGAAGCCGAAGCCGTAGCGGAATATAACCCCGATAAAGACAAAAAACAGCATCGCAAAAAGTAAAAGAAAAACGAGATAGCTTTCTACGGATTCCATAATTGCGTCAAATCTATCGATTGCTTTTTTTAACTTCATGATAACCCTCCTTAAATAAACTTTAAGTTACGAATATGACCAGTTTTAAAAGGGTGACACGGGTTTATAGAATGTACGATTCGATAATCACCTCCAAAAAGGATAACGTTCAAGCATCTATGTAAGCGCTGACATTTGATTGGTAAACAAAGGCTGTGGAGTGATGGTCTGACCATTGACAGGGTTGTATGAGATTCATCCATCCAAGGCACTAAGTGAACAACGTCATTTTCATTTATTGTAGCTTTATCGAAAACAAAAAAGCAAGAAAAATCTAAAATATTAGACAAATAATGATACCATTGTAATAAGAATAGAATAACGAGGAAATGAAAGCCGCCCTTCACGTCCATCTTGGACGTGAAGGGACATCGGCTTCCTTGTTTATCTTGTTCGAGAATCAGCTTAGTTTAAGACGGCTGCTTCAGCTTCTTCGACTGCTGCCATGATTTCATTGTAAATATCTTCACCAGCTTCAGATTTAATTAAGTCATGAACGGATTGCGTAGCTTCCTGGAACGGAACGAGTTCCTCAGGTGTAAGCTCAATGATTTCCATTCCGGCTTCGATCATTGTCTCAATCGCACCATCATCCTGTTCGGTGCTCATTTGACGATTGTAATCTGACCATGCTGCCGCTTCCTCTTGAAGAATCGTTTGCAGATCTTCAGGAAGTGACTCAAACCATGCATTGTTCACGGCAAACAAGTGTGGATCATAGACATGTCCATCAAGTGTAGCGTATTTTTGTACTTCGTAAAAACGCATGCTGGCAATGTTCGTTACAGGGTTTTCTTGCCCGTCAACTACGCCCTGTTGAAGAGCGGAATAAAGCTCACCATACGCGATTGGAGTAGCACTTCCCCCTAAAGCTTCAACCATGGCCATGTGAGCCGGATTTTCCATCGTCCGGAATGAAATCCCTCTCATATCCTCAGGTGTCTGGATCGGGTTCGTGTTGTTTGTGAAATGACGAACGCCGTTTTCTCCCCATGCAAGCAGACGGAGACCGGTCTTTTCAAGCAGTAATTCCTTCATCTTCTCACCAAATGGACCGTCAAGCACTTCATAAGCGACATCTTTATTAACAAACAAGTAAGGGATCGAGAGAACCATAATTTCCGGGAATACGCCAGGGTATGGTCCAGTCGAGATGGAATGAGCTTCAATGGAACCTAATTGCGTACCTTCAAGAATTTCACGTTCACCGCCGAGCTGGCTCGCCGGATATGTTTCGACAACGATACGTCCATCAGTTGCCTCTTCCACACGCTTCTTGAATTCTTGTAAAGAGTTTTCTGTTTTATCGTCCTGGGCCGGGGCTGAATGAGCAATTTTCATAATAAATTCACCATCGACGGCTGCTTCACCTTCGGCTGCAGGAGCCTCGCCTTCGCCGCCGTCAGCCGGTGCGGAACCTTCTTCGCTGCCGCCGCAAGCTACTAGTACAAAAGATAAAACAAGCAGCATCATAAGCATCATTAATTTCTTCATAAAAGTAATACCTCCCATTTTTTCTAGGTTATTAAATTAATTCACTAATGTCAGCGCTTACATTAAAGGGACTAACAAAAGAAAGCGCTAACAATAGTTTGTTATAAAAAGCCTTGGTCGCCTCCCTTCAGGAAATTAAAAATAATAGATTATCAGCTTATAAATAAAACCCTCCAAAATCTGCACTCCTGATTGGAAATGTAATAATAACTTAATATTTGAAAAGAAACAGTAACGTTATTATAGCCGCAAACGATTAAGAAGGCAAGATAAAGGAGGGAATATTCCAAAAATTCACTAAGGTAAGTGTAGACTGTAAACAGTTTTCTGTTTTCTTAAGCGCTATTTTACATGGAAGTTCGACGCTAATCAAGAGGAAATTAATATATTAGACATTAAATTTGTAGAATAGCCGATTATGCAGGTGCATACTCGACTAAATACGACGGAAAGCGGCTGAATGATAGGATTTGTAGAAAGAGACAATTAGTTATAGGGAATTGTCTTTTTCTTTTTGGAAAGAAAGTATATAGCGAAAAGAACAAATTTAATTGGAGTTTATTTGTCTGTATGAACAATTGAATGCATGATAATTAGCTACTTCTTTGTCGTTTTCCATGGGAGAAAATGTCCCTAAACTATGGTTGGTAGCTAAAATGTTTGATAGTTTCAATAAAACAACTTTTCGTCTTGCCGGCTATTCGGTTTGTAAGCCATTCTATCGATTTGGACATGTAACAGGTGGGGAGAGCTGTAATGGTGGACAGGGAGAAAGGGAAAATCTATGAAAAATAGATGAAAAGCTAAAGGAAACTTGAACATGATTGCAACTTGAAGGATTCGGCTGAATCGCTCTATATTCATGTGAATACAATTAAATACCGGCTGAAAAAGATCAAGGAATTGACCGCATATGATGTGTTCCGGACAGAGGATAAGTTTTATTTGCAGCTTGGACTGAAAGTAGCGAGGGTGTTGGCAAAGTAAAGCCTCTCCCTATTCCAGAAAAGCGGATATCCCCAAGCTAAGCTTGCGGGACATCCGCTTTCGCATGTTTTGTTAGCAGAAAAAAGGAGGCAGCTCCGATTAGTGAGGTTGAAAAAAGAATCGCCCCCATCGGCACGGCTGTTGTCTCGTTTATCCCGACCAATGGAGAGACGATCGCCCCGACAACCAAGGGCAGCATCCCAAGCAGGGCGCTCGCGCTGCCGGCACGATGCCCCTGGTGCTCCATTGCCAGCGTGAATGAACTTGTCAGCACCATCCCCATCGACGTCATATAAACAAATATCGGTATGACGATCATGGCAAGTGGACCCCGGACGATCGTCATGATGATGAGAACAGTGGTGGAGACGAGGGCAATCAGCACGGCCGCCCGAAGTAGACGCCTTTCCTCAATAATGCCGCCAAAACGGCCAATAATGAAGCTTCCCATAATTAAAGCCAAGCCATTAATCCCAAATAAAATACTAAAGACCTGCGGCGAAACCCCGTAGATTCCCTGATAGACAAACGGGGTACCAGAGACGTATGCGAAGCTGCCTCCGTGAACGAAGCCGACGGTTAAGGCATAGCCAATGAAAGAGCGGTCTTTTAACAGGCTGCCAAGCGTTTGGAGGGAATGGCCTAAAGAGCTCGGGGTTCGTTTTTCAACCGCTAAGGTTTCAGGCAGTTTTAATGAGATGGTAATCGTAATAAAAAGTCCTAACAAGCCCAAAAAGATGAAAATCGTATGCCAACTTGCAAAGGGAAACAGGAGAATAATACCGCCGGCTATGGGCGCGGCCAGGGGAGCGACGGCATTAATCACCATGAGTAAAGCAAAGAATTTTGTCAGCTCTCTTCCGGTGAAAACGTCGCGGACAACAGCGCGGGAAAGAACAATTCCCGCCGAAGCAGTCAGCCCCTGCAAAAAGCGGGCGATTACTAAAGTGAGAATGTTTGGAGCGACGGCACAAAGAAAAGAAGAGACGGCAAACAAAAAAATTGAAAGAATGAGCGGCTTTCTCCGGCCCTGGCTGTCGCTGATCGGCCCGACGATGACTTGCCCGAGCGCCAGTCCGATCAGGCAGGCTGTTAAGCTAAGCTGTACAAGGGAGGCACTTGCTCCTAAGTCAGCAGAGATTTCCGGAAAGGCTGGCAAATACATATCGATATTTAGCGGACCAAGTATCCCGAGCATGCTGAGCAGGAGGACTAACGTGATTCGTTCTTTTCCAGTCGGATTATGAAGCAAAAGATACACACCCTTCTTATACAAACGAGGCGGAACGCTCTTTTTTATGATTGTTTTTTTGAAAAAGATGAAAAATAAGCGAACCAATTATACCACAAATGAATTCGATATTGCCGTTTCAGAATGTTTAGACGTATACTGGAAAAAATCGAACCGTAAGGAAGGTAGATGACTATTAACGTTATTGGAAGGCTATTATTCCCTAATCCTTACTTAAATGAAAAAAAGCTCAGACGAGAACTATCAGGCAAAACCGTTCTTATTACCGGGGCGAGCTCAGGTATTGGAGAGCAAACAGCCTATCTGTTGGCGGATATGTGCGCTCATTTGATTTTAGTTGCGAGAAGAAAGGAAAAGCTGATCTCGATGCAAGACGCCTTGAAGCAGCGGGCAACGAAGATAAGTGTGTATGCCGCCGATCTCCGCAATGAGGAGGAAATGAACGGCTTGCTTCACTATCTGCACCAGCTTCCAAACGGGCTGGATATCGTAGTTAGCAATGCAGGGAAGTCGATCAGGCGTCCGATAAAGGCTTCATTGGAACGCTATCATGACTTTACTCGGACGATGGCGATAAATTATTTTGCTCCTGTTCAATTGCTGTTGTCAGTTATTCCATTGCTGGAAAAAAATCAAGGTCATATTATTCATATTTCGACAATCAACGTTTTATTTATTCCGGTCCCTAACTGGGCGGCTTATCAAGCGTCGAAGATTGCCTTTGACACATGGTTCCGCTCTGCGGAGCCTGAGCTGAACGCAATGGGGATCCATACGACTTCCTTTTATTTACCGTTGGTCCGAACGCCAATGATCCTCCCGACTCCCCAGTATAAAAAGCTGCCGGCGATGTCAGCGGAACATGTCGCCAAATTAATTGCCCGTGCGGTCTACACAAAACAAAAGCGATACAGACCATGGTGGATGGCTGCCGGCGCACCGCTTGCTGTGCTCTTCCGGCCGCTGCTCGAGTCGTTTTTTCATGCACGGTTCGCGAAAAGGAGGGGGACGAGTTGAGGTTTTGGACGTTCCTTCGGGCTCTAGTCATGATGAGGCTGTTTTCCCCGTCCGGGTTAAGAAGATTGCTGCTCGCACTGCGCAGGGACGGAGTTAATATACTTGCGCTCCTGCGGGTAAATGCTGAAATAAATGGAGACAAGACCGCTGTTTGCGACGACAGGGAGGAAATCAGCTACAGGCAATTGGCGAAAGAAGTCGAGCAGCTTACCGTTATTTGGCAGGAACATTATCGGCTTGGTCCCAATCAGCGGGTAGGTGTCATATGCCAAAGCCATGCTTCCCTTGTAAGGGCGGTCTTTTCACTTACCTCAGCGGGAGCCGATGTCTATTTACTCAATCCAGAGATGCAGGCAAATCAGCTAAACGAGCTGGTGGAGCGGAAAGGCTTCGATCTGTTCATCGCTGATCGGAGCTGGAGCATCATCTCTTCCAGCGATAAGGTCGTGCTAGGCTACGAGCATTCTCATCTCCCTTCAATCGAGCAGCTTTTGAAAACGAAACCGGAAAAGAGACGAAGGCGAGCAAAGTCGAGGATGGGGAAAGTGGTGCTGTTAACGGGGGGAACAACAGGAACACCGAAGGAAGCCGGACATCAGCCTTCCCTGTTCAATTATGTACAGCCTTTTTTAACGCTCCTGATGAAGGTTAAGCTCCATCAGTATGAGCGGACATACATTGCTACTCCGCTTTATCATGGATATGGAGTCGCTGTATTGTTTATGGGAATCGTACTTGGAAAGACGATATTCATGCGAGAGAAGTTCCAAACGAGGTCGGCCTGCGAGCTGGTTCGGCAGCAGCAAGTCGAGGTGATAACGGTCGTGCCGTTAATGCTGCAAAAGATGCTGGCGGAAGACGGGGCATCTTTGCAATCCCTGAGCTGTATCGTTTCAGGAGGGGCAAGGCTCCACGCAGAACTGGCAAAAGAAGTTTTGCAAAAGTTAGGCCCTGTTTTGTACAATCTGTACGGAACATCGGAGGCTGGCCTAATTACAGTCGCCACGCCAGATGATTTACGGTATGATCCGCAAACAATCGGCAAGCCGGTAGGCGGGCGCTTCAAAGTCGTCAATTCTGCCGGCATGCCCGTCAACGAAGGCGAGACGGGGCAGTTTTGTGTGAAGCAGAGCTGGTCACAGAAGAAAGGAAACAAGCAGTGGATCGAAACAGGTGACATTGGCTATCGGGACGCAAAGGGGTTTTATTTTTTGTGTGGACGTACAGATGATTTGATCATTTCGGGCGGAATGAATGTATATCCAATTGAACTGGAGCAGGTTCTTATGCAGCATCCGCTCGTGAAAGACGTTGCTGTCATAGGGATAGACGACCCGCTGTTCGGACAACGATTGAAAGCTTTTATACAGCTGGAAAGGAAGAAAAGCCTCGACCAAGAGAAGCTAACGCTCTGGCTCCGGTCCAAAGTGGCTAAGTACCAAATGCCAAAGGAAGTGGAATTCGTCGATCAGCTTCCTTATACGGCGGTCGGAAAGCTCGACAAAAAAATATTGAAATAAGAATATTGACAATTTTTATGAAAATTGATAAATTATGAATAAGATTAATGCTTACCTTTGCGTACAGTCCATATGCAAATCGTGAGTATGGTCTCAATCAGCTATTTGAAACGAAAACCAACAAAATAATGACTGAATGATTTACAGTGACCCTATTACCCGTAGGGCAATGATGTAAATGATAGCCAGTGTATTATGTTCTGATTACATAATGCCTGGCTTTTTTTGTTGAATTCGTTAAATGGCGACTTTAACAGGAGAAAGGGGAAGAAGTAGATGAGTATGATGAAGCAGCAAGAAAAGTTGGTTACTGGCAAAGGATATGAGGTACGGGTTCACCCGCAAAGCAAGCGGATGTTCCATATCGAGATGAAGCCGGGCGTTGTTGGACGTTTTTTGGAGGAAGCAAGGAGAAATGATTTGTCGGTGCAAAGACTGGAGTACACCCCGTATGAACGGCATATGGTAGCCAGTTACCTTTTGCAGGAGGCCGGTACTGATCTCCAAGGCGTGGTCAGGCGCATTCTTCATGATCGACAGACAGGAGGGTTCACCATCGGTGTACAAGGAGAAAGTGCTGATTTAGATGAGTTTGTGATCTTTTCCACGGCTCTGGCTCATCTTGCCGGCTTGCCAAACCACGACGCGATGTCACAAAAATTCTATGCCCGCTTCTCTGTCAAAGATACAGATGAAAGTGACTCCTATTTAAGACAGGCGTACCGTTTATTTACCTTGCATACAGATGGGACCTTTGTCGATGAGCCGACGGATTGGCTGTTAATGATGAAGATGCAGGAGGAGCACGCGCGTGGCGGGGAATCAAGGCTGCTTCATCTTGACGACTGGAAAGAGCTTGAGCATTTTACGAGCCATCCATTGGCCTCTCATGAATTCACCTATAAAGCGCCGCCAAGTAAAAATGTCAGTCAGGAGATTAAAAGAACGACATTCTTTCAGCGGCAAAATAAGCCATGTATTTGCTTTATTGATCAATTTGTTCACTCTGAAACAATTGAGCAGGCCCGGTATTTAAAAGATTTGTCCGATTCAATGGAAAAGGACCCAAATGTCATCGAATTAACGTTGCCAGTTGGCGATTTGGTGATGCTGAACAATCTGTTTTGGTTACACGGCCGCGCACCGTTCGAAAAAGATCCGCTCCTGCACCGAGAACTGCTCCGTCAAAGAGGCCGCTTCGCCCAATAAAAAAACAAAAAAGCCGTCCGGAGTCTTTACGACTTTGGACAGCTTTTTTGGCTTACATTACTTTTGCTTTTTCAAGCTTTCTGGAATCTTCGGAGCGTGAGAAAAAGGACTTGATGCTTGCACAAATGCAGAAGAACAAACAGTTGTTGCTTTAGAGATGTACTTAGCTAGTTCTTTTTTCAAGATAATCACCTCCTTTATTAGTAAACGTATTTAATTTATGAGTCGCTGAAATCCCAAAAGGGGTCAGCAGTAAAGCCTGAAGTAAGGCCCCGGTTACAAAGCCAGGGGTTTGCAGCGTAAAGAAAAGAACAGGTGATAACGCAATACATGCTAACGCTGCTTTTTTCTTTTTAGCTTCCCACTCCGCAGAATGCTTCATCTGGTGAGGCTCATAATAAGGTGCAAAACGGATGATCAGCAGAAGCGCAGCTGCCGTGTAAAGCAGGATTAATGTATTTGTTACAGGTAGCCATAGAAAGAGAACAACAAGACAAAGGCTATTGATCGAGCAAGCTAGCGAACGATCTAAGTGAGCACCGCCAGTTAAAATTCTAATTACCATAAATGATAGAGCAACTTGAAAGGCAAGCCATGGCCTTCCAAATAAATAGCCAGCAAGTAAAATCAGCGAAAAGGTAATAAATAAATTAATTAAAATTGTAAAACCGAATACAAGAACATCATGGGGGGCGGTTTCTTCAGGGTTCATGTTTTTAATTTTAGATGCTGCGAGAGTTGCCCAATGCTCAATCATTTGCTCCTCCTTAGTTTTACATAAGCTTTTCACAACTAATAGATAGCACAAGCGGATTAAATGTAGACTCTATTACAGCTTTGTTCTTTTTAAATCCTATGATAGCATCATAAATTTTGCTATGGGTATTGCTTTTATCAAAGTCTATGTTGCTAGCAATCTCGTAAATAACATGATTTTTTGTAGAAGAGAGTTTAAAGTGAATTTGTTTGTCTTGATAGTGAGTTGTTTCATAAAGTGCGAAAAGTAGGTCATCGATTATATTACTTAAAAACTGAATGTGAGGTAGTGTAATGGGAACATGATCTGTTAAATCAATGGTTGTTGATATTGAAACACCTAATAAATTAGCTAGCTTACGCTTATTGATTAAAAAGACGTAAAGCAGTTCATCTTTTTTGCGAATAGTAGTCTCTATTTCAAGATTTTGATGTTTTTTGCTTTTAGGAAGAATATGTTTATTAAAATATTCTTTGCTTAACTCATAAGAGTTATTTTCAAATAATTTTTGCATCACTTTATACGAACTTCGTAAATCCTTTTGAATATTTTCAATATAGACAGATACTTGTTCTTCTTGATCAAAGTAAAATTTTTTGGCTTCAATGAGTCTCTTCTTTTGAAATTGATTATGCAAAATTAAATAAACTGCAAATATCATAAATAACACAATAATACTAAGTAGGATAAAAGCATATCTAAATCTTAGTTCATTAGCGACCATTACAAATGAAGCTAAACAAATAAAGAAATATGTTAAAAAGGAGTTTAAATAAATAATAATTTTTCCTTTTTTGTTCAATTCGTTTAATTTAAGATGGACGAAAAGCTCGGTTAAATGATATTTAAAAAAATATATTAGTAAAGATAGGGCAATGACAATAAAAAATGAAGTAAATTGCAGAGCATAAATCTTATTAGAAATTAAAACTTCAGAATAAACGATAGAATTAGATAAAAGTAATAAATCCAATTCTATTACAACGATGTGAACAAATGTATAAAATCCATAGCCCATACCGGTTAATAGTAAGGTCTCCAGACTCGACATTTTAAACAGAGGTTTAGCTATTAGAAAGATAAGGATCATCTGCAAAGCAATGACGATGGTGAGGTGTAAATTAGTATAATGTAACAATAATGAGATGATGCTCATTATGATAGAGAGAATGATGATTTTTTTTACGTATTGTCGATACCGGTAGCCGATAAAGACAAATGGAAATGTTAATAGAGCAAACCACTCAAGTGCTGAAATACAGAGCGTTAATAGAGGGTGCATCTTTCATTTCTCCTTTAAGCTGAGTACTAAGGGAGTGTTGTGAAATCGAATAGAAGCACACGACAACCTAGTAGAAATAATATGGTTTAGTTATAACCAAAAAACCGATAAACTTCAACAGTAAATGAGGTTATTGTTTATTTTTCAGAATATTTACAATAACCATTTTCTATATTTTATAACAAAATTCGGGCTTTGCAAGATAAATACTGAAAATTAATGATTTTTTGACAAAGGTTCTAATCTTTTTTTGTTTTTCGACATAACTCTCCTTTTTGAATGATACGAGACTGATAACTCTGTGTATCATTCATTCAGTACAATTTCAGGAAATTACTAGGAAGAAATGAATGAAAATTCGGGATTTTGCATGATTAATATTTTTGTTAGCGAAATTTTATGGTATAGTTTTCTCTATCATTTTATTTTCATAAAATGATAGAGAAACGAAGAGGAGGAGATGACAGATGAAAAAATTACTCACACTGTGGATGGCGATGATACTTGCCTTGACGGTCATCCTTCCAGCTGAAGCGATACAAGCTGCTGGTAGTACAGAGAGTGCGCAAGTAGAGGGATCCGTCGAACTTGATGTTAGCCAATCTCTCTTAGCAATAACGGAAAAAAGAACGATACAGGTTCGCGTTGATTTCGGAGAACGTGTTGACCTGGATGGACTGGAATGGTCATTTGGTGGAAAAGCCTTATCTGACTGGCAGCAATGGAACAGTGATGCCGGTGAGTATTCGGGTGATTCCTACATAACGATCGTGGAGGAGCCTGCCTATGTCGGAGATTCTACGACAATTGAAGCAGAAATCCAATTCGGTCTTCCTTATGGAACAACGGATTTATCACCAAGAAACATCCGCGTTCTTTATCCTGAACTGATCGGGGTATACGATTTAGCGGTACATGATCCGGAAACAGATCAGGTTGCGTCAGCCGAAATGAAGCTGAACGTTTATGATGAATTCCGGACATATGAGGAAATCAAGCCGGAGATCGACCGGGTCTTCGCTGAAGCGGATCGTGATCGCTATTTAGAATATAAGAAGCTTGGTGAAAGCGCAGAAGGCCGCGATATTCATTTTGTTGTGCTGGCAAGAGATCAGCAGGCGGTAGAGAAATATTTGGATGAAACATTGCCGACGGCGCTGGAAGACCCAGCTGAGATTTTAGAAAAATTAGAGAATGGCACAATGGGTGATTACCAAATTCCGATTTGGTTTAACAATATTCATCCGGACGAAGTGGAAGGGATCGACGCGCAAATCGAGTTATTTAACAAACTTGCGCTCGAGGATGAAGTGACGTTTCAGACGACAGATGAAAACGGGGCTGAGCAGACCGTTACGTTAAATGTCGATGACGTGCTTGATCATGTTATTATTTTGTTCAACTTTACGCATAACCCGGACGGGCGTGTAGCAAATACGAGAGCAAATGCCAATGGTTTCGATTTGAACCGGGATAACGCCTATCAAACTCAGGTTGAAACAATTGCTGTAAATGAGGAAATTGCAAAATGGACGCCGCTTTCCTTTATTGATATTCACGGATATGTGAAAGGATTTTTAATCGAGCCGGCTACGCCGCCGCACAATCCAAACTTTGAATATGATTTACTGGTCGATAATATGGTTGGACAGGCACACGCGATGGGGCGTGCCGGAGTAGCCAATTCAGATATCGAGTCCTACCTCATTCCACTTTTTGACTATGAAAACGGCTGGGATGATATGACTCCGGCATACACGGCTATTTTCACGATGCTTCATGGTTCTCTCGGGCATACGGTGGAAGTTCCGGATTTAAGCCAGGATTCATTATATGCCGCCGTACATGTGGGACTGGGTGCGATTGATTATGTTGTAAACAATAAAGATCAGTTATTTAAAGATCAGCTGACGTTGTTCAAACGCGGAGTAGAGGGCGAGGATAACCGCGCCGTCGATCCATGGTTTGTCAATCAGGCAGGAGAAGAGATTGGACGTATTCGTGGGGAACATGAGAACTTCTTCCCTGAATATTATGTCATTCCTGTTGATGAGCAGCTGCAAAAGAATGTATTAGAAGCAACGAATATGGTCGAATACCTTCTGAGAAATGGAATTAAAGTAGAAGAAACAACAGAGGAAGTCAGCGTGAACGGCGTTACGTACCCGGCCGGTACTTATGTCGTGCCGATGAAACAGGCGAAGCGCGGCTTTGCCAATGCGATGCTTTATCCAGGTGAGGATATTTCCGACTGGGAAGCAATGTATGATGCAATTGTCGTAAACTTCCCGGCACTGCGCGGCTTTGACAGCATTGAAGTGCGTGAAGAAAATGCCTTTGCGGATGCAACAGAAGCTGTTGAGTCAGTCACAAAACCGGGTACCGTGATTCAATCTTCGGTTTCTCATTACTTCATTGGGAATTCGAATAATGATGCGATTAAAGTGGTTAACCAATTGCTTGCAGACGGCAAAACAGTTGAGCAGGTAACAAGCGGAGAATACGCTGGTGATTTCCTCGTTCAAACAAGCGATTTACTAAGCTATGTCAATGATTATACGCTTGCGGTAGAACCGGTGGAAGAAACGGTCGAAACACGGCAGCTGGAGCAGCCTAAGGTTGCTGTAATTGGTTCAGCCCAAAGCAAATTTGTTGTCGAGGAGCTTGGCTTCCAGGTCGTTGAGCTGGACGAAGCAAATGTTATCGTCGATGACGCAGGAGCGATTAATCCTGACACCATTAGCGGTAAAGCTTATGTCGGAATTGGCGGACGTTCTTTGAATGCTGTCAAGGAGGCGAACCTGCTTGATGGATTTAATTTTGCGACTACCGCGCTTTCTCACGAAGGTCTTGTTCATTCGGATGTGACGTCGCATCTTTATACAGCTGGTTATGATGCCAAAGAGCAGTTGTATGTGACGACCGGATCATGGATTACAGCAGTACCGGAGGAAGGCGAGATTCTTGCCCGCGTTGCAGATGACGCAGAATTTTTTGTTGCCGGCTGGTGGCCTGGACATGAAGAAGCACAAGGAGAAACGCTTGCTTTTACAACAACTTATGAAGAGCAGCCTTTCACATTATTTGCGAATGACTTAACTTATCGAGCCCATACTGGTCACAGCTTCCGTTTACTGTCAAACAGCTTGTTTGCGGCAGAAGCCAGTGGAAAATCTGCTCCGGAAGAAGCACGATTCCCTGATGTGCCTGCGGGCCACTGGGCTAACGAAGCGGTTGAAACTCTTTGGCAGCAGGGAATTATCAGTGGGCATGCTGATGGAACATTCAAGCCAGGTCAGGCATTATCCCGCGGTCAGGGAGCCGGACTGCTGACAACAGCCTTGCAGCTGGAAAGCCCTTCGACGATAACGGAAGTGCCGTTTACGGATTTGAATGTCGATGATTATTATGCTCGGGTTGCCTGGGCTGTGGAGAATGCCGGGATTATGAATGGTAAGTCAAATGGCCGCTTTGCAGCAAACGACCCATTAACTCGGGAACAAATGGCCTCGATTCTTGTACGAGCTTTTGATCTTGAGAATACAGGTGATACGGTAAATCTTTCCGATAGCGATCAGGCAGCGGGTGTTCACAAGGATGACATTGTGATTCTTGCTCAGCACGGGCTGACAAATGAAACGGTCTATCGTCCAAAGGATACCGTGACACGCGCAGAATTTGCGACGTTCTTGTATCGGGTAGTAGCAGGACTGGAATAAGAGCAAAGGAAGTGGATGGGCCGTGCCAAAAGGTAAGAAAACAACCTTTTGGTACGGCCTTTTTTCTCGCTGTTGTGCTGCGGGGGAAGGTATGGTATAAGTGGAAGCACAATCATAAGAAGGAGACGAACATGGCTAATTTTAAACTGACTGTCCAGTATGACGGCAGCCGCTACAAGGGCTGGCAAAGACTCGGAAAAGGAGAGGCGACCATTCAGGGAAAGCTGGAAGAAGTGTTATCGAGGATGAGCGGCAGTGAGATTGAGATCATCGGAGCGAGCCGTACTGACGCGGGCGTCCATGCTCTTGAGCAAATTGCAAATGTCAAGCTTGATCACGCCACTGAGGCGGAAATCAAAGCGTATGTAAATAAATATTTACCGCAGGATATAAGTGTTTCCCGTGTCGAGACTGTGCCGGAACGCTTCCATGCGCGCTATCATGTCAAAGACAAAACGTATTTGTACCGGATTTGGAATGAAGAACATCCGCATCCTTTTATGCGCAAATACAGCATGCATGTAGAGCAGAAGCTGGATTTGCCGCTCATGCGCCAAGCCTCCCAGGCTTTTTTCGGTGAGCATGACTTTACAGCCTTTTCAAATGCCAAATCAAAGAAGAAATCAATGGTCCGTCATATTTACGCGATTAAAATTGAAGAGACGGCCGGCGTCGTTGATATCCGGATCCGCGGCAACGGCTTTCTCCATAATATGGTGCGGAAAATGGTTGGTCTGCTGATTGAAGTCGGCCTTGGCAAAAAGGACGTAGATGATGTGACAGCAATTTTGCAGGCCAAACAACGCTACCCGGGCCTGATGGCCGAAGCGCAAGGGTTGTATTTAGAGGCGATTAGTTATAAATACAGAGAGTAAGTCTCTCCAAGCGAAGTATGATAAAGACGTAAGTATGAAAAGATGACAATAAGAGGAAAGGCTTGCCTTCCCTCTTTTTTACGTCCAGAGTTTAAAGGCGTTCTCCTGCTGCAATCTCAACAAAAGCAGCTACAGAAATAAATTCCCGGCAGATCATCTGACAAGATAGCTGTGAACGAGTTGTTTTTGTATTATTCTAATAATTACATAAACGACGTTAAGGATTCACTTCTATCAGTAAAGGAGAGATGGTCATGAAACGAAGTAATGAGTATAAGCTGCAAAATTATTATTTAGCGGAAATCGATACAGTCGAAAAGGGGAAGTCCGTCTTGAAAATGGACAGATGGAGCTGGGATATTTATATTGCGACAAATGAAAATAAGGAGTATCAGGGAAAGGCCGTCGCTCCGGGCAAAGGAATTGAAATCCCGTGGACGCCGCTCGGAAAGGACTTTCTGGAAGAAATGATGGGGATCTGTCAGCGGAAGATGATCAGCTAGGAAAAAAGAAAAACTGACTGAAGAAACGTGAGGGGCCTAAGATGGCAACCTTCGCGTTTTTTTGTGGGCCGACATAGGATAAAGACGCCATGTTGTTTTTAAAAGAAAATATTTGTCATAGCAGAGAATGGCAAATCGTATACTTTTTATAGCTTTATGGTTAGTATTTGCTTTGTTTGGCTGGATTTCATTTACGATCGTATACGATGAAGCGGGGAGTTGAGGCTGGCTGAAAATGAATGCGCTTACTTTTTGGAGGAGAGTTATTACACATTAAGGAGGAGCTAAAATGGAAAGCGGAGGAAGGCGTCTGATTGCCGGGATGAATCCGGCTGTTTTTGCGATTATTTTTGTCGTAGTTATGGGCGGTGTCTATTTGGAAATATTGCCGAATAACATGCTGGTCGGCTTCGTCATTCCGATGGTGATTGGCGGGCTGTTTATTTGGCTGGGAGAGAAAATCCCAGTTTTCCGCACATTTGGCGGACCATCATTGCTGTGTATTATTGTCCCGGCTGTTTTTGTCTATTTGGGTCTCTTTCCGCAGAGCGGGGTTGAGATTGTTAAGGATTTTTATAATGGATACGGCTTTATCGATTTGTTTATTGCTGCTTTAATTGTCGGCAGTCTGCTGAGCATGGACCGCCAGATTTTGATGAAAGCAGGAGTGCGCTTTTTTATCCCTCTGCTGGCGGGTGTCATCCTGACTTTTGTCGTCGGTGGATTGGTCGGTCATTTGACAGGCTTTGGCTATAAAGAAGCGATTCTCTTTGTTATCGCTCCGATCATGGGCGGCGGTATCGGCGCGGGGGCCGTTCCAATGTCGGAAATTTATGCGTCCGGGGCCGGCGGCGATCCTGCTGAGTATTTATCGATGCTCGTTCCGGCGATTATGGTTGCGAACGTGCTATGTATCTTCGTTGCGTCTATTTTAAATGGTCTTGGTAAAAAGAACAAAAACATGTTTATAAAAGGATTTTCAGGAGAAGGAGAAATTCTTCGTAACGCCAAGAAAAATGAAGCTGCTGAGCCTGCGGACACAGCTGAGAGTAAGGACACCACAACCTACTCGAATCTGGCTGTTGGCCTGATGATGTCCGGAGCTCTATACATTTTTGGCTATTTCATCGCGATGCTGTTCCCGAGTATTCATGCTTATGCCTGGATGATCATTGCGACTGCTCTTGTAAAAATCTTGAACGTCACTCCGGCTGTGATTGAAAAGGCCGCCGGGGACTGGTTTGATTTTGTCTCGAAAATGCTTCTGCCTTGTATGCTCGTGGCCACAAGCATTGGGTTGATTGACATGCATCAAATTATCGAGGTTGTGACGAATCCTGCTTATTTAGGACTGACAGCGTTGACCGTTTTGCTTGCAGCGCTTGGAGCGGGGATTTTTGGCTGGCTGGTTGCGATGTACTTTGTCGAATCAGCTATCGCCGCCGGGCTTTGTATGGCTGATGTTGGCGGGTCGGGGGACGCTGCTGTTCTTGGAGCGAGTGAAAGACTGCAGCTTATGCCATTTTCTCAAATCTCTTCCCGGCTGGGAGGCGTGATCATTTTACTGATCATGTCGATACTCGCTCCTCTGTTTTTATAAAAGGGAAAGCAAGACTACTAGATGGAAAGGGATGGTGGAATGAATTTTCAAATCACGACATTACCTGGGGATGGAATTGGACCGGAAATCGTTAAAGAAGGCATTAAAGTTATGAAAGCGGCAGAAACGATTGTCTCAGGCTTTACTCTCGATTTTCAACATTTTGCAGCCGGGGCCGGGCATTATCTGAAAACCGGGAATGTCTTCCCAGATTCGACTTATAAGGCCTGCCGGGATAGTCACGCGATTTTTCTCGGGAGTATGGGAATTCCCGAGGTCGTGGAAAAGGATGGGACGGAAGTGCAAGGGCAGGTTATTCTGCGTCTGCGGTTCGAGCTGGATCTCTTTGCCGGGGTGCGACCGGTTAAATTGTATCCGGGTGTGAGGACACCGCTTGAGAATAAGCAGGATATTGATTTTGTTATTGTCCGGGAGAATACAGAAGGGTTATTTTCTTCCTTTAGAGGCGGCAGCCAGATCGTCAATGAAGTGGTGGCCGATACGATGATGATTAGCCGCAAAGGAACAGAAAAGATTGCCGATTATGCGTTTCAGCTTGCCGAAAAGCGACAGGGACGGGTGCTTGACGGCAAAAAAATCGTAACCTGCTGCGACAAAAGCAATGTTTTCAAATCGCTAGCTTTTTTCCGTAAAGTGTATGATGAAATCGCTGAGAGGTATGAGGGTACTGTCGAGAAAGATTATGCTTATATGGACGCGATGACCCTGTGGTTGGTGCAAAAGCCGCAGCATTATGATGTGATTGTCTCAGAAAACATGTTTGGTGATATATTGTCTGATTTGGCGGCCGCTTTAGTCGGAGGCATGGGCATGGCTCCATCCGGTGATATCGGCTACCGTCATGCCATGTTCCAGCCGGCTCACGGCTCAGCTCCGACGATAGCAGGGAAAGGGATCGCCAACCCGGTCGCCACCATCCTGTCCGGAGCGATGATGCTGAAATGGCTTGCTGACCAGCATCAGCATCAGGAAGCAGGAGAAGCAGCCCGTTTAATCGAGCGGGCCGTGGCAGCGACATTGAGTCAAGGCATCCAGACGAGCGATCTGGGCGGGACGTATACGACTGCCGACTTTGGAAATGAGGTAGTTAGTCAAATGGAGAAAATCAGTCTATAGTGGATAGACAAAACGTGGAGTTGGAAGCAGCCAAAAGGTTAACGCAGGCAGAGAAAATCGCCTTGAAGCTAAGGGATATGATTATTCTTCAGCAAATAAAGCCTAATGAAAGAATTAACCAGGACAGCATCAGCAAGCAACTTGGAGTAAGCAAAATTCCGTTGCGTGAGTCATTGAAGATTCTTGAAGCGGAAGGTCTTGTCTACTCTGTTCCTTATAAAGGTGCGTTCGTTGGAAACATTACGATTGAATACGTGCAGGAAACTTACTATTTACGGTCGGTTCTTGAAGGGATCTCGTGCGCCCAGGCAACGCCGTTTTTTGACCAGGCGTCGTTAACGAAGCTTCGCCAGTTTCTCATTCAGGCGGAAGCTGCTCTTGAAAAAGAGGAGCTTGAACGGTTCATCCGTGAATCAGAGGGCTTCCATGATTTTATCCATGGAATGTCGGGTTATAAGCGGGTAAGCATGATGATCCAGCAGCTAAACACACGTTCTCTCGTCCTGCGCTTTTACCCTGAGGAGCAATGTTATTTATCGTTAAAGGAGCATACTTTTATTTATGAACGAATAGAGGCGGGCGATTCAGAGGGCGCGGGTAATGCGATGAGAATGCATGTCCAGCGCTCTGGGATGGATACGGTTAAAGAATTACGGTCTACATTGGCTATTCGGAGTTAATGGACTGGTGGAAGGGCGACGAATAACAAAACGATGGTTATGGGCAATTGTTTCGAGCTTGAGAAAAGGGCGTCTTTTACCTTTCATTCAAGCTCGCTTATTTTTTTCAAAAAAACATTCGTATCTGATTGACATGTGCTGGAGGTTCCATACAATATAAGTAAGATTAGCACTCTAAAGAAATGAGTGCTAACAAAAGAAGCAGAGGAAGGAGATCTTTTTATGGAGAAAAAGCAGTTTCAGGCAGAATCGAAACGATTGTTGGAAATGATGATTAATTCAATTTATACGCAAAAGGAGATCTTTTTGAGAGAGCTGATCTCGAATGCCAGCGACGCGATTGACAAGCTTTATTATAAAGCGCTGACGGATGAGGAGTTGAGCTTCAATCAAGAGGATTATTACATAAAGGTCAGTGCGGATAAGGATAAGCGGCTGCTGACAATAACAGATACAGGGATCGGGATGTCAGAAGAAGAGCTGGAGCAGAACCTTGGAACGATTGCAAAAAGCGGCTCGCTGGCCTTCAAACAGGAAAATGAAAGTAAAGACGGGCATGATATCATCGGCCAGTTCGGTGTTGGCTTTTATTCAGCTTTTATGGTGGCTGATGCGGTAACTGTAAAGACGAAGCAGCTTGGCAGTGAACAAGGCTTTAAGTGGGAGTCAAATGGAACGGACGGCTATACGATCGAACCTTGTGAAAAAGAGACGGTCGGCACGGAAATCACTTTGAAAATCAAGGGAAATACCGAAGACGACAATTTTGATGAATATTTAGAATCATATCGTTTACAAGCAATCATCAAAAAATATTCCGATTTCATCCGCTATCCGATTAAAATGGATGTTACCGTTCAGAAGCCAAAAGCGGATAATGAAGAAGAATTAGAGGAAGTAACCGAGGAACAGACGATTAACAGCATGGTTCCGATTTGGAAGAAAAACAAAAGTGAATTGACGGATGAAGACTATGAAAACTTCTATCACGAGAAGCGTTACGGTTTTGATAAGCCGGTGAAGCATATTCATATTAGCGTGGACGGAACGTTGCGCTATAACGCGATTCTCTTTATTCCGGAACGGACGCCGTTCGATTTTTATACGAAGGAATATGAAAAGGGTCTTGAGCTTTATTCCAATGGCGTGCTGATTATGGAAAAATGCGCCGATCTTCTACCGGACTATTTCAGCTTTGTAAAAGGGATGGTTGACTCTGAGGATTTGTCGCTCAATATTTCCAGAGAAATGCTCCAGCATGATCGTCAGCTGAAAATGATTGCGAAAAATATGACGAGTAAAATCAAAAGCCAGCTTAAAAGTTTGCTGAAAAATGAGCGGGAAAAGTACGAGACGTTCTATGAATCATTCGGCAGACAGCTGAAATATAGCGTCTATAGTGATTTTGGTCAGCATAAAGATGAGCTTCAGGATCTTTTGCTGTTCTATTCCGGAAATGAAAAGAAGCTGATTAGCCTGGACGAGTATGTCGAAAAGATGCCGGAAGAGCAAAAGTATATTTATTATGCTACGGGAGAGTCACATAATCGGATTGAAAAGCTGCCGCAAACCGAGCTTGTCGCGGAAAAAGGCTTCGATATTCTTTACTTTACAGATGACGTCGATGAATTTGCGATTAAAGCGTTAGCCTCCTATAAAGATAAGCAGTTCAAATCGGTTTCGAGCGGAGATCTCGGGCTGGAGGATGCAGAGGAGGAAGCAAAAACAGAAGCCGAGCAGGAGGAGCATAAAGCATTATTTGAACATATGAAACAGACACTTGGCGATAAAGTCAAGGACGTCAGATTATCAAAGCGCCTCCGCTCTCATCCGGTCTGTCTCACAGCAGAAGGCGAATTATCAATAGAGATGGAGAAGGTGCTTCAGGCGATGCCGGATAATCCGAATGTAAAGGCAGAGAAAGTACTTGAAATTAATGGTGACCATGATATTTTCTCTTCCTTAAAAGAAGCCTACGAACATGACAAAGAGAAGCTGGAGCTTTATACAAACTTATTATACAATCAGGCGCTGTTGATCGAAGGCCTGCCAATTGAAGATCCAGTTGAATTTACGAATAATATGTGCAAAGTGATGGCGTAAAGAGGGGCTGTGGCAAGAGGTTTTTTTAACCTTTTGCCACAGCCTTTTATCTGAAACGGAGCGGGATAAATGGCGTAGCGCAAAAAGGAGGAAGGTAATATTGTATCGTAAGCATGTTCGAGTCTGATATAGAAAGGATGAAGGCATGCTTAACATGAAAGGAGTGAGTGAATGAATGTCGATTAATAATGCTATTCAGAATGGCAGCTTTGAAACGAGTGGTTTTTCGCCGTGGTTAATTAGTAATTGTACTCGGACGATGGCTGCCTCTCATTCAGGAAGCTACGCAGCTCAGCTGGCCGGCGGGAATGTCAACTCGTTTATTACCCAGTATGTCCCTGCCACCGCCGGAGAGTCTTATGAGGTTCTCGTTTCTCTGGCCAAAGAAGGGGACTCACCATCACCGCCGATTTCACTGACGGTTGCTTATTATGATAACTCTTTTACTTTTCTGGGATATGGTCTTATTACAAACATTCCAGTAAATCGTCTGCCAAACGTTCAGGAAGAGAATTGGATAGAAGAGTATCAGACGACGTCAGCTGCCCCTTTAGGAACGACGCAAGCGCTTATTTTGATAAATAAGTTGCCACAGACGGGCAGTCCGCCTGTCATCGTTGATGATGTTGCATTGCTCGCTGCCTCGTCATCTGGAGGAACTGTCGGTCCTACCGGTCCAGCAGGTCCAACTGGACCAGTGGGAGCCACCGGAACAACAGGTCCAGCGGGAGTCACTGGGGCGACAGGAGTAACCGGAGCGACCGGAGTAACGGGAGCCACCGGGGCGAGAGGAGTAACGGGAGCAACAGGAGCCACGGGAGCAACCGGGTCAACCGGAGTAACGGGAGTAACGGGAGCCACCGGGGTGACAGGAACGACAGGAGCCACGGGAGCCACCGGAGCAATCGGAGTAACGGGAGCCACCGGAGCGACCGGAGCCACCGGAGCGACCGGAGTAACCGGAGCCACTGGGGCCACCGGAGCGACCGGAGCGACCGGAGCGACCGGAGCAACCGGGTCAACCGGAGTAACCGGAGCAACGGGAGCCACCGGAGCGACCGGAGTAACCGGAGCAACGGGAGCCACCGGAGCGACCGGAGTAACCGGAGCAACGGGAGTAACGGGAGTAACGGGAGCAATCGGGGCAACCGGAGCGACTGGAGCCACTGGAGCCACGGGAGCGACCGGAGTAACAGGAGTTACTGGTCCCACCGGTCCGGCTGGTGGTCCTGCCGGTCCAACGGGAGCGACTGGGCCGAGAGGGGCTACAGGACCCACTGGGGGAATAGGACCGAATCCATTTGAGGTTTATGTGCAAACAGGTTCAACCGGGGGAGATGGCACACAGGCTAATCCGTTTGGAACAATCCAGGAGGGATTCGCTGCGGTGGCGCCGACTGGGGTCGTTCATGTATTAGCAGGTACCTACCCGATTACTGAAACGGTGAGGGTTAATAAACAAGGAGTGACACTGCGAGGCTATCCCGGAACCATTATTCAACTGCAGGCCAATGTGATCCCGTTTGTCGTGACTGGAACGGGTGTTACGATTGAGGGATTCACAATGACAAGCGATGTTCCATACCCACGGGAGTTTATTCAAATTGGAGGAAGTAATCATTGTATTTCTGGCAATACCATATTTGGCCCGCCTCAGGAAGGACCATCAACGGATTGGGTAGTCAATCGCGCCTTTGTGACTCAGGCCAATAACATAACTAATCTGTTAGTCGATAATAATATTTTTTATTCACTGCGCCAGCCTTCGTATTTAAATCCGAATACGACCGGTCACATCGTCAACAATATTGTCTACAATACGAGGGGATTTGTCGTTGACAGAGCTGTCTTTGTTTTTTCCGGTAATTCGTGGGGGAATCCCGAAAATGCAGTCGACATTGCTTTACTTGAAGGGTCGGTTACCGGTCCGCCGTATGATCCATTGACTGAGCTGTCGGCCAGTAACAGCGCTGCTTCCATTCAGGATAGCCGCTAGCGATAAAATGACTAAATAAAAGCATGGCAGTCATACGAGAGAAGACTGCCTCGTTACGAATCTTTGCCTATCGAGTCAGGTTTCGCATACGTTTAAAGCCCGGACCAAAAGGTAACTTTCACCTTTTGGTCCGGGCTCTTCATTGATCATCCAGCTTCTGCTGCCGTTATTTTATTGTGGAGCCGGTTGTTCCAGTGCCGGATCACCAGCCGGGTCTGTCGCCGGGTCGCCGGCAGGGTCCTCAGTTCCTCCGCAAGCCGTCATCACCAGTGTAATTCCTAAAGCCGACATAAGTAATAGTAGTTTTTTCTTCATTGTTTATTCCCTCCTTGTTTTTGTTACTTTTCTATACCATGCTTGCTTTGTATTAAAACCTATATCCAAAAGAAAAAAGGGCTTCCGGAATGAAAAAAGGAAGAAAAGACTAGTATGAAAAAACTGGGCAATCTCTCGTAATCCTTGAGGGATAAGGAGTTCAGGCCTTGTATCGAAAAGTGAAATGTGTGAATATGTAGCAGTATGTGAGAATGAAAAGAATCGTGGAATGGGAGGACTGACAAGTTAGCCGGCCGGAGCAGAAAGAGGAAAAGAAAAATGAGATAAAAATCTTTACGCAAGCGGGCAGGAGGTTTATCGTGTAAGATAGTGTAATCAACGTTATTTACTAGGAGGGTGGAAGATGAGTGATCAACGTGAGCAATGGTCCTCAAAACTGGGCTTTATTTTATCAACGGCCGGAGCGGCCATAGGGCTGGGAGCGATTTGGAAGTTTCCCTATGTAGCCGGGATGAATGGAGGAGGAGCGTTTTTTCTCATTTTTATTATTTTTACGGTTTTGATCGGGCTTTCCATGCTCGTCTCAGAGTTCATTATCGGACGGGGCGCCAGACGCGAAGCCATTACAGCCTATAAAACATTGGCTCCACAGAGCGCCTGGGTGTTTGTTGGCCGCCTGGGAGTACTGGGCTGTTTTCTGCTCCTTTCGTTTTATTGCGTCGTTGGCGGCTGGGTTTTATTATATTCCGGCTTGGCTGTCTCCGGGAATGTGATAGCAGAGGGAGCCGATTACGGTCAATTATTTGCGCAGGTGACAGGGACACCTTGGACTGGTCTCGTCGGCCTCGCGCTGTTTTTGCTTATCAACGTGATTGTGCTTTCCTTTGGGATAAAAAATGGAATTGAACGGGCCAACAAATATTTAATGCCACTTTTATTTATCTTTTTTCTTATTCTTGTTATCCGTTCTTTAACGCTGGAAGGGGCGATGGAGGGCGTGCGCTTTTTCCTTCAGCCGGACTTCTCGAACATAACAGGGGAAGGCATTTTGTATGCGCTGGGGCAGTCATTTTTTTCGCTGGCTGTTGGTTTTTCCTGTATGGTGACATACAGCTCCTACTTGAATAAGAATGAAAATATTCCGGCGGCTGCGTCGTCTGTTGTCGTTATGAATATTTTCGTCTCTTTACTGGCAGGTCTGGCGATTTTTCCGGTCGTCTTCTCATTCGGTCTTGAGCCGGCGGAAGGCCCTGGTTTGCTGTTTATGGTGCTGCCGGCTGCCTTTTCGCAAATGCCGTTGGGCGGTCTCTTTCTCAGCCTGTTTTTGTTGCTGTTTTTATTTGCGACATTGACATCATCCTTCAGTCTGTTAGAAATTATTATTTCTGCTTTTACTGAAAACAACAAGCGCTCACGGGCAAAAGTTGCACTCATTTCAGGCGTCGTTGTCTTTTTGGCGGGGATTCCGGCTGCGCTGTCCTTCGGGGTGCTGGCAGATGTTCAGCTGTTCGGGAAAACATTTTTTGATGCAACAGATTATCTCGTCAGCAATATTATGCTGCCACTTGGCTGCCTGTTCATCGCGCTCTTTATTGTGCATCGAATGGACCGTAAGCTGGTAAGTGAGGAATTTACAGCTGGAAATAGTCTTTCGGCATCCTGGCTGTCCTTGTGGCTCTTTTTAATGAAATGGGTCGTGCCGCTTACAATCATCGTTGTGTTTATCAATATGCTCGGATTGTTTTAATCCTTTCATAGAGGTTTGGCTAAAAGGCTGATTTTTTCCTTTTAGCCAAGCCTTTAAACATTGAACGGAGCGATGGCTGCTGTTGGCTGACCAGTTAGGGCACACGTTCTGTTAAAGTGGAAGCAGCTCCTTTAGATCTGACAAGTGCCTCAGGCCAATGAGCAGCTGAATGTCTTCCTCCAGTAATTTTTCAGCCGTCTTGACTGCAAGAAACGGATCGGAATAGGTATCTTTACATATCGAATTCAGCATGTTACCCAACAGGCCTGCGCGTTTATTACTTTCATCGATAGCGAGCAGGGCTGCTTGGTACTGCGCTTTCTCAGTCGTGGAGGGCTTATCACGTTAAAGGTTCAGAATATTATGCTATACTAAAGGTGAGGCAGGAGGAAGAAAGGCATGCTGACATTGGAGCAGCAGAAGGGAGAAAAAGATGAAGATTGGCTTTATTGGAACGGGCGTAATGGGTTCACGGATGATCAAGCGCTTTCTGCAGCAGCATACGGTGCTGATTTATAATCGTTCGCCCGAAAAAACAAAGGAATTGGTAGAGCTTGGCGCAGAGCGTCTTGGCAGTGTCGCTGCGGTTGCGCAGGCCGCGGATATCTTATGCACGTGTTTATCGATGCCTGGTGATGTGCTTGACGTGTACGAAGGGGAGCAAGGGATTCTTGCCTATGCCCGTCCGGGGACAATTTGTGTTGATTTCACCACAGTCGGTGCGGAGACAAGCAGGGAGCTGTTTACGCAGTCCGCCAGGCAAAAAATTGATTATCTTGATGCCCCAGTCAGTGGCGGACCTGAAGGAGTCGAACAAGGGACGTTAACGATTATGGTCGGTGGAAAAGAAGCTGCTTTTCAAACGGTAAAGCCACTGCTTGCCCTGATCGGGACGAAGGTTGAATATGTAGGGGCGGCGGGAAGCGGAAGTGTGGCCAAGCTGATCAATCAATACCTTGTTGGAGTTCACTCGCTGGCCGCGGCCGAGGCGATGGTGACGGGAGCGGCCTTGGGACTTGATTCCGAGCAGCTTTATCATATTTTGAAAGTCAGCTACGGAAATAGCCGGATGCTGGAGCGCCATATGGAGCAATATGTGCTGCCAGGAAATTTTGAACCAGGAGGTGCTTTAAAATATTTACATAAGGATGTAAAATTAGCTAATAAACTTGTTGAGGCAGCAGGTCTTGATCAATCGACCGGTGCACTGGCCGAGTCTGTTTTGGAGAAGGCGATCGCTGAGGGTTTCGGTGATCTTGATATGGCTTCTGTTATAAAGCTGTTGGAGAAGAAAGCTCAGACTGAAGTGAAAAGAGGCGAGTAGGCGGCTCCTCAGGCTCTCATTAAAATATTAGATTTTAGTTTGGGCAGACGAAAGATATTTGATAACATGCTGTTCAATGTGTATGATGAATAAGGAGAATTGTATGTGAACGTGAGTGTTTCCTATTCGCAAGAAGAATAGGGATGGAGGTATATAATGGCCGAAAAGATTCAATTTGATAATTTAAATCTGTCTGATCGAATTTACTTCTACCTGAGGGAAGAGATCATTAACAATCAGATGGAGCCGGGTTCAAAAATTAATTACGATGACATTATGGAGAAGTTGGGAGTGAGCCGCACACCTTTGCGCGATGCGCTGCTTAAGCTCCAGCAGGATGGCTTAGTTGAAGTAAAGGCGCGTTCAGGCAGTTTCGTCGCGATTCCGAACCGGAAAAATATCGAAGACATCTATAATGTTAGAAAAGTGCTTGAAAGTCTCGCTGTCGAGCTCGCCAGTAAACAGCTGCCTAAGAAGGTTATCCAATCACTGGTGGAAGAGGCGGACAGAGCAGAGCTGGCATTGGCAAAAGGGAAAACGGCACCGTTCTTTCAGGCTGATCGTAATTTACATCGGACGATTATTAATTATTCCGATAACAAACGGATCAGTGTCATGATGCAGTCGATCGAGGCCCAAATCCAGTGGTTTGGCGTCATCATAACAAAAAATCACGCCCGCCCGCAGCAGGCTAACGAAATGCACCGCTTAATTTTGCAGGCGCTTGCCGAAGAAGAAGTGGAAGCGGCGAAAAAGCTGATGGAACAGCATATTGAAGAAATTAAACAGGTGACATTAAGCGATTATGGAGATACGGTCGAACATAATAAATAGCGTATCCGAACATGGTAGGGCCAAAGGAGCCGGCGAGTGAAGTCGCATCAATGCGAAAGCCAGGATGCGACTTCACTTGCTGCTTTCTCCCGCTGCCAGAAGCAGCGCTAAGGGTAACCATAGCGGACTCTGGCAAAATGTGAAAGCGCTTTACTATAAAGACGAAGATATATTTGAGGAGGAATTTCTATGAAAAAGATCGGGTTCATCGGGCTGGGAACAATGGGGTTGCCAATGGCAAAAAATCTACTGAAGGCCGGTTACTCTTTGCATGTTTATAATCGGACGGCAAGCAAGGCACAATCGCTGCAGGGGGAGGGCGATGTCCAGGTGGCAAGTTCACCGGCCGACGTGGCGCGCAATTGTGAGATTGTGATCACGATGGTAACGAATAATCAGGCTTTGGAGGAGGTTATCAAAGGGGAGAATGGGGTTTTGGCGGGAGCGTCAGCCGGATTAATTGTCATTGACAGCAGCACCGTTGCACCGGATCTTGTTCAACGGTTGGCAAAGGAGCTCGCTGAGAAAGACATTGAGATGCTGGACGCGCCTGTAACCGGAAGTGAGCCTCAGGCAATTGCCGCCGAGCTGGCTTTCATGGTCGGTGGAAAGCAAGAAGTGTACGAGCAGTGTATTCCTCTGTTTGAGGTGATGGGAAAGCAATCACACTATATGGGTGGAAGCGGTTTAGGCGCTTATACAAAGCTCGCCAATAATACGATGGCTGCTATTAATCTCGTTTCGTTAAGTGAGGCGCTGATTTTGGCCAGCAAAGCCGGTGTTGATCCTGGGAAGTTTATGGAAGTCGCAAGCGGCGGCGGTGCGCGCAGTGGAATGATGGATAATAAAGGACCGAAAATCATCAACCGCGACTTTGAGCCAAACTTTAAAACAGAGCTGATGCATAAAGACTTGGGACTCGCTTTAAATGTCGCGGCCGAAATGAATATCCCGCTTCCTCTTCTGGCGGGAGTCAGAGAGCAATTACGGATCGCGATGGCCAAAGGCTATGCGGAAGAGGATATGTGTGCCGTAGCGAAATGCTATGAGGAATGGGCCGGCGTCGAGATTAAGAAAAACGCCTAAAACGTAATAAAAACAGGGATGAAACAAAAGAGGGTAGTTCTTTTCGTTTCATCCCTGTTTTCTTATTCATTGGAAGACTACTTTTCTGAACTTACTTGCTGCTTTGCTTCTTCCAGCATTTTATTACTCTCTTCGATGTATTCCTGCAAGCTCATCATCATTCCTCCCTTTTATGTAATAGATTTATTTATTGGTAGATTCGGTATAGGTTATGTAATTATTTTTACCAAATTCAGAAGAGGCTAAACCTTTTTTAAAAAAATGAGCCAATAGTCTGAATAATTTAGTGTGGGTTTATAAAAAGGGGAAAGACCAGGGGGATAAGGTAAGAAAAAGTGTAGGGGCCGAGCAAAAGGTTTTTTTACCTTTTACCCAGCCCTCTTGGCTAAAGCTGCAGCTCTTTTCGCTCGTCTTCTGTAAAGACCCTTGAGCGCGTTAAGAAGCGTTTTCCTTCAGGTCCTTCCAATGAAAACATTCCGCCGCGGCCGTTCACGACGTCAATAATTAATTGTGTATGCTTCCAATAGGCGTATTGATCTGCTGCAATATAAAAGGGGCTTCCGCCGATATGACCGAGCAGGACGTCGTTTGCGCCGATTTTCAATTCCCCTTCCTGGTAACACATCGGCGAGCTACCGTCGCAGCAGCCGCCGGATTGATGGAACATTAACGGACCGTGAATGGTTTTAAGCTTGTTGATCAGCTGAATCGCTTCTTCTGTAGCAACAACTCGTTCAACCATGTTCAAGTCACTCCTTTCCCTTTTCTTATTCAGGAAGCAGCAGGGTGACGGAGTTCAGCGGCTCTTAAAAGAAGCCCTGGGCATTTTCGCTATAGCTGACAAGCATATTCTTTGTCTGCTGATAGTGACTGAGCATCATTTTATGATTTTCACGACCGATACCCGACTTTTTGTAGCCGCCAAAGGCAGCGTGGGCTGGGTAAGCGTGGTAGCAGTTTGTCCAGACGCGTCCGGCCTGAATGGAGCGGCCGAAGCGATAGGCGGTGTTAATGTTGCGTGTCCATACGCCCGCTCCTAATCCATATAAAGTGTCATTGGCGATTGAGAGCGCTTCGTCGGCATCCTTAAACGTAGTGACAGACACAACTGGGCCGAAAATTTCTTCCTGGAAGACGCGCATAGTATTTGTTCCTTTGAAGACGGTAGGCTGAATGTAATAGCCGTTTTCAAATTCGCTGCCGAGGCTCGTATTCCGTTCGCCTCCGATTAAGCATTCAGCGCCTTCCTGCTTGCCGATGTCCAAGTACGATTGGATTTTTTCCATTTGTTCAAGGGAAGCCTGGGCGCCCATCATCGTTTCAGGGTCGAGCGGATTGCCGGTTTTAATCGCTTTGACCCGCTCAAGGGCCCGCTCCATGAAAGGTTCATAGATTGATTCATGAATCAAGGCGCGTGACGGGCATGTACAAACCTCGCCCTGATTGAGCGCGAACATCACAAAGCCTTCAATCGCTTTATCTAAAAATGCATCGTCCTTGTCCATCACGCAAGGGAAGAAGATATTCGGTGATTTTCCGCCTAATTCAAGCGTCACCGGGATAATATTTTCAGAAGCATACTGCATGATCAGGCGTCCTGTCGTCGTTTCACCGGTGAAGGCGATTTTGGCGATCCGGCTGCTGGAAGCAAGCGGCTTGCCAGCTTCGACACCAAAGCCGTTGACAATGTTGACGACGCCTTTAGGCAGCAGATCCTCGATTAATTCCATTAACACGAGAATCGAAACAGGCGTTTGCTCGGCCGGCTTTAAGACGACGCAGTTTCCTGCGGCCAGGGCCGGGGCAAGCTTCCAGACCCCCATCAGAATCGGAAAATTCCATGGGATAATTTGTCCAACAACCCCGAGTGGCTCATTGAAATGGTAGGCGACTGTATGCTCATCGATTTGGCTGATCGAGCCTTCTTCACCGCGAATCGCTCCGGCGAAATAGCGGAAATGATCGACTGCCAGCGGAATATCGGCATTTAATGTTTCGCGGACGGCCTTTCCATTTTCCCACGTCTCAGCGACTGCGAGCATTTCTAAATTCTGCTCGATCCGATCGGCAATTTTATTTAAAATATTGGCCCGTTCCGTCGGGGACGTTCTGCCCCAAGCGTCTTTTGCCGCATGGGCGGCATCCAGGGCCAGTTCAATATCTTCGGCAGACGAGCGGGCGACCTCACAAAAGACCTCTCCTGTGACGGGGGTAATATTATCAAAATACTGCCCTTTGACAGGAGCCTGCCATTCCCCGTTGATGTAATTGTCATAGCGTTTTTTAAATGAGACGAGAGACCCTTCCGTATTTGGACGTTTGTAAACCATCGAAATCCCTCCTGAAAAAAGTAATTGAGGCAGCCTGGATCACTCCGGATCCAAACAAACCTCTTTACTGATTCGTGGAAATGTAACCAATTTCCTTCACATAAATGGAAAAAAAGATAATATTTTGTCTGTTCTTTGTTTGAGAAAAAATAAACACTTATTGGGGGATGACTTTTGTTCGTTGGCCGATGGCTAAGGAGAAGCTCATGATTTCACAAAAGCGAGACGGTCGACAGGCTTTTTTGATAAAAGTATTTGTCCCGATCCAGAGCTTCGAACCCGCTATCGGGATGGGGGACACGCTTTCCGCAGGCGGGCGTTGAACGAACCGGCACGGTGGTGGATTTCAACCTGCCCTTCCCTCCTGCAGGAGTCGGCCCTCCCATCCCGTCCGCTTTTTCTAGTGGGATACCGTGAATACAGCTCCAATCCGAGTGTGTGTCAGAACTGTCCAGTGCTTTCCCGATGTACCAAAAACAAAGACCATAAGAAGCGGATCTTACGCCACATTTGGCAGGATGCGTTGGACGAACGTGAAGGAGCTCGAAAAAATATCCATGCAGACGATGCTTGGTTTTGCTGCCATGTAGCCGGAAAACTATACGAAAAATGCAAAAACAAGGCTGGACCATCACTACTGTATTTACCTGCATGTCGAACAAAGCACTATCGTCGTAGCGGATGAAATAGACGAAGACACCTGCGGGAGAAAAAGCAACGGTGGGACCCCACAGGGCGGTAGCCCAAGGAGGCTCACCAGCATCCCGCGGAAAGCGAAGTTTATTTCAGGAGCGACGGATTCCCCTCTTTTCATTTTTTCGGATAGTCATATAGAAAATACTTTGGACCAAGCATCGTTTTGTAGTCGGTCTGGAGTAATGGCTACGCTTATTACTTAAAAGCTACTGAAAAAGTGTAAGTCATCCTTAATCAGCAGCTTCTGATTAAGGAGGTGCGTTCATATCTTTATAAGGAAAGGAGGCGGCGTATGGATATAACGGTGCGTCAGGGAGACAGCCTTTGGTATTACAGTCAGTTATTTTCGCTTCCGCTCCCGCTGCTTGTCGACGCGAACAGACATGTTACTCCAGACCGTCTGTCGGTGGGAATGAGGATTTCAATACCTGGTTATACAATCAGTGCTTATCATGTAGGGGCCGGTGATTCACTTTGGATGATCGCGAACAGGCTGGGGATTCCGCTTGATCAGCTTTTTCTTGTCAATCAGCAGCTTGATCCGAACAATTTGCAAATGGGTCAGCGTCTCTTGCTTCCGCAACGGGTTACGGCGAAGGTTATCCAGGGAGCAAGGCCATACTGGTCGGCATCCTTGCAAAATGATTTGCGCGTGTTAACGGAAGTCTATCCTTTTATTAGAAGAGAGGTCATTGGCGCAAGTGTGATGGGAAAGCCGATTGAGGAAATCCGAATTGGGTACGGCCCGAAAAAAATCCACTTCAACGGCTCCTTTCATGCTCATGAATGGATTACGACCCCTGTGCTCGTTGAATTTATCAATGAGTACGCGCTTGCGTTAACGAATCAAACTGCGATAAGAGGGTTGAATATGCAGGCTCTTTATGAAGAAGTCGAGCTTTCGATCGTGCCGCTCGTCAATCCAGACGGAGTCGATCTCGTCATTAACGGACCACCGGCCGAGGAACCGTACCGTTCGAACGTCATAGAGCTGAATGACGGAGCGACTTCTTTTGCGGGCTGGAAAGCGAATATTCGCGGGGTTGATTTGAATAATCAGTATCCCGCTCGCTGGGAGATTGAAGCAGAAAGAAAGCCGAGATCACCGGCACCACGCGACTTTCCGGGGTATCAGCCATTAAGCGAGCCGGAAGCAATCGCCATGGCGGAGCTGACTGAAGCGAGAGATTTCTGGAGAGTGCTCGCTTTTCATACACAGGGGGAGGTAATCTTCTGGGGATATCAGGGGCTGGAGCCTCCGGAGGCAGAAGGAATTGTCAATGAATTTGCCCGGGTCAGCGGCTATGAGCCGATCCGTTACGTCGATAGCTATGCCGGTTATAAGGACTGGTTTATTCAGGAATGGCAGCGCCCTGGCTTTACCGTGGAGCTTGGCAGAGGCACGAATCCTCTTCCGCTGTCACAGTATCCGGCGATCTATCAAAACGCGCTTGGCATCATGCTGGCAGCGTTATATATGTAAGAACTGCCTTAACATTTGATGTCCCGGCTTCAGACAAAACAGGCTTTGACAAAGAGCTTGAGTCAAAACTAGCTTTGGACCTACTGGCAATGGTCTCACACGCCACAAGCGCGTTGTGAGAAACCTACTTATAACGGGCTTTAAAAGATCGTGGCGGCGGGCAAAAGGTAAAAAAACAACCTTTTGTCTCAGCCTCTTCTCATGATCGTTCATCTTTTTTTACCATAATCCGGACACTTGTCTCATATAAATTAGGGACAGGTTGGAGAGGGAGAGGAAAGATGACATCATTTTTTAAAGGGGCTTTACTGCTAACAATTGCCGCATTTGCGGGCGAGTGTATCGAATTTCTTGTGAATATTGTGTTGGCACGGGAATTGGGCGAGGAAGGACTCGGCTTATATATGTCGATTTTGCCGACGATTATGTTTGTCGTAGTGCTTGCCAGTCTCGAACTGCCGATTTCGATATCCAAGTTTGTTGCTGAAAAGGAGCAGCTTTTTCACCGCAGCATGCTGCTGCATGCGCTGCGCTTTGCTGCGGTTTGCACGCTGATCTTTGTCGCGGTCTCGGTCTGGGTTCTGCCCCTTATTCCGGTGTTCGATCACTACCATCCGCTCGTGCCCTGGCTCTTTATTCTTTTGATTCCGCTGATCGCTTTTTCTTCCGTTGCCCGCGGTTATTTTATGGGGGCGCAGAAGATGAGCCGCATCGCGTTTGCCAACTTTTTACGGCGGGCTGCCCAGCTTGTCCTCCTAATCTTTATCTTTAATATGATGTCGTTTACCCAGGATGTCGCCATTTTCGTCGCTTTGTGCACATTGGTCGCCAGTGAACTGGTCGTATTTGGCTATTTGTTTTTTGCCTTTTTGCTGCAAATGAATCTATTGAAACGGCGGCCGCGGGCGACACTGGACGGGAAGAAAGTGCGGCGCACCCTGCTTGAGGTGTCGGTACCGACAACGGGATTACGGATTTTCCACGCGGCGACATTCGCGCTTAAACCGTTTTTGATTAAGGAGGCGCTGGTCCGGGCGGGAATGGTTGAGGGGCTGGCGATGACCCAATATGGGAAGCTGGCGGGAGTCGCATTCTCGATCGGTTTTTTTCCGGCTTTTATTGCCCATTCCTTGTTAATTGTCCTGATTCCGACCGTTTCTGAAGCCTATGCCAAAAAAGAGTTTGCCAGGCTACGTTCTCTGATGCGGAAAGTGATGCTGCTGACGGCCGGGTACGGCATACCGGCTGTGATGGTGTTTTATTTTTTTGCCGAACCATTGACAAGCCTGTTTTTTGAAAACTCACCCGCTGTACGTTATTTGCAGCTGCTCGTGCCGTATTTCCTGTTTCATTTTTTTGCGATTCCGATGCAGGCCTTTTTAATTGGCATCGGCCTGGTGAAGGATGCTTTTGTTCACGCGCTTTATTCAACGGTCTTTTCCTTCGGGATGATGTTTGTCCTCGGTTCGATGCCAAGCATGCAAATGGATGGGGTGATACTCGGCATGAATATGGGAGCTGTGCTTTTAACGTTGATGCATTATGTGACGATTTGCGAGAAAATCAATGTCACCCTTTTGTTGCAGAAAAAGCATTGAAGGAGAACGCAAATAAGAAAGAGGATTCATTCAAGAAAAAGAAGGTAATGCTAACAGTAGCATGCCTTTTTTTCATGCTTGACTAATTTGTATATACAAGTTAAACTGAAACCGTCATCATTCTTGTATATACAAGTTTATTGGGACAATTTCTTTAATATGCTGTGAAAACGCTTCAAACGAGAGGAGAATGAAGGATGAGTACGAATAAAGAGGCTGCAAAGGAGATTCTTGCAGCGATAGGCGGTAAGGAAAACATCGCCTCAGCCACTCATTGTGTGACGAGACTTCGTTTTGCATTGCATGATGAGAAACAGGTTGATCAGAAAGCGCTCGAAAACATTGATGTGGTGAAAGGCTCGTTTTCAACAAATGGTCAGTTTCAAATTGTGGTCGGACAAGGACTCGTTGATAAAGTATACAAAGAATTAGTTGTGTTGGCGGGCATTTCAGAGGCCTCAAAGGATGAAACAAAGTCGGCCGCTGAGAAGAATCTAAATCCGATCCAGCGCGCGGTGAAAACATTGGCTGATGTCTTCATTCCGATCCTGCCGGCGATAGTAACGGCCGGTTTGCTGATGGGGATTAATAATGTCCTGACAGGGGGAGGAATCTTCTTTGAAGGAGATACAGCGATTATTGATGTCTATCCACAATGGGCCGATTTCGCGGATATTATTCATGTTATTGCCAATACAGCATTCACCTTCCTGCCGGCGTTAATCGGCTGGTCGGCCGTGAAGCGTTTTGGCGGTAATCCGCTGCTCGGGATTGTAATGGGTTTGATTTTAGTACATCCGGCTTTGCTGAATGCGTGGGATTACGGCGCTGCCCGGGAAGCAGGCGAGATACCAACTTGGAATTTGTTCGGTTTGGAAATCAATAAGCTCGGTTACCAGGGGCAGGTGCTGCCGGTTTTCGTTGCTTCGATTATTTTGGCGAAGCTCGATGTCTTTTTGCGTAAACGGATTCCTGACTCCATCCAGCTGTTAACGGTCGCACCGATTGCTCTGCTTGTGACGAGCTTTTTAACATTTGCTCTTGTCGGCCCACTGACGTTTGCGATTGGGAATGGAATTGCAGACGGGTTCATTTGGCTGTTTGGCACACTGCCGTGGATTGCCGGTTTCTTATACGGGATTATTTACGGTCCGCTTGTTATCACCGGAATGCACCATGTCTTTCTCGCGGTTGACCTGCAGCTGACAACAGGGACAGAGGCAGGCGGCACGTTCCTTTGGCCGATTCTTGCTTTATCCAATATCGCACAAGGGTCTGCGGCATTCGCGATGTATTTCCTTGTGAAGAACGCCAACTTGAAAGGTCTTTCCGGCACGGCCGGTCTTTCCGCATGGCTGGGCATTACCGAGCCTGCTCTGTTCGGGGTCAATCTTCGCTACCGTTTCCCATTCATTATGGCGATTATTAGTGCCGGGATTGCCGGAATGTTTGTGACGATCAATGGCGTGTTGGCAAATGCGGTCGGCGTAGGTGGTGTTCCGGCGTTTGTCTCGATTCGCGGCCAGGATTGGGGACCGTTTTTCATTGGGATGGCAGTCGTTATTTTGCTTCCGTTTGTGTTAACAGTCCTTTACGGCAAGCTCACGAAACCAAAGAGCTTAAAAGAAGAAGAGTGAACGAAAGAAAGGATGTTATGAAATGAAGGAATGGTGGAGGCGTTCGGTCGTCTATCAAATTTACCCGAAAAGCTTTAATGATACGACAGGCAACGGGGTTGGTGATATTCAGGGGATCATCGAAAAGCTTGATTATTTAAAAAAGCTTGGCGTCGATGTTCTCTGGCTGACGCCGATTTACGAATCCCCGCAAAAAGATAATGGCTATGATATTGCCGACTATTACCGGATCCATGAGGAATATGGGACGATGGCTGATTTTGAACGGCTGCTCAAAGAAACGCACCAACGAGGTATGAAGCTGATTATGGATTTGGTTGTAAATCACACATCGACTGAGCACCGCTGGTTTCAGGAGGCGCGGCAGACGAAGGACAATCCATATCGTGAATTTTATATTTGGAAGGATGCGGTCGATGGAGAGGAGCCGAATAATTGGCAATCGAAATTCGGCGGCTCCGCCTGGAAGCTGGATGAGAAAACAGGGCAGTATTATTTGCATTTGTTCGATGTGAGCCAGGCCGATTTGAACTGGGAAAATGAGAAAGTACGAAACGCCGTGTATGAGATGATGCATTTCTGGTTTGAAAAAGGGATTGACGGCTTCAGACTGGATGTCATTAATCTCATCTCAAAGGATCAGCGCTTTCCAGATGATGATGGCAGCGTTCCTCCCGGAGACGGGCGCAAATTTTATACCGACGGTCCGCGGGTTCACGAGTATCTTCATGAGATGAACAGGGAAGTGTTGGCGAAGTATGACAGCATGACCGTCGGAGAAATGTCCTCGACGTCCATCGACGCTTGTGTCAAGTATTCGAAGCCGGAGCGTCAGGAGCTGAGCATGACCTTTAATTTCCATCATCTGAAGGTCGATTACCCGAATGGGGAGAAATGGGCGCTCGCTGATTTTGACTTTCTCGCACTGAAGCGCATCCTTTCAACGTGGCAGGTCGAGATGAATAAAGGTGGAGGCTGGAATGCCTTGTTCTGGTGCAATCATGACCAGCCGCGTGTTGTGACCCGCTATGGCGATGACCGGACATACCATCGGCAGTCGGCGAAAATGCTGGCGACGACGATTCATTTGATGCAGGGGACGCCCTATATTTATCAGGGGGAAGAGTTTGGCATGACCGACCCGGGCTTTGAGCGGATCGAAGACTATCGGGATGTCGAAACGGTGAACTTTTACCGGATTATGAAGGAAAAAGGGATTGCCGAAGAGAAGATCATGGAGATTATTAAGCGGAAATCGCGTGACAACTCACGGACGCCGGTCCAGTGGGATGACTCGCCGAATGCCGGTTTTACGACAGGCACACCGTGGATCGGGGTAGCGCCGAATTATAAGGAGATCAATGCCGAACAGGCGGTGGCCGATCCAGACTCCATCTTTTATCATTATCAAAAGCTGATTCAGCTGCGTAAAGAGCTTGATGTGATGACTGAGGGCGATTATTTGTTGAGATGCGCCGATGACGAGCAGTTTTTTGTCTTCGAACGAAACGGTCAAAATGAGACGCTCCTTGTGGTGAACAATTTTTACGGGAAAGAAGGGACGCTCGTTTTACCTGAGCAGTGGCAACGTTTCATTGGCCGCGAAAAACTGATTTTATCAAATTATCCTGATCAGCCGCAGTTTTCGGAAGAAATCAATCTTCGCCCTTATGAGTCTCTCGTTTATCATGTGACAGAAACGTGATAAAGTTAGACTAGGTGATAGATCATGATCAGAAACAAGTTTCGAATGATTTACGATGATTTAGTGGAAAGAATTCAGACCGGGGAGCTGAAGGCCAATATGTTGCTCCCCTCGGAAAACGAACTTGCCGAAGAGTATCAGGCGTCACGGGAAACGATTCGTAAGGCGCTGAAGCTGTTGTCGGAGCACGGCTATATTCAGAAAATGCAGGGTAAAGGCTCGATGGTGCTTGATATTACGAAAATCAACTTTCCGATTTCAGGCCTCGTCAGCTTTCAGGAGCTTGCCGATAAGATGGGCACTCGCACGCGGACCGACGTGGTTGAGGTGAAGAAGGATGTTATGACGACTGACATTCAGGAACAGTTTCAATTAGCGGTCCCCGAGTTATGCTGGCATGTGCAGCGGGTCCGTGAGATCGACCGTGAGCGGATTATTCTTGATCACGATTATTTACTCGCTTCTCTCATTCCGCGCCTGACTGAAGAGGCATGTGCCGTTTCTTTGTATGCGTATTTAGAAAATGAGCTTGGTTTGGATATCAGCTTTGCGAAAAAGGAAATTACGGTTGAAGCACCGACTGACGAGGATAAGGCTCTGCTTGACTTAGAAGACTACAACATGATTGTTGTTGTAAGGAGTCAAGTATATTTGGATGATGCGACGCTCTTTCAATATACCGAGTCACGCCACCGGCCGGACAAGTTTCGTTTTGTTGATTTTGCGCGACGGAAGCATTAACAGATAAGAAATACGCTACGCGTATTTCTTATTGACTGTTATACTGGTTATAAAGAAACGAAGGAGGCCTGAAGATGAGTGTGTATCAGTTTACCGTTCAATCGCCGAAGGGGGAAGAGGTATCACTCGAAACATACAGCGGCAAGGTGCTGTTGATCGTCAACACTGCGACAAAATGCGGTCTGGCCCCTCAATTTAAAGGGCTTGAAAAGCTGTATCAGGATTATCGCGATCAAGGCTTTGTAGTGCTCGGCTTTCCATGCAATCAATTTATGAATCAGGAGCCTGTCAGCAATGAGGAGATGGAGACGGTCTGTGAGCGTGACTTTGGGGTGACCTTTCCGTTGTTTGCCAAAATTAACGTCAACGGACCAGACGCTCACCCATTGTACAAGTTTTTGAAGCAGGAGAAAAAGGGTGTTCTCAGTCCGGAAATTAAATGGAACTTTACGAAATTTTTAGTCGACCAAAATGGACAGGTTGTTGAACGATTCGGACCGAACGTTGAACCGGCCAAAATAGAGGAAGCGATTAAAGAGCTACTGCAAACGCAGGCGGAGTAAAAGAGGGCACTGGACAAAGGCGACATTCAGCCTTGTTCAGTGCCCTTGCTGCAATCGTAGCGGGTAAAGGATGACGAGGTGAAACGTATGAGTGCAGATCAAGTGGTGACAGAAGCCAGGGAGTTTATCCAGGCATGCTACGCTGAACTGGGAAAGCTGGAAAGCGAAGCGGAAGAAAGAATTAGAATGATTGAGGAAGAAATAAAGAAAGTGGGAAGTTATGAGCATACATTAGAAGAGCTGATCCATGGCGCACGGATGGCGTGGCGCAACAGCAACCGCTGTATCGGCCGTTTTTTCTGGGACACGCTTCATGTTTTTGATGCAAGGGGCCTGAAGACGGAGGCGGAAATTGCCGAAGCGCTTTTTCGCCATTTGACGTATGCGACAAACGGTGGCAAGGTTATCCCGGCGATCACGGTTTTTGATCCGGTTAAAAATGGTCAGAGACAGGTCCGGATTTGGAATCATCAGCTGATCCGCTATGCCGGCTATGAAACCCCGGCGGGTGTCATCGGCGATCCGGCATCAGTCGCCTTGACCTCTTTTTGTCAGTCGCTCGGCTGGGAAGGCGAAAAGACACCATTTGATGTCCTCCCGCTGGTGATACAAGTAGAGAACCGCGAGCCACAATGGTTTCCGGTTCCTGATCATTGCATCGTCGAAGTCGAGATTGAGCATCCGGAATTTGAGTCATTTCGTCAGCTGCAATTGAAATGGTATGCTGTTCCCTTTATTGCCGATATGAAGCTGGATCTCGGCGGAGTGAGCTATACAGCGGCTCCTTTTAACGGCTGGTATATGGGAACCGAAATCGGCGCGCGGAATTTTGCCGACGAATTTCGCTATAATATGCTGCCGAAAGTGGCGGCCTGTATGGGACTGGATACGGCAAAAGACAGCACGCTCTGGAAGGACCGGGCATTGACGGAATTAAATATCGCTGTGCTTCATTCCTATAAGACGGCAGGGGTCAGCATTGTTGATCATCATACAGCGGCGAAGCAATTTAAACATTTTACCGAGCAGGAAAAAGACAGCGGAAGAGAGGTGACCGGAAAATGGTCATGGCTCATTCCCCCACTTTCTCCGGCGGCGACTCATATTTTCCACACCGATTACGAGGATACCGTCAAGAAACCTAACTACTTTTACCAGGAGCCTTTCCAGCCAACTTCGCTTAAGGGAAGTTGAGGCGACTGAAAAACTTCTTGTTTCGTAATCTGAAAAAGAGGAATGGCTTCGGGGAAATCACCTGTAGCAAGGCTTTCTATATCAAGTAACAGCTACGCTCATTGCAAAAAGCTGCTGGAACTTTTTCTGCGGCTTCGGTAAGATGAGAGGTGAGATAAAGAGATTGGACGTGAATCTATGCTGCAAGTTGAGGAAATAACGAAGACGTATGGAGACAAGACATTATTTCAACAGGTTTCCTTTACAGTTGCCGAAAAGCAGCGAATTGGGTTAATCGGTGTCAATGGAACCGGTAAGTCGACACTTTTAAAAATACTGGCCGGAGTGGAATCGGCTGATCAAGGAAAGCTGATTCATCCAAATGCCTATCATATTGAATATTTGCCGCAGCAGCCTGAGGTAGATGAAGAGATGACGGTGCTGGAGCATATTTATTTCGGCGACTCGGCGATCATGGTGGCAATGCGGGCCTATGAGGAAAGCCTGCTCGCGTTTGAAAAGCATCCGCAGGACAGCCACTATCAGGCGCAATATATGAAGTGCCAGCAGCAGATGGAGGAGCTTCAGGCGTGGGAAGCGAATACGGTGGCAAAAACAATTTTAATGAAGCTCGGGATTCGCGATTTCACGGCGCGGCTCGGTGCGCTTTCCGGCGGTCAGAAAAAACGGGTCGCAATTGCGAAAGCGTTAATTCAGCCGGCTGACCTGCTGTTATTGGACGAGCCGACGAACCATCTCGACCATGAAACGATCGAGTGGCTCGAAGGGTATTTGGCCGGTTATAAAGGGTCGATTATGCTGATTACGCATGATCGCTACTTTTTGAACCGCGTCACGAACCAAATTTATGAATTGGATCAAGGCCGCCTCTTTGTCTATGAGGGGAATTATGAAGTGTTTTTGGAGAAAAAGGCCGAGCGTGAGCTGCTTGAAGCCGGACAGGAGCAGAAGCGGCAAAATCTGCTAAGACGTGAGCTTGCCTGGCTGAAGCGGGGCGCAAAGGCGAGAACGACGAAGCAGAAAGCGCGAATTCAGCGGGTCGAGGCGTTACAGGAGCAGGAGCGGCCGGCGGCGAAGAATGAGTTTGACTTCGCGATCGGTTCAAAGCGGCTGGGGAACGATGTGATCGAATTGAAGCAGGTGAACAAAAGCTACGGCGGTCGCCAGCTGATCAATCAGCTCGATTACTTGATTGTGCCCGGCGAACGGTTGGGGATCGTTGGACCGAATGGCAGCGGCAAAACGACGTTGTTAAACCTGCTGGCCGGCCGGGTTAAGCCTGATGCGGGGACGATTTCGATCGGCGAAACGGTCAGAATCGGCTATTATACGCAGGAGGACGCGGAAATCAACGGAGAGCTGCGCGTGATTGACTACATTAAAGAGGTCGCTGAAGTCGTCTATACGAAAAGCGGCGAAGTGATTACTGCGGAACAGATGCTGGAGCGTTTCTTATTTTCCCGTGCTGCGCAGTGGACGTATATTCGCCGTCTGTCGGGCGGTGAAAAGCGCCGCTTGTATTTGCTGCGCATCCTGATGACAGAGCCGAATGTACTCTTCCTTGATGAGCCGACAAATGATTTAGATACGCAAACATTGTCTGTATTGGAGGACTACCTCGATCAATTTCCTGGAGTCGTGCTGACTGTTTCCCATGATCGTTACTTTTTGGACCGGGTAGTCGATCATTTGCTCGTCTTCACGGAGGACGGAGACATTCAACGCTTTCAGGGGCATTACAGCGACTATTTGAACTGGCAAAAAAGCGAACGTGAAGAAGCAAAGGAAGTTGTAAAGGAAAAGGCAGCGGCCCAGCAGCGGGTCAAGCCAGTAAAGAAAAAGCTCTCGTACAAGGAGCAGAAGGAATGGGAGCAAATCGAGGACAGAATCAGCGAGCTTGAGGAGCGGAAGGATGAGCTTGAGCAGCAAATTGTAAAAGCCGGCAGCGATTATGGCCGCATCGCGGAGATCATGGAAGAAAAGGAAGCGGTCGATCTTGAGCTTGAAGGCGCGATGGAGCGCTGGACGGAATTATCCCTGCTCATTGAAGAAATCGAAAAAGAGAAAGAAGAACGGCTTAGCTAAAGATCCGGGGCTTGGCAAAAGGTAGTTTTTTTTACCTGATGCCAAGCCTCTTATTTTTTGCTGAGAAAAAATAATATTTTCGCTCGGCGGACCGACTGCAGGTGCTGTCGCTGTCTGTTAGCTAAAAAAGAGAAAAGTCGAACGGTGAATAAGAGATAACAGGGATGCTGTCGAAATGGCGTTTGTTTGTCTCTGAAGGTCAGAAAATGACGCCGCTGATGACGGTGGAACGCATATTGACAAGACTTGAACGATCATAATACAATTCATTCAGGTTTTTGCAAAATACAGAAAAATGAAATTATTTAGTTATCATTTGCTTTTTTTGAAAACGCTTACTTATAGAAGCGGAACGGAGGTGCGACGAGCGATCAGCTGAGAAAGTGTTTTCAAAGTCTACTATACCTTTTAAAGGGGGAAGTCCGTGTGAAGAAGAATAGTCTTGTTTTATTTGTACTATCGTTAGCGCTATTGTTGGGCTTGGCTGCTTGTGGTGGAGAAGAAACGGCAACAGATGATCCGGCACAGGAGGAAGGTCCGGCGGAACAGGAGGAGGAAGAAGCAGAGGACGATGCAAGCGGTGAAGCGGTAGACTACCCGACAAGAAACATTGATATCGTAAACGGCTGGGGCGCAGGAGGGGGAACAGACCTTTTCTCCCGGGCAGTGGCTCAGGAGCTGCAGGACATTCTTGGTGTGAGTGTAAATGTCATTAATCAGCCAGGTTCCTCAGGCGCGATTGGAACGGATTATTATATGAACACCCCAGCTGACGGCTATACCCTCTATGCTATTTCAGCGTATACGTTGAGCGTTGCGAGCGGAAATACGCCACATGGACTTGAAAACTTCAGAGCGCTTGCCCGTTTCCAGGCTGACACGACGACGGTTCAGACGCTGGCTAATGGCGAATTGAATACATGGGAGAAGTTTGTTGAAGCGGCGAAAGCGAATCCGGGCGGTGTTTCTGTCGGGGGGACAGGCGTTGGAGCGACGGACGAGCTATTTGCCCGTCAAATGGAGCAGGCGGTCGGAATCGAATTAAACTATGTCGGATTTGATGATGCCGGCTCGATGCATGCCGCGCTTCTTGGCGGTCATATTGATGCGATGATGGAAGAGCCGGGCCCGACGATTTCTTACTTGGAAAGCGGAGAAATAGTGATGCTCAATGCCTGGGTTGAAGAGCGGCTTGACGCATTCCCTGATGTGCCGACGACAGCGGAGCTTGGCTATCCGGAATTAACGGATGCGGTGACGCGAGGTCTGATTATTCACGCCGATGTGGACGATGCGATTGTTGATATTTTAGTCGATGCTCTCGAAGAAGCGTATCAATCAGAGCGCTATCAGGAATACGCAGAAAGCTCTTATTTGCATATTAATGAGGGCTGGCTTGGACCGGATGAATTTTATCAGAAAATGCAGGAGCAGATTGATCTTTATACTGAGATTTTGGAAAGCATGGGGTAAGAAGAGCTTGTCTACGAAAAGCTCGATTCCACCCTGTTAGGATAGCTGTGGTTCGCTGCTCGCTTAGAGAGGAGAACCCCGCTCCTCTCTGGGCTATTAAAAATCCAGCAACTGTGCGCCCGGCTATGAGGTAAGCTTAATGACGATTGAAGGAGGTAGCTCATGAGGTCGAATCTGGTCATTTCCATCATCGGGATTGCATTTTCAGCATTTTTTCTTTATCAATCTACGATTCTGCCGATTCCGCAACGAAACATTATTATCGGTCCTGAATTTTGGCCGATCATATTGACAGTGGCGATGCTGATTGTGAGTGTTTCACTGCTGATTAAGACACTGCTGTCAGCGAAGAAAGAACCTGCCGCTGAATCAAGCGTTGAAGAAACGGCGCTGCTAAATGAAGAGGTGGCAAAGGAAGTGGAAATCGACGAGCCTGAGATCGCCTATCCAAACCGGATGTGGATGATTATTTTAGCCGTCGCACTCTATATTGCTCTTGTAGGGCTTGTCGGATTTATTATAACGACTGTCGTTTTCCTTTTTGCTGCATCCTGGATCCTAGGTCTGAAAAAGTGGATCTCCCTGACGTTAACCTCTGTGCTTAGCACTGCAGGCCTCGTCTTGATCTTCACCTTCTTTCTGACCCTCCCTTTACCGCGAGGAGTAGGGATCTTTAGAGAGCTGAGCTTTCTCTTTTATTAACGAGAGAGCAACTATTAGAAAAAGGAGGCTAATCAATGATTGAAGGACTACTTGCCGGCATTTCGAGCGTCCTTGTGCCAATTCACTTTTTTGCCCTATTTCTCGGCGTCTTTCTCGGGTTTATTGGAGGAGCGACGCCCGGGATCAGCGGGACGATGCTCGTCATCATTCTGATCCCGATTACTTATGGTATGAGCCCGTCGGCGGCCTTTCTGATGCTGACGTCGATCTATGCTTCTTCGGTCTTCTCCGGGTCGATCAGCGCGATTCTTTTCCGGACACCTGGTACGCCGGAAGCAGTTTGTACCGTGTTCGACGGCTATCCGATGGCAAAGCGCGGAGAGGCAGGGAAAGCACTCGGTATTGCGATTTTCAGTTCGGCTGCCGGCGGATTAATCGGGACAATCTTTCTTATTACGCTTACTCCGGTATTGGCGAAGGTGGCGTTGACGTTTTCCTCGGCTGAATATTTTGCGATCGCCTTACTCGGTTTAACCGTCGTTGCCTCCTTAAGCAACGGAAAGCTGCTTCTAGGGGCGTTGGGCGTCTTATTCGGCTTATTTATTGCGACTGTCGGAATCGATCCGATGTCGGGCGTCTCGCGTTTTAATTTCGGCTCAGTTCAGCTCAATGGTGGCATTCCATTTATCCCGATTTTAATCGGCTTGTTTGCGATGTCGGAAATTATTAGGAAATCGCAGGAGGATCACGCGATTAAGCATAAAATCCAAAATGTCAGCTCGAAGCTGCCTGATCTCAGCCTGATGCGGAAAATTGCCGGGACGATCGGCAGATCATCGCTGATCGGCACCTTTGTTGGTATTCTTCCCGGGGCAGGCGCGACGACGGCGGCGATGCTGAGCTACAGCGAATCGGTACGCTGGTCAAAAACGCCTGAAAAATTTGGCACCGGGATTGCTGAAGGGATTGCCGCCCCCGAATCAGGAAATAATGCCGGAGCAATGGGAGCAATTGTCCCGTTGTTAGCTCTTGGAATTCCAGGAAGCGCGACGACAGCGGTCATTTTGGGTGCCTTTATTTTGCACGGAATTCAACCTGGGCCGATGCTGATCGTCCAGCAGGCCGAGCTCGTCTATACGATTTTTGTCGGTATGCTTGTTGCGATCCTATTTATCCTTATCTTAGCGAAGCCGTTTATATCAATTTTTGCGCAAACGATGAAAGTGCCTTATACTATAATGGGGCCAATTATCATTCTTTTCTGTATAATCGGAACATTCGCGGTCAGAAACTCGATCTTTGACATTTGGGTGATGCTCGTTTTCGGAGTGATCGGTTATTTTCTGGAGAAAATTAAATTTCCGGTCGCGCCAATTGTGCTTGGTGTTGTGTTAGGCCCCTTGGCGGAAGAAGAATTCCGGAGAGCGGTTCAAATGGCGGGTGGAGATTTCATGGTCTTTTTGACAAGGCCGATTAGCGGTACCTTAATTGCGATAGCGGTTATTTTGCTGCTGCTTCCTCTTATCAAAAAGCTCTTTAAACTGCTGAGCTCAAGTAATAAGGGAGGTTCCGTTGGCGCCTAAATTTTTTTGAGGAGGGTATGCAATGGGTTCATTGGATGGTGTCAGAGTAATTGATTTAACACATGCATTGGCTGGACCATATTGTACGATGCTTTTAGGACAGATGGGAGCCGAGGTGATTAAAGTAGAAAAATATCCTGATGGGGATATGATTCGTGACCAAGGCCCTTACATTAACGGCGAAAGCTATGGCTTTATGATGGCAAATTTGAATAAAAAGGGAGTTCGACTTAATTTAAAAACGGAAAAAGGCGTTGAGCTGTTTTATAAGCTGATTGAGACGGCTGACGTCGTTGTCGAAAACTTCCGTCCCGGTGTGACAAAAAAGCTCGGGATCGACTATGAAACATTGAAAGCGAAAAAGCCTGACCTGATCTATTGCTCCATTACCGGCTATGGCCAAACCGGCCCATACAGTCAAAAGGGCGGCTTTGACATCATGGCCCAGGGACTGTCGGGCATCATGTCGATGACAGGGGAAAAAGGCGGAGCTCCGGCCAAGGTCGGAATTGCGATCCACGATATCGCCGGAGGGGTAACGGCGATGTACAATATTCTGTCCGCCTATATCCACCGCTTGAAAAAGGGCGAAGGACAATATATCGATGTTTCTTTAGTTGATTCAGGCCTTGCCTGGACCGTGTGGGAAGCTGCCGGCTATTTCGGTGCAGGGGAAGTACCACGACCGAATGGCTCGCGTCACCGGGTGAACGCTCCGTATCAGGGAATCAAAACGAAGGACGGTTATGTGTTAGTCGGTGCGGCGAATCAGCGTCTATGGGAGAAGTTTTGCCAGTCCGTCATTCATCGGCCTGAACTAATTGAAGATCCGCGCTTCAATACAAATGATAATCGGATTAAGCATGTTGATGAGCTTGAACAGATTTTGGAGGACATTCTCGTGACGCAGCCAACGGATTACTGGGTCGAGGAGATGGGCAAGGCAGGCGTCCCGGGCGGACCTATTCTATCATACGATGAAACGCTGGCGAATGAACATATCCTTGCAAGGGGCATGGTCCAGGAGATTGAGCATCCGACGGCAGGGAAGATTAAGGTACTCGGAATCCCGGGGAAGGCGACCGAAAGCCCGGGCCAGCTTACAAGGCCGGCACCGACGCTTGGGCAGCATACGGAGGAAATTTTGCAGGAATTGGAGCTGTCCGCCGAAGAGATTGCTTCCTTAAAAGAGGAAGAAATCATTTAATGGTTGTCCGAGTCGAAAAAAGTAAGCGCTCTCGTAATGGCGTTAGACGAGTTGCAAGGAGGAAGGGCAATGGCCAAAGTTGAAAACAAGCCAGATGTATTTGTCGAGAAAAACGGAGGAATTGCGACGCTGTTTCTGAATCGTCCGGAAAAGAGAAATGCCTTTCACTTTGCGATGTGGCAGGATATCGGGAAATATGTGCGGGAGCTTGAGGAAGATGATGATGTCAAGGTGCTGATTATCCGCGGCGTCGATGAAACCTCCTTTGCCGCCGGAGCTGATATTAGTGAATTTAAAACGCTTCGTTACACGGCTGAAGGAGCAAAGAAATACAATGATGAAACGATGGCGATGGAAGAGATTTTGCTGGGCTGCACAAAGCCGACGATCGCGATGATTCAGCGCTATTGTGTCGGCGGCGGGCTGGAGCTGGCGATGGCCTGCGATTTGCGCTTTAGCTCGGAGACGAGGTTGTTCGCGATTACACCGGCGAAGCTGGGCCTTATTTACAACCTGAAGCCGACGAAACGACTCGTTGATTTAGTCGGCCCGGCAAGAGCGAAGGATATTTTATTCTCAGGTAGGATCCTGGATGCAAAAGAGGCCTATGATTTTCGTTTGATTGACCGCATCTATAAGGAAGAAGAAGTCGTCGAAAAAACGTATGAATACGCCGCTCTGCTCACAGAAAGAGCGCAAAGAGCGGTAAAGGGCTCGAAACGAATCATAAATGAAGTGATAGGTGGAGCTCAAGAAGAGTCCGAGGAAATCGCCCAATTGATTTTGGATTCCTTTGAATCAAGCGACTATAAGGAAGGCGTGAAAGCATTCCAGGAAAAACGAAAGCCGGTATTTAAAGAAGTGTAAAAGACAAGGGTGTATCCAGGCGAGGTGAAGAGGCTGTGATACACCTTTTTTTGAAGGAGAAAAGTAGCTGCGCGGTTTCTTATTGTTAAAAGCGGGTAAACATGCAGGAATGTTTTGCGTGAAACCAGAAGAGGTATACTAACGTATATCGTGTAATGAAATGGAGGGTGAATCATGGAAAAAAAAGAAACAAGGGCACTGATCGAGACCGTCATGGAACAATTGGCGGAGCGGGTCGGCTTTCTCGGAATTGAGGATGAAGAAAACCGGCGCCGGGTTTGTTCTTCGGCCAAGGAAATTCTGAAGACGACCGATAAAGTAATCAAGAGTTACATACGGGTTTCAACTGAAAAAAACGGCATTATCCGGATCCCCGCTTACCGGGTCCAACATAACAACATTAGCGGATTTTACAAAGGTGGCATCCGCTTTAGCGAGTTTGTCAACGAAGAAGAGGTTGAGAACCTGGCGATTTTAATGACGTTAAAGAATGCGCTACATCGTTTGCCTTTTGGTGGGGCGAAAGGTGGGGTGCATGTCGACCCGCGGAAATACTCGGAGCGTGAATTGAATTTAATCAGCAAAAAATATGTGCAGCGGTTTGCACGCGATATTGGGCCAAACCACGACATTCCGGCTCCCGATTTAGGGACAAATGAGAAAGTGATTGACTGGATGGTCGGTGAATTTAAAACGATTAATCCCGGCGAGCCTTATCTTGGCTCCTTTACAGGAAAAAGTGTCGCCAACGGGGGAGCCAAGGGTCGTCGTGAAGCAACAGGAAAAGGGACATTTCTAAGCTATTCGTGGCTGATCAATGAATGGATGAAACAACATGCCGATGAGAAAACGATCAATCGCACGAAGCAGTGGCAAACGTTACAGGCCTTTCAGGAAGAAATTAGCCAAGGGAAGGAAATTGCCGTCGCGGTACAGGGATTTGGAAATGTCGGCAGTGTCGCCGCACTAGAAGCTTATCGCTATCAGGCGATTTCCCACAAAGTAGTCGCCGTATCCGACCGTTTTACAACGTTGTATAACGAGCAGGGGCTTGATGTGGAAAAGCTGGTTCGTTATACGGCAAAGGGTCATGATTTACCGGCCAATCAGGAACAATTGCTGGCGGCGGGAATTGAAGCCGATGTCATGCCGGCGATTGAAGTACTAACCGTGCCGACCGATGTGTTGATTCTAGCAGCTATCGAGGATGTCATTAATCAGAATAACATGCATAATGTTAAAGCCCGTATCCTCGTAGAGGGAGCGAATGCGCCGATTTCGCAGGAGGCTGATTTGTTTTTTGAAGAGCAGGGAACAGTTGTCATTCCCGATATTTTGGCAAATGCCGGCGGCGTCATTGTTTCCTATTTAGAGTGGAAGCAAAGCCGGGTAACAGAGCTGTACTCGGAGGAGGATATTTTTGCTGATATGTCGGCGCAGATGATTGAAACCTTGCAGGCCGTGTATGAAGCCTATTTTTCATCTGTGGAAAAGACGATGCGCTTCACCTGCTTTACTCTCTCTTTGGCAAGGCTGACAGATTTACTCTATCGTCACGGAAAGCTGTATTAATTGGTAACGAGGCTGTGCAAAGGTCGATTCCGGCTTTTTGCCCAGCCTTTTTCAATGGGAAGAAGAGGCGCGTCGGCTTCGCTCGTTATACGGGTGTCTGAAAGAAGGGCGTTTTCAGACATCCTCAAAAGACTGTAACGGCTCCGCACGCCGCTTTAAAGAAAAACGCCAATGGCGTTTTTCTTATGCTATATTTTCGCCGGGTGCTGCGTATAGATGAAGAGAATGGCTGTAAATGGATAGAAGAGAAAGGGGATTGTGATGCTGCATATTGTATTCTCATATTCCGCTGAAAAAATGGTGAGGCACGCCTTGAAGGACAAGGAGGGGCCTTTTGCGGGGGATGTTCTCTCCTATGAGCCGCAGCTGCAGCTCGGCGATCTGCAGGATGATAGGAAACGTTTTCGGAAATGGGCGGATGTTTATCAGGTGCCTGGGTCCGATGAGGAGATGGCGATGTTCATTAAGGCGCTAAGGCAGACGGAGCAAAACGTGATTGAGGCGCTTAGAAAGAAAAAGGAGGCGGTTTTCTGGGTTGGAGAAACAGCCGGCGATGAACTGGCTTTTTTACGTCTGACCAACCTGCTGGAGGAAGAGAAAGCCACGCTGTTGCTCAAACGGATGAGAGGGAGGCTGTCGGTGAACAATCTGGAAGATGATAAACCCGTCATTTTAACGAGGGAAGCCTTGCAGCACTACCGGCAAAAATGGCGAGAAATCAATAAAAAAGGGGACAGGCTGCGCATCAGGCGGGGAGACTTCGCTTATCATTTCGTCGAGGATGCTGTTTATGATGAGCAATTGCTCGCTCTGCTGCCGGACGAAGAGCCGGTCAGGCTCGTCGTCGTAGCGGGAGAAATGTACAGCAAAGCCCCGCACCTCCCTTATTATTTTTTTATTTGGAGAATTGATTGCTTAAAGAAAACAGGAATTATCGAGGTAGAAGGCGAAGAAAAAGGGATAAAGACTATGTCGATCAGACGACTAAAGTGAGGGCGAAAAAGATGAAAATGGCAATGTATCAAATGGAAATCATCCCGGGAAACCCTGGGGCAAATAGAGAGAAAGTGAGACGGTGGGCACACGATGTGATGCAAAAGGAGCAGCCTGAATTATTAGTTCTACCGGAAATGTGGACAACGGCCTACACGCTGGAGAATCTGTCGGACATTTTAGCGGAAGACGGGGATCAGACAGAACCGTTTTTGCAGGAGCTCGCTTCCTCCCTTCACGTACCGATTGTCGCCGGCTCGATCGCTGTGAAAGAAGAGGATCAAATATTTAACCGGGCTTTCGTGATCAATGAGCAAGGACAAACCGTTTATCACTATGACAAAATTCACCTCGTCCCGATGCTCGATGAGCCAAACTATTTAACAGGTGGACGGAATCCGGTAAAGGTATTTGAAATGGCAGGGCGTAAAATGGGGCTTGTCATCTGCTATGACCTGCGCTTCCCTGAATTGTTCCGCTCGCTTGCTTTGCAAGGAGCGGAAGTGATCTTCGTCCTCGCCGAATGGCCGATGGCCCGCATCCACCATTGGGAGGTGCTGCAACAGGCGCGGGCGATCGAGAACCAGGTGTTCATCGTCAGCTGCAATTGCGTCAACAGCTACGATGGAGTAGAATTTGCCGGAACGTCACTGGCGATCAACCCGTGGGGCGAGATCGTCGCCAAAGGAAGCAAAGCCGAAGAAGAAACGATCACGACCACTCTCCCGCTCCATGAAACAGCGCGCATCCGCGAGGAGGTACCGGTCTTTTCCAGCAGGGTGCCGGACTTGTATTAAGGGAGCTACCGCTCGATAGCACGAGCCTGAACCAGCTAAGGAGTCTTGGCTGGTTTTTCGTTCCAGCATAAAATGGAAAGAGGAGGCTAAAATGAATCGACCTAGACCTGTACGTTTTTATGAGGAGAGATTAAAGGCTATTGATGAAGACATTTGCATAATGATTTCAACGAGAAAACAACTATCAAGCAACCCGGGATTTCCACCACTTGAGTATATAGCGGACTGGTCGAAAAAATACGGCTTATATGAATCATTGTTGTTCACCTTTTTTAAGGATTTATTAGAAGAGGAACGTTTCCGCCCTATTATTGAGCCAGAAGGGTTTAGAACGCACGTCCCAGTTTTTAAGTCATATAATGAAGGTGAATTACTATATACTATTCCTTTTTTAAGACAATACTCCAATGCGAGTGTCGTACACTTAAATATTGATTGGAACCCGCAGAATTCAGAAATGACTTCTAAGTTACAAAAAGTATTTTATGAGTTGGATTTCGGAAATTCGTATGAATGTAGAAAAGAAAGTGGTAGCGGTAATAGAGGTCATCAACATATAAAATTTGTTATAACCCCAGTATTGCCTGATAATTTAGAGGGAATTGACATAAAGCTCTGCAAATATTTCGATCCTTATAAAATGAAAAAGGCAGATCATGATAAAACATTTGTTTAGTGAAAAGGACTACACTTTAATTTGAAATAACACTACCATGGTAAGGTGGGGGTCAGCGGTTCAAGTCCGCTTGGAAGCTCCAGGAGATTATTACTTGTAAACCCTATGAGATAAGGGTTTTTTTATTTTGTCTTAAACCGAATAAATGGAAGAAATAGGGTTTAAATTAGCATTTGACAACATTTTGACAACATTTTTTCTTATTTTTTTTCGGCTTGTTCTTCGGCTGAATTTTTGATGCTTGCTTCTTGGCTCTTGTAAAACATTTTTCCGAATTGATCAGCCAAGTCTTTTTGCATGTTCGGTAGGATATGGGCATAAATGTTTAGCAGCACGCTTGCATCAGAATGGCCGAGACGTTCCGCGACTGCTTTTGGATTAGCCCCATTCTTTAACAAAATCGTGGCGTGAGTATGGCGCAGTTCGTGAAACGTGATCGATTTTACGGCTGCTTTTTCTTTCAAATTTTGAAAAGCTCGCATTAGGTTTCTAGGTGTTGTTGGTGTGCCTGTTTGTGAGGGGAGTAGCAAGCCTAAGGGGTTAAAGCTTCCACCAGATGCTAACATTGTCTTTTTTACTTTTTGTGATTGCTTTTTTATATCAATTAATGTGGTTGGATCGATGGATATAAGTCGGTGGCCACTACTCGTTTTGGTGTAAGGGCGAATGTCTTTTCCACTGTGACTTAACGTTTGGGTTACGGAAAGTGTTCCGTGGTTTAAGTTAATATCTTCTATTGCTAGTCCTAGAATTTCTCCTTGTCTCATTCCTGTTGTAAGGGCGAGTAGGAAGGCAACATAGTATTGACTGTTTTGTGCTGCATGGAGAAATGAATTGGCTTCTATCTCACTCCAGACCTCAATTTTCTTACGCTTTCCTTTTGGTTTTGAAACAAGAGATGCTACATTCCTATTAATTAATTGCCACTTTATCGCTTGATTAAGGGCATTTTTTATAACGGCATGCACATCTTGAATGGTGGTTGGGGAGAGGCATTTCTCTGTTGCTAGCAAATTGTAAAATTCAGTTATGTGAAATGGTTCTAATTTGGAGAGAGCGATTTTTCCGAGCAATGGTTTGATATGGACCCTAATAAGTGTAGCGTATTTGTTATGGGTGGATTTTTCAATGCTTTGTTGTTTGCTTACTAACCATTTTTCGAGATAGTCGTCAAGCAACATTTTGCTAGGCTCTGAATAGTTTCCTTGTTCAAATTTGACAATAAGGTCAGCGCAATAAGCTTGTGCTTCTTTCTTGGTGTGAAAGCCAGTTTTTGTTGTTTGTTTGCGTTTTCCTGTTGCCGGATCTACTCCTAAGTCAATAGAAAAGGACCATTTACTTCCGCGTTTTCTGAAAGAACCTTTCATCGTAATCACCTTCTTTAAATCGAATGTAACGCAGCTATGATTCCTGGCTGTATTGCTTAAGCAATTTCGAACAGGCTTCCTGAGCTTCTTTCTTCGTCTTAAATCCTTTTTTTGATTTATACACTTGTTTTCCAGTCGAAGGATCAACACCAAGGTTGACACGGAACCTCCACTTATAAGCTGATGTGTTACCTTTTTCCGGATACTTTTGAACGTTAACCATTATAATCACCTCCTTTCAAAGTCACAACCTTAACGATCCTAAACCGGCTCAAAAATCACCTGCACCACTTTCCCATAAATCTGCGCATTCCCATCCCGTACCAGCATGGGCTCGTACTTCGCATTATCCGAGTAAAGAAACACATCACCATTATCCGTCTTTTTAACCCGCTTTAAGGTCGCTTCATCACCATCAACTGCGACAACAGCAATCTCTCCGGAATCAACATCGTCCTGCTTTTTAACAAGGACACGATCCCCCTCACTAATCCGACTTCGACCTTCCATTGCATCCCCTTTCACTTCCAAAATAAAGACATCACCTTCACGATACTTTCCATCATCAGGAATGTAGGTGTATTCAATAATGTTTTCTGGTACATCAATCGGGTCGTTGGGTGCGATTTTTTTCATTACTGGCACGCGTATCACCCCATGAACAGTTTTTATTTCGGGAGGAGGAGAGTGAAAGCCTAATAGCTCATTTGGAGAGAGGTTAAAGTAGGAGGCAATTTTATTGAGGCGGTGGGGACGGGGAATTTTTTCATTCCGTTCATAGGCTGCGATTGATGCTTGTGAGACCCCGATTATTTCTCCAAGCTTAACTTGGGAAAGATTTTTTTTTAAGCGTTCCTCTTTTAAAAGTTTTCCAAATGTAGACATTTTGCTCAGCTGCCTTCCTCTTTGTGAAATCGCTTCAAGTTATGACTTAGCGTTGTGATTTACTGTTATTATATCACTAAAAGTAATTTTTGCAATATTTTTAAAGTTTTTGTTGTAATAAAACTTTTGGTGATGTACGATGAACTCATAAAATAACTTTAAGTACTTTTAAGGGGGTGAAGCGATGGATCAGAGGAACTTACGATTTATTAATTTACGGCTGAAGCATAAGTTTACCCAGCAAGAGCTCGGACAACGAGTTGGGCTATCGCAAAGTATGATTGCTCACATTGAAGCAGGAACGAAAGAAACAAGTCGCTTGTATAAGCTGCGATTGGCTAAAGAGTTTGATGTGTCTGTTGAATGGTTGTTTTACGAACAATTCCAAGAGGGAGGCAAAGGCTATGAATCAACGAATGAAATCCGATTATCCACTCATTCTTAAAGCCGAACACATCTCCGAAATAATCGGCTGTTCCAAGCGAGTCGCCTATGAGGTCATGGATCGGGCTGATTTTCCGCTTGTGCGAATGGGGCGGTTGAAGCGAGTCGAGCGAGAAGCGTTTTTTGAGTGGATTGGCAGTCAAACGAGACAACCGCAACCGTCAATGGAGACGAGGGGGGATCAGCGATGGACCAAGAATGTTATCGGCATTTGATGAGAAGCAGATATTGGCGTCCCGTCCTTTATCTTTTTACTGAACATCCTAAACTAGCGACGGTGTTTACAGATCGCTATTTTGATCTTGAACAGGAAATCATTTCCACCCGCAAATTAAAAACAACGAGTAAAGGCTGGAGCGAAAGTGAAAAATTTATGCTGGCGCTTGCCTTACACCTCTACAATCCCGTACACAAACTACCTCAAGGTTTATCCGATATGGACTACTTAGATTCCACAAATACAGAACTTGCCTTCCACGCGCTCTCACTTCGGTATCGCACGTAACAGGATGCCTACGATGAATTATCTAACCGAACTCAAAGCCTTTTATGATCAGCTCGAACTAAATCCATTGAGCACATCTGCGATTGCAGTATGGCATGCACTTATGTACATCTGCAACAAAGTAGGATGGCCAGACGAATTTACGGTAGCTGTATCGATTATTTGCTTGAAGGCTGGAACAAAAGAACGAGCCTTTTATAACGCTCGCAATGAGTTAAAGCAAAAAGGCTATCTCACCTTCCAAAGTCGTCGTGGCAATCAAGCAGCCATCTATACGCTTACTCCGTTGTCTGCACAATATGCAGGCAAACTGGTAGACAATGATGCGCTTACTCCTTTGTCTGCACAATATGCAGACAAACTAGCAGACAATGATGCAGACAAAGTGGTAGACAGTGCTTCCCCATTAATTAAACAAAACAAAACAATAAACAAAACAAAACATAATAATCCTTTTCGCTTTTATGAGGAGAATGGCTTTGGCTTGCTGTCGCCATTTGTTCGTGACGATATCACGGCATGGTTGGAGGAAGGGTTTTTTGAGGAACCAGAAGCTGTGGTCATCGAAGCGATGAAACGAGCGATTGTCCGCAATGTCTGCCACTGGCGCTATGTCTCTCGTATTTTGCAAAACTGGCAGGCGAGCAAGCTCACAACGATTGAGGCTATTTTAGCAGCAGACGAATCTCATCACAAACGGGTAACGCCATTTCCACAAGCGAAGAAAGGAGGAGAGCGACATGATAAGAGCAAGCGCCTACCTTCCAGCGACTATACAGGCTATGACTTTGGATTCTAATATTCTCTCTCGCTATCAGTGTAAGGGCTGTCATGAAGCGGTGACGGTACGAGCGATTATGATGCCATTTGGACCAATGAAAGGGGAGACGGTTGAACTGACGTATGGGTGTCGGTGTGAAGATCTCGCTTTAGCTGAGTCTGTGCTAAAACGGCGAAAGCAACTGGAGAAGGAGCGTCTTTATACGCTTTTTGATCAGAATAGTTTGATCAATGCTGATTTACAACAGGTCAATTTTGACACGTATGAGCCGAAAAATCCAAGTCAGGTTCAAGCGAAAAACGTTGCTGAGCAATATGCGACAGACTTTTCACTGACGACAGCTGGAAATTTATTATTTACAGGCACATATGGGTTGGGGAAATCCCACCTTGCCGTCGCCGTTGTGAAACAATTACTTAAGCGGGGGTATAGTTGTCTGTTTATCTCTGTGCCAAAACTATTAACGACATTAAAGGCGACTTATAACAAAAATAGCGACCAATCGGAGGACGAGCTTTTGCGTGGATTGGAAAAAACGGATTGTCTCGTGTTAGATGACATTGGAGCTGAACACGGAAACGATCAACAAGGGAGCTGGTCGATTGCCAAAGTGTTTGAGGTCGTTGATAGTCGTTTAGGGAAACCGACGATTTTCACAACGAATCTGACAGGCAAGGAGTTGATGCAAAAAGTAGGTGCCCGTAATTTTTCTAGGATGATGAATAAAACAGAGGCGATTACAATTTCGGGGGAGGACTACCGATTACTTCAATTTAAAAACAGGTAACAAAGGGGAGAAAATTGATGACAAAGACCAAAATTATGCTTGATCCTGGGCATGGGGGACGTGATCCAGGGGCAGTTGCCAATGGCTTGCAAGAAAAAGAAATCGTCTTAACGATTGCGAGAAAGATTAGGCATCTCTTGCTTAAGCAATATGAGGTAGACGTAAGTTTGACGAGAGAGACAGATATATTTGTCACACTTGAAGAGCGGGCTAGAATGGCTAATGACTGGGGGGCTGATTACTTTTTGTCGATTCATGTCAATGCCTCTGGAGGGACCGGCTTCGAATCCTACATTCATCCGAGTGCTCCAGCGAGAACAAAAGAGTATCAACAGGTTATCCACAAGTCAATCATAGAACGAATAAATGAGCGTGATAGAGGGATGAAAATCGCTAACTTTTCGGTTCTCCGTCAAACGAGAATGTCAGCGTTATTAACCGAAAATCTCTTTATTGATAACGAGATTGATAGTAGTAAGTTAAAGAGGAAAGTGACGCTTGAGGCATTAGCGGAAGGGCATGTGAATGGGCTGCAACGCTTGTTGAAATTAAAGCCAAGCCATGTAGTGACACCGACACAACACGCTGTGCGTGAGACGCAATCGATCTATCGTGTGTTGATCAATGGAAATCAAGTCGGTGCTTATGCAGACCCAGAGAATTTATTAGGTCAGGTGTATCAGCATATTGGGAAGGCTGAGAGGATTGAGCTGCATAAAGTCTAAATCATGGGAGGGAGACGATGGGGGAGTCTGTTTTAAAGGCGAGTATTAAGAAGATTGAAATTGTCAATAAGACGAAAAAGGACGAGTGGCAGCAGTCGATACGAATTATTTTGGGGGATATTGAGCTAAATAATGACAATTTTATTGCGTTACGGCGGTTTCGGCCAGATGAGATTGTGAGGGTGTCGATGGAGTCGGAGCAGATGAGTTTGTTTGATAGTAGGAAGAAAACGTTGAATAAGAAGGAGATGATTTTTGGAGAGGTGGAAATGGAGGGTGAGGTAGTGGAAGAAGTTGATGTGGTGGTTGAAAGCGATGGTGCGGGAGGTGAGGTGGTGGAGAGGGAGTTTGAGGTGTAGGTGTAGTTTTCAAACGTTTGATTAAAAATAAGTGTGAGCCTGTATAATGATAAATAAAAAGAATCCATTTTGAAAGATTGATCAAAATGGATTCTTAACTTGCAGATTAAAGTTTCAGTTTTATAAAAAAGAGTTTGGTCATTTTCTACCTTTTAACCTTCCGCAATCACGCCGTTTATGGAAGATCATATTTTGTACAGTTTTAAAAAATTTGTACTATAGTCATTCGGGTAGTTTGAATTATAATAATAGTATGCAAATTAACTTTTTTCATTGTTTTGCGCCTCGTATATTCATTGTATTTATACTATTGTTGTGATTTTATATGATTTTTCATGAGTAGGAGTAGGCTACAAACCACTTTCATTGACAGCAATGACAATACTAAATTTAGCGTACAAATAGTCTTGTTTCTGATATACTTTTTGATTGGGGGTGGGGAATACCATGAATTTCTATAAAATCTTATTTCAATCAAGCAAGAAAACAATCCCTTATAAGCAATTATCTTTGGATAACACTGCTCTAATTGGAAAAAATGGATATTCGTTTGGAATTCAGTACTCACCTGAATCCTATAATACTTGGTTAATGGACGAAAAAATTTTTGAAATTTTTGTACATAGCTCAGTAAAGCAACTTATAATGACTAATTATAAGTTCTTATATCTTATAAATAGGCAAGATGAATTTAATTTAAACATAGTTGAATCAATTTCATAAAGCTTAGTTCATTAATGTTACACGAAACCGATTTTGCTTTTAGCGTTTTTAAAATTGAATTAAGCTACTTGAATGTTCTCCTTGTTGGCAATGGATTTAGCTATACGATC
>NZ_JAMBOS010000015.1 GCF_023715705.1 Halalkalibacter oceani
TCGACTTGCATGTATTAGGCACGCCGCCAGCGTTCGTCCTGAGCCAGGATCAAACTCTCCATGAAAATGGTGAGCTGATTAAGCTCTTAATTTTTTTAAAACCGCTCCACTCTGCACTCAGCAATAGTCGAAGAAAACCACTTCGTCTCTTGCTTTCAAAACCTTGTGCAGGCTCCGCTGGCTTTTTTGACGGTGACATTCGTCACCTTTTTTTCGCTTGGCTTTTGTTCAGTTTTCAAAGAACTCATTTCCACCATCGCTCCAACAGCGACGAATTTAATTGTATCACATCGTTAAATTAGATGCAACCTTTTTTGAAAAAATCCTCTTTGTCATTTGCTACCACTTAGCAGCGACAAATAATATCATACCATGTTCATTCATTACAGACAACCCCCCAAAAAAGAAAAATACTAAACTAAAAGCATTTAGTAAAAACAGCCTTCTCATCAGCAAAAAGACGCGAGGCCTTTCAATCGAAACGAAAAAAGTTTGATTGCCTGTCTCACCTCAATCTCCCATGCATAAATCACACATGCCGCTTGGAATTGTTCCAAAAGGTGGATTTTGGCCCTTTGAAACAATTCCTTGAAAGAAAAGTCACTGTCTTTTAGATGATGCAAGTCGGAACACTTTTCTTCTGAATGCTGGTGTAGACGTACCAAGATGAAGAAAGACATTATAGTTTTAGCACTTTTTATTCGCGAAGTTACAACAATACTTGGCAAATAAAGAGGTTTACAAAGACAAAAACAGGAAACCTGCTAAAACAGATCATAAATCATCTTTATACTTATTAACAAAATTGAATAGGCAGCAATCCTTTTCAGAACAAGCGGTTCAGTTCTTTTGCTGATTCTGCCGCCAATTTGCGCGCCAATCATTCCCCCAATAACTAAGGAGAAGCCCAGTTTCAAAGATATGGCCCCCAGCGCGATTTTTACGATAAAGCTCCCTGCCGCTAAAAGAAAGCATGTAATTAAACTCGTACCGATCGCTTTTTTGATCGTGAGGTGGTAAAAAAAGACCATCGCCGGTACGAAAATGAACCCGGCACTTAAACCGATCATTCCGCCGATTATCCCTATCGTTAAGCCCCCGGCTATGGAAAGGATGCGCGATCCAGCCGAAAATTGATAATCATTATTTTCATTTGCTTTAAATGGAATTTGCATCACAATCGCCGCTGCTACCGAAAAGACAGTAAAAATTATTCGTAACAGAGTATCGCTCGTTGTGTGGGCAATTAGGACACCAACACTCCCCCCAAAAAAAGCCGGGACTCCGATATAAATAGCCACTCCTTTATCAATCACGTTTTCGCGGATGTAATAATAAGCGCCAGAGAATGTTGAGAAAAAAGCTTGCATAATGGAAAAGCCCGCTATTGTTTGCATCGAAAAATGAGTTTGTAAAACAAGCGGCGGCAGTAAGATGAGCGCAAAGATTGATATGATTCCTCCTCCTACTGATAATAGTCCTGTAATAACCCCGCTTATGAAACCGATTATGAACATCGTTATGACCATACTAAATCGCCTCACATTTTAGCGATTAACCAGTTGAAACTATCATGAAGAGAAGCTCAGTTGAATCTCTCTCGATTCTCTATAATATAGAAGACTGAATCCTTTACTCTTTATCAGAATCTCTTTAAAATAAAGCACCACCCGGAACAGGAACTCTTAAGAAGACACTGAACGTAAGATAGAGAATACACATAACAGAAGCTGACACCACTACCGGAACTACACTTCCTTTTACGTTTGGTTTTTTTCCAATTAAAAACATACTAAGGAGCAAAAGAAATATACCGCTCGTTACATAAAATCCGACAATCGGCATTAAAACAATATAGACAACAATGCCAACTATGCTAATCCACTTTCTCTTTCCACTTCCTTTTTCTTCGTCTTCTAAATCCTGCTCCTCTCTTTCTTCATATGCTCTTTTCATAAAGACTGCTTTCAGAAGTAAAAAGAAACCGAGGATAGAGAAAACGAGGATGACAACCTTTGGAAAAATGTCCGCAGGCGGTACAAGATCCTTTGTGTGGATATAAAAGAGGATACACACGGCAAAAATAAGCACTGAAACGATGATATCCTTCACTCTTTCAAAAACCATATGAATTCACCTTCCTTACGCTTTAAAGGTTTTATCGTCCGCCGTTGTTCCTCTTGCCTTTTTCTCCAACCGGTGTACTAAAATAGGCAGGAAAATTGAAACAATCGTCATAACGATTAATATGATGCTAATCGGACGAGTAAAAAATAGAGCCATCATCCCGGCTCCCGAACTGGCAATAAGAGCCGATAAAACAAAGCCGTTTTCTGCAATCACACCAAGAATCAGGCCTAATACAATCGGTCCAGGTACAATATCAACTTTCAAAGCGAAATAGCCAACAATCCCGCAAGCCAGCATCACATAGACATCCAACATGCTATTTCGGATGGAATAGGAGCCGATAACAGCGAGAACTGCTATAATAGGTGCTAAATAATAAATTGGTATTGTAACCGCTTTCACGAAGTAACGTGTTCCCCACAAACCAATGATTAATAACAGCAAATTGGCGACAACCAGCCCGACGATAAAGGTATAAGCAATAATCGGTGTCTCCGTGAACAGCTTAGATCCAGGCCGCAAGCCATGAATAAGCAATCCACCGAGTAAAACAGCGGCAACCGGGCTTCCGGGAATACCAAGCGTTAATAATGGGATCAGTGATGAGCTCACTGTCGCACTGTTTGCTGATTCACTTGTGATAACTCCGTCGATGTTCCCTTTACCAAACGCCTCTTTATTTTTTGAAAAACGCTTCGTTTCATTATAGGCGACAAATCCGGCAACATTTCCTCCGGCTCCAGGCAGCATACCAATAAATGTACCGATGAACGCACTTCTAACATAAATAACAGGTTTTTTCAGAGTTTCAATGATCGTCTTTCCATAGATTCCTCTTCTTTCTTTATAAGAAGTGATAAATTTTTTGTCTTGTTCAATCATTCTGATCACTTGAGGAATCGAAAAAAAGCCAATCATCGCCGGTAATAGGTTAATTCCTTCTATTAAACTACGGATGCCAAATGTGAAACGGGGATAGCCTGAAACAGGGTCCATTCCAATTAAGGCAAGCAGCAGTCCGAGGGTTCCCCCAATTAAGCCTTTTAACATCGATTTGCCTGCTAGACTGCCAATAATCGTTAAGCCGAATACCGCAAGCCAAAAGTTTTCCGGGTGGCCAAACCGAAGGGCAAATTCCGCTAAGGTTTGTGCTAAAAAAATTAAGAACAGCGTACCGATTATTCCCCCTATCACAGAAGAAACTAAAGCGGTAATTAGAGCTTTATCCGGCTTTCCTTTGAGTGTTAACGGATAACCATCAAAAGCTGTAGCCACTGCGGCGGGAGTACCTGGCGTATTAATTAAGATCGCTGAATTTGCTCCTCCAAACATCGCCCCGGTATACAATGCCCCTAAAGCAAGTAACCCTGTAGCCGGATCCATTCCAAAGGTGATCGGCACAAGCAAAGCTACTCCCATCGTGGCAGATAAACCAGGCAGTGTCCCCACGATAATTCCGCCAATCACTGCCAGTGACATGACCAGCAAATTAAGTAATGTCAAACTGTTTAACAAGCCTGAGAATATATTTTCGAGCATGCTTACCCTCCTTCTCCATCAAAGCAGGTACTATTTCCCTTCGTATTGAAAGAACATGAGGGCTGTAGATACGCCAGGTAAGGCAAAAACAGCCCTTATCATCGTCCACTGAATCCAACTATCTATTGCTCTAATAAATCGAAGTCTTCCAGAACCTGTGCTGCCTCCTCATACTGTCTTTCAATTTCTTCCGCCCACTCATCACCATGCATAAATCCTTCGACCAGACCTGCATTTTTCATGTCTTCTTGATACTCTGGCAAGCTTGTAATTTCCTCCAACGCTTCATACAGCATATCTAGTGCCTCTCGTGGCGTGCCCTTCGGAAGGGCTAATCCTCTTTCTATCACGGCTACAAGATCAATGCCCTGTTCAATGAATGTCGGCGTTTCAGGAAGCCAGTCGTGCCGTTCTTCTGTGGCGACAGCCAAAATATTGTAGTTATCAGGTTCAGCAGTTACATCACCGACATTTCCGACAATCGCATCAATATGCCCTCCAAGAAGCTGAGTAACTTGGTCAGCGGCACCGGCAAGCGGGACCATTGTTACTTCAACACCGGCAACTTGCATGAATCGCAATGTCGTTAAATGATCTCCAGTCAGCGTCCCTGTCATCCCGACTGTTAAACTTCCTGGGTTAGCCTTCAATTCTTCAATAAATTGATCCAACGTTTCAAATCTACTATCATGTTTTACTGCTAATACTTGCGGATCTGCCACAAGACGGGCAATCACATCGAAGCTGTCATAATCAAATTCAGTCGGTCTCCCTAGCGGCTGCAAGATAATATGGGGGGTATTAATGGTTCCCATCGTGTAACCATCAGCCTCCGCTCTTGCTAATTCCGTAAAACCAGCTTCTCCTCCCGCTCCTGTACGATACTCAATTACCATGTTTGTATCGAAGTAATTTGTCCAATACTTTTCAATAATCCGTTGGTTTGCATCCGTTGTTCCTCCGGCAGAGAATGGTACAATATTCGTAATATTACGACTCGGATAATCACTTGAGCCTGTAGTCTGGTCGTTGTTGTTCTGTTCCGAAGCGCTTTCCCCGTTACTACTTTCTGTTCCCCCACAAGCAGTCAGCAGTGCCATTATTATGAGCATTACCAATGAAAGCAATCTCCTTTTCATTACGAACGCCTCCCATAAACTTTATTTTGCTCCTCTTTCAATAAGAGAAAGCATCTTCGTTAACCTTACTCTTGCCGCCTCTTTGACTTCCTTATATTTGCTTTTCCCATGAGAATCAATAGAAACGATCAACGGACCAAAGTTTTTTACCCGAAACTTCCATATTGCTTCAGGCATTAGATCTTCCCACCATACTGCTTCAATCTCTTCTACTTGTAATGTTTCCAAAGCGGCCGTCCCGCCTAGTATCGTTAAATAACATCCTGTATGGTCAATTAATGCCTGACTTCCTTCTTCCAAAAGACCTCCTTTCCCAACAATCACTTTCATTCCGTATTTTTCCACCAAGCCCTTTGTAAACCTATCCATTCGGTAACTTGTCGTCGTACCAATGCTGACTTTTTCATATTTTCCATTTTCTAATTTCTTTACATTTGGTGCAGTATGAAGGCCTATGGCTCCTTTTAACTGTGGAAGTAAATCATCCGGTAACTCAACTTTCTTATCAAAAAGCCGTATTAAATTCGCATCCCTTATGCCAAAAATGTAGCCATCAAGCGTAACGGTATCACCAGCCCTCAGCGTCTTAATTTGATCATCAGAAAGCGGTGCCTGCAATCGATAATGAGCCATTTGGACCTCCTAATACATAATCTCCGCTTCGTTATGCTGAGTAAATATTGCCCTCATTCTCCTGGCCGGCCAGCACATCATGTTCACCGCCACCGGGTTCATCGTCATATGAGTATCAGCTGATTCAATATGAACGGCTAATGCGGTCGTATTGCCTCCAAGACCATGGGCACCAATTCCTAATTGATTGATCAGTTCGTACAACTCCCTTTCCAATGCGTTAACCTCAGGGTCGGGATTAGCAGAGCCGACCGGCCTGGCAGCAGCCTTTTTTGCTAATGTTGCACAAAGATCGGAAGACCCGCCTATTCCTATTCCGACTATTGTCGGTGGACATGGGTTAGCACCCGACTCAAATACACACTCTAATACATACTTCTTAATTCCTTCAATTCCAGCCGCAGGGGTGAGCATGCTGAGGTAGCTCATATTTTCTGAACCTGAACCTTTTGGAATAATTAAGACCTCAATGACATTCCCTTCCACGAATTCGTAGTGAAGGACAGGCACTGATTTTCCTGTCGAGGTTCCATGGTTTTTCCTCGTCAATGTGTTACAAATACTGCTCCTTAATGGGTGCTCCAACGTTGCTCTTTCGGTTCCTTTTCGAATTGCCTGCTCTAGCAATAATCCATCAAACCTGACTTGATTTCCGACCTTTATCCAATAAATCGGGATGCCTGTATCCTGACAGATTAGCAGTTTTTCTTGATCCGCTTTTTCAACTGTTTCAATTAATGTCGCTAATATTTCTTTTCCGCTTTCCAACTGCTCTTTCTGATAAGCTTTTTTTAACGCGGTTCTTACATCAGGTGGTAAATCTTTAAGCGATTCGATATACAGTGATTTACATGCCTCTTCTACCCGTTGATAAAATAAGTCATCCACTTCCCATGTCTGCTCATACGCTGGTCTGTACGTCAGAGACATTTGCTTCCTCCTTCTTACTTTGAATTCGTTGAAGCGGTAATTTGATAACCCGGTAATTCTGTCACTTTGATCCTTGTTTGTTTTACAGCTTCCTGCCAATATTTTGGTTGGCCATCTGCCCCTTTTGTTGCGATAATATTTTTCAACCATCCATCATCATTGCTTTCCGGATAATCCTCCCGATAATGCGAGCCCCTGCTTTCCTCACGCAATAATGCACTGGTTGTGACCATTTTCGCGATTGAAACGAGGTTTTTGACATTTAAGTATTCCTGCCATGTTAAATTGTAAGCAGTCGTGCCTTTTACCGCGACAGCGTTTATTCGAGAATCCAATTCGGCTAACTTTTCTTCAGCAAGCGTTAAATCACTTTTATTTCGGACAAGCCCTACTTTCTTCCACATCAAATCCTTTAATTCATTTCTTATATAAAACGGATTCTCACCGCTCTCCCTTAAAAACGGGGAAAGCGCTTCGTCTATTAACAGCTGGACTTGAGCATCGGAAATCGTACCGCTGTTGCGACCTTCCCTGACATATTTGGCAGCGGCATCACCAGCCCTTGCCCCAAATACTGTAGAGTCAGCAACTCCGTTTCCACCTAATCGATTCGCTCCATGAATTCCACCAGCGTCTTCACCAGCTACAAACAAACCAGGAATGTTACTTTCACAATTGACTGATACGCGAACCCCGCCCATATGGAAATGGGCAGCCGGAGAGATTTCCACCGGCTCAACGCTCAAGTCTCGGCCGACATCCCGACAACGTTCAACCATTCCGGGGAACATTTTTCTTACATTTTCTTTTCCTAAATGAGAAACATCAATATATACTCCACCTAATTCAGTGCCTCGGCCGGCCATAATCTCCATGTAAGCGGCCCGCGAAACTCTGTCCCGAGTCGAACGCTCCATTCTTTCAGGGTCATACGTTTCCATGAAACGTTCCCCTAACGCATTTTTCAAATAACCACCGGCACCTCGCAGCCCTTCTTCCAGTACGCCACCATTAAGCCGTGAATTCTCAGCCAGTAATCCAGTTGGATGAAATTGCATCATTTCCATATCTTGAAATTCCGTTCCGGCCCGATAGCACATCGCCATTCCATCTCCTGATTTTTCAAGACTTGGAGTGGCAATTTTGTACATCGTCGCTGCCCCGCCGGTTCCAACAATGACCGCTTTGCATTTCATGACAATAAACCGTCCCGTTCTGCTGTTCAGTAACAAACATCCTGCGACACAGCCTGCTGATTCATCGACTATTAATTCCACAGCCCGGACTTCATCCCATGTTATGACACCCGGTTTTGCAAACAGCTGATCCCGCAGCCTTGAAATAATTTCAATCCCGGTCAAATCACCGCGATGTACAGTCCGGTCAAAAGATTGTCCGGCAAAGGGCTTTTGATGAATCGTCCCATCCTCATTTCGATCAAAGAAAACCCCCATCTTTGTTTCTAGCTCCAGGATCCGTTTCGGGCAATCATTCACTAAGGTCCACGCCATTTCCTGATCATTGATAGCCCCTCCGCCTTTGATCGTATCTTTGAAATGCTTTTCAATTGAATCATCCGGATGCAAGACGACGTTGTACCCGCCTTGAACCATTCTCGTACATCCACTTTTGCCAACCAACCCTTTAGCCGCAACAACAATTTTCAAATCAGGATCGTGATCATATGCGTGATGGGCGGCAAATAATCCAGCTCCGCCGCTTCCTAATATGAGAATATCTGCCTCTGCGTAGTCCACTACCACTCACCCCTTATCGTCAAGAGACTAAGAAAAAGAAACTTAATGAAAACAGGATAGCCCCGAGCAACGTAAAAATCGTAAAAATACTGCGATTGTCTTTAACGATTCCAACCTCAATCAATAAAACCCGAATGCCGTATAAAGCATGAAAAATAACGGCAAATAACAGCAATGTATCAACGGCCGCATTGATATGCAAAGAAGCAACCAGCGTACCTCCCGGCAGCTTGCCGATCAGAGCATAGCCGCTGTAAATCTTTAAAGGAAGTAAGATTATAAGCAATACCGCTGTAATTCGTTGGATCAGCCAAGCAATGTAGCCGACAAAAGGCTTTTGTTTAATCACGATCTCAGCAGTCTGTTTTTTTTCCACATTAGAACTGATCATGTTACACTCCTTTCTTGCTACTAACGAATGCTCACCACTTTAATCCGAAGGAGCTCTTCAGCTTTTTCGCTTTAATTTTTTGAATGGTGACCATTGGCTTGATTCCTTTCGGACAAACTTCAACACAGGCGCCAAATGAATGACATCCGAAGGCGCCGCTCTCTGTGGAAACTAAATTAAGTCGTTCCTGCTTTGCGTCATCCCGTTCGTCCGCAATTAAGTTGTATGCCCGACTCAATGCAGCCGGACCGATATAATCATCACGCATTGCAACAGCATCACACGACTGAAAACATAGTCCACATGTAATACAGTCTTGATTTTCGTCAATGATTTCTCGTCTTTCGGAATCAGGCGGAATAACAGCAAAAGTATTCTCTCCTTCTTTTGGAACGAAATAAGGCTTGACCTTTTGCCAATTTCCAAAAAACGGATCCATATTTACCGTTAAATCTTTGACGATGGGCTGGTTTTTCATCGGTTGGACAAGAATGTTCTCTCCCATTTGTTCAATTTTTGTTCTACAGGCTAAACGTCCTCTTCCATTAATCATCATTCCACAGGAGCCGCACATTCCCAGCCGGCATGCACATCTGAAGGCAAGAGTCGGATCCTGGTCTTCGACAATTAGAAACAGGGCATCCAATACGGTCATATTTTTCTTCGCATTTACCGTGAACGTATCGTAATGCGGTTTTTCTTGTCCTTCTTCGGGGCTAGAGCGCATTACTGTCACCTTGACATCTGTCACGGAACCACCTCCAATATAAAAACACGATGCTTCTTTCCATATTTGGGTCAACCTTCAGCCATCTTTTCCGCTTACATCTTTCATTTATTTTTTTGCAAAAGCCACGCCCAGCTCTTCCCCCAGCTGAATTAGCTCTTGTTCCAATTCATCCGATAAGTAGATTCCTTCCTTCGAACTCCTTTGCCATTCACGATGACGCCTTTCCCCCGGATACAGAATTTCATCAACTCCTGCTTTTGTTGGCGTCTCTTTAATTTCAGAAATTAATTGCTTCATTAACAGGTTAAACGTGTTAAGCGGCATAAACTTCTCTATATCAAATAGAACAAAGAAATGTCCGACATTTGCTTTCTGATCCGAGTGATCATAAATGTTATGAACATGTGGTCCGAACGCTGCTCCCGACAAAACTCCGGTAAAAACTTCAACAGCCAGAGCGAGGGCATAGCCTTTCGCTCCTCCTACAGGTAGCACCGCTCCATTTAAAGCTTCTTTCGCATTCTCTGTTTCGTTTCCACATTCATCTATTGCCCATCCTTTAGGGATAGCCTGGTTTTGTTTCGCAGCCAAAATAATTTTTCCCCTTGCTACTACACTTGTTGACAAATCGATCAAAACGGGCGCTTCAGTCCCAGTTGGAAACCCAAACGCAATTGGATTTGTGCCGAAAAAGGCTTTTGTCCCTCCCCATGGCGGTATGCCAGGAGGCGAGTTCGTTAAGACGAGAGCTGCAAGTCCCGCTTCGCTCGCCATTTGACAATAGTAGGAGGCAGCTCCAAAATGATTGCTATTCCGCACTGCTATCGCTGCCGTCCCGCTCTTTTTTGCCAGGGCGATTCCTTCTTCCATCGCCCGAACAGAAACAATTTGTCCAAGACCATTATCGCCATCTACTAATAAAACGGAATCAGCTTTTTTCACAATTGATACAGAAGGATTTGGATTGATTCGTTCTTCTTTCATTCTTTTCGCATAAATCGTCAGCCTACTTATACCATGACTACCAACCCCTTCTAAATCAGCTTGAATTAAAGCATCGGCCACTTTGTAAGCGTTATCAAAATCAACGCCCAATTGCCCGAAGATGTGCTGACAAAAGACCTTTAAATGATCGGCATTATAGTGAGGCATTGCCGCTTCCCCCATCTTTTTTAAGTAAAATTGATTCCTCTACACTTTCTAAATGTTCAATCATCGCTTGCTCTGCCAAAGCTAAATCTCGTTCAATCATTGCTTCAACAATTTTAATATGCTGAGTTAAAGATAATCGTCCTCTTCCAGGGATGCTTACTGCCTCCAACCTAGCTTCGCTCAATACATCAATAAGGTTCATCATGATTCTTAATAAAATTGAATTACCTGATATTTTTGTCAGAGTTAGATGAAACTTCTGGTCCAGATTAGATAACTCTTCTTTACCTGCTCCTTCTTTCAAGGATTGTCTCGTAATCTCCAATATTGCATTTAACTCTTTTTCAGTCTTTTCATCTAAACGCTCCATCGCTAATCTCACCGCTGTGGTTTCTAGCACTTTCCTTATCGTGAACAGTTCAACGACCTGGTCCTTTTTTAAAAAGAAGTCATCCGCTAAATGCTTAATATTCTCTTCATAGTTCGCTACGAAAACACCATTTCCGTGTTTGATGTCAACATAGCCCTTTGCGGCTAAAATTTTATACGCTTCCCGCACCGTATTTCGACTTACATGCAGCTTTTGAGACATTTCTCTTTCGCTAGGAAGCCTTTCACCAATCGCAAATTTTTGATCGAGAATTAATTCCTTGAAATGGTCGGCAACCGAACTCGAAATGCTTTTACGATTGACTTTAAATGTGTTGAACATGTAGCCCACCCTCCTTTTTACTTAACGATACAGAGGGCGTTTTCACCGTGAAGAACGTTTATGACTTCCTCTGCGACTAATACAGATGTCCGATCTTGCGATTCTTCCGTTAAACCGGCTATATGCGGCGTTATAATCGCATTTTTTAACGTTAATAACCGGTTAGTATGCTGGGGAGGCTCTTCCTCTAATACATCTAAATAAGCACCGGCTAGTTCATGATCAAGGAGCGCCCGATATAAATCAGTTTCATTGATAATTCCACCTCTTGACGTATTAATCAGATAAGCAGTCTTTTTCATTTGACTAAATTGAGAATACGTAAACAAACAGGTTGTGGCCGGGGTTAACGGGACATGAATACTAAGAAAGTCAGACTGTGCTAAAAGATTGTCAAAACTAGTCAACTGCACACCGCATTCCGCGATAGGAAAATCATAGGGCGTGAAATACGGGTCGCAGCCTAGTACATTCATTCCAAAAGCTGTTGCCCGCCTCGCTACCCGTTGAGCGATCTCCCCTACACCTAATAAGCCAATTGTTTTTCCATATAGTTCCTCACCGGTAAAGTGCTTTCTGTCCCAGTTGCCGTTTTTTACACTTTCACTGGCTTTTGCTAACGTCCGATTGGCATCGAGCATGGCCCCTATCACATATTCCGCAACTGAAATGGCATTTGCGTTTCTAGCATAAACGATTTTCTTTTCAAGCTTCTTTGCCTCTCCTACATCAATGTTATCGAGTCCGACACCCAGCCTGCCAATGACCTGAATCTTCTTACCAGCCCGCAGCAGCTCCTTGTCGACTTTCGTCTGATTGCGGACAATCAAGGCATTGACGTCCTTAACTCTTTCCAATAATAGTTCACGGTTCTTCCATAAAGTCGGATCATATTCAACATCAGCAACAGCAAGCAGTTTATCAATGCCGACTTGCCAGATCATTTCCGCTATTAAGACCTTCAACGTGAGCCTCCTTTTTGGGAAGGACGCTAAATCCCCGTCCTTACCCATTGCCTATTTGTCCAATTCTTCTATTTAAATGCTCACACCGACGCGATGAATCGCAAATCCAGTTTGCTCTTTTAATATTTCTGCTTTTGTTAATTTACCATTGCATGTTTCCAGCACTTCGTTGTAAACGACTTCTCCCGCTTCCTCAGTTGTGATTTCATCTCTGAAAATTCCGCTCAAATCCAATTCAACCGTATCTTTCATGAATTCAAACGACTCATTATTTCCCGTAATTTTGATCGTTGGCATAATCGGGTGAGAGATCGTATGCCCTCCTCCTGTACTAAATACAAGCACTTGAGCTCCTGCTGCGGCAATTGCTGAAATCGACTCGCTTCCATGGCCCGGTGTATACATGACATAGACGCCCGGATCTTTCTGTTCACAAACTTCTGCACATTCAAGGCCATTTACAATTGGGGCACTGCCTGATTTCATATAAGCCCCAAGCGACTTTTCTTCAATAGTGCTTAGTCCGCCGATAATATTGTCTCCGGTAGGTTGGGAGCCGCGAATATCTTCTCCGCTTGCTAGAGCCCGACGCTCCATATCATTGATGTAGCCGACAATTTTGTCGCCGACATCCTTTGAGATCGCCCGTTCGCGAATATAATCTTCGGCCCCCATTAATTCCATTACTTCAGCCAAAATCGAGCGACCACCTTGTTGAATGATCTTGTCAGAGCAATGCCCCAGTGCAACATTCGAACCGATTCCCGAACTCGTATCAGAGGTACCGCAGTTTAACCCAAAAAGCAGGTTGGAAACGCTGACCGGCTCTCGAACCAATTTTGATAGTTCACGCTGCATATTCATCGCCTTCCGAGTTGCTTCAGCGGTTGCTTCAATCGCTCCTTTTGATTGACGAATATTTACAACTTCGACCGGTTTTCCTGTTTTCGCAACCTCAGCAGCGATTTCTTCGGCCGTGCACCCTTCTTCCCGAAAGTGATCAATCACGACTACCCCGCCAACATTCGGATTTTTCGCTGTACCTACTAATGTTTTAAATGTTTGCCGTAAATCCGGACGCACTTGACAACGGCCCAGAGGATGCGTGATGGCAACGGCTCCATCAATCGTTGCCGCTACACGCTCCGCTGTAGAGTTTGCATAAATCGTACCTGAAAGAATTAGAATATGATTTCTGATTCCTACTGTTCCATCCGGACGTACATAACCCATAAATTGTTCCATCGTTAGATTCGCTCCTTTTCCGATTTTGTTTTTGCATATAAATCGCCTCGTCCACGGTTGCTTTCAATATTATGAACATGTACATGATCACCGACCTCAATATCCTCTAAAGCGGTACCAATGCTTAGCCCGTACTTTAAAATAGGATCGCCTTTTTTGATAGGGCGCACCGCTATTTTATGACCATAAGGGATATCTTTTAAAATCCCAATGTTTTTCACATCCCCATCGACTTCAACCGAAATCATTCTTCCTTCCGTCATCTCCCTGCTTATCACCGTTGCTGTGTTATCAGTCGGTGCTACAAGATGTACCTCTCTTGCCATCACAATCTCCTCCTCAAGGATTAAAGTTATAGTTTTTTTCTATGGTAGAGCCGGCTTATTTTGGTTAAATGCTCCAACCAATCGCTCTTAGGGCCATTAAAACACTTCAAAAATTTGTTTACAATAGATTCGGAATATTTCGACATATTTGAATTTCTAATAAATCCCTATCAAAAAGCAAAATAAATATACGGCTTTCGCCTGTGTTATGTTGATAGTAATCAGAACGTAAAGGAGCGCGAAAAATGATGATACTAAAAAAGCAGCAGGCTACTCCTCCGCCTTCTTCCTCTGTAACACTATTACAAACCGTGCTAAACAAGGTTCCAGGAGTCCTTCTCTGCTTAACAATTATGTTTATTAGTCTCATTCTGGCAGAATGGACAGGTCAATGGGTCAATTCGCTACAAGGACTCCCGCCTGAAAGCTCAAGTCCAATATCAAGTATTTTCGTGGCCATTATTTTAGGACTGCTAGTAAGAAATGTTGTGGGACTACAGCAGCTTTTTAAGGATGGTGTCACGTTTTCGATTAAATTCATTTTGAAATTCGGGATCATCCTCCTGGGGATCAGGTTAAGTTTTATCGATGTCGTGAAGCTAGGGGCGTGGGGAATTCCTATTATTCTTGCCTGTGTCGCAACGGGATTGCTGATCACATTATGGATAACAACCAAAATGAAACAATCTCATCGCTTAGGCACGCTAGTGGCATGCGGGACTGGTATTTGTGGGGTAACAGCGATCGTCGCTATCTCACCTGGAATTCGAGCAAATGATGAAGAAGTCGCTTATGCGATTGCCAACATTACGCTGTTTGGTGTCATTGCGATGTTTGCCTATCCTTATCTGGCCTATTTTTTATTCGAGGATGATCCTATTAGAGCGGGGCTTTTTTTAGGGACTTCGATTCATGAAACGGCTCAGGTTGCCGGGGCTGCACTTATTTATGGGCAAGTCTTTGACATGTCTCAAGTTGTGGATGCTGCGACGATTACGAAGCTCACTCGAAATGTGCTCATTTTGGCTGTTGTTCCTATTCTGTCTTATTATTATATGAATAAAGTACCGGACCGGCACAGTGAAGGCTCTCGCATGAAGCAAAAATGGTACCAACTAGTTCCCCTTTTTATTATTGGCTTTTTAGTGATGGCGGTAGCTCGTTCAATTGGAGATGCAGGGATCGCAAATAGTGGTGTCGCCTTTGGTTTCCTGAATGCTGACCAATGGAAGGAAACTTGGTCGGCTCTGAATACTTTTGGATCAAAATATTTACTTGGGATCGCCATGGCAGGAGTCGGGCTGTCTACAAGTTTTGGAGTTTTTAAAGGGATTGGCTTTAAACCTTTTCTGATTGGCATGGTCGCGGCGCTGTCAGTTGGAATTGTCAGCATCCTGATGGTCATTTTTATTGGGGGGTTCATTACCTTTTAAAGCGGTGCGCCCTGCTTTGTTGAGGCTTAAGGAGTGCCGGGATTGAAAAGGAAATGTTCCGCTTTAAGCGTATTACATTATTGATTCTCTTGTAGAAAGGGGGAAGAAGTATGTGTAAGCAATAGTACGATAGTGCCCGCATTCTGCAAGAACTCTGTAAAAAAATCATCACAAAATGATAAGGAGCTGAACGATGAATCTAGACCATCTTAAAGTTTTTTATACGGCTGCTACGAAACTAAACTTTTCAGAAACTGCAAAAGTTCATCACTTATCACAACCTTCCATAAGTTCGCAAATACGAAGTCTTGAAGAATCTTTGAATGTTAAATTGTTTGAGCGGACAACAAAAAAAATTTCCTTAACGGATTCAGGTCAATTGCTTCAAGGATATGTCAAATTAATCCTTGAAGTGATTGATAAAGCGGAGAAAGAAATTGCTATGCTGTCCAACTCCATCCATGGTGACTTAGCTATTGATGCGAGTTTGACGATCGGTGAAAACTTATTACCTTATATGCTTGGAAAATTCAAACAAGAGTATCCCTTCGTAAATCTGATCATGAAAATTCACAACTCACAGCAAATTATCGAGAAAGTGATCGATGAAGACATTGATTTTGGTTTCATTGAAGCCCCAATGACCCAGCCCTCTGTCATATGCAAACCTTTTCTAAATGACGAGCTTGTGATTATTTCATCAACGAAGCGGTTGAATCCGTTAATTGATGATCGAGATGTAATCTCACCTTACGAATTATTTTCTTTGCCGATTATTTTACGCGAGCATGGCTCTGGTACTAGGCAAGTAATTGAGGATACATTACAAAAAAACAATCTCGATCCAACTAACCTGAACGTGATGTTAGAGCTTGAAAACACCGAATCTATTAAAGCCACTGTTGAATCAGGAATGGGAATCTCGATTATTTCTCAATCAGCAATCAAAAAGGAATTGCAACTGGGGCTGCTGCGAACCATCAAAATAGAGGGAATAACATTAAACCGCTCGTTTTATATTGTTCAAAAGAAAGGCAAATTATTGTCCCTGCCAGCTGAATCATTTATCAACTTCTCATTAAATTACTTTGCCAATAACGATGAACCATTGAAAACCGAAAATGAAAGCGATTACAATTTAAAAACCGATCAGGATGTCGAACATCATTAACATCAGCTGCATCTTTACTTCTGCTCTGCTATGTTAATCTTTAGCATTAGCAGGTCTCCTTTCCAGACTAAGGGCTTGCCCATACTTTTTGGGCAAGCCCAACAAACGTGCCTTCTATAACACGCCCACCATTTGAAACAGCGGCAGCATCGTCGCTAGGAATAGCAGAAAAATAATGCCGCCAACCACAATAAACAGTGCAGGTTGTATCACTTTTAGGAGACGCTGGACAGCTTCCTCCATCTCTTTGTACAGCATTTCACTGTAATGAAAGAGATCGTGGGCTACATAGCCGGTTTTCTCGCCATTGGCGATAACAAAAGCGAGCTCTTTCCTGAAATATGGTTTCTCCTGAACAATGCGGTCAAGGGAGTGCCCCTGATGAAGCTGGTGCATAATTTCAAGGCATTCCTGTTGAAAGAAAGGGAGATAGTCCTGCTTGTTAAATAAGCTTAATGCCTGTTGGAGAGTAAGACCAACCGCCAACAGGTGGCCAAGCTGATAAGAGAAATAATACGTGATCGACGTCTGGACATACCGTTTTCCTTTCGGGAGGGCGAGAAGGAAATGTACCCGCTTAGCCGGTGAGCTTTGTTTCAGCCTCATCCAAAGGGCGAAACCGCCACATGAAAAAATAGCGACCGCTCCAAAGAGAAGATACGGCAGTAAATCCAAAGCCTTGAGAAGCAATGAAGTCAAGCGGGGAATTTCAACCATTGCAAAGAAGGAATGAAAATGAGGTAAGACAAAATGATACATTAAAATGATTAGCATCGCACTGACCCACAGCAATAGAATTGGGTAGCGCAACAGCTTTAGCAGCTCTCCTTTCGTTTGCTCGCGCTTTACTAGCAAGGAGCCTGTTTGGATGAAGCCTTCTGCTATATTACCCTGCTGTTCGAAAAAGTAAAGAAAGGATTTAAGACTGGAAGGAAGAGAAAAGACTTGAAAAGCTTCATGTATTGGATACCCGCTTTCCAAGGAGGCGAGAACGTTGTCGTACTGCTGCTTCATTTTCTCAGGAACATGCAATTGAATGAAGGTGAGAGCGGTATGAAGTGGATAGCCTTGTTTGAGGAGGCGGCCGATGCGGATAAAATGTTCAGCCGTCAGTTGAATCGAATGACGCTTGTCCTGCAACTTAATTTTCATGGACAACCCTCGCAAATTCCTCAGTTGATAAATAGCCAAGAGCCCATGCCTTTTGCGCTTCTTGCGTAAATCCTTTTGCGGAGTCCGCCACCGCCTCCGTGACAGCTGCGCTGAGTTTCTCTCCAGTCAACGATTCAAATAATGCCGCTCTGGCCATTGGGCGCCTGCGCTGGCAAAAGGGCGAACAATGATCTCCACAATACGGACATGTTGTCTCGACAAGCCGCTGCGATAAAATAAGCCGGCAGCATTCCTGTAAATCCAATTGCGAAACACCTAAGTCCAGCATCCGCAAAATCGTTCCATAGCAATCGTTAGCGTGGACAGTTGCTAAAACAAGATGTCCGGTAAGCGCTGCTCTAATCGCCAAGGAAGCAGTCGCTTCATCGCGAATTTCTCCAATCAAAATAACATCCGGATCATGCCGGAGACTGGCCCGCAAAATCGCATCAAAATCAAGGCCCGACTTTCTGTTTACTTCAACTTGAATGACGGTTGGGATCGGCCGTTCAACAGGATCTTCGATCGTAATAATCGACCTGCCTCCCTCTTTCAGAATTTGTTCGATAATCGCATAAAGCGTCGTCGATTTTCCTGAGCCCGTAGGTCCTGATAATAAACAGAGACCTCGTCTGAACTGACTCGCCTTATTAAGAATTCGCCGTGAATGCTGGAGAACGGATAAAAAAGATAAGGTGTTAGTAGAAAAATGAGGTAAAATACGGATTGCCAGGCTTTCCCGTTCAAGAGTGGGGAGCGTGGAGAGGCGTAAGGAATAGATCCCTTGCTTTGTTTCGTGGATCATTGAGGCGCTTTGCGGCTTGCGTCTTTCACCGATATCCATTCCTGACTTGTACTTAAAGTGGCTGATTAACCGTTCCGCCAGCTGCCGGTTTAGCATCTTCCAATTGAGCAGCCTGCCATGAACGCGATAAGCTACCGTATAGTGATCGGCAGCCGGAAGGAAATGAATATCGGTTGCTCGGAAATCAATGACTTCATCAATCACAACCCTGCTGTAGTTTTCAACATCATACAATTTAGCATCACTCCTGCCTTGGTAATGATAGTGAAGATACCTTCCCTACATAACATTCCACGCCATTAAAAAAAATCCTTTTTTCTTTTGCATAAAACCTCTCTCTCAGGTTACACTTAATGTTGTAAGGCGATGGGCTATAGCCAAGCGGTAAGGCAACGGACTTTGACTCCGTCATGCGCTGGTTCGAATCCAGCTAGCCCAGTTAAAAAAAAGAGAAGCTGCTGAAAAAAGTCGATTTTCACTTTTTCAGCAGCTTTTTTAGTCATGAGCGCAGCAGGGCGCCGATAAAAGGCGAAAATTCCACCTTCATCCCGGACCTTTCTGCTACGGTGAGCGCTGCTTCCTTTCGTCACGCTCACGTTTCATCTGGACGAAGCTGATAAACAGATAATTCATTCCAACTAGCGTCGCGATAAATGGACCGAATAAAAACTGCCCTTCATAAAGCCATCCGTGAATAAATAACGCCAAAGCGCCGAAGGTCAGCATACAGCCTATCAGAAAAAAGGATAGCACTCCTTTCACCTTCCTTTCCAAACTGATCCACCTTTTTAGTATTTCCTTTTTTTCAAGAAAAAGAAGCACATCCGAGACAAAATTTGCTACGATAGACAGGATGTTAGAATGAGAGGAGAAGCAATTGATGCAAGTCGCTTATTATCAGGATAAATTGGTCGCGCTTCGCACATGCGAGCGTTCCCTATGGCAACAGCTTTATATGGCGGGAAAGCGGGATGAGATCACCTGCCCACATTGTCACACTCCCGTAAGGCTCGAGCTGGGCATAAGCGCTCCTCCACAGTTCAGCCATCGCGGCCAAACAGAAGAGTGTGAAAGAGTCGCGGCGCTCCTCGCCCGAAAGCAGGATGAACAACAGGGACCCGCCGAAAACGAGGAGACGACGATCCAGTTGCCGAAGCGCAGGTCGATCACCGCTTCATCCAGCTCCCCTTCTCAATGGAAGGAACCGGAACCGTTAAAGGCTGTTCCTCCTTTTTCCAGACAGACAGACGAAAAAGTCACGGCGATCGCCGGCTACCGCCAAACATTACTGGATCAGGGCATTCTTCTTGATAATCAGCAGTGGACAGCGGTAACTACTACAAATGGGCCGTTACTCGTGCTCGCCGGTGCTGGAAGCGGTAAAACAAGAGTCTTAACTGCCAGAGCTGCTTATATGCTCGTTGAATTAGGCTATTCTCCAAAGGAGATGATCCTTGTCACCTTTACCGCCAAAGCAGCTAAAGAAATGAAGGAACGAATGAAGCAGTACCCCGGCCTGACTGCAAAGCACCTCCAGCCGCTTGTCGTCGGCACTTTTCATAGTATCTTTTATAAGATGCTACTTCATGCTGATGCGGAACGGTGGAATCAAACAAATTTGCTAAAGGCGGATTGGCAAAGGCAGGCGATGCTAAAGGAAGCGGGACGGGAAATCAACCTGGAGGAAAAAGAGTTTGCTTTTGATCAGGCACTTACTCAAATCAGCTGGTGGAAAAATCATCTGCTTTCACCCGAGAAGGTCACTCCCCGTGATCAGTGGGAGGAGCGAACCGCCTATTTATACAAGCGGTATGAGGAAATGCGCCGCGGAAGAAGCTGGTTTGATTTTGATGATATGCTGCTCGGTACATATGAACTGCTAAATGAACAACCGGGATTATTAGCCCGTTATCAGGAACGGTTTTCTTATCTTTCAATTGATGAATTTCAGGATATTAATAAGGTTCAGATGGAAATTATTTCCTTACTGACAACGACTACTCAGCATATATGCGCGGTCGGGGACGATGATCAATCGATTTATTCCTTTCGCGGCAGTGATCCATCTTACATCCTGACCTTTCAAGAACGATTTCCACAAGCAAAAATGGTCGTTCTCGATGAAAATTACCGTTCTCATCATCATATTATCGCCGCAGCCAATAATGTGATTGCCGCCAACCGCAAGCGTTTTTCCAAAAGGCTTCATGCCCAGTCTGTCGATGAGCACCTCCCCTTTCTCTTCTTTCCTTATGATGAAGAAGAGGAGGCGACAATGATCGTCAGCGATATTCGCAAGCGAATTGAGCGGGGTGAAAAGCCCGGTGATTTTGCTGTATTTTTCCGGACGCATCACTCGGCGCGGGCCTTGATTGAACGATTTATCGAATCGGGCCTTCCGATTCAGCTGGAAGTCGATGGGGAATCGTTTTATCGCCGGAAGACGATCCGCAAGCTGCTCGCTTACTTGCAGCTCGCTCTCGACCCCGAGCATGGCGAAGCACTTCGTGACCTGGTGGGGGCATTGTTTTTAAAACAGGAAACGGTTCAGGAAATAAAAGCGCTCAGCATCACCGCGGATTGCACTCTCATTGAAGCACTGACCAAGTTAGAAGGATTGCCGCCATTTCAATTGAAGAAACTCGCTTCCTTGCCCGATAAATTCTCGATGCTTGCAACAAAACCCCCGCTTGAAGCTATTGCTTATATCGAAAGTGAAATGGGGCTCGAGGATTATTTAAAAAAACAAGGGAACGAGGGCAACAAAATGGAACGCGGCTCGGACGACGTACGGGATTTGAAAGTCGTGGCGAAACAATTTCAGTCACTGGCAAGTTTTTTGGCGCACGTTGAACATATGACAGCAAAGTACGAAGCACTGCGTCAAAATCCGCCACATTCTCCGTCCATCCAGCTCATGACAGTCCACCGTGCGAAAGGACTGGAATTCCCGTATGTTTATCTGGTTGGCGCGGTCGAAGGCGGTCTGCCTCATGACTATGCGTTAGATGCTTTGCGGGAAGGAAACGACCAGCCATTAGAAGAAGAAAGACGGTTGATGTATGTCGCGATGACAAGGGCGAAGCAAAGTCTGGCGATCTCAGTCCCAATGATGCGTCGCGGAAAACAGGCTTTCCGCTCACGCTTTGTCCGCGATATGCAGCGTCTTGCCACCACGCAGCCGATCGCTGTAGCAGAAAGGAGACCATAGCATGAAAGATGCCATTACACGAACAACAGAATGGGTAAAAGCGCAGCTAGAACACGAAGGGACCGGTCATGACTGGGAGCATATCCGGCGCGTGACCAGTCAGGCACAGGAAATCGCTGAAATCGAAGGAGCCGATCGGCACATTGTCACATTGGCCGCCCTCCTCCATGACTTGATTGACGACAAGGTTGTTGCCAGTGAAGAAGAAGGACTGGCCAAAGTAAACAAGTGGCTGGAACAGTTGGCACTTCCGACAGACGCCAAGACTCATATTATCGAGATTATCACCACAATGTCGTTCAAAGGCGGTAACAACAAGCCAATGTCGACGCTTGAAGGGCAGATTGTTCAGGACGCCGACCGTCTGGACGCATTGGGAGCAATCGGCATTGCCCGCACCTTTCTTTATGCCGGAAGCAAAGGACAGCCGATGTATGATCCGGCTGCCCGTGTCCGTGAAAACATGACAGTTGAACAATATCGCAATGGAAAGTCATCAGCGGTTCACCATTTTTATGAGAAGCTGCTGAAGCTTAAAAGTCTGATGAATACGAATGAAGCAAAACGGCGCGCAGAAAGGCGCCACGCTTTCATGGAGCAATTTCTTGAGCAGTTTTATCAGGAATGGGACTAACTATGCTCATTCCACTATTCCGAGCTTCTTTTCCAAAAGCTCTCAGTCTGTCGACAAAGTCGACAGGCTTTTTGTTTAAGAGTCAGGGTTTGGCTCTTCGACCTCGCTACCGGGAAGGGGCCCACGCTTTCCGCAGGCGGGCGTTGAACTAACCGGCTGCGCCGGTGGATTTCAACCTGCCCTTCACTCCTGCAGGAGTCAGCCCTCCCATCCCGTCCGCTTTTTCTAGTGGGAAAAAGGGAGGTTGCTTCTCTTCAAGGTGGTATGATGCGAAAAGCGAACGAGAGAAAATGGTTGCGTACAGTCTGCATACCGCCTGTGACTCGAATGGATTCATTCTTGGAACCATCGTTACCCCTGCTAATGTTCATGATAGCCAAGTGTTTCACGAGTGATTTGATCAACTAAAAGAAAATGTCACCAAGCCACAAGTCGTAGCCGTCGATGCAGGCTACAAGACACCACCTATTTGCGAAGAAGCTTCGAGAAAAAGAGACAAGAACGGTCATGCCCTACAAACGACCATTGACGCCTCCAGGCTACTCCCGAATGCACGAGTTTGTGTATGATGAATACGACGATTGTTACATCTGTCCGCAAGACCAACTTCTTCATGACCAAACAACGAACCGAGACGGATACCGTGAGTACAGCTCTAATCCGAGTGTGTGTCAGAACTGTCCAGTGCTTTCACTGCGTTGGACGAACCTGAAGGGGCTCGATAAAAATTCCATGCAGGCGATACTTGTTTTTGCTGCCGTGAATTTGAAAAAACTGGCGACATGGCACTAGAGGAACACCAAACCGACAGTGCCATCTCCGAAAAACCATACGAAAAATGCAAAAAGCGCTTTGAGAGTCATATCTCAAAGCCGTTTTGTCTACGGTCTGCGAGCTTCTTTTCCAGAAGCTCTTTATTTTGCAAAATCGCCGGATCGTTCGGACGTATTCTCTGGCCTGTTCATTATGATAATACGATTTCTCCCAGTCTTTGAGTTGATAATAGCAAACACACAGCTGCAAATGAGGATACCAGGTGGAGTAAGCTAAATAGCTGAAGCTCCACTGGTTCTCATCTGGCTTTAATGCTATTGCCTGCTCATACCAGTAGGCTGCATGTTTGAATTCGCGCTTACGATGATAGTAATAGCCGATTCTGCTGCATGCTTCCGGCCTTGGCGTTTTCGTGTATTCGAACGATTGCAGCAAGGCTTTCAGCTCACCAGTATCATCTTGGTTCAGTTTCCGAAGGCAGTCGGCTTTATGAATACAAGCATAAAATTTATCTTCTTCCCAGCCTTCTTGCAGCACAAGATTTTGATTGTAAGCATCAACCGCCTCTTCCAGATGACCGTTTTCTCGCAGTTCATTTCCGTAATAGAAATAATCTCTCGCGCTGAATTGATCTCCCCGCTTAATTTTCTCGCGGTAAATTGACAAGTTGCGACTAACAGCATGTTTCATTTTTTTATGGGTAATGGCTACATCTGAGTTGATAATCTTACCGTAAACATTCAGGTAATTGTGGACATCACCGCCCCATTTGAAGTTGCGTTCTCTTTTCACCAGACGGTTGCGCCGATAGCGCAACGTCACATTACCGAACTCATCTTTTCCGGCATTATAAAACATCGAAATAGAATCAACAGAAGGGTCAAGTGTTTCTTTTAACGCCTTTAGCTTTTTCTGGTCTTCTTCCTCGACGATATCGTCCGCATCAAGATAAAGAATATAGTCCTTTGTCGCATACTTAAATGATTCATTCCGCGCCTCGGCAAAATTTCCCGTCCATTCGAAGAAAAAAATCCGATCCGTATATTTTTTGGCGATTTCCACGGTTTGATCTGTTGAACCAGTATCAAGAATATTTATTTCATCTACAATGTCTTTTACCGAATCCAAACATCTTGCCAGAACAGCTTCCTCATTTTTAACCATCATGCAAAGACTGATTGTGACCACCTAACGTTCACTTCCTTTCAATCCTCGATGTAATAGAATATGCACGCCGGCGATGTTTGTTTAGCTTATATCACAAAATAACCTGCCACAAATAATAAATAAAAAAGGTGAGTGACACATGACAGATACGAACATCCGCGTTCTTCAGGGGACAATCAATATCGCGAACCAAATGAATACACAGGCAAAAGGTTTAGAGCAATTAGGTGTACGGATAAAAACAGCAAATCTATATCAAAATTACTTGAACTATTCAATTAAATACGATTTAAACACTAATTTGCCCCGTGAGATGCAGTCGGCGCAACACACGATCCAGGAGCAGATTATTCCGGTCTTTGATCTTTTTCATTTTCACTTTGCAACAAGTCTGCTGCGAGGAAACGTTGATTTGCCTCTTTTAACAGCCAGCAACAAGCCAATTTGTATGCAGCATTGGGGCAGCGAGGTCCGGATTCTGTCTCAAGCCTTGAAAACAAACCCCTATACCAAAGTAAAACTGGCAGATGAAGTACAGTTACAAAAAAAGCTGGAAGAATTGGGACAATATATCCCGATTTGAATCGTTGCCGACCATGAACTTCTCCAATATGTACAACCATTTTATGAAGAGGTTCATGTCATTCCTTCGATGCTTGACCTCGGCGATTATAAGATGATTCAATTCAAAAAGAAGAAAAAACCCCTCATCGTTCATGCTCCCACCCATGTTGATGTTAAAGGAACTCCTCATATCCTGCAGGCACTTGAACAATTGAACCACTCTTACTCGTTTGACTTCCAGCTCATTCACAATATGCCCCATCATGAAGCAAAAGAATGGTATAAGAAAGCGGATCTTCTTATTGATCAGCTTCATATCGGCAGCTACGGTTTATTCGCTGTTGAAGCGATGGCCTTGGGCAAGCCCGTGATCTGCTATATTAGTGATTATATGGCGGATCATTATCCTAAAGATCTTCCGATTGTTTCCGCCAATCCCGGCACATTGCTGGAAGCATTAAAGGATTTGCTGAATAACCAGGATCGCTTAGCGGAGCTTGGAAAAATGGGGAGGTTCTATGTCGAGAAGGAACATGATATGAATAAAAACACCGCTCACCTTGTAAATCTCTATCGGCGACTGACGGCAAACCGAAAAGGCTGAATGACCGTTTCAATACAAAGTGCTTTTTCTAACAAACAGGTGGAACGATATTATCGAAAAATAATCACGGAGAACGATCAACTTTGTCTCCGTGATTATTTTTTCTGTAGCTGTATTGATAGCACTGGCTTCTTAATTTACGCTCTGAGTACGGACCAATCGCCTCTTCTTTGTCTAAAAGGATGATACAGGCCGGACCGGCTCATTTTTTACTCAATCGTCAAACCTGCACTGGCATACCCGGCAACGGTTGCCGCAATATCGATTGCAGTAGTAACTCCGGTGGAGAAAACCATGAGAAGTCATGTTTCCGCTGATACTGGAATATTCAAGTCGTGTGTTGATGCCAAAGCTAAAGATACTTGACTATTCGCCAGACCACCTCAAACTGTTACGAGTGCAGCCGCGGCTCCCGATGCAAAGAAAAAATCGTCTGCCAACTGGTCCCTGTTGCTCCCGTTATTCCTTTTAGGACCCGTTTTCTTTATTGACCTATTTCAACAAAATTCAGTTAGTGTCACTCCTTCAAAGCTTCCATTGAGTCAGCGATTTGTGACCGTAGATTCCCTCCTATTGATATTACTTTTTCGCTCGGCTGTTCGGAAGTCATTAGGATGCTACAAATATTCGGACGCGCTTGCCTACACCATTCACCTAATTTCAGCAAATGTTATTTTTTTCGCTCTAATTGACTGTAACGGTCCTTTCTGACTCAAGCGGATATAGTGTAGCAAGAGCTTGCTCGCTTGATAGAAGAGGTTCAGTCGATAGAGTTTTCCGTAGTGGGCCCTCCTCCACTAACAGGCTCCGTTGCCGGTTCCCATCAGTGAAGCCGCCTCGGCTCCCGTGTACGAGGATCCAGTAATAAAAACTTTCAAGCAGATCCCCGAGCAGTTGCTCTCTCCCGGCTTGCAGCAAACCATCTACGGCTACACTGTAGGAGGCCTCTTTATAGCTCAGCTCTTCCTGACTCGCTTTCAAATGAGCGATTGCCAAATTATTAAGCGCCTGATGCCCGATCCGAACGAGACCATGCCGCGATAAAGCGAAAGGAGGGAGAAGCATACTAGAGGAAAGCAGTTCATTCCAGCCCCCTGTTACATTCAGCAGGTAGTTTCCGATATGAATGAAGTCGGTTGTACGCAGCGTCTGATAGGCAATGCTTTGATAATTAAGAACCACATCCGCCGAAGCTGTCTCAGCCAAATAATGCTCAATGACAGGGAGCGATATTTCCTGCATTGAATCAAGAAACAAAATGGCATCTCCCTGGGCAAAATAGCTTCCGGTCGAAAAAGCGACTCCTGCATCAAGTGGTGGCTCCAGTTCAATATGCGGGATTTGCAACGGTATATCCTGAGCGGTTCCTTTCGCTAAAACCGGAATAACCTCGATATTTCGCTCAAGTAGCTGCTGTACCTTGGAATGAACCTGCTGATGATAATGCCGGACATAAAGAACGACCGAATAAGAACGAACTGGGCTTGCGGAATTCCATTGAAGCTTGCTTAACGCTTGAGGAAGACCGGCTTTTTTTGCCGCTCCTTTTCCAAGTCGTGGACCGTATTTTTTTAATAAATAATCAATCGTTTCAATCGTATCCCCGTGCATCCGCTGATAAGCTTCGGACATCACTTCTCCTGGCTTCTTCACATGATTCGGACGAAGTTTGTTATAGGCCAGCACATTAAATGAATTATCAACCGATACTGTCAGCCCATGATCGATCGTCAGCGCATTCCCAAACAACGGATTGCTAAGCGCTTCCTTCGTGATCGTCTGCAACGCTTTGGCACTATAGGCGTGCGGAATCGTTAACGCATTTTCTCCCCCAAGTTCCGCTTTACCCTGGATGTAATTCAAGAAGTAACGCGCCGCTGAAATGATATCTGATTTTGGATAATTCATGATCCATTCAAGTGAATTCAGGCTAAGGTCTACTCCCTTTTCAACCGCATGGACAAGCGGGAGCAATTGACTCGCATCAATTCGAATATCACCATCTGTAAATAGATAAATATCAGCAGATGCTTCTCTGGCCCCGATATAGCGGCCAATATCGTTACCGAGCGGTTCTCTGTAAGTGATCACCGTTGCCCCCTGGCTCGCAGCAATTTGCGCGGTTGCGTCACTGGAACCATTCACAACTACAAGAATCGTTGTTGGAGCAAGCCGCTTTACTTGTTGAATTACTTCACCAATTGTATCAGCCTCATTCATGGCCGGAATGACAACAGCAAGACGTTTACTCCGGTCCCTCGGCAAAATCGTCGTGTTTGGTACAGCTGGAGAGACCGGTTTCACCGCCGGTATTTGCCGTACTGCCGGCACCGGGTTCGACGGTGGTGGCGGAGCCTCATTGACGGCTGGAGGGGGAGACGGTAACGGCCGCTCCTCTGTCTCATTATTCCCTTCAGGGGGAGGTTCGACAGCGGCGGCCTGCTCGATTGATGGCGACTCCTCTCCCCTTAAACGTCGATAATAATCATCCTTATTTTTAATTACTCTGTAGTAAAATGAATCATTCATATCGTCTCTCCTTATTAAGCACTTCCGACATTTACTTCCGATGCCTCTCCACAATTGATCCGCATAAGTACGTCATTTTTTTCATATATGAATAGAGACAGTTTGATTGTGGAGGTGAATGATTGATGGCCAAACGAACCATTTCAGTAACAAAATTAACTCCTGTTCAATTACAGCAAAGGCTAATTTACACTCAATCTGAATTAGCGAAATATAAGCATCAGGTCGAACGCTATCAAAATGATTATTATTATGGACTTATTGATGAGCTGAAAGCAAAGAACGAACAGCTTATTCAGCAAAACGAAGACTTGAATAATCAAGTGGCTCTGTTAAAAGAGGAGCGTTCGTTACGGGAAAAGCTGCAACAAGAAAACGAAAAACTGGCGGCAGAACGGCAAAAGCTCGAACAGCAATTGACCGACCAGGATTCCTTTCAACCACTGCAAGCGAAAAAAGAGCAGTTGGAAACAGAGGTTGCAGAAGCGGCTCAGCAGTTAACCGATTTGAAAAAGGAACTAGAACGGCTAACAAATGATGAAGAAAGCTCGATTGAAGAAAGCGCCATTCCAGCCGAAACGAATGAGGATTCGTCCCCCGCTTTATCCGTGGATCATGGAGAAAGCAGTTGGTTTGTGCGCAATTTAAGTGAAAAGAAGAAAAAACGCTAACCCAGGGGTAAGTGAGCACGATACCAGTCAATTGTTTCAAGCAGCCCTTGTTCCAGCCTTACGACCGGCTCATAGCCAAGAACCTCTTTCATTCTCGTAATATCGGGCTTTCTGACAACCATATCCTCATAGCCTGGGCCGTAGGCGTGCTGATAAGAGACGGTACTGATTTTTGACGGGGAGGCAGTCAGCTTCTTAATACGCTCAGCTAATGAAGCAATCGTAATTTCCGTTTCTGTTCCGATATTAATGACCAGCCCATCGGCCTTCGGACTCATCGCGCGTGCCGTTGCCGCTGCTGTATCTTTGACAAAGGTAAAGCAGCGGCTCTGCTGTCCGTCCCCAAAGACCTGAAGCGGCTCACCTTTCAATGCAGCATTGATAAAGATCGGTACAACCCCGCCATAGGACGTCGACGTGGCCCGCGGCCCAAAGGAATTAAAATAGCGGAGAATCGTAATCGGTAACCCTTCCTTGGCATAAGCAAGACATAAATGCTCTTCAAGCGCTTTGACACTTGAATAGCACCATCTATGGACGCTCGTCGCTCCTAAAATTCTGTCGCTTTTGTCCTCTAAAAAGGGAGTTGCCGTGTTTTTTCCATAGACCTCAGAGGTCGAAGCAAATACAACCTTTTTATGATGATGAAAGGCTTTCTTTAATAAAAGGCTCGTGCCTTCTAGGTTGCCATTGATCACATGCAAAGGATGCTCAACCGTATGTTTGACACCGAGCACCGCCGCCAAATGAAAGATGCCATCCACTTTTGGAATCAGATCATCCAGCAATTGTTCATTCTCGCAGTCTCCTTTTACAAATATAAAACGATCCGAAGCGGTTAGATTCTGTATGTGCGAAAAATCGCTATTTGACAAATTATCAAGGCAATAGACATAATGGCCTTCGTCAAGTAAATGCTCGCACAGATGAGAACCAATAAACCCCGCCCCTCCTGTAACCAGTACCTGCACAATCTCACCTCTTTACAATCGAATCACATTTTTAGAATGACCTGAAATTCGATTTCTCGTATCCAAAATTAACTTCGCATGTGCTTTCAGTGCCGTGTAATCAATTTCGCTATGGTCTGTCAAAATCACGACGCAATCATAGGATGCGATGACATCCTGATCGAGCGCCATGCTTTGATACACGTGCTGATTGATCTCGATCTCCTCTACATAAGGATCGTAATAATCAGCATGATACCCTTTGCCGATTACATGCTCCATCACCGGAATAGACATTGATTCACGGACGTCATTTACATCACGCTTATAGGTCATACCGATTAACAACACCCTTTTTTCCCCATCCGGCTCCCCGATCAATTCCTCAATTCGTTTGATAATATAACGAGGCTGAGCATCGTTGACAGCCTTGGCCAGATCGATAAACGCTGTTGGCATATTGGCGTTATTTGCTTTCCACTTTAAATAGAGCGGATCGACCGGAATACAGTGACCGCCGATCCCTGGCCCGGGATAGTATGGCGTAAAACCGTACGGCTTCGTGCTGGCTGCCTGAATAACCTCCCAAATATCAATATCGAGCCCGTGACAGATTTGCGCCATTTCATTCATGAATGAAATATTGATCAGCCGCTGGGCGTTTTCCAATATTTTGGTCATTTCCGCCACTTTCGGTGAGCTGACCGGCACAAGCGTCTCAAATGCCGCCCCGTAAATGCTTGTCACCTTTTTTAGACAGTTATCCGTCACGCCACTGACCACCTTGGGGATTTGCCCCAATGTATACATATGATTTCCCGGGTCAATGCGTTCCGGTGAATAACCGATAAATAAATCCTCCCCGACAGTCAAGCCGGTCTTTTCCATCATTTCCAACATCACTTCCTCTGTCGTGCCAGGGAAGGTTGAGCTTTCCAGAACGAGCAACTGCCCTGTTTGCAAATGAGGGAGAAGCGTCGAAATAGCCGTTTGCAAATAACTTAAATCCGGGTACTTGTGTTCTCTTAAAGGAGTCGGCACACATAAAAGAATCGCTTCGGCCGTTTTTGCCCGGCTGAAATCTGATGTTACGTCTACACGCCCTGTTTTCATGAAAGCTTCAACTTCTTGATCAGTGAAGTCAGATAGGTACGACTTTCCAGACTTGATCTTTTCTACTTTCGATTGATCAATATCAATCCCGATAACGGGGTAGCCCTTCGATGCGAATAACATGGCTAATGGTAATCCGACATAACCAAGTCCAATGATAGCGATTTTTGTATTCATCTCATTAACTCCTTTACGTTCGCAAAGATATACATATATATGTCGGAAAAGGGCGCTTTGCACTAGACATACATGGAAAAACGTAAAGATGGGCTTTTCTAAAAAAGCGGCGGACAGAGCGGTTACAATCGGGAGGGCTAGCTAAAAGCAGGGGGCAGCCATTTCCAAAGTACGCCAATCCAGCACCCTGCCTTCTGCATCAACCGGCCACGGCCCTTCAAAAGGCGGACATAACGAAGAGCCTGAGACATAAAGAGAGCTTCCCTTTTGTCTCAAGCTTGAAGCAGGCGCAAAAATGCGCCTCTCCGATATTTCTTCTCTAACCTCGACATCTGGCCCGACACGCTCTATTTCTGACGCGCCGGATTGCCGACAACAACAGTCGAGTCCGCTACATCCTTTGTGACGACAGCACCCGCGCCGACGGTGGCACCGGCTCCAATTATGATCGAAGGAAGCAATGTCGCGTGATTGCCGAGCTTCGCGCCCTTCTTAATATATGGTCCGGTATGGACGCCTTTGCCACTAGCCATGTATTTATCATTCGACATCGAGACGCAAGGTCCGAGAAATACAAAGTCCTCAATCGTCGTATCAGCCGTTACATAGCAACCGGTTTGAACCGTAACGGACTGGCCGATCGTCGTTTTTGGCTCGACCATCACATGGCGCCCAATCACGGAACGCCGGCCAACCTCTACTTCTTCCCTGATGCTGACATGGTCGCCGATAAAGACCTCATCTGCTAGAACCGAGCCATGATACAACGTGACGTGGCTGCCGATCGTCACTCCATTTCCGATCGACAGTGGAAATAAGGCGGCAGTCGGTTTTCGCGCCATTTTTTTATTTGCCGCCGGCTGTTTGCCAAGCAGGGTAAAGGCCTGAATTCGGACATCTTCACCAATCTTTGTTCCGGCTTTGATGACAACATGATGATCAATTGTCACATTGTCTCCGATTTCAACATCTTCTTCAATGACGACGTATTCTCCAATTTCACATCCATTTCCCAATGTCGCAGTCGGGTCAATACTCATGCTTGTCGCTCCTATCCTGAAATCAGATTTTGATAAATTTGCAGCACTTGCTTGATGACCTTACCTGAATTGTGATGCGCTTCGACAAAGGCTCTTCCCTGACGCCCAAGCTCCTGCCGCTTGGTCGGATTTCCGAGCAGGTCGGCTAAAACAGCATCAAGATTGTCAGGATTCGCCGACTGAATCGGCAGCCCTAGCGGAAATGTCGGTACTAAATCCGGCCGCAAATAGCAGATGACCGGCTTTCCCATCGCCATCGCTTCGATACTTAGATTACCGTAAGCGCCACATAGCACCTGATCAATGACAATGTCAGCCTCTTTATACAGCTCAAGCGCCTTCTCGTGGCTCAGCTTCTCGACTAACTTAAATTCAAATGGATACTCGCTCTGAAGCCGCTTGACGCTTGCCTCAATATAGGATGTGCCTTTAAAATCACGGTCTGTTGGCGCATGAACGACAAGCGGTTTTGCTTTCGTCTCCTGCTCAATGGCGACTTCGTACTTGCCGATCGGACAGAGGCGTGGCAGGACGTAAACCGGCTTATTTTCTTTGCTGTAATACGGATAGACATATTTATAAAGCTCATAATCCTGGACAATTGCCACGTCGACAAGCTTTGAAAAGGTCTCTAAATTCGCTTCGATCGCGTCCTCTGGAAACGAAGATTCCGTATATGCGTAGGGATTTTCGTAGGAATCCCCTTTTACCGCAAGCACCCGGGAGCGGACATCATTCCCGCGGTGATGCATAATGCTTTTCTTCCCCTTGTCCTTAATCCATTGCAAATCACGGAAATCTTCGAGGAATGTATGGCTGTTGTGAAAATGAAAAAGATCAAAATGATCGAGCGCGACGTTGACAAGCTTCTGCAATTCAAAAGCATCGGTCATATAGGTTCCCTTGTAATCGAGGAAAGAATGAAAAAAATTATAGCCGGTGGCATGAACACCTTCCTTTTTTAAGTGGTAGCAAATCAGCTCAACCTGCCCGGCTATTTCCATCGGAGCATGACAAACCCGAAGCATAACATCTCACCGTCCTTATTTCAGATAAATTTTCTCAAGTATTTCTGCTATTAAGCGGACATCATGGAACTCTTCCACAAATCGACGGCTCTTCTGTCCGATTTCATTCCGTAATTGCGGATTTCTAAGGAGTTCTTCCAATGTATCGGCGACCTTCTCCGGCGCCGTGCTGACAATTGGAAAATTGCTAGGAAGCTGCGCTCTGACATCATCGCGAATATAAGCAACAACGACTTTTCCAAGGGCCATCGCTTCGACACTGAGCATTCCGTACGTGCCACATAATACTTGATCAATGATAATATCTGCCTCACCATAAGTGGCCAACGCCTGCTCATGGCTCATGTTTTCAACCGGCTGATAACGGAACGGAAGCTGTCTGCCTTTAAGCTGTTCAATTCCCGCCTGAACATAAACAGTCCCTTTGAATTCCCGGCTGGTCGGAGCATGAACAATAAGCGGATTTGATTGATCAACACGCGGATACCTTGGCACAAAGGAATCGACCTTACAGGCCAAAGGGACAACGTGAACGCTTTTGTAATAATCCTTCACATACGGAACCATCTCATAATCTTGAACGATGGCGGTGTCAATGTAAGTCGATAAACGTTTTAACCGATGGTCGATCTCTTCATCCGAGTAATAGCTTTTTGGTAACGCGTATGGATTAAGCCTTTTTACAGCCTGATCAGTTCTGACGTCGTTTCCCCAATGATGCATCACCATTTTTTTGTTTTGCAGCTTTAAAGCAGGAAGTTCGAGTCCTTCAACCGAAAACGTATTTCCGTTATGAAAATGAAAGACGTCACTGTTTTTAGCGAGCGGCACTAGGTGACGTGCCAGCTCATAAGCATCGGTATGAACGACTGAGTTCTTATAATTAATATAAGTATGAAACCAATTATATCCATTTACCTCATGTCCTCTTCGCTTCAATTCATCACATAAAACTCCCATTTGACCTGCTATTTCTGTAGGTGCATGCACAATCCGCATGTGTATTCCTCCTTGAATTCAGTCATATATTCATATTCACAAATGATAAAATCCGTTAACCATCTATGAAAATTTTAGATGCCAACTTATCAATTTATTCTTTCTTCAACATATGCTATAGGGTACATTGACGAAAGGTGGGATTTGATGAATTTTCTTAGTAGTAAAACAACAGGCTTTAACCAGCATATTGCCGTTCTCCCAATCGGGGGGTTTGATGCCACATCCCCTCTTGTCTGGTCCAAGGAAGCCTTGCTCCCGGCTGTCAAATATGTATTGAACGGGGTGGATACGGGAGATTCCTATTTTACCGGATTTGTGTTGACTCCGATTAAAACAGGTGCCAATAAATACCTTCACCCTTTATATACAGGCTTTGGCGAGCTTCCAACGATCCAGGACTGGCAGACATATATGGCATTGTTGTTTTCGGATCAATACAATTTAAAAGCGCTTGAAGAGCTGGCGGTCCGTCCTCTTGATATTTGGATTGGTCTTCCTTATCCGATTATCAGTCAAACAAACTTTGGAGTGGTCAATGGAAAATCATTATCCTTTGCCAATCAGGCCGACCGGGAAGAGGCGCTCAAATGGTGGATTACGACCTTCTTGGCAACATGGAACCAGCAAGGCTTCACGAAGCTGAATCTCAAAGGCTTTTATTGGTTAAGAGAATCGCTGATACCCGAAGATGAATCGCCGATCACGAACATTAATCAGTACATTCACACGCTAGGCTACAAGACGATGTGGCTGCCAAATTACGGCGGCTTCGGTGTCACGAACCCGTGGAAGGGCGAATCGATGAATTTTGATTTAACCGCCATCAACACAAACTATTACGGCAACACACCGATCACGCACGATTGGATTAATCATTCTTCAAATTTCGCGAAGTTTTATCAAGCAGGCCTCCAGATCAATGTCGGCAAGGGGATTACCTTCAACCAGTATCATCTCTATGATTTTCTCAATCTCGGACTTCCTCATCGAAACAATTACATCGATGATTGTGTGCTCGTGTTTAACTTCCATGACATGAGCATTCAGGAATTCGCCAGAGATCGCAATGCTGATTATCAACAAATTTACCTGTTCATGAAAAAGCTCTACGTCGAGCAAAGCTATCCCGGACGAAGCTATTAAGAACAACGGTTTAAAAATAAAGCAGGAAAGCGGGTTTGCTTTCCTGCTTTATTTGTGCAGCACGGAACCGCCGCCTCCTTTTATGATTGATCGACTTCGCTTTAACGCATCTCAAAAGGGCAAATCAGCCTTTTGAGCTACCTCCTATAAAGTCGGCAGCTGCTTATAAATTTCCTCCAATTGCTTTGTCACAACCGCGCTGCTATGATAGGCTTCCACGTACCTTCGACCCTGCTTTCCGTATGCTTTGCGGACTTCAGGGTACTTAATCAACAATTCAATTTTGTCATAAAGCGTATCAGGGTTGGCGTTGACGATCGGCGGAATTTCCGGGAAGGTTGGCAGCAGGTCATCCCTGACATACGTTACAACCGGCTTTCCCATCGCCATCGCTTCCACCGAAAAGAGTCCATACGAGCCGCAGAGAATTTGATCGAGAATAATGTCTGCCTTCTGATACATGTGAAGCGCCTTTTCATGATTCAGCTGCTCAATCCTCACATAATTAAATTCATAGCTTTCTTTAAGCTGCTCAATCACCTTTTCAAAATGGACCGTCCCTTTAAATAACGGATTGGTTGGTGCATGAATTAATAAAGGTACTTTGTTTTCAGTCTCTTCGACGTTTGGGATATGGTCAAGATTAACGGCGATCGGCAAAACATGAACGCGCTCATAGTAATCCTTAACATAATCGTATACTTCATAATCCTGAACGATCGCATCCTTGACAATTGCTGAAATAGCGGTCAGCTTCTTATGCATCACCTCATTCGCGGGAGAGTCGCCGGTGTAGACGTATTTATTCCGCTCTCTAGCCTGCTCATGAAACCGGACATCATTTCCCCAATGATGCATGACCGCTTTTTTGCGATACTTTTTCAATTGAGCCAAATCACTGAAGTCGTCGACCAATGTTTCCGCATAATGGAAGTGGTAAATATCATAGTCTGTCAGAATGTCTTCCACTTTTTGGACCAGCTCTTCCTTCTCCAGGTTCAAAAGATTCTCCTCATAGCCTAAATAAGAGTGAAAGGTGTTGTAGCAGCGGACATGATGCCCCCTCTTTGTTAAGTCCCCCGCAAAGATTCCCATTTGTCCGGCAATTTCGTTTATACCTTGAAAAATTCTCACCTGCTCTCTACTCCTTTACCCACTGAAATGTTTGAGCGATACCCTGCTTTAACGAATACAAAGGCTGCCAGCCAATCATCTTCTGAATCTGGTCAATTGCCACGACTCTTCGCTGGATCGTGTCTACTTTTCGCTTCGGGGCATAAATAATGGGATACGTCTCGGCAACATAGCCTGCTTCCTCGATCACGCTCCGGGCAAGGTCCTGAATCGACGTTTCTTTCATCGTGCCGACATTAAAAACCTCACCGACGGCACGATCGCTGGAGGCGGCAAGTAAGAGAGCGTCAAGCGCATCCTCAATATAAGTAAAATCGCGCGTTTGCGTACCATCTCCATAAATCGTCAACGGTTCGTTAGCCATGATCGCATCAAAAAATTTGGCAACGACTCCGCAATAAGGGTTGGAGGCCAGCTGACCGGGACCGTATACATTGGAGAGCCGCAACACCGCAACAGGAAGCTCGTAAAGCTGATGAAAGACGTGGCAATAATGCTCAGCTGAGAACTTACTGGCGGCGTAAGGCATCGCAATCTTGTGATACTCTTCCGGCGTCGGTAAAATCTCTGCATCCCCGTAAACGGAGGCTGTCGAGGTGTAAACAAAACGCTGTAAATGCTGGCAATGTTTATGGGCGAGATTGAGCAGAGAGTAACATCCCAATAAATTGACTTCTAAATCCTGCTCCATGTTTTCCACCGAATGGACAAGATTGCGGCAGGCAACATGAAATAAAATATCAACATCGGCTAAATGCGGAGTTACTTCATCGGCATCGATAATACTTGCTTCGACAAATGTCACATTGTCGGCTGCCGGAACGGCCTGGCGACTGCCTGTCGTCAAATCATCAATCACCGTAATCTTCTTCACCAAAGGGACGAGTCGTTTGACTAATTGTGAGCCAATAAATCCTGCTCCACCCGTCACAAGCACATGCTTATTTTTCATGGGCTGCCTCCCCTTCCTTCATATTTTTGGTGGCGAACGTATGAAGAGGAAGTGATACGGGGCGCTTTTGCCGACTCGATTCGTAAAGGGCGAAGATAAGCTCCAGTGCTTTCTCCGCTTCTTTTCCGCTTACCGTCAGTTGATCCCGCTTTCCTGCTAACTCGGCAAGAATATGGTTGTACATGCGTAGCTGCTCGCTCCGATCCTCCAGGAACTGATCAAGCTGTCCGGTCAGCTTCTCCTGCCCTTTTATTTCAAAGCGCTCTAGGTGATCAAAGTTTTTTCCGCTGACGATAATCGTTCCCTCATCACCAAACAGCCGGATCGAATAGCCGAGGTTAGCCGGCTGCGTGACCGTATTGGCCTGGATAAGTCCTCGCCCGCCATTCGAAAACTTTATCATACCGAGAGCGATGTCTTCCGTTTCCTTGCGCTGATTGACTTTATGAAGATCACCGAAGATTTCCTGCGCTTCTCCCATATACCACAGCATTAAATCGACTAAATGGATCCCCTGATTAACGAGCATCCCTCCATCCTGATCCCATGTTCCCCTCCACTTTGCTGCCTGATAATACGAGTCGGAGCGCTGAATTTCCATCATCACGACAGCAAGGTGAAGACGCCCCAGCGCTCCGCTGTCAATTAGCTCCTTTATCGTAAACAATATGGGGCGATGGCGCATTTGATGACAAACGAACAAGCTTTTTTCTACTTTTTCCGCTAATTGATTCAGTCTCCGTGATTCGTCAAGTGACAAGGCCAGCGGCTTCTCCACAATCGTATGCTTTTTCGCAAGCAAGCAATCTTTCGCAATCGCGCTATGGGTGCCGGACGTTGTCGCAATTACGACGAGATCCACATCGGGATTTGCAAGAAGCTCCTGATAGTTTTGATACATCGCAAATCGTGTCGTTACACGGTTTTGCGCGAGCAGCTCGTCATGAACCACCTTCATTCTCTCCATTGAAATGTCGCTAATCGCAGCGATATAGGCATCTTCAAGCCTGCCAATCGTTTCAATATGCTTTTGCGTCATTCTCCCACAGCCAATCAGGCCGATTCCGCGTTTCATGTCCGGTTCCCTCCTTTATGTTGCTCGAAGGCAAGGATCGCTGCAATGACCTTTTCTTGTTCGGAAGAGGTCAGGAACGGATGCATCGGGATTGCCAAAAGACGTTCTGATTTTTGCTCGGCAATTGGAAAATCGCCTTTCTTGTAGCCAAGCCCGGCAAAAACCTTCTGCCTATGAAGCGGTAACGGATAGTACACGCCGCTTGCAATTTGCTGTTGTGCCAATGTCTCGCCAAGCTCCGTCCGCTGCTCAGCTTCTATACAATAGAGGTGATAAATATGGGTCTGGTGGTTTTCTTCCATTGGAATACCGACCGTGGAATGTTGCAATGCTTTAGAATAGATCGACGCTATTTTCCGGCGCTGCTCATTCCATTGATCAATTTTCTGCAACGCCACCCGCAAAATCGCGGCGTGAATTTCATCAAGACGGCTGTTATAGCCAATTTCATCATGATAATATTTGGCGGTGCTGCCGTGATGACGTAATTTGCGGATCCGTTTGGCCAGATTGTCATTATCGGTTACGACAAGCCCGCCATCCCCGAGCGTGCCGAGGTTTTTCGTCGGAAAAAAGGAAAAGCAGCCGATGTCGCCAAATGTTCCGACACGCTTTCCTCCAATATCAGCCCCAAAAGCCTGACAGGCATCCTCGATCACATAGAGCTGATGGCGTTTGGCGATCTCGTTGATTTCTTTCATCGCGCAGGGCTTGCCAAACAGATGAACGGGGATAATCGCTTTCGTTTTTGAGGTGATTTTTTCCTCCAATAAAGCGGGATCGAGATTATAAGTGCCGGCTTCAATATCAGAAAAAACAGGTGTCGCGCCAACCCGGGCAATTGCTTCGGCCGTGGCAAAGAACGTAAAAGGGGTCGTAATGACCTCATCGCCCGGCCCGATCTCCAACGCTCGTAACGCTAAGACAAGAGCATCCGTCCCGTTCGCGACAGCCACCGGATGGGCCACTCCTAAAAAATGGGCTAATTCCTGCTCCAATGCCGCTCCTTCATTTCCTAAAATATAGTGGCCACTATCGACAACGCGTTCAAAAGCGTTCATTATTTCCTTTTTAATCGATTGAAACTGTCTATCCAATTGAATAAGAGGTATCATGCTCTTCACTCCAAACTTTGTTCAAAATTCATTCTGCCTTACATATATGTGTAAGCCTTGGATGAAGTCACGGCACTTTTTCAGTTCAATCGTCCAGAAAGGAAAAGCAGAGCGCGGAATCGCTGCTTTGCTCGATGTTTATTCTGATAGAAGAGGGGCGTGCAAAAGGAAGAAAAACGTTTCGCACACCCCTACCCCTCGCTTATGGCTGGATCCGTTTCTTTCCGCAGCAGCTCGTCGATTTTTTTTCCTTCACTGCTTTCGGTTTTGGTTTTGGCCTCGGCTTAGCGGTACGGTATGTCGTTGGAGCAGGCTGCATGCGAAATGTTTTTTTCATAAATGATCCCTCCTGAATCGTTCTTCTACTACAATATGCAGCAGCCCCCGCCTTGCCTGTGTGAAGTTCTGTTTCCCTTAATTTGCTGTCCTTTTTTTGAAACATTTTCGTGTCGTTGCACAATTTCGGCAGGGCTTCATACTATACAGTAGTCCGATTACCTACTTCACACTCACCTAATTGAGCTTCATGAACAGGTAAATAAATTTTTTAGGAGGTATAGAAATGAGTCTTAAGAAACACAGTATCTGCATTAGAGTACCTAAAGTTTTTGACTGGGTGACTCGTCAGATTGACTTACCGACGATCAGTTTTCGCGAACCGGAGCTGTCTAACTTGTTCTCTTGTACACAAACTCCAACGCCAGCCGTTGATTTATGTACATTCCTAGCGAACTATCCTAATTTCAGCAGCCATTGCCGTGTGCTGGAAGATTCACTTTTCACCCAGGAGGTGTTCCAATCCGGTGGCCGCAGTGAGGTGGAAGTGTCATTAGGTGACGGAAAAGACATCACGCTTGAAAAGGTCAAAGTATTGGCTAAAGGATTGCTTGAGGTTGATATTTTAGACCAAAACGGCAATGTGATTTGTACGTCTGATCCGATTGAGTTCGCGACAATCCAAACCTTCTATTTATGCGCTCCGGAAGGTACAGTCGTAGAAGCATTTATTTCTCACGGCGAGTGCGATTCTGAAATTGTCTGCACAGGAACATTCGATCAGCTGGATATTTCTTTAACTTTCTGCTTAGATGTTCATGTCGTCGCTGACGTCAAATTGGAAGTGGAAGCTGCTTACTGCAAACCACGCAAAGAGCTTCCTGTTGCCGACGTCATTTGCAAGACAGACAAATTCCCGCCACAATGCCCGCTCGTCTTCCCGGGGAAACATTAAAGAGGGTCTCCTAAGCACCGCGTGAAGTCTGCGCAAAACGAAGCCGTCCCCCCTCTTTTCATAAACTAATAGAAGGAAGCCTCGCGTGGAGCCGCTGGAAGATTTCAATCGTCAGCTAAACGGCTGAGGACAGCGCGCGATGAAGCGATCTTCGAGGATGTCTCAAAAGGGAAACAATCCCCTTTTAAGACATCCTCTTATTTTTTGATTCTTCTTCACCGCTTGCCTTCATACATATTTATAAGCTGGATGAGAGGAGGAGCATTATGGATTCAAGATTATCAACGAGAAATAATGAGACAACGATACAGCTGCAACAGAAATTAATTCATTATCGCTCTGAACTGAAGAAATATTACCGTGTCATTGAAAAGCATCAAAAGAAGATTGCTGATCAGGCGGCGACGATTGCTTCATTAGAAGAACAGCTGCAGGCGGCCCCTTTGGAGCAGCCGAAGCCGGCCCTGCCGGAAGGAGCTGAACCGTTTTCCTGCTACTTTATTTATTCTTTGCTTGTTCCCTCGCGGATTGAGTCCAATGAAGAACCGGTGATCATCAAGGGAAGCTTCCTGATTACAAATTATGGAGCGGAGCCGTTATCAAGCCCTGTCATTTGTCTTGCCTTCAGTCAGCCTTCTCTTGCTAATATTTCAGGTAAAATCACCCACCCCCGGAAACGGCAGCTTGATGAATTTATCATCGAGGATGAACAGCTCTACGGGGAATGGCAGTACCTTGAAGGCCACAGTCATAAAAAGATGAAGGACAGCGGCGAAATCTGGTTGAGACCGCTGCATTTACAGCAAATTGACAGCGGAGAGACAGTCCGCTTTTCTGATTTTGAAATTACCCTCCCGCTGACAACCGAGTACAAAAACATGTCGGTGAAAGGCTTTATTTACGGAGCTGAAATTCCTGAAGGGCAGGCTGCTCTTAACCAGATCAGCGTTGCGCTAACATGACGACCGCGACCAGGCATGTGCTGGTGCTGCGCTCGGGCTATGGCAAGGTGTACAGGTATTTTGAAGACTCGCTCGTTTCTGCGCTTCAGAGCCTTGCCCTCAGCAGCAGCCTCGCACCGGCCCATCCGCTGAACACGGAAGCGCTGATAGAATCATGCCGTCAGGAAAAGCCGGATCTCGTCCTGACGCTGCTCGGCTACCAGCTTGAGGCCCGATTTTGTGAGTGGCTTCAGGACAACGGGATTCCCCTTGCTGTCTGGCTAACAGAGGACCCTTATTTGATCGACCGTTCCTTACAGATTTTGCCCTATGCTAAAAAAGCCTTTACGATTGACCGGCAGGCGCTAAGCTACTACCGGAAGCTCGGCTTCACCGATAGCGCTTTTCTGCCTTTGGCGACGAATCCGACTGTGTACAAACGTAGAAAGAGGCAGGGCGAGCCGGCCTACTCAATTTCCCTCGTCGGCTACCCTTATCAGGCGCGGGTCGACTTAATTCGTTTTCTTGCCGACCAGCTTACACTTCCAATCACCGTCGTCGGCGAATGGAAGGATATTTCTTTGCCTTCGCATGTTAACGTCGTCTCAAAATGGGTCACCCCGCAAGAAGTCGCTTTGTTTTACACAAACAGCCGGATCGTTCTGAACACCTACCGTTCGGACAGCGATCCGGCCAATGAAAATTCAACCGGAATCAAAGGTACGAGCCTGAATAACCGTACATTTGAAATTGCCAGCTGTGGCGCTCTCCAAATAACAGAATACCGGCCAGAGCTTTATGATTTTTTTTCCGTTGATGAAATCCCGTCCTTTCGAACAAAGGAGGAATTGCCGGATAAGATTAAGCAGCTGCTCGCCGATCCTACCGGCGCCGACCAGACCGCGAACAACAGCTACCTCGCCGTCACCCGGCATCATACGTTCGAGCAGCGCCTCGCTAAACTGCTAAGCTATTTTCCCGAGCTGAACGGATGAGAGCGGAACAAAAGGTTGTTTTTTACTCGTTTACCCAGCGCTTAAAATTCGTTTCACCCTTCTCCCCTTTTCAGCTGTCCTCTGCCCGCCCGCTTTCCTGTAATCGGCTGGCCGCTTCAAGCACCTCCTCAGGCTGACGGACCAGCCCCGCTATTTTCTGGTAGAGCGCTTCAGCATGAAATGGCGTGACAGCCCAGCCACCCTCTACCTTTTGCACAGCTTCGGCCTGGGCCCCGAGTTCAAAGCAGAGCACCGGATAGCCGCTGCTCAACGCTTCGTGGGTCGTATACGAGAACGTTTCTGGACAAATCGACGGAATTAGAACGAGGTCAATTTGATCGGCAGCAAGAAGGACCGGCAGCTGATCACGCTGAAATTCCCCCCGCTGTATAAATACGGGACTTGCCTTCTTCGCCAGGAGATGATCGGCGTTCCCATAAAGAAACAGCTTTACCGGCAGCCTTCGCCGCTCCAGCTTGCCGATCAACTCCAGCACCTCCCTTGAGCCTTTATGGACAGCCATATGGCCGACAATCCCTATCCGTAGCTCTCCTGATCGTTTCGCTTCATCATTATTTAGCTGCCGGCGATGAACCGGATGGGGCTGCACCTCATAATTCAATCCGGGAAAATAGCCTTGCATCACTTCCTTGGCGGAGTAACTGGGGACGATGATCCGCCGTGCTTTTTGCAATAGCGCAAGCTGCCATCGCCTCCATTCATCAATTGAACACGCGCGCCCGACCATCTCCTCGATCAGGCGCCTTCCGATTCCCGCCTTGCTGCAATGTCGGCATATTCGTACCTCTTTCTCCTGTCCACAATAATGTCCTTTCGGCGTTATAAAGAAAAGCTGAGGGCAGGCGGCGAGATAATCGTGAATGTGGAGATCATACGGCTGGCGAAAAAGCTCCAAAAATGAAAGAAGCCGCTCGAGTGGAAACCCCCAGACGTGGTCGATCATCACCGCTTCGACTGGAGAGCACTTTAACCGTTGGAGAAAGGCGGGGCTGTCCAGCACTGTCAGCGGCCACTCGCTTTCTGTTTCGCCTTCAGTGAGAATCAGCTTTTGCTCGCGGACATAGAGGATGAGCAGCTCGGCGTCATGTTCGAGCGCCCATTGCTGACGAAACAGCCTCACTCCGCCGCCGCCATGATGAGTCAAGACGAGCACCCGCTTTGCCTTCATCGATGCTTCGTCTCCCAATTAAATGAAATGAGGGGATCATTATAGGCAAGACGATATTCATCCGGTCGCTCGGGCTGGTAGGCCTTCGTCGTCAAATACAACATGACGACCGGGGTTTCACCAAGCACCCGGTAGCCGTGAGCCACCCCGGCGGGAATCATCAAAATGAGCGGATTGTCCTCTCCCATGTAGCACACCTGTGTTTCCCCATTCGTCGGCGATTCCTCACGCAGATCATAGAGCACGACCTGGGCATTCCCTCCAACAAAAAACCAGACATCATCCTGCTCTTTATGATAATGAAACGCCTTAATTACGCCGGGATACGATTTAGAAAGCGACCACTGTCCGAACTGGGACAGCAGATCTTCATCATTGCGGACGAGCTCCGCGAAAAAGCCGCGATCATCACAATGCTTCGTAATCTGCTTCAGCTTCACTCCGTTAATCATCGCCGCTGCCTCCTTTCCTGTAAGTAGTGAATGAGCGTCGGCTTCCAATGAGCCGGCTCCGGCAGTCCGACAGCCGGCAACTGCTCCAATCCCAATACAGTCCGTGGCGGTCGAACGGCAATCCCTGGCTGCCTGACTGTCTTTACCGGTTCTATCGCAGCCTCTTCCAGCTGCAACGATTCAATAATCACCTTCGCCATTTCGTAGCGGCTGCAGCTGCCTTTATTCGTCACATGAAATACCCGACCGCGCTGACCCGAGGCAAGTAGCCGCAAACAATAGCTGACTACATCCTCGACGTAGGTAGGCGAGCCGATTTGATCATCGACGACCGGGATCGTGCGCTGCAAGGCGGTCCGCGCCACAATTTTTTCGATAAAGTCGTTTTCATGCCCGCCATAAAGCCAGGCGGTACGAACAATCAAGGCGCGGGGATGGGCCTGCAAGGTCAGCTGCTCGCCAATCCATTTGCTCGCCCCGTAGACAGATAGCGGGGATGGGGGACTGTCCGGCTGATACGGTGTTGACGAATAAGCGGAAAAGACATAATCGCTGCTGATGGAAATTAAGTCAGCCTTGGCCTGCGCGGCGGAACGGGCGACATGAAAAGAACCGTGACTGTTAATGCGAAAGGCATGTTCCGGATCGCGCTCACATTGATCAACATCCGTCAGCGCGGCACAGTGGATGACCAGCCCCGGCTGTTCTTCGGCCAACCGGGCGCGCACCTCTGCTTCCCTTGTCACGTCAAGCTGATCTTTCCCGCAGGCGACGACATCTGCTTTGTTCCTTAACCGCTGATAAAAGGCTCTCCCCAGCTGTCCCGCCCCTCCCGTGATGAGCACCTTCATCGAAACGCCCCTTTCCTCCACTGATCACGGTACCATAAAACCGTATCCTCCAGCCCTTGAGCAAATGGCGTGACAGCCTGCCAGCCGAGCTGCCTTTTGAGCTTTTCCGAGGATAATGCATACCGTCTGTCATGCCCCTTGCGATCCTCGACAAAGGTGATCAGCTCTTCATCTTTACCGAGCAGCTGCAAAATACGTTTCACTGTTTCAAGATTTGTATATTCATGCGTACCGCCAATGTGATAGATTTCGCCCGGCACTCCTTTTTCCATAATGGTCATAATCGCCATGCAATGATCGTAAACATGCAGCCATTGCCTGCGGTGACCACCGTCGCCGTAAAGCGGGATCGTGTTGTTTTCCAGCGCATGCATAATCACTTTTGGAATCAGCTTTTCAGCATGCTGGTAGCGTCCGTAATTATTGGCGGCGCGCATAATGATCACCGGGAGGGAGAAGGTATGAACGTAAGAGTGAATCAGCAGGTCGGCACCGGCTTTACTGGCGGCATACGGATTACCCGGCCGGAGGAGGCCCGCTTCCGTTAACGGTGATGTTGTCGCTGCAAGTGAGCCGTAAACCTCGTCTGTCGACATATGGAGCAGCAATCCGCAGCGTCCCTGCCTTACTTGCTCTAGCAGATGATACGTCCCGAGGATATTCGTATCCAAGAAGGGTTTCGCCTCCGCAATGCTTCGGTCGACATGACTCTCGGCCGCCAGATGAATGACGACATCATACGATCTTTCAAAAAGCTGCCCAACCTCCGCCTGTTTTGTCACATCACCTTCAATGAACTGAACTTGCCGCTCTTTGCTCAGCCTCTCCAGTTCACGTTGGTTTGCGGCATACGTAAGTGAATCAAAAATCGTCACGTCCTCATAATTCATTTCCAGCAGGTAATAAACAAGATTCAAACCGATAAACCCTGCTCCGCCAGTAATAAGGATTGATCGTTGCATACATATCCTCCTTAATAACCACCTAACCACTCATTTGCCAGCTGGTAGGTTTGATGCGTTCCGGCATCAATCCACCACCCTTTCAGCCGGTGCCATTCCAGTTCTCCCCTTTTGAGATAGCGAATCAGGACATCGGTAATTTCCAGTTCATTTCGCGCCGATGGTGTAATCGCGGCAATATGATCGAACACCGTTGCATCAAAACAGTAAATTCCCGTCACCGCCCACTGCTTTCCTTTTATATCAGGCTTTTCCCGCAGCGAGACGAGCTCATTCTTTGCTGAAAGCGTCGCAATCGCGAATTGCTTCGGGTTGACCGTGGGCGACAGCAAGATTTGCGCAGGCCGTTCTGATTGAAGATAAGCCGCGAGATAGTCCGTTAAATCGTCTTCAAATAAATTATCACCGAGCAGCATCACGAACTTCTCTCCGTTCGTAAAATTCTCAGCGAGCGCCAGAGCGGCGGCAATCCCATTTGGGGCGGGCTGCTCGATAAACTGGTAAGCAGGATAGAGATGCTCGAACGGCTGCAGCACTTCAGCGAACATCGCTCTTTCCCCACGATTAATGACAATGGCGGCTTCTGTTACCCTCGCTTCTTTCATTTTCACAAGCGCCCAATGGATCATTGGCTTGCCGTGGACATGGAGCAAATGCTTATTGACGACCTTTGTTAAAGGATAGAGCCTCTTCCCCCTTCCTCCAGCTAAAATAATCCCTTTCATATCATCACCCCTTAGTTATTCACCGACTGATTTAACCCACGCTTCCAACATCGCCGCCAGTGCTGCCAGCGCAAGGATGACGAGGACCGGGTGAAAAACAACGGGATAGAGCGTGACCCCTGCATACAAAAAAAGAGCACACCAGACCCCCATACACCAATAGCAGCTTATAAGCGTGCCAATAAAACGCTGTATGCCTCTGCCTTTCGGCTCGACAAATGTCACCGTTTCCCCATTTTCCTGTTTTTCTTCCACGAGGTTCTGGAACGGTTTGCGGATGAATTCGCAAATCGTATCAAATACAAGCAAATGAGTGAGGCGAAAAACAGCTAAAGCAAGAATCAAAAACTCAAATGGCGTCAGGCTCATTGCGCCCACTTCCTCTTTTTACCGGCGTTAGTAATACGCTATGCGGGAGGCGGCTTGTATTAATCCATTTTTCCCTGCTAGACAAACACCTTTTTTCTCTTTGTACATAGGCTACTAGCATGATAAAGGAAAAGGAGTAGATTGAGATGAATGAGTATTATCCTTACCCTCAGCAGCAGATGCGCCAGCAACCGTCTGTCCAGTTCCTCCCTCCGAGTGTTGTCGGCAATTACGTTAACCAGTGGATTACAACTTCCATTTCCGGCTATGGTCAGGTCGTTGCCTACATTACTGATTTCAATCGGCACAATGGGATGGTTTCGATGTTTATGTATCAGCCGCCTTACTATCAGCCGCAGTTCCTGCAAGTAAGCAATGTCGATCTCGTCGGCATCGCTCCGTACTATGGCCCGATTCCTCCAAGACCCGGCAGACCACCAGGCGGCGGTGGATGGCATCCTGGTGGAGGCCAGGGAGGCGGGTGGCACCCTGGTGGAGGCCAAGGTGGCGGCTTCTGGCCTTGGTTATTCCAGCAAACGTTCGGCTCCGGCCAGCAGCAAGGATAAATCAGTGGCAGTGACGCAGTACTAATTTGCCTGCTTGCAACTTGAACAAAAAAGAGCTTGAGACAAAACTAGCTTTGGACCTACTGGCAATGGCTTCACACGCCACAAGCCCGTTGTGAGAAACCCACTCACAACGGGCTTTAAAAGATCGTGGCGGTTCCGCTCATTGCTTAGAGGCTGGGCAAAAGGTTAAAAAAACAACCTTTGGTCCCAGCCTCTTTCAAATTCTTATTTAGTTTGCCTCACAATTAGTAAACATAAGCCTCGAGCATAAGCTGCATCACTTTCGCCACTTCCGCGCGCGTCACATCGCCTTGCGGATCAAAGACATTGCCCGGTCTGCCGTCAAGAATATCAGCTTCCTGCAATAGCTGAATCGCCTCCGCTGCCCATGGAGCTATCGCTCCGTCATCTTCAAATCCTGCGTAGCTATTCAATGTTCCCGCTTGTATCTGGGCATGCTCCATAAAGCGGGCGACCATTGTCGCCATCTCCTCGCGCGTCACTTCGCGATTCGGGGCGAATTGACCGTTGCCCAGGCCATTGACGATCCCATGCTCACTCGCGTAGGCAATATACGGTGCGTAATATGCCTCCGCATTCACATCAGTAAAACCACCAGATCCTGCACGACTTTCTTCGACGCCAAGCAATCGTCCAAGCACGGTCGCAAGCATCCCTCTCGTCATTGAGTTGTTTGGCGCGAACTCATTCTCCGAAACACCTAAGAACAGTTCTCTCGCCGTCACAAAGCTGATATGCTCCTCCGACCAATGTCCAGCCGTATCCGTGAAGCTCTTCGCATTGCTTCCGACCGTGAACGTCCCTGAGCCATCAGCGATAAACACGATTTGTCCGTCCACAACTCTCGATAGAGGCACGATTACTCGGCCTTCGTCCGTCACTTGGTAAACGACAAGACCGTTAGCGGCTGCCTGTTCATAAGGAACCGTTACCGTCACTTTGCCGGTAAAATCAGTCACTTCCTCACCGTCTGACAAAAGGTTCACTGTTCGTACTGGTTGGCCGTTGACCTGGGCTGCTTGTCCAATTTCAATGCTCAGTTCACGACCGGCAAGCTGAGCGACTGTCTCCGCATCAATCGTCATGTCGCCAAGTGGCGTCTGAACGACGACTGAATGACCGGCTTGAACGATTTGATTGAGAGAATTTGTATCCAGGCTAAGGTGAATGTTTTCCGTTGTCGGTGCAGCTTCGACCTTGATCGCGACAGTCTCTCCTTCACGCTCAACCGTCACTTCATCCACTTCATTCCGGTCAAACCCTACCTCTACTCCAAAATCGTTCTCTTCTCCATTTCCTGGCTCTGATCCGTCACCAGGCTCCTGATCTGATGGTGGTGGTGTTGAATCAGCTGGCGGACGGGATGATCCACCGCCTCCGCCTCCACTTCCGCCTCCAGAGCCTCCACCTTGGTCTTGATCCCGATCTTGATCTTGATCCTTATCCTTGTCTTCATCTTTGTCTTCATCCTTTGGCGGTGTAGGGTTCTCATAAAGGTTCAATGGCATCGTGAACTGGTTTCTCTCGCGGTAGAACATGTCGTTTTTAACCGAGTACCAATTGACCTTCACGTCGTTACTACCTTCCGTAAATGTCATCATCATGATCATGCCAAGATCTGTAGGTTGCAGAAACTGAGCATTCGCCAGTACATTCTGTACAACATTTTCGTTCACGCCGATGTCTTCTCTTACGACGATATCGGGATAACCGATATGGCCGGATACCGCTAGTACGATATTGTCATGCTGGCTGACGAACTCTTCCCAGATTTCAGGACCGTCCATGGCATCACTAAAATAGTGCCTGTTCGAGTGATGATGATCCGTACTAATAAACTCGCCGTTATGGTACATATACGTATGCGTCGTCATAATGACTTTCTTGTCCGGATGATCTGCCACGACTTCGTTAGCCCACTCCAGCACATTGGCAGTTGGTGCGAATTCAAGCGAAAGGACCATATATTCCACGTCACCAAGCTCGAAGAAGTGATACGTATTCTCCATCTCGCCTTCTACCATCGCGCCGCCAAAGGTCGGCTCCTGTGAATATTTTTCGTATGGGAAGTGATTATTGAAATTTGTGTAATCCCGTACATTGCCAGGGCGAGCCTCTACATCATGATTGCCGACCTGTAGCACATACGGAATGACGCCGTCCAACAAAGTATAGGCAGCTTGAGCCTCCTGCCACTCGTTAATCGCTCCTGGAACTTCGACAATGTCGCCCACGCCGACCACCAGCTCGATATCGAGCGCTTCTGCGTTGTCTCTCATCCATTGAAAATATTCTTGCATCATACCAGAATGTTGCGACATATATTGCGTATCTGGAATGACCGCGATTCTGTAGTCGCCCTCTGGGAAATCGGCCGGCATCCAGTTGTGTGCCACATCATCATACAAATAGGCATCATTCTGCTGCGCGGAGTTATCAGGATAAACGTCGGCAACCATCTCATCCAGCTTCCAGTTACCGATTAATCCAGTCTCATTTTCAGTCAAAAACGTGTTGTAATTATTCTTGATCTCTTCTTCCGTCCGTACTGTCGACCAGACGCGAACATCGGCGATTTCCCCTCCGAACGCCATTGTAGGTGTTCCGTCGTCTTCATACCGGTAATCAGAGCCGATCTTCAGACCTGCCAAAGCGCCGGCTTTAGACGGAAGCAACTTCTGCATATTTGCATTAGTACGAAGCACCGCATCGTGTACCCGCACTCCGTTGATATAAGTAATTCCTCTATTGTTCTCTTCATCCAGCACGATCGCGACATGAACCCAATCGCCACGATTTATGTTGACACCATTGGCTCTATAATCAAGAATGTTGTCCTTGATCCCTTTCCAATAAATTCTTGGCGTGCCGTTGCTGTAAACTTCAAAGCTAAACTCCGGAATGTCACTGTAAGAACCGACCCAGTAGTTTCCGAGAATGACGCCGACCCGTTGGCTAGCCGGCGTATCCTCTGGTACATTCACCCATGCTTCCACCGTCCGTGGCGATTCCTCCATCATGTCCGTAGCCAAGTCCGGCTGTCCGTCGGCAAAATTAACACCTTCGCTTGGGAAATCATCATCGTTTTGATATGGTGGCAGAAATCCTTTCGCCATACCGTTGATATTGCCCGTTTTGTCAGGAACCTCATACGTCTCATCGCTGAAGTCGACTTTGTCCAGCTCCCAGAGATGCATCAAACCCGCTTCATTGCCTTCAAGCTCAGTGTTTGCATTGTCTCTCAGCTGTTCGAGCGTGCGCACCTCGTTCCACAAGCGTACTTCCTTCACCTCGGCGGCGAGATACATACTCCCCCTTAAATCTGTCCCGATACTGTGAGGATTCGTCATGCTCAGCTCGGCCGGCAAATACAAGCCGTCAGCAGTATGGACGATTTCGCCATCCACCATGATTGTCACTGTTCCATTCGCCGCATCTCGTGTCGCCGCGATATGAACCCATTCACCAGTCGTGACATTGGCATTCGACACTATTGATTTATGGATGATACGGTCTGAACTGTCGCTTTCATTCGATGCCTCGAAATATCGCAATGTGTTGCTAGCCGTAAGTTCAATACTATAGGATGGCTCGGTATGACCCGTGGGGGTAGAATAATTGCCAAACAATATTTGACGTACGCCCGGATCGGGATCAAATTTCGCAATCATCTCAAATGTTGCTGGCACATTAGCCAATGGTTGCTCAAGTTCCACAGAATTTTGTCTGTTCGGGTTGAACACTAACCCTTCTCGACTTTCTACATCATCAGCCAAAACGGTAGTCAAACTGAAGCTTTGCATAAGTAACGTTACTAACACGATCCAAATGACTATCGCTCGTCTTTTAAACATGATTCTTTCCTCTCCTTTTTCTTAATCTGCTATCTATGTGCAACTGGGCTTGTCAGCTTGCCGCGCATTAGCGAAGAAGGCGAATCTTCAGGCCTCCTTTGCGCAAAAGGTCAAAGCAAATTCACATTTTATTCAACAATGTCGACTGAAGAAAGCCGTTACAACTGAATTTCTCGACGTTCGCCGGCATTATGTCGAGTACTTCGTTTCAGTTCATAGCACTTCTCCTCGCCGCGATGAATAAGAGAATGTTTTGGACCTCCTGACTTCGTTACCCATGGAACAGTAAGAAGAGATGAGTCCCTTGTTCAACCCGAATATATAAAATGCTGCATTTTATTGCAATGTTTTTTACGTTTTTTTGCAATTTCTTAACATCATTTCATATTGAAAAAGGAATAAAAGCGTATTTACCCGTAATTTTGTAAATATTCCAATTTTTCCGCACCTAAAATTACAAATCACCTTGAGAATGAAATATAAATTTAACGACTCCTTAAAAAAAATTCATATTCAAAAATTAAAGCAACTAGCTGTAGATGATTTCGTTTCACAACAAAAAAAGCATTCGACACCGCTCTACTAAGTGTCAAATGCTTTTCATTAACAGTCTTTTTCTTACGGATTCAAAAGTCAAATTTGCCTATGAACAATCTTTATCCCGGTATTTTTATATTTATTTGCTATCTCTTCATTTAATGAGGAATCCGTGATAATCGTATCCTTGCTTTCCAACGCTCGCACATTGAGATATAACACTTTTTCGAATTTGCTGGAGTCGGCCGCTATGATCGTTCGTTGTGCGTTTTCCATCATAGCTTTCATAATATCAATCTCGTGGATGCGGAAATCAGTCAGACCTTTGTTTAGCGAAATAGCATTGACGGAAATAAACGCCTGATCGATATTATAATTTCTAATGTCCTCCTCGCACTTCTTTCCATACAGGGCATATTCCGCTTGATCAACGATCCCTCCCGGAACGATAACTGTAAACCCGGGCTTCTGAGAAAAAAGCTCAATGATGCGCAGTCCATTGGAGATGATCGTCAGCCGTTCGAAGCTCTCCGACAGCTTCTTCGCGATTTCCATCGTCGTCGTACCGGCATTCAGCGCAATTGCTTGCCCCTCCGAAACATATTCACAGGCCAGCTCGGCAATCTCCCTTTTTTCGTCCTTATTTTTGCTTTCCCGGTTGGAGAATACATGCTCGTCGCCCCAGTCCTCGGGTAAAATAGCACCACCATGGACACGTTTCAGCAGTTTTTTCGTTTCCAAATTCTCCAGATCACGCCGAACTGTATCGATCGACACATTGAGCACATGAACCAGCTCAGTTACTTTGACGGAGCCATTTTGCTTTAAAAGGTTCTGTATTTTTTTATAGCGCTCTTCCTGCAACATCTTTAAACCGCTCCTAACCTTCGAATATCACTATGACACTCTCAGTATAGCGGTGAACGTTCTGCTTCTCAAGGACGTTTTCTGCAATTTCTCCTAATTTGCGCCTTAAACTCACTTTTCATGCTTTTCTCATCAACAAGGCATTATTTCAGGCAAAATAATGAGCATGTTTGGCGCATGATGTATGAGACCAGCATAAAAGCTTGTAGCACCCCTCCCCCTAATAAAGAAAAGACCGTCCAAAATGGAACGGTCTTTTCATTTATTAGGATAACGATAAAATATTGTAGCCGCTATCGACATGGAGCATTTCCCCGGTCATTCCTCGTGACAGGTCACTCATTAAGAACAGCGCTGTGTCGCCGACTTCTTCCTGCGTCGTCGTCCGGCGGAGCGGTGCACGCTCTTCAATTTCCTTCAGCACGTCATTGAATCCGCCGATTCCTTTCGCCGCCAGCGTGCGGATTGGACCGGCAGAGATCATATTGACGCGGATATTATCCTTGCCAAGATCATTGGCCAAATACTTCACGCTTGCATCAAGCGACGCTTTGGCGACTCCCATGACATTGTAGTTGCGGACAACGCGTTCTCCTCCGAGGTACGTTAGAGTAACGACGCTCCCCCCTTCCGTCATAAGCGGGCGCGCAGCCTTGACGACTGCCGTTAACGAATACGCGCTGATGTTATGAGCAAGCAGAAATCCTTCCCGCGTCGTATTCAAATACTCGCCCTCCAGCTCTTCCTTATTGGCAAAAGCGATACAATGAGCCAACCCGTGAATAACGCCCACTTCCTCTTTAATTTGCGCAAACGTCTTCTCGATTTCTTCATCGTTTGTCACATCACACGGCAAAATCAAGTGATCTTCCCGTTCCAATGTCTCAACAAGGCTCCGGACATTCTTTTCGAGTCGTTCCCCGGCAAATGTAAAGATTAAGCGTGCGCCGGCATTCGCCAATGATTGTGCAATTCCCCAGGCAATACTGCGCTTGTTTGCGACGCCCATTACTACATATGTACGTTCAGCTAAAGACAGTTGAATCATTTGTTTTCCCCCATTGCGAGTTGTTATTAATACCAAGTACTAAGAATTATATCATACCTTTTTGTCTTATAGATAGGTTCGACACAAACTGATTGATTCCTTCGGCTAAAACAGCCGTTATTCATAGAGGCTGCAGAAAAAGTGCGAAATTCATTTTTTCTGCAGCTTTTTCGTAATGAGCGTAGCCGTTGCCTGATTTTGAAGTCTTGCTACGAGTGGGTTTGTCGAAGCAAGACGCGCAACTCGCGGAGCCGTTACTCTTCTTCGAGTTACGAAAAAGGACGGTTTTCACTGCCTCTATTCATATGACTTTTTCCCTAATACCGTCCGCGGTACAGCGGTTCCTCTCGTTCCCCGCAAATCAACCGGCTCCGGTTCCGGCGGATAGAACATAATAAAGCTTTCGGGTCCGGAATGGGCGAGCATTCTCGGCAAGCTTTCCAGCTGTGGATGCCAAGCAACCGTCCCTCTGCGGGCGCTGAAGACCACCACGATATCATCGCGGCGAAGCAGCGGCATATACGTCTCGTGCCACTCATTCCACGAGCTTAACTGCTGCCAGGACACCTGGACGTTTGGCCTGATTTCCTTGAAGCTCTCTTCGTAGCCTGCAGCTGAATCTTTAATGACAAAGCAGGCAATCGTCGCCCCGACCTGGTTTGCCAGTTGCTTCGCATGGCGCACCGCTTCGTAATAGCCCGGTTTATGGTCGAAGCCTGCCGGAATCAGAATGACGATCCTCCTCGTCGTATTTAACGAGTGACCGAGTTTTGCCACCATAATCATTTGCGTCGAGCTCTCCAGCAAGTTATCGAGGATGCCGCCAAATATTTTTTGCGGGGTCGACAGCTTGCCGTTCCAACCGATCACCGCTGTCGTTATCCGTGATTCCTCCAGTGCCCGCATCATCCCTCGCGTAACATTTGTATCGGCACGTGTCAGCATTTGAACCGGAACCTCTGCGCCTGACGCATAAGCAACCGCGTTTTCAAGCAGCTTCTCAGCCTGGGCGAGGCGAGCCTGCGCTTCCCCGCTGCCGGCCTGGGCCACAGCAAGCACGTAAAGCGGCTGCGGGGATTGCCCTCTGACGATAAAAGCCAAATCGAGCAGCGAAGCCATCGTCTGCGGATTGGCCACCGGGACGATGACGCGTTCAGGCGCGGTATTCGGTTCATATGGCCGCTGTTCTTCCTTGACGGCGATAATGCGCGAAAATTTTTCAACCGTATAAGGTCCGATTATACACGTAATTAAAATCATGACAATCACACCGTTGACCGTCGCCTGATCAAACAAGCCAAGATCAAACCCGACGAGCGTCGCCGCCAGCGTCGCGGCAGCCTGTGGAATCGACAGACCGAAAATCAGCTTAATTTCCTCCGTTGAATAATGAAAGATCTTTCCTGAAACCCAGGCTGCCAAAAACTTACCGGTAATGACAAGGACAACAACAATCGCCGCCATGATCCAGGCCGACGGGTCGTTAAACAGGATGCGCAGATCCATCAGCATTCCGACCGAGAGCAAAAAGAACGGAATAAAAATCGAATTGCCGATAAATTTGATCCGATTCATTAGCGCCCCTTGCTCCAAAATGAAGCGATTGAGCGCCAGGCCGGCGAGAAACGCCCCGATTATCGGTTCAAGCCCGATCACAGTCGCAAAAAAAGCCGCCACAAACAACATCGTCATGACGAACACATATTCCAGGGAGCCTTCGCTGGCAAACGTCCGGAAAAAGAAGGTCGCAACAAGCGGAATGACAATAAAAATAGCCGCTACATATAAGCCGAGTGAGACGATCAGCACAAACCAAAAATTTGCCGTCAGCTCCCCTTGTGTAGCGCCGGCAACGACAGCCAGCACAAGTAAGGCTAACGTATCTGTCATGATCGTCCCACCGACTGCTGTAGTAACGGCCTTGTTTTTCGAAATCCCAAGCCGACTGGCGATCGGATAAGCAAGCAACGTATGTGAACCAAGCAAAGAACCTAACAATATCGCGGCACCAAGCGTATAACCATATAGATAAGTCGCAATCAGACCAAGAAGAAAAGGAATGGTGAATGATAAAGTACCGAATACTAAGCTCCGTGAACGATACTTTTTAAAACCGTCCAAATCAATTTCCAAACCGGCGATAAAAATGATATACAAAAGACCAACAGTGCCCAGCAAAATAATGGTCGGATCACGATCAAGCAAACCGAATCCATTTGGCCCGATGACAACTCCGGATAAAATCAAACCAATAATGCCGGGAATCCTCAGTTTTTCCATCACAAGAGGGGCTAATAAGAAAATCACCATCGAAATGGCAAAAATTAATACAGGATCCGTAACCGGTTGAGAAAGCAAGCACATTCACACCCTTACCCATTATTTCTGATAGTTTTTTCTATCTTAAGAAATAGTTCAATCAACTGTCAACCGTCAGCTTCATTGGAAGCCTTTTCATTCCGGGCTTTTTTTCCTGCACGCCTTAGTTGTCTCAAATCGATCGAATCGCTATGATGAAAATGATGAAGGAGGTACTGCCATGAAACTGGATGTCATTGGAGATATTCACGGGTGTTATGAAGAATTATGTTCATTACTGGAGAAGTTAGGCTATGATGAAAAAAACGGCTTCCATCACCCGGATGGGCGTCAGCTCGCCTTTGTCGGGGATTTAACGGACCGGGGCCCCGACTCCGTTAACGTACTAACAAAAGTCAGCCAGCTCGTGGCCGCAGGCCGGGCCTTTTATGTTCCCGGCAATCACTGTGACAAACTGTATCGTTATTTTTTAGGGCGCAATGTTCAAATCAAACACGGGCTTGAAACGACCGTCGCCGAGCTGAAGGGACTCACCAAGCAGCAATACAGGCAAGTACGCGCGCAATTTATGACACTGGTTGAACGCGCCCCGCTCTATCATGTCCTCGATGATGGAAAGATCGTCATCGCCCATGCCGGCATCCGCGCTGAGGATATTGGCAGGACGAGCAATCGCGTTAAATCGTTTGTCCTTTACGGCGATGTTACAGGAGAGACAAATCCTGACGGCACCCCGGTAAGACGCGATTGGGCGCTTCACCACCAGGACGGGCCATGGATTATTTATGGCCATACCCCGGTAAGAGAGCCCCGATTTATCGGCCGGACAGTCAACATCGATACGGGCTGTGTCTTTGGCGGCCATCTCTCCGCCCTCCGTTACCCGGAAATGACCGTTTGCCAGGTGCCTTCGACGCTGCCTTTTGTTGAAGAGAAATTTCGCAGCTTTGACTAGCCGAGCAGCGCCGTCATATCGTCAGGGAGCGGCTGCTCAAAGACGAGCCGGTCATCCGTGAATGGATGCTGTACTTCCAGCCGGCAACAATGCAATGCCTGCCGCTTCATTTGCTCGACCGGTCCTCCATACAGGTCATCGCCGAGCAATGGATGCCCCAGATGGGAAAAGTGAACGCGGATTTGATGCGTTCTTCCCGTCTCTAACGTAATCTTTACGAGAGTCGCACCTTCCAAATAAGCCTCTGTTTCATAATGGGTGATCGCCCGCTGGCCGCGAGCGTCAACTTGCCGGGTGATAATGCTGTCACTCTGTCTGGCGATAGGAAGATCAATCGTCCCTCGCTCCCTGCTCAGTTTACCGGCGACAATCGCCAGATAACGTCGCTTTAGCCGCCCCTGCTGCTGCAATTTTGAGAGCCGGTCATGGGCGAAGCGGTGCTTGGCGACAACAAGCAAGCCGGATGTATCTTTATCAAGCCGGTTAACAGCATGGAACGTCGCCGGGATTCCTTTTTCCTGATAATAACCGAGAACGGCATTGGCAAGTGAATGCCTCGGATGCTCGCGCGACGGGATTGTCGCCATCCCGGCCGGCTTATCCAGCACGAGCAGATGACTGTCTTCATACACGATTTTCAGCTCGAGCTTCTCCGGCTGCATCGACGGGCTAACGTCCTCCGGCGGCAGCTCTACGGTGACGCGATCGCCTTCAAAGACGGTGGCCCGCACGGTCGCCTCGTGACCATTGAGCAAAATCCGGCCGCCGTTAAACTTAATATCAGCCAGCGTTCGCTTCGACAGCTGACAGCCCTCTCGTAAAAAAAGCCGAAGCAACTGCTGATCACAGTCGCTTCCGACAACCCATTCCATCTTTGCCGTATACTTATTCACGGATGAACGACTCCTTCACCCGCTTCCAGAAAGGAAACGGACGGAATCTCGCAAATCGGACCTTCTCCTCGGCAACGCGGCATTGTAATGATTTGATTCGCTGATAGTTAAAAGAATAATGATCAATCGTCACTTGAATATCAACATCGTTTAACGGCTTCAGCAGACAGGTATGATGCTGCGGCAGAACGAGTGGCGAGCCGATCGTCCGGTAGACGCGGTTATTGATCGATGCCATCTCGGCGATTTGAATCGAGGCAAGGGACGGATGAAGGATCGCCCCGCCAAGCGCTTTATTATAAGCGGTGCTTCCGGAAGGAGTCGAAATGCATAACCCGTCGCCGCGAAACACTTCAAATGTATCTCCCTTAATTTCGACGGTACTGACCAGAGAGCCTTCAATGCTCTTGATCGTGCATTCATTGAGCGCCAGATGACGCTCGGCTTTAAGGTCGCCCTCGTGGCGGACAATTACTTCCAGCAAAGGATATTCCACGATCTGATAAGGAGTTTTGGCAATATGAATGACGAGCTTTTCGACTTCATCCGGCACCCAATCCGCATAAAAGCCGAGATGCCCTGTATGTATCCCGACGAAAGCCGTATTCTCAAGACGGTCGCTGTAATCATGAAAAGCCTGCAAAAGCGTGCCGTCCCCCCCTACCGTAATTACCATTTCAGGAGCCTGTTCATCATACGTTAACCCAAAGTCTAATAAATAACGTTTAATTCGCTGTTGCAATGTATTGGAGACCTCGTCTCCTCTGGACGTCACTGTAAATTTCATCAGATGGCTCCTCCTTCGCCTTAAAGCTTGCGCTCTTGTTCCTGCTTCGTTGTTATGATCTGCTGGGCCTCGCGCACTTCATCGCGAATAATCGACATTTCCTCGTCAAGCTGAAATGCAGCTTCAGCCGCCCGCTGCAGCCTCATTTTAATATCTTCCGGAATTTCACCGCTATACTTATAATTTAAGGAATGCTCGATCGTTGCCCAGAAATTCATCGCCAGCGTCCTGACCTGCAACTCGACGAGGATCTTCTTCTCTCCTTCAATCGTCTGAACAGGGTAACCGAGAACGAGATGATACGAGCGATAGCCACTCGGCTTTTTATCGGCGACATAATCACGTTCTTCCAAGATGTCAAAATCCTTACGCTGCCGAATTAAGTCCACAACTGTCTCAATATCCTCAACAAATTGAGTGACAATCCGGACCCCGGCCAAATCCTGCATGTCTTCCTCAAGACGGTCAAGCGGAATGTTCTTTCGCTTGGCTTTATCCAAAATACTGGAAACAGGCTTCACTCTCCCGGTGACAAACTCTATCGGCGTATGCTTCGATGATTTTTGATACTGCTCGCGGATTCCTTTTAACTTTACTTTCAACTCCTCAACTGCTTGCTTATAAGGCGTTAAAAAAACATCCCAATTGCTCATTCAATCACCGTCCGATTTTTCTATGAATCTTGACCGAATACCTCTTCGACAGCATTCTCAAGCTCTTCACCGTAATTGCTGTTCCCTTTAATATTTTCCGTTAAAAAGGCAAGCTCCTCCGCCAGCCCGGACAGCTTTACGGTCACTCCGTTCTCGAGGTTGACGCTCAGCCCGGCTCCCTGTGTATAGATTTCATGCAAATTTGACCATGTAGGCTGAGGAAAGCTCAGATAATAAAATTGCTCTTCATCTTCCAATATGTAAATAAACGCCAGCTGATCCGAATCTACAAGCATTCGTTCCCCGGCCTTTAATGCTTGCGCGCGTTCCTTTTCAATATGTTCAGCAATTGAGGCAACATACTCCTGCTGCTGCTTATCAATGTTTGTAACGACTAACTTTTTCATCCTGTACCTCCACTTATCTAGCTTCTTCTTTTCCATGAGATTCCTATTTTAGTTTAACATATTTCATTCAGCAATACGCAGCAAAGGGCATTGTCGGATAGGTACAGGTATGCGATAATAAACAATATATGAAGAATCAGAATGTTGAACAGGTTGTGATGGAATGAGCCAGGAGATAGAAATGGAGGTCAAATCCATTTTAGATAAACAAGCCTTTACCGCATTAGTAAACGGCTTTCAGCTGACGCCGGATCAGGCGCTTACCCAGCATAATCACTATTTTGAAACCCCGTCATTCGCCTTGAAGGAAAAAGGCGCGGCCTTGCGAGTCCGTGAAATCGAGGGAGCGTACACATTGACCTTGAAGCAGCCTCACCAGGAAGGAAAGCTCGAAACACATCAGCCTATAGACGACGCTGAATGGAAGCGGCTTAAAGAAGAGCAGCAGTTGCCGGACGGCGATGTTTATCGGCAGCTTGCTTCCCTGAATATTCCAATGGCGGAGCTTGCTTACGCCGGAACCTTGACGACAAAGCGGATTGAGATTGCCTACAAAGATGGCCTGCTCTGCTTTGATGAAAGTCATTTTTTCGATCAGGTCGATTACGAAATTGAATTTGAAGGAACGAGTCTGACTCATGCGGAAGAAACCCTTTCCCAGCTTTTACAGCAATATGAGATTTCCGCCAGACCAACTGAAAATAAAGTGAGGCGCTTTTTCCGCCGCAAGCATGAATTGGCTGAATCCGAGCAGCGTCCGTAAATCGATTAGAAAAGAGGTGTACATAATGAATTTGTCATTTCTTCAACAGCTTAATGCCATTCAGTCATTGCCGTTAGGTACGTCTTCTGCGAGCCGGGAGACAAACCAACTCCCCTCACTTTTCTCTGCTTTCCTGCAGGAGCAGCTCAACTCAATCTCCTTTCAGGAACAGGAGGAAGTGAACAGGAAAGCCGATCTGTTTCTCGATCCCGCACTCCAGCAGCGCTTCCTGCAGTTGCAAGGCTCAGCGTCGGAGCGGACAAGCTTTCAGCCTGTCACACAGGCTGCTGACCTGAACTGGACCGGAACATTGCCCGACCGTTCGATCCGTTTTCAACCTTTGATTGAGGCGGCCGCCAAAAAATACGATCTTGATCCGAAGCTGATCCATGCTGTTATTCAACACGAGTCCAATTATAATCCAACGGCCAAGAGTGCTGCCGGAGCAGGCGGGTTAATGCAATTAATGCCTGGAACCGCTCGGTCGCTGCAAGTCCAAAACATTTACGATCCGCAGCAGAACATTGACGGGGGAGCAAACTATTTGCGACAGATGATTGACCGCTACAACGGTGACATCAAGCTTGCCCTCGCTGCTTATAATGCCGGCCCGGGCAATGTCGACCGCTATGGCGGCATCCCGCCATTTAAAGAGACTCAGGCTTATGTCCCTAAAGTTTATAACACGTATATGAGCGTTTAAGACAGGCTTCCCGGAGGCGGAGCAAAAGGAAAACAATCCTTTTGCTCCGCCTCCTTTGTTTTGCTATGTCAAAAGGGCTAGTTCCTTTGAGTTTTTTTGCTCCGTCACTCCCTCGTAGCCCTTCTCCGGAGTGTAGGCCCGTGTCTTGCCTAAAGCCGCCGGGTGGCAGCCATTTCTTTAATAGACTTCCTGCTTTATCCTAATAGCCTGGAATCATGAAATTTGCCGTACGCCGCTGAGGTTGCTACAATATGTACATAGTTTCTATTCTAGTTACCGAATTTTCTTACAGAGTAAGGAGCACTTATATGATGTCTGATCACCATCCCACACCTTATGAGGCTTTAGGCGGAGGCGAACAGCTTTCGGCTTTGGTTGACCGTTTTTATCACTATGTTGGCAAACATTCTGACCTGGCACATCTCTTTCCTGAAGACTTAACGGAGACGGCGCGTAAGCAGAAGCAGTTTCTCACTCAGTTCCTCGGCGGGCCGGCCTTATATACGGAAGAGCATGGTCATCCGATGCTTCGGGCAAGACATATGCCGTTTGTCATTACACCTGTACAGGCTGAAGCGTGGCTGGCCTGCATGAAAAAAGCTATGACTGATGTGGGAATTACCGGGCCGATTTATGACTATATGCTTGAGCGACTTACGCTGACGGCCCACCACATGGTGAACCATCCCTCATCTTAGAAAGGAGAATGACCATTGAACCAAAAGGATACATCTTCAGCTTGTGATCAGCAGCTTGGCGTTTGTGGTCTCGATCCTACGCAAAAACATGAATGGAAGCGGCCTAAGCCAATTGAACTTTATACGTTTATTGACCCTTTATGCGCGGAATGTTGGGGATTTGAACCTACTCTAAAGAAGCTGCAAGTGGAGTATGGAGCCTATTTTCGGATTCGGACGCTCGTGGCGGGCCGGTTGCTCGCCTGGAATGCTTGCAAGGAAACAACGACCGGTCTTGCCGCGAAAAAACAGGAGATTGCTTCATTTTGGGAAAAAACGGCCTCACGCTCCGGGATGTCATGCGATGGCGACGTCTGGCTGGAGGTGGAATGGGGTTCTCCATATTTAACCTCAATCGCCGTAAAAGCAGCGGAATTGCAAGGTCCTCATGCTGGGGCGCGTTTCCTGCGCAAGCTGCGTGAATACCTCTTTCTGGAGAAACAAAACATTACAGAAAAAGAGGTACTGTTAAAATGCGCGACCGAAACCGGACTCGACTATGAGGAATTTGAAAAAGACCTCTGCTCCTCAGCGGCGACAAAAGCCTTGCAATGCGACATAAAAACGACGAATGAAATGGGCGTCGAGGTTGTCCCGACCTTCGTTTTCTTTAACAATAATGCCGAGGATGAGGGGATTAAGGTAACCGGACATTACGAGTATCACGTTTATGTCCAAATCCTTGAAGAGATGCTTGGCTTTACGCCGGCGGCCGCTCCTCCAATTACGATTGAACAGTTTCTCGAACGTTACCGCTTTGTCGCCACAGCAGAGGTCGCCACCGTATTTGACTTGTCGGAGGAAGAGGCAGAACGCCGATTAAAGGCGCTTGTGTTGCAGCAGAAAGCAGAAGCAGTTCCGGTCAAGCACGGGCTGTTCTGGCGCGTGATGAATGAAGCGAAATAGTTGAACAAGTGTATGTAAAGTCCTTGCCGGCATTTTGTCCTCAAGGGCTTTTTGCCGTTTACCGGCACTTCTATTGTCGGGGACTCGGACATATGGTGTGGTAAGCCTATTGTTAGTCAGGGAGAGGAGAATTGCGGATGAAATATTTCAAACTTATTTCCGGGCTTTTTCTTATGGCGGTCAGCTTTTATTTCTTTCTTCTGGCGCTGATGAACTTAGTCCCTCTCATCCTTGCCGGCCCTCTTTTGTTTCTTTCCATTGTCTGGACATTATCCCCGCTGGCGGCCTACAAACGCTTTAAAGGCTTCCGCCCATAAGCGAAGCGCCACAGGCGTCTTTTCTTATGGGCGGAGGCCGGAGCCGATACCATCTCGTGCAAGGTTGTCTGAATACGGGTTCTAGGACGAAGCGGACGCTACTCTTCATTCCTTCGGAGATGTTTATTCTGTCTTGGACACTTGTTATTCCGTCGCTTCCAGCAGCCGCTCCATCTCTGCCAGCGTCGCCTCAAAGACGGATAACGCTTGTTCAATTGGCTCCTTCTTTGTCATATCGACACCGGCATGCTTCAGGATATCAATTGGATAGGCTGAGCTGCCCGCCTTTAAGAAGTCGAGATAGCGCTCAACCGCCGGCTGCCCTTCTTCCAGCACCTTCTTTGATAAAGCAGCGGCGGCGCTGTAGCCGGTCGCATACTGAAAGACATAGAAGTTGTAGTAAAAATGAGGAATGCGCGCCCACTCAAGACCGATTTCTTCATCAATGACGATATCCTCGCCAAAATACTTCACATTGAGGTCATAGTACGTTTGCGTTAGTAAATCCGGCGTCAACGCTTCCCCGTTCGCCGCCTTCTGATGGATCAAGTGCTCAAATTCAGCGAACATCGTCTGGCGAAAGACCGTGCCTCTGAAGCCTTCTAAATAATGATTAAGCAAATACAGCTTTTCCTGCGGATTTGTTGTCTTTTTGACCAGATAATCGTTCAACAGCGCCTCGTTCAGCGTCGAGGCCACCTCAGCGACGAAAATCGTATAATCACCGTATAAATAAGGCTGATGCTTGCGCGTGTAATAGCTATGTAAGCTATGACCAAATTCATGCGCCAGGGTAAACAGGTTATTCACATTATCCTGCCAATTCATCAAAATATAAGGCATCGTCCCGTAAGAGCCGGAGGAATAAGCGCCGCTTCGTTTCCCGATATTCTCTTCGACATCGACCCAGCGGTTTTCAAACCCTTCTTTGACAATTGAGACATACTCTTCCCCTAACGGCTCAACCCCTTTAATGACAAGCTCCTTTGCTTCCTCGTATGAAAACTCCATTTTCACATCTTTGACAAGCGGGGTGTAAAGATCGTACATATGAAGCTCTTCAACCCCTAATACCCGCTTACGAAGACGGACATAGCGGTGAAGCAGATCAAGACGATTGTGGACAGCCTCAATCAGCTGGTCATAGACGATCTCCGGAATATGGTTTTTGCTTAACGCCGCCTGGCGCGCTGAATCGTACTTTCTGACATTGGCATAAAATAAATCGCGCTTTACCTGTCCGCTTAATGTAGCCGCGAACGTGTTTTTATATTTGTCATAGGTTCCATATACGGCTTTGAAGGCATCCTCGCGCACACGGCGATCACTGCTTTCCAAAAAGCGTACATAGCGGCCATGCGTTACCTCGACTTCTTCCCCGTCTTCATCTTTAATCGTCGGGAATTTCATATCCGCATTGTTCAGCATGCCAAAAACATTGCTTGGATTATTGGTCACTTCGGCAGCCTGCGCCAAAATGGCTTCCTCGCTCTCAGAAAGAACGTGAGGACGCTCTTCATTCAATTCGGCAAACATTTGCTTATAAAGCTGAAGACCCTCATGATCACTAATAAATTGGTTAATCAATGTTTCCTCGAGCGCCAGCAGCTCCGGAACGATAAAAGAGGCAGCCTGGGCGACCTGTGTAGCAAGGCTGGCTGCGCGGTCATTGAGCCCCTGGTAGAAGGAATTTGTCGTATCCTGGTCATAGCGCATATGGGCATAGGCGTACAGCTTCCCAAGCTTCTCTGTAATTTCATTTTGCTTCTCAAGCGCGGCATACATCGTCTCGGCTGAGTCTCCCAATGTCTGCTTAAATGCCGTTAACTGTGGAAGCTGGCCCTGAATCTCCTTAAACGCTTGCTCCCACTCTTCATCACTCGAAAAAATCGCCTCTAAATCCCACGTATTCTCCAGTGCCACTTCTTCTCTTTTTTTGACGTGCTTTGTCATAAATTGATCGTACCTCCATGTTAGCGAAAATTTAAGTCAGCACGTCCTGCTTCCTGGCGGAAGCAGGACGGTTCCTTTTACATCCTCTGTTTATATATTCGCTTTTTTCGAATTGATTCCTTTATTGTCCCCGGAATTCTCTGCTTCATCCTCCATCGTGAAGCACCGACGCGCAGCCGCCGCATCGAGCCGGAAGGCTTCCTCCATTGTACGAGGAATAACAATGCTGCGTACTCGTTTAAAGTATTCCTCCCCGGTCTGCTCTAAATAGCCCATTTGGCAAAGCCATGACAGGTAGCCTTTTACTGCCTGGAGCCAGCCGGCCTCCTCATGAATCTGACGTCTTGAAAAAAGACCTTTCAACATATAAGGCTGAATGCAACGGCTGACTATTTGCAGCGTGAATGGCTTAGTCAGAGGCTGATGTTCAAGAAACTCAAACAGGAGGAAGGTTTGCCAATGATAAGGGGATGTTTCAAAATAATAATAGTACGGAGATGGCCAGCCGGCCTCAATTGGGAAGAGATTGCGCGGGAGAGAATAACGGTATAAAAGCTGGAGTAAATACGATTCCACCCGACTGGGATAGGAAAGTGGATGTTGATAACGCCAATGCTTTTTGATTTCGAGCCATTTCATTCTTCTGGCCGGCAGCTGCTTCGGCTGATGAAAAAGGGCGGCAGGCTGTGTACTCTCAAGCGGAGATTGCTGCAATTCAGCAAGTGTGCGGGTAGCGGAATAGGGCATGACATGCTGGAGAAAAGCGAAGGAATGCTGTTCAGGGCAGTAATAGCTCAAACTGAGGTTGTCTGGTGGATAGTGACGGAACGCGTGCCATTCGAAAGCTTGAATCGCGTAAGTGGAGGAGCGCTGGCGCTTGAGACGGTTCCCTCCTAACAGCCAGATCGGGGTAATACCGACTTCTTGATAGCCGCGCGAACGTTTTGCAATTACAGAGACAGGAATCGGGGAACATTGGAATTCTACGGCGTAAAGTCGCTGCTGATAGCGGACAACTAAATCGGGGCGCTGTTGAATAATTGGGAGATAGATTTCGATTCCTACATCAAGAGAATGACCTTTCAGCCAGTAATAGAGCTGCTTTTTCCCTTCCAGATGATAGGGAGTTTCTGCTTCGCCCATTGCTTTGCACGTTGACTTCGTGCGATGGGCGAAATGCCATTGCCTCTTGCCGCCAAGCTTTAACAGAAGCGGCTCCTTGCACGAGCGGCAATAAAATTCTTGTTCACGCCGGAGCTGCTTCAATTCTGCAAGCTGCCAGCCTTCGAGCAGAGAAATCGTCGTGCCATCCTGATATTCTGCCGTAAACATTTTGTCACCACCTTTATAAAACTGTAGCTGACTACTTCGAGCCGTTTAGTCAAAATCCTGCAAAAAAATTAGAAAAGCCGCACAGCGGCTTTTCTAAGAAGCACTGTGCGGCTCCGTAACAGTATGGTTATACTCCATCAAAGTAAAGTTCTTTCATCGAGAATGTAACGAGCGATGGCACGGCCTTCCCTGCGACTTCCTCATATGGTTACGCGCAATTACAACAGAGGTGACAATAAGCGCGACGTTGATTCGATCAAGCGGTAATATACAGATCGATTACGGAAAAGCTCAAAACTGAGCTGGTTCGAATGTTCAAGATCGTAGACAAAATCACTAACAAGCTTTGTGACACTTTTCGTCCGGTAAAGATACGCATTCACTTCAAAGTTCAAATGAAAGCTGCGCATATCCATATTTGATGTACCGATCGAGGCCAGCTCATGATCGACGATGATCAGCTTACTGTGCATAAAGCCGCGGTTATACTCATAGATCTTCACTCCCGCCTCAAGCAGCTCTGGAAAATAAGAGCGTGAGGCGTGAAAGACGATTCGTTTGTCCGGCCGGTTCGGGACAAGGATCCGGACATCTATACCGGACAGCGCGGCAATTTTTAATGCGCTCAAAATATCATCATCGGGTATAAAATACGGACTGGCAATCCAGACGTTTTTCTTGGCCGATGTAATCATCGAAAAGAAGAGCTTTTTATTCACTTCCCATCTCGTGTCCGGCCCGCTGGCAATCATCTGCACACCGCCATCGGCCTTCATCGAGGTTAGAACAGGGGATAAATAAGTCGGGTTGAGGATTTTCTTTCCGGTTTGATAATACCAGTCCTGCAAAAATATTAACTGCAATGTCCGCACCGCTTCTCCCCTGACATACAGATGGGTATCACGCCAATAACCGAAGTATTTGTTCTTGCCTAAGTATTCATCGCCGATGTTGAGACCGCCGACAAATCCGACAATGCCATCAATCACAATGATTTTACGATGATTGCGGTAATTCAGTTTATGATTTAAAAACGGCAGCCTGACCTTCGCAAACGCCGCCACCTCGACACCGCCGGCCTTTAATTCCTCAATATAGGCTTTTGACAGCCGCCAGCTTCCGACAGCATCATACAAAAAGCGAACTTCAATGCCCGCCTTCGCTTTTTCAATCAGAAGCTGCTTTATTTCCTGGCCGATCCCGTCATCACGGACAATATAATATTCCAAATGAATATGATGCTCAGCCATGCGCAGCGCCTGGAGTATATTAGCAAACGTTTCCTTTCCGTCAGTCAGCACCTTCGTTTCACTCGCAAACGAAATTGGATTATAACCGAGACGGTGGGCGAGTCTGAACAGCAGCTGCTGATGGTCCCCCATTTTCCGCAGCTGGTCTTCGTTTAACTGCTTCGTCCCTTCAATCTGGCGAAAGGCTTCTTCATCCTCAAGTGCCTTCATCGAAAAGGTACGCTGCTTTCGGTGATTTTGCCCAAACAGCAAATAAAAAAAGAACCCGAATAACGGGAACGCTGCCAAGACGACGAGCCACGTTAATGTTTTCGTCGGATGTCTGTTTTCAAAAAAAATCACGACCGCGATAAACGCGACGGAAAGCGTAAAAGCAATACTTATCGTTCCGACAATCCAGCCTTGCAAAAAAAAGCGCGACATATACAGGAAGGCCAGAACAAGCGCTAAAAAAGCCAAAATATTGAATCGATTCTTCATATAGAGTCTCCTGGGTGAATATTTGGCTTATTCATCTAAGAAAAGCTCAGAGCAGTGCATTCTTGCTTATTTAAGAAAAAGCGAGCTGATTGCCTAATGTAATCAACTCGCTCACCTGGATTACCGGGAAAAGGAATCTCGAATCACCGGAAGTGCATTGGCCTTCACAATCTCTTTACCGTATTCCATTATTCTGTAAATCGAAATGTCTGATTCGAAGCCATATTCCAGTATTTGACTCAGCATGTCATCCTGCTGATCTTCGTTATATGTTTCATCGTCGAAAATAACGTGAAGATAATAAGTACCTTCAAAATGATAAAGCTCGTTGTGCAAGTCGTTTATATGGAAATTATGACTTAAGGAAATCACATCTTCGAAATCGTTAAAGCCAATTACGATTTCTAGTGGTTCGCTAGTCTTGTCTACCTTGCCATCAGCATTGCCGGACATCAGGTCAACGAGATCCTGGTCATCATGATCCTTATCATGCGACACCGGAATTTCCAGCTTCACATTTCCGCCGGAAACCTGCCCTCTCGTCACAACAATTTCAAGACCTTTATCCAAGGCGTGAACTTGGATCCACAACGGACCGTCCAATTCAAATTCATCATTATCGCTGGCCTCGTTCATCATTTCGAAGAAGAGCTCTTCTCCACGCTCACGATTGTACCAGATTTCATCTCTGTCAAATCCTCTGTCTTCAATATCTTTATACGTGATAAAAAATTTAATGGTCGTATCATTGACGCGTTCAATATCCATGTTCGCTCTCCCTCCTACTCGAGTCATTGGTTAATGGATTCATCCAGCAAACACCTTTCTTACGTTATACCCGTAATCCTTTCGATCAACCTTGAATGAGCAGAGAACGTATGGGCCGGCTGGTCAGCAAATGAATGATCTGCTTTCTTCTATTTTATGATAAATCCTTTGAAAATGGAAATCTAAAAGCTGCTTTTTTCTCCGATTTTTCAGAAAAAAGCCACCTTCATCTCAGCAAAACCCCGCCATCATGCGGTTTTCTCCATTCCATTTTCATTAAAAAACTTCCTCTTTTCTCATCATAAAATCTCCGGCTTGACCATATGGTGATTCTATAGATGAAAAAAAACAAGCCTTTCTTAATTTTTTATTGTCACTGATACATATATGAATTGTCAATGATTTTTATGAAAAAATAAAATGTTTTTACTAAAGGATGGATGATCGATCGTGGATACGGATTTTCTCATTTCACTCTTTACAATTATAGGAGTCGACATCATCTTGGGCGGAGACAATGCCATTGTCGTCGCCCTTGCCTGCAGGAACTTACCGGCAGAGATTCGTCATAAAGCGATTTTATTCGGTCTCGGGCTAGCTCTCCTTATTCGCATGGGATTGACGATCATCGCCGTTCATTTACTGGAAATCCCGTTTTTGCTGGCAATCGGCGGCGCTTTATTGATTTATATCGCCTACAGCCTGTTGACCGAAACGGAAAACGAGCGGGATGTTAACGGCGGTACAAGCTTATGGAGCGCGATCAAGGCAATCATCATAGCCGATTTTGTGATGGGCTTTGACAATGTAATTGCCGTCGCCGGAGCCGCGCACGGCAACCCGTTGCTCGTCATGATCGGTCTGCTCTTCTCGGTTCCGGTCATCATTTGGGGCAGCAAATTAATCCTGAACCTCTTTGACCGCTTTCCGATCATTATTTATGTCGGAGCGGGGATCCTCGCCTATACCGCTTCAAGAATGATCACGCACGAGGAGATGCTCGCTCCTCTCTTTCAACAATTCGACTATGTTGCGCTTGGCCTGCAAATTACGATCATCACCGGAGTAATTTTGCTCGGCGCTTATAAAAAAACCGTTAGTAAAAACTGAGGGCGGACAATGGCTTCACTCGCCGCAAGCCCGTTGTGAGAAACCCACTCACAACGGACTTTAATAGAACGTGGCGGCTCCGCACATTGCTAAAGAGGGTATCCCTTTTCGGGATACCCTCTTTCAGTTAACCAGGCGCTGTGCTTCCTGAAGGTGGAATGTTCTCACCTTGCGTGGAAGGAAGCGGCGAATTTCCGCGTCGTTATAGCCAACCTGTAGACGCTTCTCGTCAAAAATAATCGGACGGCGAAGCAGGCCGGGGTTGTCGCTAATGATTTGGAATAATGTTTGCAAGGAAAGAGACTCGAGCTCAACGTCAAGCTCTTGAAACACTTTCGAGCGTGTCGAAATAATTTCGTCTGTTCCATCCTCGGTCATTCTGACAACCTCTTTTACTTCCTCCACTGTTAATGGCGCTGCAAAAATATTACGTTCCTCAAACGGGATATTATGTTCTTCTAACCAAGCCTTTGCTTTCCGGCATGATGTACAACTTGGTGATGTTAATAAAGTGACCATGTACGGACCTCTCCTTCCAGGTTATGAGATCTATGTCGAGCTTGAATACCATTATAAATGTTGATACTCTAATTATACAGATCTGTTTAACTTTTGTATAGAAAAAGTTAAACTTCCCTTAAATAAAGATAATGAAAAATACCCTTTAGATGTTTTCCCTAAACCTATTATACAAAAAAACTTTCTAAACATATATGTTTATTTAGTTAAAAAACAAATTTTTTCTCAATTGGCTCATAGTTGTCACATGATTGTCACACTTTATAATGAAAGATTCCTTGTCGTTTCGTTAAAATATAGTACGTTTTGATAAGCTAATATCTATAGATTATTTACAAGGGGTGAAGCGCATGAAAAAGTGGTTAGCAGCGATGACCATTCTTCTGCTCCTGGCAGGCTGTGCGACGGACGATATAACAAATGAGCAGACAGAGAGGCAGCAGCTTCTTGTTGAGCTTGCCCCTGTTCAAATCAGCTCGATTGGGGAAACACTGGAATTATCAGGGCAGCTCCTTCCTAATAAACAGGTTCCATTAGTGACGACAATGCCGCTTAAAGTGACGGACGTACATACAAAGGTTGGACAAGCCGTAGAAGCGGGAGATTTGCTGATTTCCCTCGATGACGAAGAAGCACGGCGCCAGGTTAACCAGGCCAGTCAAGTACTCGATGAACTGAAGCAGGCTTTGCATCAGGCCGAACAGATCAATCAGTCTGTCGAACAAAGCATGTCGGCGGCTGCTGATCTCGAAACTGAATTGCTCGCTTCAATTGAACGGGCTCAGGAGCTTCTTCAAGCATTGGGCGAAGGAGAAGGAGACGCTGATCAGCAGGCGCTGACCGATTTGCTACAAGCGAGTCTTGATGTCTCTCTCAGACAGGCGGCGCTGACCCAGGCCGCAGGGGCCGGAAGCCTTTCTGCTCCGCTGAACACGGCGGAGCTGTCGATGCAGATCAATCAAGCGGAGGAGGCGGTTCGTCAGGCGGAAAGCGCGCTGGCGGCGACAAGAATCACAGCTCCAATTGCCGGCACAATCGCTCAGCTTGATGTCACGGCCGGCCAAACCGCTGTTCCTAATCAACCGCTGGCAATTGTCAGCGACTTGAGCAAAATGGATGCAGCTTTTGCTGTAAACAGCTTCCAGGTTGCCAGATTACAGCCGGGGATGCCTCTCTCACTCAGTATTGCCGGCTGGAACGAAGCGGTCGAGACAGAACTGACTGCCGTTTCGCCGGTCATTGACCCGCAAACAAACGCCTTTATGGTCCATGCGACCGTTCCAAATGAGTCGCTGCAATTAAAGGGCGGTATGAGAGTAACGGCGACAGTCGAACTAGGCACCGTTCAGGAGGCGGTCGTGATCCCTGCCGATGCGGTTCTTTATCAGGATGGAGAGCCGTACACCTTTGTCGCCGAAGATAATCGCGTGCGCAGGCAGGAGCTTGAGCTGGGCACCCGTGACGGTGCAACCATTCAGGTGATAGAAGGCGTAAGTGAAGATGATGAAGTGGTAACCGTTGGTAAGGAGCGGCTCACAGACGGAGCCGCGATCACAGTAAGAAGCGAGTGAAAACATGAATCTAGCTAAATTATCTGTATTACGCCCTGTGGCGATGGCGATGTTTATTATTTTTCTGATCATCCTCGGAAGTGTATCTTTGCGCCATTTACCTGTTGATCTCTTTCCGGAGCTGACATTCCCTGTTGTGGCCGTAACGGCTACCTATGACGGGGCAGGCCCCGAAGAAATTGAGGAATTGATTACGCAGCCGATCGAAGAACTGATGGCCAGCATTCCGAACGTCGAGTCAGTATCCTCCACTTCCCGGACAGGCGGCGCCTTGATTCTCGTCGCTTTTGATTGGGGCACGGATATGGACTTCGCTGCTTTGACGATGCGCGAACGGATCGATCAAGTCCGGGAGCTGCTGCCAAGCGAAGTGGAGTCTCCCCAAGTAATGCGGTTTGATCCAAGTATGCTGCCAATCGTCCAGCTCGCGATTACAGAGCCGGGCGGGGACACGGCTGAAGCCAAGCAATTAATCGAAAATGAAATCAAGCCGCGGCTCGACGCGGTTGACGGCGTTGCTTCGGTCCAGGTCGAGGGTGGAAGTGAACAAGAAATCCGGATCGATATTCAGCCTGACGTGCTTGCGCAGTACGGCTTGACATTACAGGAGCTTCAACAGCTCATTGCCAGTGAGAATATCAATTTCCCGGCGGGTGAAGTACATGACCAGAATCAATCTTTTCCGATTCGCGTCAGTAGTGAGTTCGCCTCGGTCTTTGATTTAGAGCAGCTTCCAATACCGACCAATGCCGGCGTCGTGCTGCTTGGTGATTTATTCGACATTAGCGAATCCGCAGCTCCCTCTTCTCAGGAAAGCTACTTGAATGGCGAGCCGGCGGTTGGTCTTTCGATTTTGAAAGCGTCCGGAACGAATACCGTCCAGATCACGAGAGCGATCAACGATGAGCTCGATGATCTGAAGCAGCAGCTGCCCGAAGGAATCGAGATTCAAACGATTTTTGACCAAAGCCGCTTTATCGAGCAATCAATCAATGCTGTCTTTTTGAATATTCTCCTTGGGGGAGGATTGGCGGCTCTTGTGCTCTATCTTTTTTTGCGGAACATTCGCAGCACGTTGATTATTGCCTTATCGATTCCGATCTCGATTATGACGACCTTTTTGTTTATGTATTTCTCAGGTGAAACGTTAAATGTCCTCACCCTTGGCGGGCTGGCTCTCGGCGTTGGAATGATGGTTGACAACGCGATCGTCATTCTCGAGAATATTTACCGCAAGCGCCAGGAAGGGGAAAGTTTGCGCGAGGCGGCGATTCACGGAACGAGCGAAATTGGCGGCGCGATTGTCGCTTCGACGCTGACGACCGTCGTTGTCTTTTTACCGATTGTCTTCGTCGACGGACTCGCGGCTCAGCTTTTTAAACCATTGGCGCTCACGGTGGCCTTTGCTTTACTTGCTTCCCTGATCACAGCGTTGATCATCGTGCCGCTGCTGTCCTCGACCTTTTTACGAACGACAGAGCAGACATCCGTCTTTCAGGTCGGCTTTGAGAAAACAAAGTCCGTCTACAAAAGACTGCTCGAATTCAGCCTGCGACGGCCAAAGCGGATCATCGCGGTTACCGCCGCGCTCCTCGCCGGCTCTCTAAGCTGTATTCCGCTGTTAGGCACGGAGTTTCTCCCGGCCCAGGATCAGAGCTTTATCAGCATCGACGTCCGCTTACCGCCAGGCAGCGCCCTGTCAGCAACCTATCAAGCGACGGAAGAAATTAATGAAAAACTCGCTGCTTTTACAGAAGTCGAATTGGCCTATGTGACTGTCGGCGGGACGGACAGCTTTTCCCTTGGTGCCGGCTCACAAACAAACAGAGCAAGCTATAGTCTGCTCCTAAGCGACACAGATAGGCGCATTGCTTCCGACCTGGAAATTGCCGACTCGATCCGCGAGTCCCTCGCCGCAGTTCCAAACACGGATATTCGTGTCTCGGCGAGCGACAGTGGCTTTACCGATGACCCGATTTCAATTACCGTTAAAGGGCAGGACCTTCAAACATTGGAGCAGCTTTCTGAAGCAATTGTCACGACGGTTTCAACCATTGAAGGGGTGCGGGAGCCGACTACGAACTATACCGCCGGCAATCCGGAAGTGACCGTAGCGATCAACCGTCAGGCTGCATCCTCCTACGGCATCACAAGCGCGCAAATCGCTTCGACAATCAGCGATGCGACGCGCGGATTAGTGGCGACCCGGATTGCGAGACACGGCGAAGAGCTTAATGTCCGACTCCAGGTGGATGACGCTTATACCGCCTCGCTCGAACAGCTCGAACAGCTGCTGCTGTCAACGCCTGGCGGAGAGCGGATCCCGCTTGCTTCTGTTGCGACAGTTGAACGGGGAGAAGGACCAAGCACGATTAGACGGTCGGATCGGATGCGTGAGGTCACGGTAACCGCCTCGATTTTAAATCGAGATCTTGGCAGTGTCATCAATGACATTGAAGAGACGCTGATTAAAGAGGTGCGTCCTTTGCTGCCGAACGGGTACCGGATAAGCTTTGGTGGACAGAATGAACAAATGAACGACGCCTTTACAAAGCTTAGTGGAGCCATCGCGCTCGCCATCGTCCTCGTGTACATGGTCATGGCCGGACGCTTTGAATCCTTCTTCTACCCGTTTATCATTATGTTTTCCGTCCCGGTTACAGCGATCGGCGTCATTTTCGGGCTGCTGCTCACCAATCAGCCGATCGGGGTCGGTTCTCTTGTCGGAATCTTAATTTTAACGGGGATTGTCGTCAACAACGCGATCGTTCTCGTCGACTATATTAATACATTGAAAAAGAATGGCTACAGCTCATACGAGGCGATCATTCAAGCCGGTCCAATTCGACTGCGCCCGATTTTGATGACGGCGCTGACGACGATTCTCGGGCTGATCCCGCTAACACTCGGCTTTGGCGAAGGTACGGAAATCCAGCAGCCTATGGCGATAGTGATCGTCTGCGGACTCGCTGTGTCGACCTTTATTACGTTGCTGCTGATTCCAGTCATTTATTATCTCACCGACCAGCGGAAGGAGAAACGACAGGAACGTTCTTCTTAGAAGGAACGCGTGGAGGGATGACCGTCTTTCGGTTCTGTCTTAATGGCGGATGCTAGCGGACAGACATGGAAGGAACGGAGCCGGTTCCATTCTCAAGCTGAAAAATTTTAACATCAATAAAAAAGAACGTCTGAATCGGGCCGACAGGCCTTGTTCAGACGTTCTTTATGCAGAATAGCGATTTGGTAACGGCTGCTGCTTTGTTTTTTCTTTCCAATTTTTCAGATTCTTTTTCAAGAACTCCTTCACCAGCTCACGTTTTTTCTTACGGTTTTTTGCAATACGTTTCATCCAAATCACCCACCTTATTTGTTATGGTGAACGATTCAGCGCCTACACGGTCGGTTGGTCGGTTGCTTCGGCCTCTTTCGCATTATAGGTGACAACCTGATCGACATCCTCATAGGATTCACCGTAAAGCTGCTTATCCTTATACGTATGAATCGTCTCATACGTGTGCTTAACCTTTTCATAGATGCTTTGCTCGGAATCATTATGAGGAGACCAGTATAGAATTTCAAGCTCATTAACCTCATTTGTCGCCAGAGAGCGCCTACGATACCCAACAGACTGTGCATGCGTGAACCCTTCGCGACTGTAAAAACGTTGACGCTTTTTTGTGTCACTGTCTTCATAATCAACCGGTTCTACTTCAAGGATAATCGGCTTTTGCTTTTCTTTCAATTGATTTAACAGCTTCTTTCCCAGCCCCTGCCCCCTTGCCTCCTTGGAGACAAACAAATAATCAACAAAAATGAAATCATCTGTTTCTACATACATCATAACATGATTTGGTCCTTCATCCTTATGGTAAATATCCGCTTTCTCTTTTAAAAGAAGCTCCATATGTTCTTTTGATTTCATCTCTTCAATTGGAAAGTACTTGCTCAACTTTTCGTACCAATTCATCAACTCAGCTCCCGTTAGTTATCTTCATTTATAGTATATTCCAATGTCGCTAATGGTTAAACGCGATCAAATCAGCATTTACTGGAAAAAGCACTGATTTTCTTTCATGAGGAAAACTAAGGTGGAGCATCCATAGAATAAACCCCGATTCGTCCGCTTTGCTCCGTTTCAGAAAAAGGCCTTGTCCCGAATCGCTGTTCGGGACGAGGCCGGCTATTGTTTATAGTCTACCCCCGCTGTGTAGCGGTTTGTTGCATTCCAGAGCAAGAATTCGTTAATTCCCTGCTCATGTAAAGCGCGGATTTGAGCTTCAACCTCTTCTTTTCCATAACGCTGATAGTTCCCTGACCCAAGCCAGCTTGCCGTGAAGTCTTGAATCCACGGCCGTGAAACCGGTGGATTGTCAAGCTGCGCCAATATGCCATTTTCCACTTTCGCATATTCACGCGTCAGCTCATATGGAAATAAATCGGGCTTGTCTATGCCAAAATAAGGCGTCCAGTGGCTTGGATAAATCATCGACGATATAACATCGACTTCGTTGGCGATTTTGGAAAAGTTTTGTCCAATGCCTGGTGCTTCCTTGATCGTAGCAGCGTATCCGAAAATATCGACCGATACATCCACGTCATACTTTTCCAGTCGCTCCTTCGCATAGGAAACAAAATCGGTCACAGCCGCCACCCTTTTTTGCACGTGATCGCCGTCGCCACCTTCATATTCCCCCACACTGTATTGCAGCACCTCGTCACGTCTTTCAAACCCTTCCGGAAAGCGGACATAATCGAATTGAATTTCCTGGAATCCCAGCTTGGCTGCCTCCTCGGCGATATCGATGTTATAATCCCATACTTCCTTTAAGAAAGGATTGACAAATGCTTCGCCCCGCCCGTTCTTCCATACCTTTCCGCCATCGAGAAAGGACAGCTCCGGCCGTTGTTCTGCAAGAACGGAGTCTTTAAAGACGACAATCCGGGCAATTGGATAAACCTCGTTCTCTTCAAGCGTACGCATCAATTGTTCCGGATCATGAATATAATTTTGAGAAATAGGATAGAATGGAGAATCCTCCCCGGGCCGGTACGTTAAATAGCCATGATCCTCTTTAATATCAATGACCATCGCATTCAACTCTGTCGTGTTGACCAGCTCAAGCAAGCTTGAAAAGCGCTCGCCGCCCGCTGAATTCCCGGTCACATAAATCCCCCGCACCCCGTCTTCCGGATAAGGAAACTGATAGCCGGAATCATAGACGAAGCGAACGACATCACCCGGCAGGGCAAGTGTCGTTTTGGCCAATGCTTTATGCTGGTGCTCCTTCCCAGTGGCGACGCTTGTCTCGGTTTCTGCTGCAACCGCTCCAGGACCAAATAACGTCAAGACACATAGTAGCATGAGCATTCTCGTCCACGGCTTCCCCATCTCCATTCACGATCCTTTCTTCGTATCTTTCCGTCATCTATGTATTAATCTTCATCCTTGGCATCCCAGTCTTCCGGAAGCGGCTCTTCCATTTCAGCTGCCAGTTGCTTGCGCTTTACATCAAGCTGTTCTTTATGCCACATGAACTGGTCACGATTGATTAGCTGCTGCTTCCCATCATGAAATGCTTTAATATGACCAAGCTGTATTTGCTGCTGAAGATAAGCCTCCGGCAACTCCAAATAGTCTGCTAACTCTGCAACTGTAATGTACATCTTCCGTTCCTCCCTTCAAATTATAACGTCAGTCGAAAAAGCTTGTCATCCTTCTACCCGAAAAAAAACGTTTCAAAAACAGAAAAGACAGCGGGCGGTCCTCACCAGCTCGCTGTCTTCTCAGATCAAATCGGCAGTACGTAGAACAGGATCATAAAGAAATGCAACACACTGCCCGCCAATACAAAGGTATGCCATACAGCGTGGTGAAACCTGAATCCGCGCCACACGTAGAAGATCGTCCCGAATGTATAACAAAGCCCCCCGGTCACGAGCAAGACAACTCCTGCAAAAGGCATGTTCTCAATCAGAGGGTTGATCGCAAATATCGCTAGCCAGCCCATTCCGATGTAAAACAGCGTCGACAGAAACAGGAAGCGCTTGACAAAAAAGATTTTAAACACGATTCCCGCCGTCGCCAGCCCCCAAACAATGCCGAACAACGTCCAGCCAAGTGTCCCTTGAACGACGATAAAAAGCAAGGGTGTATAGCTCCCGGCAATAAACAAATAAATCGAAGCATGATCAAAAATTTCAAAGATGTTCTTTAATTTGCCGGCCGGCAAGCTGTGAAGCATCGTTGAAGAAAAATATAACATCAGCATCGTAACTCCGTAAATCGTAAAGCTGATAATATGGAGCGCTGTGCCGTGAACAGACGAAAACACAATCAGCAGCACGAGAGCTGCTATACTTAACAGGACACCAATTCCGTGGGTAATGGCATTTGCCAGTTCTTCTTCTTTTGAAAACGTATGAGTAGTCGCCATTTTTTCCCCCTTTTCTTCTTCTTTTATAGTATACCAAATTCTCGCCGATCAATCGCTGTTTTTTCAAGATTTTCTACATCATGGTTGCATTGACCAACACGCGTTAATATAATAAGTAAAACCGTGTAACGGCTTTTCCTGGAAGCGTGCGGAGCTGTTACCGGCATTTGAGGATGGCTGTAAACGGACGACTTCTGCGAGTTGCGTGACGCCCGAAGCCCGGCGTCCTGCCCCGAATACAATCCGGACATTTCCATCCTTTCTGATCTTTAAAAAAAAATGATCCTTTTCGATAATGATCTAACACAAAGGAGGAAGGCACGGTGAGATATGTTACTCTTGTTCAACTATTCGACCATCCGATTACGCAAAAGTTTGTAAAACGTTCCGGCATGGCTCATGCCATCGCCTGCGCTTATCATGCGTTCCGCTTGGCGCAAGAGCATGATGTCGATCCCGATATGGCAACAAAGGCGGCCTTTCTTCATGATATTGGTCACTATACGTGGTACCGGGACGGCCAATGGGATTACCAATTATATAAGGAATATGATATTCATGCGATCAAAGGGGCGGAGCGGGCACATAAACTGCTGATCCGCCTCGGGGAACACCCACGAGTCGCCAAAGAAATTGCCCTGGCGATTCTGCTCCATACCGATTCCTATCTGCCTGAAGGAGAGCTTGAGCTGAAGCCGCTTCAATACGTGGTCGCTCTTGCCGACGAAGCGGATGAGGAACCGGGAGGAGAGCATCATTATCGCACGATTGCAGATGAGCGGGCCCGCCAGATGCTCGGCGAGCTGGATAAAATAGTAGAAGCTGCCATATAGAAAAAGCGGCGTGTTCCGGACGGAGCCGCCGCTTTTTCCTGCGTTCAGCTGGTCCCTCAAGCTCTGCCTTCACCTTTGGCTGCTTTCCGCCCTTCTTCCTTTCCAATCACGATTGCGCGCTTTTCTATTGACGAAGTCCTGAGCTTCATGCTACATTTAGTCCAACACAACTGGATACCCGAAAAGGGGAGTAGCGACCAACTGGTCAATGAGTCGTCATGACAGTGGAATTCCACTCGGTTCATTGAGCTTTCTGGCATGAATGATCATGTTCATAAAGTACGCAAGACCTTTTTATGAGAGCCGCGATTTACGGGCAGACTCTCATAAAAGGGTCTTTTTTTGTGGTGTTAAAGAAAAGGAGGCAGCTTCAATGGTTTTTGTCTGGTTTATTTTAGCGGCGGTCGTGACGGTGATCGCTGCTGTGAAACTTTCTACTTATGCCGATACAATCGGGGAAAAGACATCCCTCGGCGGGATGCTTGTCGGAACAATTCTTCTCGCCGGCGCCACTTCTCTTCCCGAAGTTACAACGAGTGTATCGGCGATTATTCTCGACAGTCCCGATATTGCTGTCGGGAACGTCTTTGGAAGCAACATGTTTAATTTATTAATTTTAGCAAGCTTTGATTTATACTTCCGCAAACAGCAAATTTTCGCTTCCGCTGACCGCTCGCACTTTTATACGGCAAGTTTGGGGCTGCTGCTGGCGATTGCCGCTCTTTTGGCCCTGACCCTTCGCCTGCCCTATCAGTTTCTTGAAATTGGGCTTGATACATGGGTGCTGATGACGATTTACGCAGCGGGTCTCTGGCTGATCTCTTATTTGTCGAAAAAGCAGCCGACCGCACCGCCGCAAATCGAACAGGAAGAGGAGTCACCCTATAATTTGTCGGCCATTCCTTTAAAGCGGGCTATCATCGGCTTTATTATCGCCGCACTCGTCATCATGGGCGCGGGCACCCTTCTTACGGTCAGCGGCGATCAGATTGCTGTTATTACAGGTCTTGGAGCAAGCTTTGTCGGCAGCTTTCTCATTGCGGCAACCACATCACTTCCTGAAGCTGTTTCGGTTCTTGTCGCGCTGCAACTGCGCAATCATAACCTGGCGATCGGCTCGATTTTAGGAAGCAATCTGTTCAACATTTTGATCCTCGGTGCTTCCGATGTCTTTTACCGGAAAGGGACGATTATCAGCGCCGCTTCTGATGTGCATCAGATTACCGCGGCGGCAGTCGGGATCCTTTCCATCGTCGTTTTATATTCACTCGTTCGCAAGCCGAGAGAGTCAGCCTTCCGCTACGCTCTCCCTTCCTTAATCTTAATTGTTCTCTACTTCGTCTCGTCCTACCTGATCTTTATTCAGTAGGACGAGAGCTTAGAGTAGCGCCACTTACTACAGGTTCGTTGTGACAAAACCGCCACAACGGACTTTACACGATCGTGGCGGTTCAGGGCGTTCCGCCCCTGCTGAAGTTTTTTTAAATATGGACTTTCCATGAACTAGGGGCTGGTCGGCCTTCCATCACTTCTACAATAAGAAGGAGAGGCTGTGACAAAAGGTTGTTTTTTTTACCTTTTGTCACAGCCTTTAAGCAATGAGCGGAACCGCCACGATCTTTTAAAGCCCGTTGTGAGTGGGTTTCTCATAACGGGCTTGTGGCGTGTGAAGCCATTGCCAGTAGGTCCAAAGCTAGTTTTGTCTCAAGCTCTCTTCCTTTTTTCACTTACGCAGCAGGATCAGATCTTCCATCATCTCATAGGTCATCCCGCCGTTAATCCGCTGAGTGATGATGCCATGCTCATCAATGACAATCGTCGTCGGGATACCAATGATTTGATAAGCTTTCAGAATATCGCCCTCTTCATCAAGAAGCGGATCAAAATACGCGCGGAAGTGCTGAAGAAATGGTTTGATTTGTGACCTGTCCGTTTCCTGGCTCGTCATATTGACCGCCAAAAAGGCGATATTTTTTTCCTTTAGGCGCTTTTCCATCTCGACGATGACCGGCATTTCTTCCTGGCATGGATGACACCATGTCGCAAAGAAATTGAGTACAACCGGCTGTCCGCGATAATCGGCAAGAGCAACCTGCTTCCCTGTTAAAGTCGGCAATTCAAAGGAAATCGCTTCTTGTCCAATTTGCGCCCCTGTTGTCACCTGGGCGGCTACTGCCTGTTCCACCTGCTGAAAGACGGTTGTTGATTGACTGTACATAAAGCCGACTCCGCACAGTAAGAGAATCAAGATGCTTCGATAAAAGGTTTGCCGCTTTTTATTGTTCATCCCATTCGCCTCTTCCCTGTAAAAATTGCTATAATGTAACCTATGTCCATCCGTTCATAATCATGCAAAGGAGGAGAAAAACCAATGACCAAATTACAGATGGTTCAAGCCGTCGCTGTTAGTGCCCTCGTCATTTTCGTTGTTATTTCCTATCAGCAGGATAACCGTAATGATTTCATCTTTTTCCCGTTAGTCGGTCTTAACCTGATCCTTTGGATAATGCGCCTGCGTGAGCGACGTCAGCAGCGTGATGCTGACCAAGCGTAATCGTATTAATAATTTCCCTGGCCGCGTATGGTTTTTTCCGTTTCTTTGCCGATTGAATCATTTTCTCTTTCACCCGCTGATTCGATAAAATCAGAGCGGTCTGTTCAGAAATCTGGCGGCGCGTAAACGCTCTTAGTGCCAATCCCCACTCGACAACGATATTTGCGTTTTGCTCTTCATGACCTGGAATCGGCTCATACAGCACGAGCGGGATTTCACAGGCGAGCGCCTCACTCAATGTCAGCCCGCCAGCCTTCGTGATCATGACATCGCTGATCGCCATATACGAAACAAAATGAGCGGTATACGGAATTATGCGCACCTCATGCTTTGTCGAAACGGAGTTGATTTTCCGCGCCGCCTGCTCATTGCGCCCGGTCATACATAGAATGGTCAGCTGCTTATCGATGCATTCCAGCTCTTCGAGAATGGTTTCGTAGCTTGAAATGCCAAAGCCTCCGCCCGCCACGAGAACCGTCGCCCGGTCAAGAGGAACATTTTGCTTTTCCCGAAACAGGGCTGCCTCTAACGGAGTCGGCGGCTCGGTCGGAAATGGAATTCCGCTCACATGAAACAATGTCGGCGACAGCCCGTTCTGTATCGCAAACCGCGGTGCCTGTTCATCGATCGTAAAATAGCGGTTTACCTGTTTATGTACATAGGCGCGGTGCAGTTGAAAATCAGTCACCACACTGTATAAAGGGATGTCGCAGCCCTGCTTTTCCTTCGCCAGCGCCAGCAGCAATGTCGCCAGTGGATGAGTCGAGATAATAAATGGCGGACTTTCCTGCGTGATGAACCGCTCGACCTGTTTTGTAAAAAGACGAATCATTTTCTCATAGGAATCAAGCCATCTTGACGATTGAAAATTTTCCGAAAAAAGCTTTCCCCAGATTTCCGGACGGTAGCGCAGCAGCCACGTATAGGACATGCGGATACTGTGATGAAGTAATGGATGAAGCCAATGTAGCGTATCAATCACCGTTACACGGGAGTAGCCCCGTGCTTCAAGTTCCTTCCGCAACGCAAGCGCCGCCTGATCATGACCTTTCCCAATCGAAGCGGTAAACACAACTGGAACTCCTGACATCAATAGCACCTCTTTCTGTAATATGCGCCTTACTTATAAAGTATGGAAAAGAAATACGTAATTATTCAAGCGTCCTTTTGTTATGTTTCCGTAAAGGATTGGTGAAAGGACAAGCATAATATGATAAAGTAGAAATCATGCAGATGGTGAAAGGATGAACAAGAATGAAAACCGTTTTTTCTGGAATTCAACCGAGCGGTACGTTAACACTTGGTAATTATCTTGGGGCAATGAAGCATTTTGTCGACATGCAGGATGACTATCACTGTTATTTTTGTATTGTCGACCAGCATGCGATCACGGTACCGCAGGATCGCTTAAAGCTGCGCGAAAACATTCGCAGCTTAGCCGCGCTTTACTTGGCGGCAGGAATTGACCCCGACAAATCGACGCTCTTTATTCAGTCGGAAGTACCTGCCCATTCCCAGCTTGGCTGGATCATGCAATGTGTATCCTACATAGGCGAGCTTGAACGAATGACGCAATTTAAAGATAAATCAGCCGGCAAAGAAGCCGTTTCCGCCGCGCTCTTGACCTACCCGCCATTAATGGCCGCCGATATTCTACTTTACGACACAGATATCGTTCCGGTTGGCGAGGACCAAAAGCAGCATCTTGAGCTGACACGCGATCTGGCCGAGCGTTTTAATAAGAAATATAACGACATCTTCACGATACCGGAAGTGAAGATCCCGAAAGTCGGCGCCCGGATTATGTCGCTGACGGAACCGGAAAAGAAAATGAGCAAATCAAGCCCGAATCCGAAGAGCTTTATTTCTATGCTTGATGACGAGACGACGATTACGAAGAAAATCAAAAGCGCCGTCACCGATACAGAAGGCGGCATTTACATTGACAAAGAAAACAAGCCAGCCGTTACGAATCTGATTTCAATTTATTCCCTTTGTTCAGGTATTGCTGTTGACGAAGTTGTTGAACGCTATCGCGACAAAGGGTATGGAGAATTTAAAACGGACTTGGCTGAAGTCGTTGTCGAAGCGCTGCGCCCAGTCCAGCAGCGTTACTATGAATTGATTCAGTCGGATGAGCTTGATACGATCTTGGACCTCGGAGCAGCAAAAGCCAATGAAAAAGCGAACCGGATGATTAAAAAAGCGGAGAAAGCAGTCGGCTTAGGACGGAAAAGATAAGAAAAGTCGCGTGCGGCTTTTCTTTGTGATATCTCAAGTCGTTATTACATTCCTCAAGAGCCATGTCGCCAGTTTTTTTCAGATTGATGGCAGCAAAAGCAAGCATCGCCTGCGGAAAGCGTGTCCCCATCCCGGTAGCGAGGTCGAAGCGTCTAACCAGTCTAACCCTGACTACAAAATAAAATAAGCCTGTCGACTTTGTCGACAGACTGAACGCCTGAATGAGGCTTTCATTGCTTAGAGGCTGGGCAAAGGTAAAAATAACCTTTTAAGCCCAGCTTTTTTAGTACCCGTTATTCTTTTTCCAGATTTTCCCTACAAAAAAGGAAAGTCCTAATGTTCCAACAAGTAAAACGACTGTGAGAATTTGCATGACGGTATAGGCAAAGTTATCCATGCTATCCCTCCTATGTACAGATTTTCTTCCTATTTTTCATTATAGGAGAGTCTTGCATAATTGTAAATGGAGGTCGTCAAAACGTCACAATCTACGTTATTTTACGCTTTCACCATGCTCCAGCTCCCAAAGTTTCTCGAAAAACGCCTGTCCCCGGACCATCGCTTCACATAGCTGGTGATGCTTGCTTGTCCACCCTGAGCGAATTTCCTGATAAAGCTGCTGCCAGGCTTCTTCTCTTTCAAGCATTTGAATCCGCATATAATCACGTGGATTCCATTCCGTATACCAATAGCGCACCTCGGCGTCGGTCCCCGTCGTATAAAGCTGATCGAGCGCCATATAGAGCAGCTGCTTTAATTGACGTTCTTTTCGCGTCAACCCTTTCAGTTCTGCGGGATCTGGAGAAAGCATATGATATTCCTTTTCGCCAATTTCATGGTCAATGTCGAACTTTTTCAATTCATGCTGCTGCAGTAGCTCATAAACCGTTTGTTCCTGACGCGGTGTCAGACGGCTTTTGCGAATTGGCGTTTTATAGCCCATCGTATCAATCGCAATCACTTTCTCACCATCTGTCGCAACAAAGCAGTAATCAAGCTGCAAGCGTGACATGTTTTTTCGTAAATAGCTTTGCTGGTAAACCTCTTCCAACAATTCATCAGGCAGTTCATCTAAATAATTTTCAAGATAATCAAATAAGCGGGCACTTACGAATACAAGCTTGGCCTGATCCAGCACCTCAATCTTGTCTTCACTGCGCCATTCATGGAAATCACAAACGTTGTAGCCATTTTCCTCACCTTCAAACCAGTTGACCCATACGTCTCGAATATGGACCATATAAAGCCCCCCTTACTTCTGAATCAATTTGGTATCCACAGTATAGGCAGACTAGAACCAGTTTATTCCACAAGCTGCTAATTCCTGAGAATAATTTATTTCGGAGGGCGACGGCGTTTACCGGGGGAGGGGAAGGTGAGGGCACCAATCGTCAAAGCGACTCCAGCCAAAAAGAGATACAGTTCAATGCGGTTGACAAGAAAGGCAAGGTACATCGTAAACTGATAGCCTGTCGTCAGCAAATTTAAATAGGCAAGGATGCTGACACCGCCAATAACCGCCAGCAAAATACCGATGACTACAAAAAATAGACGAATCAACTTAACCACCTCCCCGCTCTTCATTACCGATCATGAAATTCTGATTTTGTCAGCAATTCCTTCGCCGAACAAGTTAGCAGCCTGTCAGTCGACGCTTTTTCATCCCATGCCGTCGCGACAAGCCGGAAGCCGCAATAATAACCGAGCCAAAGTGGAATACCGCGTTGCCTGTCACCATATAAATAGCGATAATGAAGCCTTCTGTCAGGCAAATCAAGATTAGGCCTCAGCCACTGCTCAAACCAATCCCTGTTCCATGTCCGGTCGTAATATCTTGTCCATACTGCCATGCGTTCCGTGCCGAGCTCTTCTTTCACGGCATGTTCGGCCAACCCTTCCATGACAATCGACTCTAATAACGTAATCTCCTGCTCCGTCACCTTAGTCTGAAACAGTCGACAGCAATGATGGTATTCATGTGTCAGCAAAGCTCGCAGTTCCTCTTCCTCAATTGCCGGATGAATAAAAAGAATGACCGCTTCCGGTAAGGTCAGCCCCATTTTTCCTCCGAGTTGTTCCGATAAAAAGCGATTGCGCTCCTCAATCGGCAGCAGATAAATTTTCACTTCGGGCCCCGTCCATTTTTGCCGCAACCGGCGATATTGCTCGGCGACAATCCGCCAAGGCTCCTCGCGCTCCAGCCATTGGGGAGCAGGAGGCTGGTCAGGATGCAACAATCCGGCCTGCAGCAAATGGTCCTGCAATGCCTGAGCATCCTTTGTCTGAAAGACATCGCAAAGCGGCCTTATCAATGTTTTCCTGGCGACATTGACCTTTTCGGTTAAGCTCTCCGCCTTCTCCCATTGCTCGGCATACATCCGCAGCCATCTATCCGTTCGCACCACACCCATGCTTTTCCCTCCTCTCATTACTATATGAAGAAAAATGATAATATGAACCTTCATCTGTCCAGGTTCATCATCGGTTCGCTGGAGATTCGCAGTTTTCACTTTTTTATAATTATGTAAAAATAAGAAGAAAAAGGAGGGGATCTTGATGGCAACCGGAAGAGAACAACAGTTGGAAGCTTATTATCGTTTAGTGGACGAGCTTACCGAGACATGCGGAAAAACAAACCATTTGGCCGCCCATCTCGGGATTGAAACGAGGTATGTCAAATGCTCCTTTTACAAAGAACAGCTCGAACAGCTTGAAGAGATTCAAACCTATTTTCGAAAAGTGGGAATGAGCGCCGCCCAAACGACGGAGAACGAAATTTTGACGATGGCTCTCAGCCATTTCTATCAATTTGTGAAGCATATTGAAAACGAGTAAGTTTCAAAGCAAAGGGCTTTCTCCTTGAACAAAGTCAAGCCGTAACGAATAAGATAAAGAAAAATAGTGCGCAGAGTGGGTGAAAAACATGGACGACAAATTCCAACGCGGTCTTTTGTTTGTCATGACGCTTTTTATTGTCATCAGCTTCCTGCTTGACTTAGGAAATGGCGAACCGAGTGACGTCCCTGCCAGTCCTTTATTCGTATTTAATTCTTAATTACTATAAGGAGGGGTTTTATATGTTTCCAAATGGCTCACCACCTCCTTATCGCAATCCGTACCTTTATGGTCAGGGGCAGCAGCAAGCGCCTCCTCCGAATCAATTCAACCAGAAAAAACAGCAGAAAGCTAAAGCAAATAACCTGGTATCAGGGCTCACTCCAAATGAAATTGCCGTGATTATCGCCTTGTTAACCAATGCCCTTCACGTCCAGTCTATTCTTGTCGACAGAGATCAAACCGTTCAAATACTGCTTGAAGGCTCCTTACGAAAAAGATCCGAACTCGATAAGCTTATTGACCAAGTCCGTGATGTACCTGTCGGCGACTTTTTATCCTCTTTATTAAATAATCCGCCTCCAAAAATCAAAACCACCCGTGAGAACGGGTGGTTTGTTCTACGGCTGGAAGCCTTTGTTGCTGACCAGACCCTAAAGGGCCACTGAACGGTTCGCCATTTGTACTTCTTCTACTGGCCAGACCTCAAA
>NZ_JAMBOS010000016.1 GCF_023715705.1 Halalkalibacter oceani
CCTTTGAGGTCTGGCCAGTAGAAGAAGTACAAATGGCGAACCGTTCAGTGGCCCTTTAGGGTCTGGTCAGCAACAAAGGCTTCCAGCCGTAGAACAAACCACCCGTTCTCACGGGTGGTTTTGATTTCCCCCAATTCAGGAGCTGGTTTTGCGGTCTTTAAGACTTTAAGAAGAAGAGCAGGGACTTTTTATCAACTGGAGCAATTGTTTTTCGGTAGAAATAAGGTGAACATGGTTTCTTCTTGTGGCTGACTCGTTATACGTACATACCCGTTATGAGCATTTGCCACTTCTTGAACGATCGCCAAGCCCAGTCCGAATCCTTCCCCGCCACGTCCTTTCGCGCCCCGATAAAACCGTTCAAAAATCAGCTTCTGCTTTTCCGCGTCAATTCCGGGACCATGATCAGCCACTGTGATGGTGACATGTTCTTCCTCCTGCCTGAGAAAGATGCCCAAATACCGGCCATCACCGCCGTATTGAATCGCGTTTTCGATCAGGTTGCGCGCCGCTCTTTCCAGCAAGGAGGCGTCATATGCCAGGTAGAGGGGTTCCTCCGGAATGTGAATATCCACCTCGATCCCTTTTGCTTCGACGATCGGGATGTATGAGGCGGCAATCAGCCTGATCGTCTCTCCTAAATCCTGCCGTACAAACCGGATATGCTGTTTGTACTTGTCGATCTGGGCGATTTCAAGCAATTTCTGTAGTAAGTCGTCCATGTATTGCGCCCGTCGGAGCAGGTTAGTCATATACTTTTGCTGTTCTGCCGGATTTTTCAGAAGGTGCTTGTCCAGACTCTCAGCATAGCCGATGATCATCGTCAGCGGTGTGCGCAAATCGTGAGAGATGTCAGCAATGAGCGACTTGCGCTTGGCGTCCAGCTCGTTGATCCGGGCGACGTTGGCGCGAATGCGGTTGGCCATTTCATTGAAGCTGCGGGTCAGCTGTCCGATTTCATCGCTGGACTCAGTTTCAATGAGCAGGGAGGTGTCATTTGCATCGAATGTTTTCATAGCATGGTTCAGTGCTGTCAGCCGCCGGTTCAACCTGAGGAAGAAGATCAGGGCGAATACATAAGGTGTCAAAATGAAGAGAGCCAGGGGCAAAAGCAGTTGACCGAACTGGGCGTAATCTTGGATGTATACGAAAATCTGACTGCCCTGCATGGCGTCATTGGGCAAGGACATTATCAGAAACTGTTGCTCTTCTCCTGTCTGCCAATCAAAGAGCAAAGTGATCTGCTCTCCTTCCTCCCACAAATATTGCGGCATATTCAAAAAGAGGTTCATCACTTCATTTATGTCGTAGTCGAAGGTGCGACCGTTCGTGGCGTAGCGCAATTGTCCATCTGCTCCGAGCCAGGCCAGTTCAATCACCGGGTGGTCGCGCTGGAAGTCCTCAAGCAGGTCTGCTGTCTGTCCGGATTCAGCCTCACTCTGCTGTGCTTGACGGGCCAGTTCCTGACCAAGCGTATTCAGGTTTTGGTGGGTATAGCCCTGGTTGAAAAGCCAGCCAATCACAGCAGCAATACCAATTAGCAGCAGGAGAGAGGTCAATGAACTGGAAAGAAGCAGCAGCCATAGTTTGCCCCTGAGGTTCATGATGACCCTTCCATGAAGCGGTAGCCGAGACCGCGAACGGTTTGAATGTACTTCGGTTCTGATGGATTATCTTCTACCTTTTTTCTTAAATAATTCACATAGACTTTGACCGGGTTGTTGTCCCCATGGTCGAGCTTCCAGACCTGGCGGAGAATTTCCCGGTGTGTGAAGACCTTGCCCGGATTTTGCAGAAAAAGTTCCAGGAGTGCTCCTTCTATCGGAGAAAGATAGATTTTCTCCTCGCGCTTCTGAATGAACGAACCTTCCACATCAAAGACCGCTTCCCCAAGCTTGAACCGCTTGATTCGTAAGGCCGGGTTGCTTCTGCGCAAAATAGCCTGGATACGTGCGATCAATTCGCCAGGACTAAACGGCTTCGTGACGTAATCATCCGCACCGAGACCGAGGGTTTCGATCTTATCCTCCTCCAGCTGCCTGGCACTTAGCACGATCACCGGCGTTTTCAGACCGTTCTGCGTCAGATGGTTAAGGACCTCCCAGCCATCCATATGTTCCATCATCAGATCCAACACGATCAGGTCCATGGATGAGCGCTCCAGAACGGACAGGGCCTGTTGACCTGATTCTGCCTCAACGACCTGCATACCGGCATTCTCCAGATGAAGCTTTAGAATATCCCTGATTTCCTCTTCGTTATCGACTACCAATATGTTTTGAGATGTCACGGGCGTCCCTCCATTCTGCTATCCTTTTTTTCATTATACTTATTTCAGAACGTTTGCTACATGCGTGCTTCATCCTTTAACCAAGCTTTAACCATTGAGCACCGGCAGGAGTGGAATGAAAAAGGGCAAATCAGGGAAGAACCATCTGTGTGAAAGCGAGGAAGAGGAGCAGTATTGTATTCCTGATGGGTCGCATGAATAAAAGGCGACCGCTGCCGAAGAAACTTTACAGGGTGAGAAAGGGAGTGTTCGAACGGTATACGGACCGCATAAATTGTGATTTTCCTCATTATGCGGTCTTTTTTCAATGATAGGCACCCTTGAACATCGAATTAGCGCCGGGCCGACTCTCTGTATGCTTGCAGCCATTCAGGGTGTCCGGGTATTAATTTCGTGAAGGAATGCAGCAATGCAAAGCCTTCCTTGATCCTGTTTTGAGCGAAATGATCTTTCATCTTTTCATAGTCTTCCGGTTTAAACATTTTCATCATTTCATTGATGTCGTCCTTCGGGGTTGAGGGAATCGAGACTTTCACCGCATCCCGCATGATCACATCAAGCTGTCGTCCCACGGGGCTAATTTCCAGCAGATCGTGGGACACTCTCGAAACGGCTAATGTTTTCCCGGTGTGCAAGGCCGTCTGCTTCTGTTGTCCGCGGTGATCAAATAGAGTCGGGTAAGGTGTAGGCTGGCTGCTCACTTTCATTTCTGTGACCTCCTTGTGATTTGGTTACTAACTGCGTTTTGCCTGTACTTTTCCAGGCAGAGGGGTTTCTGCGTGTCATTTCAAAGAAAAGCTGCTTTTGTCGTTTTTCTTAATATCGGCATTTGAAACCGTTTGCTTTAAAGGTATTTTCTTGGTCAGAAAAGGATCACAGCTTGATTAAAAATGTGAGTAGCCGGCAATGAACAATTATATCCACTGTGGCTATAAACGAGTAGTGAGAGCATCTGCTCTTTCCTTCGTTGCTTCTACTCAGCGCCTATCACTGGTTTCAGGAGCGGGATGTATTGTAAACTGGACGAAAAAGCATGATGTCTTGTCCTAAAGGAGTACTTGTCATGTCGCGTATGATTTATGTCCTGATTGTTGTTGTCTTTATTGATACATTTATTCAGCTTCCGATCATCTCCCCTTATGCCGTCAGCCTGGGAGCAGGAGATGTGCTTGTTGGAGCGGTTGTTGCTGTGTATTCATTGGCGAATATGGTTGGCAATGTGATCGGCGGTCACTGGATTGACCGGCTCGGCTATAAGAAAATGCTGGTCTTCGGGATGGTCAGTGTCGCTCTTGTGCTGCTGCTCTATCCTTTGGCGCAAAACGGTGAGCAGCTGTTTGTCATCCGCTTTGTCCATGGGCTGGCCGGCGGTGTCCTGATTCCTGCGGCATTCGCATTGATTGGGGAGCGCTCTGATAAGCGGAGAAAAGGGAAGGCGATGGCGTTTGCCGGCGCGGCGATCGGCATTGCGGCGATTACCGGACCGGCGATTGGCGGTGGGCTCGCCTCCCGTGGAGAATATAGCGCAGTTTTCCTTTTTACAGCGGCTTTGTTTCTTGTTGCATTGCTTGTCAGTTACTCACATATTCCGCGACAAAGAGCGATGTCTGTCCGAAGCATGGTGCAGTGGCAGGATGTCTGGCTGCTGATGAGACAGCTTCCTTTGCTGCAGGCGTCTTTAGCGGCGTTCGCCCTGATGGTCAGCAATGGGACGCTGGCCTATGCACTGCCATTAAAAGTCGGGGATATCGATTTTACGACGGCGACAACCGGAATGCTGCTCAGTCTTTATGGAATTACGGCGCTCATTGTTTTTGTTACGCCGCTTAACAGGATCTATGAGCGATTTCGCTCCTGGAAGCTTGTGGTGACAGGTCTGATTCTGATTGCGCTCTCACTGGTCATCATTCATTACGTGCTGGAGATCGAGTGGCTCGTGCTCGCCATGCTTATTTATGGGACGGGCTTTGCGCTCATCTTTCCATCAATGAATCAAATGGTGGCTGACGCTTCGACAACGGTTAATCGCGGGAAAGCATACGGGATCTTTTATGCCTTCTTTTCGCTCGGTGTCGTTGCCGGTTCGTTTCTTTCCGGTTTTGCGCGGGAACAGTTCGGTGCGCCATTTTTATTCAGCGCGCTGCTGATGCTTTCCTGCACGGCGCTACTCGTTCTGTTTTCGTATCATGAAAAGTCCGGGCATTAAAGGGAAAGAAGAGCGATCCCGTTCCAAGGAGGGAAGGCCCGTTTGTTGATGGGGCTGATGCAGCCGGCTAGTTGTCTCTTTGCCGATACAAGGCAATCGACTTGTATTTCTGTGAGAGAATCGTAATCATTTCCTGCTGGCGCTTGTCCCTCGTTTTTTGCTGTCTAGCGGAAAAGATATGACGTGCCCAGTCTTTTTGGTAGCCCGGAGTTAAACTTTGATAAAAGGCAAGCTCCTCTGGATGTTCGGCTAATAAGATCTCCACATTTTTCACATACTGCTCATAATCGGCGACTTGCTGGCTGGGCGCCGCTGTTTTCTTAGCCTTCTTTTTCTCGCGCTTTAAGCCGATGACGGTGAAGGTCTGGTCCATGCTGACCATCCGCGAAAACTTCAAGTCGCTCCCGGCGACATACCCGTCTTGATTAACGTTCATCGCCGGGAAAATCTCATCCCGGTGGATCGAAGTATCGTAGCGCTTGTTTCCCTTTTTCGGATAAGCGAAAAACAGATAGCCTTTTTCAACTAACGCTTGACTGGCAATAACTTGCTTCGTAAAAGAAATCATTTCATTCAGCGTTTCGATAAAAATGAAAATCGCATCATGATTTTCAGTTAATGTGGTCGGCTGATCGTGAAACAGCTCGTAATCCTCTGGCTCGTTGATCACAACTAAATGTTTATATTTATGTAAGCTCTGCTTTTCTATAATGGACATTTTCACAGCCTCCTTCAGGCAATGGATACGCTCTTTGCCTCATTATAGCGGGAAGAAAAGGGGCTGTCATCTCAGCTTTATTTCGAATGGATGCTTGCACCTGCCGTTACGTGAGCCTTTAAGATTAAAGGAGTCAGGATGAAAGGATGAAGAAAATGAACGATGAGACATATACGATCAGCGAATTTGCCCGGCGGACGGGGTTGACGGTCAGGACGCTGCGCTTTTACGAGGAAATGGAACTGTTGGTGCCGAATAAGTACAATCAGGCCGGCTATCGGCTTTACGGTATGGATGATCTAACAACGCTTCAGCATATTCAGACGTTAAAGTTCATTGGCTATTCGCTCCAGGAGATTCAGCAGCTCCTGAAGGCAGAGGCTCCGGTGCCGAAGTCCTTTGAAAGCTCGTTGTCACTCCAGCACCGGCTGTTAACGGAAAAGCGGATAGAACTGGAGAGGGCGATTGAGGCGATCGAAAGGGTGCAGCATTTAGTAAAGCAGGGCTATAAGCTGGATTGGTCGATGATCAGCTCTTTTTTGCTCAGTATTAAGCATGAGGAAGAGCATAAGGCATGGATAAAGGAGCACTTTTCCGAGGAAATGGCCGCTCAGATGTACGATTTGACAAAGGAGGAATGGCTTCAGCTCGACAAAGAATGGATGAAGCTATTATCGAAAATTAAAGCGCTTGTTCAGCAAAAGGTCTCACCGGAGTCGAAAGAAGCGAAAGCAGTGCTGACCGAGATAATGGAGCTCGCCTTCAAGTATGTTGATGAGGAAGAGTTTTCCAAGCAGTTGCTTGAGCAGCAGGACAGTATTCTTAAGAACATGGATGATTTCCGCTTTCCGAATGTCTTTACAAAAGAGGAGGAGGCCTTTTTGAAAGAGACTGTAAAGGCGATCGAGGAAGAATAGGAGAGTGATGACAGGCTGGACGGACTGCTTGCTGTCTGCTCCACCTGGTTATGCTATAGTAAGAGTAAAAAGAAGGACAGGAAGGCGATAGATGATGAAGAGGACATGCTCGTGGCCGAACGGTCATCCGTTGATGGAGGCTTACCATGACGAGGAGTGGTGCGTCCCTTCCTTCGACGACCGCTATATTTTTGAGCTTTTGACCCTTGAAGGGGCGCAGGCCGGATTGTCGTGGCAGATTGTGCTTTCAAAGCGTGCTGGCTATCAGGAAGCCTTTCAGCACTTTGATCTTAATTATTGTGCGGAGCTGACGGACGCCGATTTGCAGACGATTAAAGAGCAATATCAGGTGATTAAGCATCCGACCAAACTCGAGTCGGTCCGAACGAATGCCCAGGCCATTTTGAACATACAGGCGGAGTTTGGGAGCTTTTCTGATTTTTTATGGCGTTATGTTGACGGGAAGCCGATCATCAATCAGTGGGAGAGCGAAGGTGAGATCCCTGCCCAAACCGCTTTATCAAAGCAGATTAGCAAGGACTTAAAAAAGCGGAATTTCAAATTCGTCGGCCCTGTTACGATTTACTCGTTTATGCAGGCGATTGGCCTCGTCGATGATCATATTCGGACTTGTGCGTTTCATACGGCTCACCGACATAAGGTGACATGACTTTCTCAAGAGCTGGAGACAATACCGGCTTTTCCCTGCTGCAATCGTATTACGCTCACTTGCAACGGGCCTTGGCGTGGATAAAAGGATGTTTTTTTACCTTTTATCCACGTCTTTTTAAATCGAAGATAACATTTTCGGGTACCGGCTTCGTAAGTTAAAGAGGGCTGAAGAAAGCCTGTGATTGTAACGGCTCTGTATACCTGTGCGGTTTTCTTAGTTTGTCTTCTTCTGTAAGGCGTCTCTGATTTCACGCAGGAGGACGACCTGCTCATCTTCTTTTTCAATCACTTCCTCGGCGGCTTTTTTCACAAAGCGGTCTCTTGTGATTTTGTTAAAAGCTTTAACGAAAATAAATAAGGCCGCTGCGATAATGAGGAAATCGATAATAGCTTGAATGAAAACGCCGTAAGTAATCCCGTTATAAGCCCATTCTGAAGTGAAATCCGTATTGCCGAAAATCAGGGCGATCGATGGCATAATGATGTTTTCCACCAGGGCGTTGACGATGCTTGTAAACGCTCCTGCTATTACGACCGCGACTGCCAGATCCAGCACATTTCCCCTCATGATGAATTCCTTAAATTCTTTCCACATAGGTCTTCTCCTTTACTGCTGCTCATTTAGATTTTTCATTGTAAAAAAACTTCTTAACTTAAAAATGATTTCTTTTTCCCAGATTGTCAACTCTGTTTGTCGAAAACAGATCTTTATTACGAAGTTTTGGTCGACTGATATAGAATCTTTTGTTGCGAGCATTGCTGAGCAGACGAATTTACTCGCCTTGAATGCTTCGATTGAAGCGGCCCGGGCCGGAGAAAATGGCAAAGGATTTCGGTCGTCGCGGATGAAATCAGAAAGCTGGCGGAACAGTCCAGCCGCTTTAACAGTGAGATAGCGGAGGTCATTACCGCTTTAACGAAGCAGGCTTCTGAAGCCGTCAGCGCAGTGGAGCGTGTCCAAACGGTAACGGCTGAGCAGCAAGGCAGCTTGGCCGAAACGAAACACCAGTTTGAAACGTTATTCCAATCGCTCGTTGTGATTGAGGACGTCATTTCGCAAGTGGTCGAGACAGGTGAGCAAATGAAGCATAAGGCAGATGAACTTTATGCAGTCGCTCTCGGCAATTTCAGAAGAAAATGCCACGACGACAGAGGAGGTTATGGGTTCCCATCGAGCAGCAAACCGCAGCGATTGAAAAAATGTCAGATGAAATTAACAGCATTACTGAAGTCGCACAGCAATAGAGCGCGCCGTCCGTTAAGAATACAAGATTAAGGAGCTTGCTGGAGAAGAATAATGAAGGAATGAAAAAACTGGTGTGGCTACTCAGCACCAGTTTTTTTGGTAGAAAAGGAGAAAGCAAACGATAGATTCGTGAGTTTTTAAAATAATTAATGAATGTAGGTTGACGGCACCTGCCAACTAAAAATAAGAACTTGCGCCTGATGGCAAGTTCTTGTTTTTTTTGATATATGAGTTGATCTAAAAAATAGTCGGTACCATTCCGCCATCCATACGGATAGGAGAGCCTTTAAATGCGGAGGCATAAGGGCTGCATAGAAAGGTAGCCAGTCGACCGATTTCAACTGGTCTAATAAAACGCTGTATCTCAGATTGAGGAAGGTTTGCCAGCATAAATGCTTCCTCCTTTTCTGAGAACGTCATCTTATTTGGATACAAGCTCTCAATGATCTGTTGTACGTTTTCCGAGAGGGTTGGTCCCGGCATAATCGTATTGACTGTAACTTCTGTCCCTTTTGTTAATTTAGACAGGCTCTTGGCTAAGGATAATAGCATTGATTTGGTCATACAATACTGAGGCATTTGCCCTGATGGCATTACTGCCTCCTCACTTGCAATAAAGAGGATGCGACCATAACCGCGCTGCGCCATGGTAGGTAAATAAAATTTGGATAATCCATTTGCGGCCAGGACATTGGTGCGAAAGTATGTTTCCCATATTTGATCGTCAATGTCCTCATATTGCATGATTTCGTAAATTCCCATATTGTTAACGAGAATATCAATATTCGGATACTTTTCAAATAAGGCTTCTCTCTGTTTAGGATTGACCAGATCAGCTGCAGCATTTTGCGGAGAGGTCTGAGGGAATTCTGCCTTTATTTGATTGACTGTTCGTTCCACTTCGTCCTCCTTTCGGCCATTGATCAATACATTCACACCTTCTTTGGCAAGTTCAAAAGCAATTGCTTTCCCGATCCCTTTTGTTGACCCTGTAACTAAAGCTGTTTTAGTGTGTAGGTTCATTTCCATTTATATCCCTCTTTCCTTGTTTTACTTATCACGCTTCAGAAAGCGCTCTTTTGCATGGATATTTAAATGCTGTATGCGCCATTGGGAAGGTGTGTCGCCTTCCCAATGGCGGAAAGCCCGGTAGAATGAACTCTCGTCTTCATAGCCAATTAAAAAAGCTATTTCCTTAATGTCGAGTGTAGGGTTTGCCAGGTATTCTCTTGCCTGTTCATGCCGGGTTTGTATCAACAGTTGTTTGAAACTTGTTCCCTCAGCTATAAGCCGGCGTTGCAATGTGCGGTCGCTTATCCCTAATTCGCCCGCAACAGAATGAATAGAAGGACGCCCCCTTGTCAGGCTGCGTTTCATAATCCACTTGACCTTCCTGGTAATTGGAAAGCTGTCGTATGGCTCGTCAAACGACTGGTCCAAAATCGGAGTAAGAATTTCCAGTAATTCTGCGTTGTAGGAGACAAAAGGGAGGTCTAACTCGCTTCGCTCCAAGGTCAGACGGTTGCAGGCTGCATTGGTCTGGATCTGACAGCCAAAGTATGCTTCAAGTGTTTCACTGTCTCCCATTGGATGGGAAAATTCAACTGCCCTCGCTTTCAATGGTTGTCCCGTACCACGGCGGCCTAGTTCGAGAAGAAAGGCCAGGGTGATCCCAATAAGCATTGGCGGTCCAGCTTGCGCAGGGCAGAGCCATTTCAGTTCGATCGTACAGTGTCCATCTTCCTCAGTAATGTGTAAAGATTCGGGGGGACACAGCTGCTTGTAGCGGGCCATTCGATATAAGGCGTCCCGATAGTCGCGCGCATGGTAAGTCGCTAAGACCGGCGGTGGGTATTTCGATGTTTCAAAGGAGGTCGCCAGCTGGATGATTCCTTTAGCTATATCGCCGATGAGATCTGAATAACTTTGCCAAATCGCAAAATATTGAGCTGTGTTGACAGCCGGTTCTGAAATAATCGTAAGGGGCAGTTGCGCTTTTCGAATGATGTCCTGAGGAGCAATTCCCAATTGTTGTAGTCCCACCCAAAATCCTTCTGGGATTTTAATACGTGTATGAGAAGTCATCCATATCGTTCCTCCTTTGTATAGAAAGAAAAGCCGCTGTGTGGTTGTCTTAATCTGCACAGTCCTTTATTATTCTACCGATCCCTTGTTACTCTGTAACTAACAAATAACGACATTCCAATTGCCGATGACGCCAAATTAATTCGAGAGACAAATAATAGAAAGAAGGGGTATCGCCGTATACAAGCCTATTAAGAGGGTTAGTTAATGAAACGTTTGTTTAAGCCATATTCTTTGTATAGAGAAAGCACCTTCGCTTATAATAAGCTGGTAAATATTCACACTCTTAGAAAAAGAGGTGGGGAGTTTTACAGGTGGGTACTAATTGAGGTAGAAAACAAGGAGGAAGAAGCAGTGGCAACAGAGAAGCTGAATATCGGGATTATTCTTGGTAGTACACGTGATGGTCGAGTGAGTCCGCAGGTCGGGGAATGGGTCAAAGGTATCGCCGAGCAGCGTGGTGATGCCAACTACGAAATTGTTGATATTGCGGAGTTTCAATTGCCGTTCTTAGGAACGACGGATGGAACTGAGCCGGGGATTGCAGCGTGGAACGAAAAGCTTGCCGGTTTAGATGGATTTGTCTTCATCGTTCAGGAGTACAATCATAGTATTACGGGTGCATTGAAAAATGCGGTTGATTTTGCCCGTGAAGCATGGTTTAACAAGGCGGCCGGGATTGTCAGCTACGGGTCAACAGGTGGAGCTCGTGCGGCGGAGCATTTACGCGGGATTTTGGGCGAGCTGCTCGTTGCTGATGTGAGAACTCATCCAACGTTGTCGCTGTTTACTGATTTTGAGAACTTTACAACACTTAAGCCTGCTGAATTGCATCAAAAAAATGTGAATGAAATGCTTGATCAAGTCATTGCCTGGAGCGGGGCGTTAAAGACGTTGCGTCCCTCATAAATAAAACGAAAATCACCTATTGGAGATATCGATCTTCTGTAGGTGATTTTTGCTCTGCTTAAAAAAACAAAAATTACTTTGTACGTCCGATAGACAAACTAAGTTAATGGTGATATAATGCAATTGCTGAAAGCGTTTTCTAAAATGGATAAGGGGAGATGGGAAGATGAGCTACTTTGGCAATGTGAAGCAAATTAAGTTTGAAGGGGCAAGTTCAGACAATCCATTTGCGTATAAATATTATAATCCGGATGAGCAGATTAACGGGCAATCGATGGAGGAGTTTCTCCGCTTTGCTGTGTCCTATTGGCATACGTTTACAGGGGAAGGAAATGACCCGTTCGGGGCGGGGACCGCTGTACGTCCATACGATCATTTGTCAGGAATGGAGTTGGCGAAAGCGCGCGTTGAGGCATCATTTGAGTTTTTTGAAAAGCTTGGCGTGCCGTATTTCTGCTTCCATGACTTTGATATTGCGCCGGAAGCGGATTCTTTGAGCGAAACTTTGAAAAATATCGATGTGATCGTGGACAGAATCGAAGAATACTTGAAAACGAGCAAAGTGAAATTGCTTTGGAACACTGCGAATATGTTTACTCATCCGCGCTGGTTACATGGAGCGGCCACATCGCCGAATGCGGATGTATTTGCTTATGCCGCCGCGAAAGTAAAGAAGGGACTGGAAATCGGCAAGCGTTTAGGAGCTGAAAATTTTGTGTTCTGGGGTGGGCGTGAAGGCTATGAAACACTGCTTAACACCGATATGGGGCTGGAGCTTGATAATCTGGCGCGCTTCTTCCATATGGCGAAAGACTATGCAAAGGAAATTGGCTTTGACGGCCAGTTTTTAATTGAGCCGAAGCCGAAGGAGCCGACAAAGCATCAATATGATTTTGATGTTGCGACGGGTCTCGCCTTTTTGCAAAAATACGACCTGCAGGATATTTTTAAATTCAATGTGGAAGCGAACCATGCGACATTGGCGGGGCATACGTTTGAGCATGAGCTGCGGACGGCGCGTATTAACGGGATGCTCGGCTCAGTCGATGCGAATCAGGGAGATCCGTTGCTCGGCTGGGACACAGATGAATTTCCGACGGATTTGTATTCAACGACATTAGGAATGTATGAAATTATTAAAAACGGCGGCCTTGGGTCGGGCGGACTGAACTTTGATGCGAAGGTCAGACGCGGCTCGTTTGATGTCGACGATCTGTTTCATTCTCATATTGCCGGAATGGACGCTTTTGCGATCGGGGCCAAGGTAGCGCAACGATTAATTGATGACCGTGTACTGGACGATTTCATCTCGGAACGTTACCGCAGCTACACGACGGGAATCGGCCGTGAGATCGTCGAAGGGAAAACAGACTTTCATAAGCTGGAGCAGCATGCGTTACGGATCGAAAGCATCGACAATAATCAGTCCGGCAGACAGGAGCAGCTGAAGGCAACTGTAAACAAGTACTTATTAGAAACATTTGCGAGTGTTCATTCATCATAGTTTCACAGATAAAATGTACTGGCGCTTACTGGCGCTCAGTACATTTTTACATAAGCGGGGGAAGGGGAGGTAAGAATGAAAGTTAGTGAACGCACATTCGGCACAATCAACGGGCAGACAGTCAAAGCTTTTATGCTGAAAAACAACAATGGAATGGAAGTCGGCTGTATCAGCTATGGCTGTACGATAACAAAGATCGTCGTTCCAGATAAGCACGGCAGGCTCGAGAATGTCGTCTTAGGCTATGAAACGCTGGAGGAATATCTCGATCAGGCTGCTTTTTTGGGCTGCGTCATCGGCCGGGTGGCAGGTCGAATTGGCAATGCCGAGTTTGAATTGGACGGCAAGGTGCACCGCCTGGCGAAAAATGAAGGGGATCACCATCTTCATGGCGGGAAGTACGGCTTTGATAAAGTCGTGTGGGAGACCGAGACGGAAGAAAGCGCTGATGAACTGAAAGTGATCTTTACCCATGAAAGCCATAATCAGACAGAAGGCTACCCGGGTCATTTGCGCGTAAAGGTGAGCTATCAGTTAAACAATAATAACGAGCTGACGATCTCTTATCGGGCGGTGACGGATCAGAAGACGATTGTTAATTTGACGAACCATTCTTATTTTAACTTGAGCGGCAATGGACAAAGGGATGTGCTTCAACATAAGCTTACGTTAAAAAGCGACCGCTTTTTGCCACTGAATGAGAGTTTGCTGCCGACAGGGGAAAAGCTTGACGTGGCGAATACCCCATTTGATCTCCGGAGAGGAAGACGTCTGGAGGACGGGGTCACGTCGCATCATCCGCAGAATCAGTTGGCCGGGGACGGCTACGATCATCCATTCATTTTAAGCGCGAACCATCAGGAAGAAATCCGTTTAGTTGATGAGGAAAGTGGGAGGGAGCTAATCGTCGAAACGGATGAACCTTGCGTTGTCGTTTATACAGCCAATACGATTGGCGAAGACCGTTGGAAAAAGCATATGGGAGTTTGCCTGGAGACACAGCATCATCCTGACGCTGTCCATCACGCTGATTTTCCGTCTATTGTTTTGGAAAAAGATGAGGAGTATCGGACGGCGACGACGTACCGCTTTGCGTTTAAATAAAAATGGCCCTGCCGGGAGACTGATTCCTGGCAGGGCGTCGGCTTCGCGCGTTACGCGGATGGCTGAAAAAAGCCCGTTTTCAGCCATCCTTAAACGATTGTAACGGCTCCGCACGCCGCTTCTAAGAAAAGCCGCTACGCGGTTTTCTTAATGATGCCGCTCTTTATAGATAAAGTAATCGAAATCGGCGTGTAAACGTTGGCCGGACGTGTCCTGACATTGCATCCCGACAAAGGCACCGGTGAAGAAACCGCCTCCCTGGATATAGTCATCCGACAGTTTATAGGAGTGAAAGTCGATCGGGATTTCTGTCCACTCCTTGCCGGTAAAGGAGTAGGAATAACGATAAAGACCGGTGTTTACGTCAACGCGCAAATAAACGTAGTTGATATTCTCAGGGATGACAATCGGGCGGTCCTGTAACGGCTGATCAAATGTAAAATTATCGCATGTCGTCAGTTCAAGCACTCTGCCTTTTTCTTCATTCCATGTTAACTGGAGCGCAGTCCAGTTTTGCGTATTGTAATAGTTTACTAGTCCGGCCGCCTGCTGGAATGTCTCAGGGTGGAAGGCAACCTTTGTTTCGGCGGTGAAGGTGAAATGCTGCCAGCGCCTTGCCACATAGGCCTGGGTAAACTTCGATGTCAGTGACTCCCTTCCGTAGAGCCGCAGATGGCCTGGGCGGTCCTTAAGTGAAGCAATGCTCTCATCAAGCGGAATCCGTAGCGTCTGGAAATGGAGGCTCAATGTATCCTGGTCAAAATCATCCTTTTCGGCAACGTCGTCCCATTTTACTTCGTCGATGGCCGGTCCTTCGATTTCGAGTGCCGGCTCGTTGCCACCGACGACATAGGGCCAGTCGTCTTTCCATTCAAGCCGCTGAATCGCCGTTTCTCTTCCGAGCGGGCAGAAGCCACGCGGGTCGAGCAATGGCTGATTTTCTCTTGGCAACGGTCTGCCTGTTAAATGAACGAGAAACCATTCATCGGTATGCGTCTGGACGATTGAAGCGTGGCCGGCCTTTTGCAGCGGGTTTCTTGGATAAGGAAACGATGTAATAAGCGGGTTTTCCGGATGAACTTCATAAGGTCCCCATATATTTTTCGAACGTGCGATGGTCGCCTGATGGTCATATTTTGTACCGCCTTCAGCCGTCAGCAAATAATAATAGCCATTTGCCTTATATACATGCGGGGCCTCAGTCAGCTTAATATCAGTTCCTTTAAAAATGATTTCTTTTTTGCCGACCAGCTTTTTCTGTTCGGCGTCAAACTCTTGTAGAACGATACCGTAAAAATTATGATGAGAGACGCGGTGATCCCAAACCATGTTTACGAAATACTTTCTCCCGTCATTATTATGAAATAAGGAAGGGTCGAAGCCTGAGCTGTTGATATGAATCGGCTCTGACCATTCACCGTCAATCGTCTCACATGTGACGAGATAGTTGTGACAGTCCTTCCATTGTCCCTCGGTCACTTTTACGTCCGTATAGATGAGCCAGAACAGCCCGTCATGATAGGAGAGGGCCGGCGCCCATACTCCACCGGAGTCCGGATTTCCGATCATCTGCAGCTGACTGAGACGGTTTAACGGCCTGGAAACGAGCCGCCAGTTTTTTAAGTCCTTTGAATGGTAGATGCCTACACCAGGAAACCATTCGAAGGTCGAAACGGCAATGTAATAATCTTCACCGGCTCGGCAAATGGACGGGTCCGGGTTAAAGCCTGGCAAGATCGGGTTTCGAATGATCGACATGTTTATCACCTCTACATGAATTTAGTAAAGCGCTTACAGATTACTGTGGCAAAAGGCTGGACTTTCAGCCTTTTTAGTTTTCTTCTAAATTAATTGCCAGGAAATGCTCGGCAGAGGAGGCGGCAACCCCCAGGGCGGCTGAACGCTTTTCCAATTTAGAAAAATCGATTTGCAGGTTCTTCTGGTGCGTGGCTAAGGCATGCTTTTTCAAGTTGTCCTTCAGCGCCTCTTCAAGCCATGCTTGCAGGGCGGCGAGCCGGTTGCCGATAATAATTTGTTCAGGATTAAACGTATTAATAATGTTGTTAATTCCGATGGCCAGGTTTTCACCGAGTTCCCGGATTAGCTGCAAAGTCTTTTCATCCCCGGAGCTTGCCAGCTGAACAACGGCTTCCAAGGTTGCTTCTTCATTACTTGAAAAAATTCCCTGACGTTCGGCCATTTGCAGCAGCGCTTTTTCAGAGGCGTAGAGCTCCCAGCAGCCTTTGTTGCCGCAATTGCAGAGCGGTCCATCAAGCTTGATCGTCATATGACCGAGCTCACCGGATAAGCCATTATGCCCTTTATAAAGCTCGCCGTTCAAAATAAGCCCGACCCCAATTCCGATTCCGCCACTAATATAAATGATGTCATTGCATTTCTGGCCGATGCCGAATTTCTTTTCCCCGTAAGCCCCGGCATTTGCTTCGTTTTCCACCTTGACCGGCACGCGATATTTTTCTTCGAGGAGGCTTTTCAGATCGACATTTCTCCAGTTCAGGTTAGGGGCGAGCAAAATTTCTTCGGCTGTGCTTACTGTACCTGGAACACCAATCCCGATTCCGACGGCCCCGTACGGGCTGTCAGGCATATTGGCCATTAATTCGTCGATTACCTCATAAAGAATGTCTCTAATCTCGATGAAGGTCGGGCGGTTTACTTTAATCTGTTTTTCATAGCAAATCACACCCTGAAGGTCGGTAAGAACGGCGAGAACATAGTTGACGCCAAGATCAATCCCGATTGAATAGCCGGCCGCTTGATTAAACAGCAGCATGACCGGCCTTCTTCCGCCGCTTGAGACGCCCGGTCCGGATTCAAGAATTAGTTTTTCCTCCAGCAGCTCATTAACGAGCGAGGAGACGGTTCCTTTATTGAGACCGGTTTTGTTGGCAAGGGCTGCTCTGGAAACGGGAGAAAATTGTTTAATCGCATGAAGGATCAAGGACTTATTTCTTTTTTTGACGACATGCTGGTTGAACGTTTGAGTCATTTTCATGATTGATCCACGCTTTCTTGATTTTTTTTAGAATCAGGCTAAGTTCTCATTAAAGTGCGTTGGTCGTCAGATGTAATGCAACCGCTTCCCTGGGGTTTATTATAACATGATTTATTCAATTTATCACTTAGTTTATCCACTAGACAAACGATGTTTTTCATGCTATTCTAGCGTTGAGTTAGAGAATACTAACTTCTTCCAACAATAATTAAGGGGGGTTCCGCAATGTTGAAAAGGAAAGCGGTTACATCGTTTTTTATGTTACTGGCAGCGGTGCTTATTGTTTCAGGATGTTCAAACACAAATGAGGATGCGGCAGGAGACGATAGTGGCGCAGAGGGAGGAGCGACGGTAGAGTTCATGCATTTATGGCCACAGGGCAGCTCGGCAGAACATTACCGGATTGTCAATGAGATCATTGCCGATTTTGAGGAGGAGCACGGGATTTCGATTGACCTTCAAGTGTTAAGCAATGAGCAGTATAAGGATCAAATTACGGTTTTATCCGCGGCGAACGAGCTACCGGATGTCGGGATGACATGGGCGGCCGGTTACTTGGATCCTTTCGTTGACGGGAACAAGTTCAGTCCGTTGGATGATATGCTGGAGGGCGGACTGCGTGATAACTTTGTAGCGGGAACGCTCGAAGCGTATGAAAAAGATGGGCAGACGTATGGATTGCCTTTAGAATTAAATACGGTCTATGTCTACTATAATAAAGCGATCTTTAACGAGTATAATCTGGAAGCGCCAACGACGTATGAGGAATTTGAGCAGGTGATCGCCACCTTGAATGAAAATAATGTGCAGCCGATCGCACTCGGCAACAGAGACCGTTGGACAGGTTCAATGTGGTTCATGTACTTTGCTGACCGGATTGGCGGAACCGATGTGCTGACAAATGCGATTAACCGCTCAGGTTCATTTGAGGATCCGGCTTTAGTCGAAGCGGCGGCAAAGGTACAGGAGATGGTCGATAACGACTCGTTTGTAAGCGGATTCAACGGACTGGCCGATGAAGAAGCAAAAAGCATGTTTATGAATGAGCAGGCGGCGATGTACATGATCGCGACATGGGATTTGCCAAACTATACAACGAATGAGGATGTTCCGCAGGAATTCAGGGACAACGTAGGCTACTTCAAGTTCCCGACCGTGAACGGAGCAGGTGATGTTAACAGCTTTGTCGGTGGACCGGGAGTCGGATTGTTCGTCGCTGAAGATTCTGATGTGAAAGAGGAAGCGAAGCAGTTTGCCGCTTATTTTGTGGAGGAATGGGGCTCAAGAGCCGTAGCAGAAGCGGGCGTGATTCCGGCAACGATTGTCGACGGAGAGGGTCTTGATTTACCTGAGATGTATGTCGAGGTATTGGAAGATTTGAATGATGCTACGAATCTGACTCTTTATGCTGATGTTCAAATGACGGCTGCCGTAGCGCAAACACATTTAGATTTAATTCAATCTTTATTTGGCGGGGGAATCACCCCTGAGGATTTTGCCAGACAGCATGAAGAGGCTCTTTCAGCGCAGTAATCTGGTAAATAAATGATGGCATTATGAAAAACAGCGGCGTGCCCCGCTGCCCCGCTTTGCCGTTCGTGAAGAAAGCTGCTTCCGTAACGGACGTGTAAAACCAGGCGCAGACGTCGCGCGCTGCTTTAAGCCTGGAAAAGGTGAAAACAACCTTTTGATCCAGGCTCTTTTCTATTTCGTAAATAAGGGGGTATCGATATGAACAGAGTGATGTCCAATAAATGGTTTATCTCTTTATATATTCTCCCTGCATTGTTACTCGTAGGTCTATTAATCTTCATTCCTTTACTATTAACTGGTTATTATGGGTTGATGAATTGGGACGGAATTGGCGCAATGCAGTTTATTGGTCTGGAAAACTATTTAAACGTCCTCCAGGATGCAAACTTCTGGCAAAGTGCTGGACACTCGTTTTTATTAGCTCTTTTTTCGACTGTCAGCCTTGTTATTTATTTAGCTGTGTCCATGATCCTGGCTTCTAAAATCAAAGGGGCCGACCTTTTGAGAAAGATTTACTTAATTCCGATGCTGCTGTCGTCAGTCGCCATCGCCCAGCTGTGGATTAAAATCTATAATCCTTCAAATGGCATGCTGAATACGATACTCATGGCAATCGGCGTGCAAAATCCGCCGCTGTGGCTCGCTGATCCAAATATTGTCCTCTATTCGATCTTCATTCCGATTTTGTGGCAATATGCCGGCTTTTATATTCTGATTTATTATGCGGCGCTGAAAAGTATCCCTGAATCAATCATTGAAGCGGCGAAGATTGATGGCGCGACGCCATTTCAGATAGCGACCCGGATTAAGCTGCCTTTAATCATGGGCGTGATCAAAGTAACGATTGTGCTGGCGATTGTCGGCTCACTGAAATACTTTGATTTGATTTATGTTATGACCGGTGGCGGTCCGAATGGCGCGAGTGAAGTAATGGCCTCTTATATGTACAAACTTGCTTTCGGCAACTATAACTTCGGTTATGGAAGCGCCGTCGGGTTTATGCTGCTTCTGATCACCCTGATCGTGACGATCATTATCCGCAAGCTGACCGCTGACAAAGAAGAGATCCAATATTAAGGGAGGTTTAGGCGATGGGGCGTATTGGTTATTTTTTTCTGTATCTCTGTTTAACTGCTGTAGCTGTTTTTCAAATCTTTCCGATTATCTGGCTGTTTCTCTTTTCCTTAAAGAGCAATCGTGAAATTTTCGCTGGTTCACCATTTGCACTTCCGCAGGAAATCAGATGGGAAAACTATTTAGCTGTCTGGGAAGGCGGGATCGGCACTTACTTTTGGAACAGCATTTGGATTACCGGAGTTTCGATTATTTTGACGCTGTTAATTGCGAGTATGGCTGTGTTTGTGATTACAAGAATGAGATGGAAGCTGAGTAAGCTCGTATTAGGGCTGTTTATGGTAGGGTTGATGATTCCGATTCATTCTGCGTTAATTCCGCTTTTTAGTATGTTTTTAAGTGTGAATTTAATTAATAATCCGCTGTCGATTGTGTTAACCTACACGGCTTACAACTTGCCGATTACGATCATGATTTTGCTTAGCTTTTATTATACGATTCCTAAAGAAATTGAAGAAGCGGCAATCATTGACGGAGCGTCCCTGCACCGCCTGTTCTTTACGATTATTTTACCGATTTCCAGTCCGGTATTGGCGACGACGGCGATTATTAATATGATTTATAACTGGAATGAGTTTGTTTTTGTAAATACGTTTATCAGTTCAGACGCCTACAAAACATTGACCGTCGGCATTCAAAACTTCGTCGGCCAATATATGACAGACTGGGGCGCGATCGGAGCGACGCTTGTTATTAGCGTGCTGCCGATTTTGATTGCCTTTTTGTTCTTCAGCAACAAAATCGTCGAAGGGATTTCATCGAGCGCGGTAAAAGGGTAGTGATAAAAAAAGCCCCTACGCGCTTTTCTTAAAAAGAATAAAAATTTTGGAGGGCGGGGCGCCGGCTTCGCGCGTTACGAGGATGACTATAAAAAGCTCGTTTTCAGCCATCCTTAAAGAGTATAACGGCTCCACACTGCTTCTAAGAAAGGTCGCTACGCGTTTTTCTTATGTATTCGGTGAAATGCGTCAAGGGAGACCCACATCGTAATGAAGCTGTAGAAGCTGGCACCGAATACGACAGCCAATGCCGGAATGACGGTGGCGAGCAAATAAAAGCCGCCGAGGCCGAGGATGATACACAATGTATGAAGAGGGCTGACGAGCATCGTTAAGAAGGCATGCCTGAACAGCTGAAAAACAGGTAGGTCGAAATGCGCATAGGTCGGGAAAAGATAAAATAGTATAAGAACAAAGAACAGCATCCCGCCAAGCAACGGAGCGGATGTCCAGAGCAGCAGCTCACCGATATTAGCCTGAAGAAAAAAGAGATTGAAGATGAAGATAAATGAAATGAGATAGATGATGAGACCCAGCCGGTTGCTCTTCCAAAATTCCTGCTTGTAAAGCCGCCAAAATGCAGGAAAGACAGGCTGGTCGCTCTTCCCTTTCAGCCATTGGCGCATAACGGAAAACATCACTACGGTCGCTGGGAATAATCCTAGTACGATCCCGCCCGTTATTGTAAAGAAAATCCATAGCCCATTTAAATAGGCAAAACGTGTGATCCATTCAAGGATACTGTATAATGCACGCCCCATAATTGGCCTCCCTGCAATAAAGATACAGGATCTATTATATAATGCTTTATTCGTTTAATAAACAAACAAAGAGGGAGGGAATGCGATGAACTTTGTAATCGGAATTGATTTAGGAACGAGCGCCGTCAAGCTGCTGCTTGTCAATCAGCACGGGGAAGTAGCGGCAGAGGTTTCCAAAGCCTATCCTTTAATCCAGCAGAAAGCAGGCTTCAGTGAACAGGAGCCGGACATATGGGTGAAGCAGACGATTGCCGGATTGAGCGAGCTGCTGGAACAGTTTGCCGGAGACCGCTCACAGATTGAGGGGCTCAGCTTCTCCGGTCAGATGCACGGCCTCGTGCTTTTGGATGAGAAGCAGAAGCCTGTTCGCAATGCGATTCTCTGGAATGATACGCGGACTACAGCAGAATGCCGAGAAATTTACGAGACGGCCGGCAAGGAACGGCTTCTTCAGGTGACGAAGAATCCGGCGTTAGAAGGGTTTACTTTGCCGAAAATTTTATGGGTGAAAAAGCATGAGCCTGCGCTTTTTCAAAGAGCACGCACATTTGTATTGCCAAAGGATTATGTCCGGCTGAAGCTGACCGGGCAGCTTCATATCGATTATTCGGATGCGGCCGGGACGCTATTGCTCGATATCGCTAGAAAAGAATGGAGTGCAGAGCTATGTCGCCTATTCGGACTGGAGCCTGATTTTTGTCCGCCGCTGATCGGTTCGCATGAAGAGGTGGGCACCGTTTTGCCAGAGATTGCTGAACGTACCGGATTGCCTGGACAAACGCGTGTATTTGCCGGAGGGGCCGATAATGCGTGCGGAGCGATTGGTTCAGGCATTCTTGAGGAGGGGAGGACGCTGGCGAGCATCGGAACGTCCGGCGTTGTGCTTTCCTATGAATCAAGCGGGGATAAAGATTTTCAGGGAACCGTTCACTATTTTAATCATGGCGCCCCTGACTGCTTTTATACGATGGGTGTGACGCTGGCTGCCGGGTTCAGCCTCAGCTGGTTTAAAGAGGAATTTGCGAAGGGTGAAAGCTATGCCGAACTGCTCGAAGGAGTCGACACGGTTCCGCCTGGCGCCAATGGATTGCTGTTTACCCCGTATTTGGCCGGGGAGCGAACGCCGCATGCCGATTCGGTGATCCGGGGCAGCTTTATCGGCATTGACAGCTCGCATAAACGGAAAGATTTTGTTCGCGCCATCCTGGAGGGAATTACATGTTCTTTGCATGAGTCGGTGCAAATTTTCCGTGAGCAGGGCAAGAAGATTGAAACGGTTGTCTCCATCGGCGGGGGCGCGCAGAACGAAACATGGCTGCAAATGCAGGCCGATATTTTTGAAGCGACCATCGTTAAGCTCTCAAGCGAGCAAGGACCGGGAATGGGGGCGGCAATGCTGGCCGCTGTCGGCTGCGGCTGGTTTACGAGCCTGCGCCAATGTGCAGATGCATTTTTGAAGGTCGAAAAGGAATTTCAGCCGATAAAAGACAACGTTGCACAGTACAAGGAGCTATTCCGGCTTTATCAGGCTGTCTATTTGAATACGAAGGAATTGAACAAGAGCTTAGTCAAATTCCGGAAATAGGATGCTTATTTGAGGAAGACTGAAACAAAACCGGTTAGCCATACTAGGGGCTGTGCAAGAGGCTGTTTTCACCTTTTGCATGGCCCTTTTCATATGCCTTCTACATGAATCAATAGGCAGAGATAATAAGTTGTTTTCAGAATTCTTATAGCATGAATGGCGTGGAATAATTGAGGAAAAATGTTACTTTTATGTTAAAGTTAATGGTATGAATTTATAGAGTATAAAATGGAAGTAGAGGGTTTACTAAGGGGTCCTTTACAATAATCGAAGGGGCTATTATGAAAACACATCATGTATTGATTATTATGTTAATGTTGTTAGTTGGATGCAGTCAAAGCCAGGCTCAGTATAATAAGGAATTAGAGCAAACAATATACTCTCTTGTAGAAGAAATATTGCTTGAATTATCAAGTAAACTAGAATAACTCCTTGCTGTCCTAACGTTGTGAAAGAATGTACTTAAGGTAATGGGTAGCTTTAGTTTAGGAGTTGGCAGACCTACTATTAGTGACGAAAGAGGTACTTCATCAATGTTTTCTAAAGAACAATTACAAGCCTTAATCGAGGGGGAAATTCTTGGAGAAACGTACCCTTATGATACAAAGAATGAACAAGAAATTGAAGCACATATTAGAGGGCTATTTTATAGAATTAACCGTATACCTCATTTAGTATGTGAGGCAGAGTGGAATCATTTTGGCAGTGGATACGCCTCTTTTGTTGAATTTTTTTGCTATCGAAAAGAAGATAGTACAGTCGTTGAAGAGAAATACGGGGTTCAAGAGGTTAAGACAAATGGAATGATTATAGATATTTGCCGCTTAGCACCTGTAGCAATCATCGGTGAAGATGACAGGTATAAAAAAATTAAGGTTGAAACAAATGAAGAAGTGGGTGGAGCATATGGCACGTTACTTGACGGGACTAATAGATTCGTTTGTAGTGAGAAATTTCAAAGAACTGAAGAACAATTGAAACAATCATTAAAAGAGTTTCAGTATGAATTATTAGAGACTGAAGAATTGACTCAACCTCTGTCCGTTCAAACGAAAATACCAACAATCTATCGAAAACCTAATCAATATTTAGTGATGGACGCCATTTTTTATTGGGAGGATTAGGACTGTACTGATTAAATAAATCTAGAAAATAGGACCTGTTTTTTTCAACAAAAGGGTGGAAGTAAAGGTAAGCTGTGACAACGGCTGTTGGTTTTGTATGCACTAAAAAAGAAAGGCTGATTTAATGAAGGCAATCAAACAAGGAGGATTCCTTTTATTTGCGATAGGTTCCTTCTATCTCATGTTGATGTTGGTTTCAGGTTGTAGCCCTATCGTTGAGGAGGATACAAACACTCAATTTAAAACGGTACAGGAAGCGGCATTAGAAAGTGAGCTTGCAGCAGCTGATGTTTTTCATACTGAAGAATTAAGTGAAACGGCATTTGCTTTTTACCAGTCTCAGGAGAGATATGGAATACTGCACTTTTCATTAAAAGAAGATGGTTGGGATTATCAAGGGAGTTCAGGTCACGCTACGGAGGGGGATAGAAAGCCTTTTTCTTTTAGTCAATCAACGTGGCATAAAGGGGATGCTTCTACGGATCACGAAGGCTCCTATACAACTGTATTTTTCGGAGAAATGAGTGACCCTGAAATTAAAAAAATGACGATTGATTATCGCGATGGCAAACGTGATGCAAATCTAATACGAACTAACGGGAGAGCCTATTGGTATCTTGTTTCAGAACAAGATGACGGTACTGAGGGAGTCGACACGGTTTCTGCTTATTCCGCTGAGGGAGAATTGCTTTATCGGAGAGGGGAGTAACCGATATACCGCTTCGTAATTAGACTTCACTACGTTGGTGCTGTATGTAGTCCTGCTTTTAAGCTTGAGGGAAAGGAAACGAGCCTTTTTTGCCCCAGGCTTATTTTTTGTGGCAGCAGCTGAAACATCTTCTTCTAAAAGGAAGGATAGTTATTCCACTATAAGGAGACACTTATAACTTGAGAAACGATAGTCTTGTCATAAACAGGGCGACAAAGTTAGTTTTCATTGTCATTGAATCCCGCTTTAAGGCTGCTCTATGATTGAGTTAGCAGTTATGATTATTTTTTGAAAGGAAGAATGAAATGGCACAATCAAATATGAAAGTGAAAGTGCAGAAGTTTGGTAACTTCCTCAGTTCAATGGTATTGCCGAATATTGGTGCTTTTATTGCATGGGGTTTGATTACAGCTTTATTTATACCAACTGGCTTCTTTCCAAATGAAAGCCTTTCCAGTTTGGTAGATCCAATGGTTTCCTACCTGCTGCCGCTTTTAATCGGTTACACGGGAGGAAAGCTGATTCACGATCATCGAGGAGGGGTTGTCGGGGCGGTTGCGACGATGGGTGTGATCGTCGGCGCGCCGGATACACCGATGTTCTTAGGAGCCATGGTGATGGGACCGCTCGCCAGTTATGTCATTAAGAAATTTGATCAGGCGATTGATGGAAAGGTCCGGGCAGGCTTTGAAATGCTCGTCAATAATTTCTCTGCCGGTATTCTCGGTGGGATTTTGGCGATTCTCGCCTTCCTTGGGGTAGGTCCTGCCGTAAACGGCTTTACGCAAATTCTGGTGGCTGGTGTTGACTGGCTGATCGATGCCGGGCTCTTGCCATTAACAAGTATTCTGATTGAACCGGCGAAAATTTTATTCTTAAACAACGCGATCAACCACGGTGTGCTGTCTCCGATCGGGCTGGAGCAGGTGCGGGAAGCGGGCCGCTCGGTGATGTTCCTTCTCGAAGCGAACCCAGGACCTGGTTTAGGGGTGCTGCTCGCGTTCATGCTGTTTGGCAAAGGGATGGCAAGACAATCTGCACCGGGTGCGGCGCTGATTCACTTTGTCGGCGGGATTCATGAAATTTACTTCCCTTATGTATTAATGAAGCCAATGTTATTAGTATCGGTCATTCTTGGTGGTATGAGTGGGGTTTTCACCCTCGTCCTATTAGGTGGGGGACTTGTTTCACCGGCTTCTCCTGGTAGTATTATTGCGATTACTCTTGTAACGGCTCCGGAAGGGATGGTTTATATCGCAAACTATGCCGCCATCCTCGTTTCAACTGTTGTGTCGTTCGTCATTTCGGCGATCGTACTGAAGTCAGGCAAGCAGACAGAAGAGGATCTGGACGAAGCAACAAAGAAAATGGAGCAAATGAAGGGTAAGAAGAGCTCGGTTGCCGAACAGGTGACAGGTGGAGCAGGAAATAACAAAACTTTGCCGAAAGAGGTCAGTAAGATTGTTTTTGCCTGCGATGCCGGAATGGGATCAAGCGCGATGGGCGCCTCGCTGCTCAAGAAGAAAGTAAAAGAAGCAGAGCTTGATGTGACGGTTACGAATACAGCGATCAGCAATATTCCGGCTGACGCCGAGGTCGTGATCACGCAGGAAGAGCTGACGCCGCGTGCGCGTAATAAGGCACCTGACGCTTACCACATTTCAGTCGATAACTTCTTATCAAGTCCGGAGTACGATAAGCTGATTGCCGGCCTGCAAAATGGCATTACCGGAGAACAGGCAGAGCTAATCGAACAGGCTGAGAAAGACGCTGCGGACGTCGAGCCGAATCTCGATCAAGATGATGATCTGTTGCTTGAAGAGAACATTTTCATCGGCCAGAAGTTCGCGACGAAGGAAGAAGCGATTCGCTTTGCTGGTGAAGCGCTGGTGAAGGCCGGATATGTGGAAGACAACTATGTAGAAGCGATGTTGGAACGAGAGGAGATTACCTCGACGTACATGGGTAACAATGTCGCGATCCCGCACGGAACGGAAGAGGCAAAGAAGGCGGTCATTAAATCCGGTTTCACAGTTGTCCAAGTGCCGGACGGCGTTGATTTTAATGGTGAGCAGGCCAAGCTGATTTTCGGGATTGCCGGAAAAGACGGGACGCATTTAGAAATCCTTTCAGGCATTGCTGTTATTTGTTCGGAGCAGGGAAATGTCGATCAAATGGTTGAAGCGAAATCAGCTAAAGAATTAATGGAGATTATTAACCGCAAATAAATGCGCTTGTGCGCCGGGGCCGGCCGGAAGGAGGGAGGCAACGGCGCGCTTAAGCACGCAAATTCCACTTCTCTGTTGCTTTTTTCTCTTGGAAGAAACACCTAATAAGTGAAATGAGTGAGAAGAATGTTTATAACCTCAAGGGAAAAATCTATTATTGATCTCATCGTCAAAACATCTGGAAAGCATACCGTTCATTCTCTGGCGACCTATTTAAATGTCAGTGTCCGAACGATTCAAAGGGATCTGAAATCGATCGAGAAAATGTTGCAGCAATTTGAATTAGGAGTAGACCGCACCGGAAATGAAGGGTTGTTTATTAAGGGGAAAAATGAACAGATTTACAGATTGATCCAGCATTTGGCGAGCGTTGATCCAACTGATGAGACACCTGAGGAACGCAAGCTGAAACTGCTCGTGACACTGCTGCATGAAGGCCCCTCTTTTAAAAAGCAGGTTCTCGCCCAACAGCTTGGGGTCAGCGGGGCGACATTAACCTCCTACCTCGATGATATAGCAGACTGGTTAAGTAAATTTTCAATTACGTTAACGAGAAAAAGAGGGGTTGGAATTGAACTGGTGGCGCATGAAGAGAACAAGCGCCATGCTTTAGCCAGCTATGTGCTCATTTATTTTTATGAGGATTTGCTGGAAAGTTTATATTTGCTGCAGCAAGGGAAGAAAACAGATCACATTCTCGGCTATTTTGTGCCTGAGTATTTTGGCGCGATTGACGAACTGCTCCAGCGGGAAGCTAAGAAAGCGCAAATCAGTCTGGCAGACAGTGATTATATCGGTTTAATTGTTCATATTTGCCTGTCAATGCAACGGACGGAGCATCATTTTCTGTTGGAGCTGGATTATCCAATTGAAAATGATCAGACAGCCGAGTTTCAATGGATGGCAAAAATTTGCCGGGAGCTGAAGGAGAGTCTCTCGATTCCGATTACGGAGAACGACATTTACTTTTTAACAGTCATTTTAAGAGGCTCGAAAGTTCAGACGGATGAGTCCGTCTATTATGACAGCATCGTGCTGGGAAAGCTGTTAAAGGACGTCATTAACGAGGTTTCGGCCAAGCTGCATGTTAATTTGGCCGATGACTTCTCCCTTTACCGCGGCTTGCTTGCCCACATGGCTCCTGCGATCTACCGGCTGAAGCAGCAGTTCGACTTATTTAATCCGCTGACGGAGGATATCAAAAGAAAATACCCCGTTCTCTTTATCGTTGTAAAACAAAGCCTTGAGAGACACTTTAAAGATATCACCTTTCCTGAAGATGAAGTTGCTTTTATCGTCCTCCACTTTGGCTCGGCGTTATTGATGAGAGAAGAAAAGGTTAGCATCAAAGCGGTCGTTGTCTGTCCGACAGGGATCGGTACATCGAAAATGCTGGCAAGCCGGATCAAAAACGAAGTAGCTGAAATTAAGACGGTCGATATAGTGTCGATTAAGGATTTTCAAACGGAAGATCTTGAGGAATATGACCTTGTTATTTCCACAGTGCGGCTCCCTTTTACGAATATAGATTACATTTTGGTGGGTCCGCTGCTTGATGATCACGATATTGAAATCATTCAGCAGCATTTGCAGCGAAATGTAGAGCGGGTAACTAGAAACAAGCACTATTTAGCCCCTGACAATCAGCCTGCCCGTCTTCCTGCGATCCGGATTCTTTTGCAGGAGATCAAGGATGTCTATTCCAGTATGGAGGCGATTCTCGATCATTTTAATGTATTTCATCATTCCGGCGATGATTATTGGCATGTGTTAGAGGAGATGGTGGAACAGGCGGAGCATGGCGGACTTCTCGCGAATCCAGCTGAAGTTATCGAGCGACTGAAGGAGCGGGAGCACACGGGAGGTCTTGGTATCCCGCAGACGACGATGGCTCTTTACCATTGCCGGGCAGAAGGGGTGCATGAGCTGATTTTTCAGGTAGCTCATTTTGAGCAGCCGTGCCGGGTGAAAGGAATGGATGGGGAAGTGATGCCGGTCAAAAACCTGTTGTTAATGCTTGCCCCAGAGAATATGAGCAACAGGGAGCAGGAAATACTGAGTATGATTAGTACAAGCTTAATCGAGAGTGATCGGGCGATGATGGTCTTCTCATCGGCGAATGAAACGATGATCCGCCAAAAGCTGGAGGAATTATTTTTAGATTATTTACAAAATCAATTGATAAAGGACTGATTTAGTTTGAAGCAAGCTGTCCATTTTGGAGCAGGGAACATCGGTAGAGGGTTTATCGGGTCCTTATTTTCCCAGTCCGGCTACCATGTCACCTTTGTCGATATTGCGGAGCAAATTATTAACCAGCTAAATGAAAAACAGCGTTACGACGTCATACTGGCGACAGAGCAGAAAGAAGCGGTAACGATAGACAATGTGTCCGGGTTAAATAACTTAAGCCAGGAGAACGAAGTCATCGAAGCGATTGGGAACGCCACCTATTTGACTACCGCGATCGGTCCGGCTATTTTACCAAGGATCGCGCCGTTAATCGCCCGCGGAATTGCTAAGAGAATCGCTGACACAGATGAAAAGTTATATGTAATCGCCTGCGAAAACCAAATCGGGGCGACAGATATGTTAAAGCAGCATATTATCGATCAGCTTGATGGGAAAGAAAAGAGCAGGCTCGAAGGAAGGGTGTTTTTCTTCAATTCCGCTGTTGACCGGATCGTCCCGATTCAGGTGCAGGATTCTCTCAATGTGCTCGTTGAACCTTACTTTGAATGGGTCGTCGAAACGAACGAGCAAATTCCTGAAGTTGATGGAATGAAAATCGTCGAAGCGCTTGCCCCTTTTATTGAGCGCAAGTTATTTACGGTTAACACGGGTCATGCGGTGATCGCCTATTTCGGCTATCTCGAAGGAAAAGCGACGATTGATCAGACATTGGCAGATGAGAAGATTGCAACTCAGGTTGAGGAGACATTGAAGGAGACGGGGGCTTATCTTGTCAAAGAGTATGGTCTGGATGAAACCGATCATTTGTCTTATATTCAAAAAATTATTAACCGGTTTAAAAACCCGTATTTGAACGATGGCGTGACGCGGGTGGGAAGAGCGCCAATCCGCAAGCTGGGTCCTGAAGATAGACTGATTCGCCCGGCAACACAGGCGCAAAAAGCCGGCTTGCCTTATCACAATCTTGCTAAGGCGATCGCCGCCGCGTTGCTGTTTGATGATCCGGCCGATCAGGAAGCGCAGGATCTTCAGAAAATGATTCAGGAGAACGGACCCGCCTATGTGTTGAAAACAGTCAGCGGGCTGGAGGAAAACAGTGAAGTGGCGCAAGAGGTGCTTCGCCAGTATCATATACTGAAAAGCAGATAACTGCTTCCTTTGTTAATCGGCTTCGTGTTATGGCAAAGAATATCAATATCCCCGGAGAGGCAAATCCAGCCTTTTCGGGGATATTCACGCTATTGCTGTTTTTCCAGTGCTAATTTAATTCCGAACCCGATTAAAATGCCCCCTGTTGCCTTATCCATCATCCGCTGAACGTTGGCCGACATCAGCCAATTGCGTAAATAGTTGATAAAACAGACATAGAGTAGAAACCACGTGATCGATAAGACGGTGTGGATGATCCCCATCATCATGAGCTGGGCAGTTACCGGAATCGCACTGCTGCTGCTGACAAACTGCGGGAGGAAAGTAAGATAAAACAGGGCGACTTTCGGATTGAGAACATTGGACATCAACCCTTGTTTATACGCTGATGTGCGGCGCCTCGTTTGATCATCCTGCTTTGTCATGTGAGCCATCTTCCCCTGCTTGTTTGCCTGAAAAAATGAAGAAGCCCCGAGATAAATTAAATAAATCGCCCCGATGTATTTCACAATTTCAAAGGCCAGTGCTGACTGCATTAAAACAACAGAAAGGCCAAAAGCCGCGGCACACGTATGAACTAAAGTGCCTGTCGTTATTCCTAACGCCATTTTGTAGCCATGTTGCCGGCCGTCGGCAATGGTCCTTTTCGTGATAAGCGCGGTATCAATGCCGGGGCTCAAGACGATAAATAAGGTCAGCAGTAAAAACGGAAAGAAATCATTCATATTCTCACTCCTCGGCAGTGTTGGTGGAAAGTGTAATTTACCATTTGTTAAATATAAGTTAACAAAAATGACTAAAAAAAGGAAATGATTTTTTATCAATGCTATCTTCTTTTTGTTTCTGCCGCTATAATGTGTTTTCAGAAAATAACCATGAAATGAACAATATGAATAGTAAGAAAGTTTTCTATTCTACTCCACTCATTTTTTCACGAAGCTGTAAAATTTATCGTACTTGCTGTCCGGTGCGCGGTTTCCTCACCGAGCAGTTTTTTGACAACGTGCAAAGCCATATTGATTCCCGCTGAGACGCCAGCTGAGGTGACCACCGTCCCTTCGTCAACGAATTTTCCTTCTCTGACGACGTCGATGTCCGGATGACGTGTTTCCAGTAATCTTAATGCCGAGTGGTGAGTTGTTGCGCGCTTCCCTGCCAGCGCACCGGATTGCGCCACGAACAGTGCGCCGGTACAGACGGAGGCGATCAGTTTATCATGATAGGAGGCAATCCAGTCAATGATTGCTTTGTTTTGCGAAACAGCGGTAATCGCTTTTAGCGGTCCGCCGGGTACAATGATGACATCAAAGCTCGGACAATTCGCCAAACTATAGTCGGGAGAGACGATTAATCCGTGATTGACGTGAACGTCCTGGCCGTTCTCCGAAACTGTATGAACGAGAAAAGGCTTCTTTTCTCGCGGTAAGTCACCTTTAAGCAGGTGGTTTACATCTTCCCTCTCATACGTCGTCATATTAAAAACTTCATACGGCCCAGCGAAGTCGAGCGCATCAACATGATCAAACAGCAAAATTCCAACGTTATACTGGTTAGGCATTAAATTCCCCCTTTTTGTCATAATACCCTATATGGGTATATGGAGCAAGTGGAGAGAAAGTGAAATTTTTTTAGGATTCGCTCTTTACATTGACGCTGCGTAAACGTTTATAGTGAAGGAGTCAGGAGGTGAAGTGATGGAATATACGGTGCAAAAACTGGCGCAAATGGCGGGAGTGACGAGCCGAACAATTCGTTATTATGATGAAATCGGGATTCTGAAGCCGGCAAGAATCAATTCATCCGGGTATCGGATCTATGGACAGGCGGAGGTCGATAAGCTGCAGCAAATTTTGTTTTACCGCGAGCTGGAAGTAGATCTTGAACGGATCAAGGAGATCGTCACCTCTCCGACCTTCAATGAAGTAAAGACATTGAAAGAGCATCGCGATAAGCTTCTGACAAAGCAAAAGCAGCTGGATGCGTTGATTGCCACTGTGGAAAAGACGTTGGCTGCAAAGGAAGGGAGAATAACGATGAGTGACAGCGAAAAGTTTGAAGCGTTTAAACAGACGTTAGTAGATGAGAACGAGCGAAAGTATGGCGCGGAAATAAGAGAGAAATACGGGGAGAAGACTGTTGAGCATTCAAATGCTGCATTGAAAAGCATGACGAAGGAGCAGTATGCCGAGATGGAAAGGCTCGGCGAGGAAGTTCTGGATGTGTTGCATGAGGCGTTTTTAACAGGCGATCCGGCGGGGGAGCTGGCGCAAAAGGCGGCCGATCTGCATCGCCAATGGCTCGGCTTTACGTGGGCGAGCTATTCCAAGGAGGCGCACGCCGGTCTGGCGCAAATGTATGTCGATGATGAACGGTTCACGGCATTTTATGATAAGAAGCAGCCCGGGATGGCCGCTTTTCTGCGCGATGCGATTCATATTTATACCGGATTGGAAAACGGTAATTAATCGAGAAAGGCGGCGGATTTTCCGTCCGGCCGCCTTTCTATATGAGGACCCCCTCATCCGTGCTTTTGACATTGGGTGGACGAGAAACTATAATAAATAATATAGCAGGTTATGGAGGATTATTAAAAAATGGTACATTATATTAGACTGCGTTTCCCAGCTTTGAACCGGTAATTAAATACGTTCAAAGGCTCTGTTTTGTGTTTGCAGAGTAAACGGGATCAGTCTGCCCTTTTTTAATAATCTTCATTTCATATTGGAAAGGCCGCTTAAGGATAATCCTTTAAGCCGGTCTTTCTGCGATGAATATGTCATGAAAGAAAGGTGGATCGTGCTGCCTTTCTTTCTTTATGTCCATTATTCCTTCTTTTGCGAAACGGGAGAAGGTGTATGTGAGACGGCTTCCTCACTCTTAACCTGACTTGGGTGTGGACGTTTCCCTTTACTCTCAATCACAGGCAGTCTGCCTGTGATTTTTTTCGTTCAGGCAGCCGCTGGCTCCTGATAAAGCAGAAGGGAAGAGTGAGCAGGAATGAATAAACAAAAAAAGATGGAGAGCGTTCAACAGCATATTGCGGCGATTTGCTGCCCATATTGCCGGCGCTCCTTACAAGTGAAGAATGGCAGCTTGATTTGCGCGGACGGCCACACGTTTGACCTGGCGAGACAAGGCTACGTCAACATGCTGAACCGCCCGGGAAATCAGCAATATGATAAAAGATTGTTCATGGCAAGACAGGAGATTATTACGGCCAGCGGACTATATGACGTGTTACATCAGAAGATCGCCAAAGTGGTTAAGGAATACTTCGCCGCCGGGCGTTCCTCTCTTTTCATGTTAGATGCCGGGTGTGGCGAAGGGTCGCATTTGCAACGGATAATCGAGCGGAGCCAACAGCCGGTTATAACCGGGGTTGGTCTTGATCTTTCAAAGGAAGGCATTAAGCTGGCTGCCCAGTCCTATAAGGAGCCGCTTTGGTTCGTCGGGGATTTAGCAAAATCACCATTCACTGACGGGGTGTTCGATGCGATTTTGAATATCCTGTCACCAGCCAATTACAAGGAGTTTCAGCGGCTGCTCGCTCCAGACGGGATCGTGATAAAGGTCGTTCCGCGCCAGAACTATTTAAAAGAGCTGCGAGAGGCGTTATTTATGGAGACGGAGAAAAAGGTTTACCGAAAACAGAGTCCGGCCCACCGGTTTAAAGAGCACTTTGAGCTCGTTGACGTGATGGATGTCAGCCATGTAACAAGCTTGAATCAAGCTCACCTGTCCCAGCTCGCGTTAATGTCTCCGCTGTCCTGGACCGCGGAAAGGGAGAGGATTGTGCGTTTTTCGGAGCGGGTAACAGCCGGAATTACAATTGATTTAGAAATTATAGTCGGACGGCTGAAAGGATAGTCGGCACATTTTTGCTTTTCACCGTGGCGGGTATTAAGATAAGGGGGATAAGGAGCGTGAAGAGATGAAAACGGAACAGCAGTACTTTGAAGAAGGAAAATCAATTCAGACGTACATGGAAGAAATGAGCAAGCTGAAAGAAGAAAGCACCGGCGTGTATAAAGCATTTGAACTGCCTGAGGACGGCTTTGTGGACACGTTGAAGCGGCATCGTCTTCACTTCCTGATAATCACCGAAGACTGGTGCGGGGATGCGATGATGATTAATCCGGTCATTCGTAAAGTAGCAGAGGCCGCTGGTGTCGAAATGCGTGTCGCGTTGCGTGATGCAGATACTGATTTGATCGACCGTCACTTAACAAATGGCGGGCGGGCGATTCCGATTGTTTTGATTTTAGATGAACAAGGGCAGCTTGTTGGGAAATGGGGCCCGCGTTCTCCTGAAGGACAGAAATTGGTTGACGGGCTGCGGGCTGGCTTACCACCGAAGGAGGACCCCGGCTTTGAGGAAAAGCAAAAAGCGATGTACGCCGCGCTGAAATCAACATATGCAGAGGATTCCCAGCTCTGGCTTTCTGTCTATGAAAGCTTTAAAAAGACCGTGCGGAGTCTGATAGGGTAAAAAAGTGCGGGGCTGGTTCAAAAAAGGTTGTTTTGGACCGGTCCCGGTTTTTAAAGACTATTATTGACAATAAGGAAGTACTCCATTTACAATTATGACTGACAGTCAGTCATAATTTGTCTTGAAGAAGGGAGCCAGAAAGATGCCAGCAAAAACGATGCCGACCGGACCGAAGGGAAATCCTGTTTTAGGAAATACGGTTGAGTTTGGGAGAGATCCGCTCCGCTTTATTACAAAATGCAGTCAGCAGTATGGAGAGATTGTCCGCTTGAAATTTGAGAAGGACAGGGAGTCATTTCTCCTTAACGATCCCGAGCATATTCAATACGTTTTCATGAACAAAGGCGGCGAGTTTTCGAAAGGGTATCAGCAGGACCCAATTATGGGGCTCGTATTCGGCAATGGTTTACTGACAAGTGAAGGATCGTTCTGGCTCAGACAACGCCGTTTATCCCAGCCTGCCTTTCATCCGGGGCGGATTGCTGATTATGCCGGGACGATGGTGCGTTACAGCGAGCGGATGGTAGCGCAGTGGAACGATGGGGACAAACGGGATATCAATGACGAAATGATGCAGCTGACGATGGCGATCGCGACGAAGACTCTGTTTGACCTCGACCTTCATCAAGGCGACTCCCGTGATGCGAGCCGCGCGCTCGATACGGTGATGACCGCCTTCAACACGCAAATGACAAATGTATTCCGCCATATTTTGCATCTAATCGGACTTGGTAAGCTCGTCCCGCCAGTTAATCGTCAGCTAAAGGAGGCGGTGGCTGACTTGGATAACATGATCTATGCCATCATAGAAGAAAGACGGAATCACCCTGGTGACCGGGGCGACCTTCTTTCCATGCTGATTTCCACTTATGATGAAGACGATGGCAGCACGATGACCGATCAGCAGCTGCGCGACGAGGTCATTGCCCTATTTTTAGCAGGGCATGAAACAACGGCCAATACGCTCAGCTGGGCCTTTTACTTGCTTTCCCAGCACCCGGATATCGAGGAGAAATTGTATCAGGAAGTGTCTCGGGTAGTAGGTGATCGTCCCGCCACGCTGGCTGACTTATCGAAGCTGTCTTATACCGAGAATGTAATTAAAGAAACGCTGCGCATTCAGCCGACAGTATGGTTGATTTCAAGATACGCAGAGCAGGACGTCACACTCGGAGGCTACGAGATTCCGGCCGGCTCGGAGGTGATGATCAGTCAGTGGGCGATGCACCGGAATCTGCGCTATTTCAATGATCCTTTGACTTTTTCTCCGGAAAGGTGGGATAATATCGATAACAAGCCTTCTAAATATGTTTATTTCCCTTTCGGCGGCGGCCCTCGAATTTGTATCGGGGAACGGTTTGCGATGATGGAGGCGATGCTTCTACTCGCAACGATTGTCAGAGAGTTCCGCTTTGAACTCGTCGATCAGCTGCCAATTAAAATGGAGCCGTCGATTACACTGCGGCCGAAGCACGGGATCAACATGAGGCTGCATAAACGATAAGAATAGATGCTCCAAAAGGGTCTGGAACGATCTTTTTGGAGCCATTTTAACGAGCGGGTGATTGGTGATGAAACAGCAGAATGCAGAGCGGCGGGCGGAGATTCTTTCTGTGGCGCGCGAGGTGCTCGCGGAAAAAGGACTGGAAGCGACAAAGGTATCGGAGATTGTCAAACGGGCAGGGATAGCCCAAGGGACGTTTTATTTATATTTTGATTCGAAGAACGCGCTGATTCAAGCATTGACGAAGGAAATGATGGACAAGGTATTTGACGTGGTGAGTGAAAGTCTCAACGAAAGTGCTACGTTTGAGCAGGGACTCCGCGAAGGGCTCCGGGTGGCCTTTCACAGCATGAGTGACTATTTGGACATTTTTAATATCCTGATGAATGGCTGTGCCGTGCTTTCCTCAGACCCGCAGGAATGGAGAGAGCTGTTTGCGCCATTTTATGAGCTGCTGGAAGCGTATATTAGAAAGTGGCAGGAAGAGGGAAGCGTCGATTCTCAGTTCGATCCGAAGGTGATCTCAAGGCTGATCGTGTCATTGACCGATCAGGCGGTTGATGATTATTACGTGCACCGTTCGTCTGCCTCTGTCGAGTTGTATATCGAAAACCTGACGAGATTTGTGCAAAAAGCGTTGCAGGCATAGCTTCACGAAGCGAGCGCCTACGGTTTTAGAGATATGGAAAAAGGATGAACTCCCTTTCCCGTATCTTTTTTGTTTTTTCTGAACAGCGGTTACAGACAGAATCCCTTTAAAATCAGTTGCATCAGAAAGGTAACAAAAATATACTATGGACAAGAGTCAGAGCCAGAATGTACGGCTTTCAAAAAGCAGGTGAAGTATGGATGAGAAGAGAAATGGTGCAGGAGCTGTGCTTGAATTATACGAATTTAAGCGCAGAAGATATAGAGGTTATTCAAGGAGTCGCCGCCAATTTACAGCTTATTGCTGATCTGAATAAAGCGAATATTTTTATTGACTGTCTGACGAAGGAGGGCCAGCATGCGATTGTGGTGGCGGAAGCCTCACCTGCGACAGCCTTACCGGTGTACGAGAACCCGGTAGTTGGAAAGTTTGCGTATGAAGCGTTCGAGCCGGCGGTATTTAATACGTTACGGACAGGCAAGCCGATGTTTCAAAATCGCGCGTTAACGCAGGAGGGCAGGACAGTGGAGCAAAGTGTTGTTCCACTCTTGGGGCCGCGGGGGCGGGTTATCGGCACGGTCATTATGGAGAAAGCAAGTGAAGAGCTGCATTATCAGCAAAAGGTGAAGGCTTTGTCGGAGGCGAATGAGACATTGAGCGAAATGCTGATCGGGATCACGGAGCAACAGCCGATATTGCCTGAAGTGATGGAGGATTCGATCTTCTTTATTAATGATCAGGGCGAGTTGTTCTATACGAATCGCCCGGCGATTAATTTGATTCACGAAATAGGCGGGGAAGGAAAGGTAGGGAATCGGCTTACCGATTATTTCCCGGAGGTCGCTGCGATTTTGGAGGATGAGGAGGAGGTGCTTGTAAGCGAAATTCCTATTCTTGACCAGATATTTCAAGTGAAGAAAATCCCGCTCACACAGCTCGATCATGACAAAAGCGCAATTGTCATTTTGAAAAACATCACAGAATTGCGCGAGAAGGAACGGGAGCTGCTCGTCAAAACTGTTACGCTGCGCGAGGTTCACCATCGGGTGAAAAACAATTTGCAGACGGTGGCCAGCCTGCTGCGTCTGCAAATGAAAAGAGGATTACCGGAAGAAAGCAAGGTTTACTTTGCTGAAAGCTTGAACCGGATTACGAGCATCGCCGCTGTGTATGAAATCATCCTTGCCAATTCAAATGTTGATGTCGTCGATCTCTATCAGCTCGTTGAGAAAATCGGCAACGCTCTTGTCGGTGAAGCAGAGCGCGAGGAAAAGAAAATTGAGCTCTCCTATTCAGGAATACCGGTTCAGATTGAGTCAAGCAAGGCTGTGACGATTGCGTTAATTATCAATGAATTAATCCAAAATTGTGTGAAGCATGCATTTGACGGGATGGATAAAGGTCAGGTCGACGTTACGTTTACGCGGGAAGGGGATCGTTTTTTGATTCGTGTCACGGACGATGGAAAAGGATTTGCCCCGGAGGCGAGGTCTTCGTTAGGGCTCGATATCGTGACGATGCTGATTGAGCATGATTTGGCGGGTGAGTTTTCGATCAGGCAAATGGAAGCAGGGACTGTCGCTACGGTTGATATCCCGCTGAACAGGGAGTTGGTGTTGCGGTGAAAAAACGGATCTTGCTCGTTGAAGATGAATCGATTGTCCGGCTTGATGTTTCCATGATGCTTGAGGAAGCGGGCTATGAGGTCATCGCTCAGGCGGGGGATGGAGAGAAAGCGATTGAGCACGCGTTTCAATTGAAGCCGGACTTAATTATCATGGATATTAAAATGCCGAAATTAAACGGACTGAAGGCAAGCGAAATCATCTCGAAAAGACTGGATCTGCCGATTTTGCTGTTGACCGCCTACAGCCAGCGGGAATACATCGATAAAGCGAAGAGGGCGAATATCGTCGGTTATTTAGTTAAGCCGGTTTCCGAAGCGAGCCTTATTCCAGCGGTGGAAATTGCCTTGCAGCAGGCGGAAAATGCCCGGCTCTACCGGCGGCAGGTCGAGGAAATGGATCAGAAGCTGAAGGATCGAAAGCTGATTGAGAAGGCGAAGGGAATGCTAATGAACAAATATAGCCTGTCCGAGGAGGAAGCGTATCGGAAGCTGAGACGAATGAGCATGGATAAACAGGTCGGCATGGAGGCAATCGCCCGTGAGATCGTAAAGAGGGAGTCGTAAGCTGTGCCTTAAAAAACACAACCTTTCTACAGCGGAGTTGGGGGCTTGTGGCAATGTCCCTACGCTCATTACGAAAAAGCTGTTGAAAAAGTGGGCATCGTACTTTTCAGCAGCTTCCGTACAAGGAGCTTTAATCGATCATGGCGATGCCGCTCTTTGCTTAAAAGAGGATTGTAAGATAATCTGACAGAATTTTTTGAATGAAGCGGTGTACAACAAGAATCAGTTCGTCTATAATACGTTCTATAGCAAATGAATCTAATCGGCAAAGGCGCCTTATACAAACTTTCATCGCAGTGGATGAGGTTTTTGTAAGGCGCCTTTTTGATTGCGTCAAAATGAGGAGGTGACTTCGTTATTCACTCATTTGTCCCTGGAAGCGAGGAGATCTACAGTGCCGGAATTGATATTGGAACGAGCACGACGAAGCTCGTTTTAAGCAAATTTTTCATTCGAAACATGGCGGGTGGGATGCATATGCCGCGCATCGAAATTGTCAACAAAGAGATCATTCATCGGAGTCCGATTTATCGAACACCGCTAAAGTCCGCGACGGCAATTGACATGAAAAAGGTAAAAGACCTCGTTATGCTGGAATATGCAAAGGCAGGGATAGCGCCGGCTGATATTAAAACGGGCGCCGTGATGATTACAGGGGAGACGGCAACAAAGCACAATGCTAGAGAGGTCGTCGATCATTTATCTGACTATGCCGGCGATTTTCTAGTGGCGACAGCCGGGCCGGATTTAGAAGGAATCATTGCCGCAAAAGGATCGGGAGCTTACGAATATTCCAAAAAGACGGGAAAGGTGGTCGCCAATATCGACATCGGCGGAGGGACGGCAAATGTAGCTGTTTATCAGGCCGGGAAGCTTTGTGGAACATGTACGTTGCACATAGGTGGACGACTGATTGAATTGTCCGATGGCCATATTCAGCGCTTGTCGCCGCCAATCAAACAGCTGCTGCCGCAGCTTGGAGTAACGCTTGTAGAAGGTCGCGGCTATACGCGGCCGGAGCTGAAACAAATAACCGATTATATGGCCGCGGTTATTGAACGAATGCTTCGGTGCAGGCTTATCGGCGAAGATGATGTGCTGCTTCTTGGGCATCCTCCCGACTGGGAGGAAGAAATAGAAGCGATCATGTTTTCAGGAGGAGTCAGTGAATGTCTGTACCGTTATGAAAGAGCGACCGAAGAGACGGTATACGAAGATATCGGCGAGCTTTTGGCGACCTCACTTCAAGAGAACAGCGGCTTAGCATCGTGGAGGTGGATTCCTCCGAGTGAAACGGTGCGCGCTACGGTGCTGGGGGCAGGCATGCAAACGACGGACATTAGCGGCGCGACGATTCAGGTTGATCCGGCTGATTTGCCGATCAAAAATTTGCCCGTCTTTCGCGTCAGCCTCAATCATGATCTCAAAACCGGGAAAGCGGTTATTCATCAGGCGGTGAAGCAGGCAATTGAGCTCTATGATCCGCAGCGTGAAGGGCAAAATTTTGCTCTGTATGTGAGTGACATCCCTTATTTAAGCTTTAAGGATGTGCAGTTTTTAGCGGGAGTACTGCTGGAGGCAATTCAGGCAAAGCCGTTCAGCGCTCAGCCTTTGGTCATTGTGCTTGAAGCGGATTATGCGAAAGTGCTTGGACAGACGCTGACGTTTCAGGCCAGGCAGCAAAGCGTCATCTCGATTGACCAGATTCATGTCGGCCATGGTGACTATATTGATATCGGTCACCTTCTCAAGACAGGTGTCGTGCCATTCGTCGTCAAAACGTTGACATTTCAACATTAAGAGAGAGGAGGGCTTATGTATGAAGCTGCAAACAACCTATCTTGGAACCGTGTATCAATTTTCCTCATTAAAGGAGTTGTTCGCGAAAGCAAATGAAGAGAAATCAGGGGATCGTCTGGCGGGGATTGCGGCGGAAACCGTCCAAGAGCGAATTGCCGCCAAGGAAGTAGTCAGTCAGCTGACGCTCGGTGAAATACGGGAGAATCCATTGTTGACGCCGGAAGAGGATGAGGTGTCAAGAATTATTGAAGAACAGATCAATGAACCGATTTATCAATCAATGAAAAACTGGTCGGTCGCCGAGCTGCGTGAATATATTTTAAGCGATGAGGTGACAGGGGAGGAGCTGCTGCGGGTCAGCCGGGGGTTAAACAGTGAGATGATCGCCGCTGTCGCCAAGTTGATGTCGAACCTTGACCTTGTTTATGGAGCGAATAAAATCGAGGTTATTACGAAATGCAACAGCGCGATTGGTCATAAAGGAACGCTGGCCTCACGTCTCCAGCCGAACCATCCGACCGATCATGTGGAAGGGATGCTCGCCTCGTTAAAGGAAGGGCTCTCCTATGGCGTCGGCGATGCGGTCATCGGCATTAATCCGGTTGATGATTCTGTTGAGAGCGTGAAGCGCCTGCTGCATGCGACTCATCAATTCATACAGGAGTGGGAAATTCCAACGCAAAATTGTGTGCTTGCGCATGTGACGACACAAATGAAGGCCGTCGAGCAGGGAGCGCCAGCCGATATGATTTTTCAAAGCATCGCCGGTACCGAGGCAGCCAATAAATCATTTGGCATTTCCGCTGCGCTGCTGGAGGAAGCGAATCAGCTCGTGAAAACATACGGTACGGGAACAGGTCCGCAGCGGCTCTATTTTGAGACGGGGCAAGGCTCGGAACTGTCGTCCGAAGCACATTACGGAATCGATCAAATGACGCTTGAATCACGTAATTATGGCTTTGCCCGCCATTATGATCCATATATCGTCAACACGGTTGTCGGCTTCATTGGACCAGAATATTTATATAACAGCAAGCAGGTGATCAGAGCGGGGCTTGAGGATCATTTTATGGCTAAGCTTCACGGCATCCCGATGGGGGTCGACATTTGCTATACCAATCATATTAAGGCCGACCAGAATGATATTGAAGACTTGGGCGTCTTGCTGACAGCTGCCGGAGTGAATTTTATTATCGCGACACCGATGGGTGATGATTGCATGTTGAACTATCAATCCATGAGCTATCACGATATTGCCACGCTGCGGCAAACATTAGGACGACCGCCTTCACCACGCTTCGCGGAGTGGTTGGAACAAATGGGGATATTCGAAAATGGAAAGCTAAGCAAGCTCGCTGGAGATCCGACGATCTTTTCATGATAGGAGTTGAGGATAGTGAATTCAGAGTTTATTGAAAGGCGGCAAGATGAGAAGAACAGCAGCCAAAATAAAGTCACGAATATTCGGGAGAGATCAACTGAGACGAGTACGAGCAAGACACAATCCCTTTTCATAGAATCGCCGACGGAGGAGGCTTCTCCCGCTGTCCGGATCAAGCACGCCGCGTTGAGGGAACCGGAGCATAAAGCCGAGAAGCTGCGGGAGCTGATGAACAAGACGCCTGCCCGGATTGGAGTTGGCAGAGCCGGAGTACGGCCGAAAACGAAGGAGTGGCTCAAATTCCGCTATGACCATGCCGCGGCGGTGGATGCTGTCTATGGCCAGGTCAGTGATGCACTGCTGGAGGAGCTGAATTTGTTTAAGGTGAACACGCAGGTAGCGGACAAAGAAACGTATATGATCCGCCCCGATTATGGCAGGAAGCTGGCCGAAGAGGCGAAGCAGGTCATTCGCAGGAACTGTGAAGCGTCCCCGACTGTGCAAATAATCCTATCAAATGGACTGAGCGCCAGTGCTGTCGAGGAAAATGCCGCAGATGTCTATTTATCGTTGCAGCAGGCGTTAATCAGTGCCGGCCACAAGCTCGGAACGCCCTTTTACATTGAAAATGGAAGAGTAGCCGTAATGGATGATGTCGGCGAGATTTTACGTCCCGAGGTGATCGTTCTCCTCATTGGCGAGCGTCCGGGCCTGGGAAGCGCGGAATCGTTAAGCGCCTATCTTTGCTATCGCCCGAGAAGCGGTACAATCGAAGCGGAACGAATGGTTGTTTCCAATATTCATAAAGGCGGAATTCCACCGGTTGAAGCAGGAGCGTATATTAGCACCGTCGTTGAAAAAGTAGTAACGCACCGGGCAAGCGGGGTGTCGTTGGCCAGGATGGAGAGCTGACAGTGGCCGATCTTCATTGTTAAATAGGAAACTGGAAGGTGCCGGAGAAAGCCGGCTTTTTATAGCTCGTGCGGTGCGGTCCGCTTATTCGGAAGAGGCTGGGCAAAAGGTAAAACACAACCTTTTGACCCGGCCTCTTCCTTTTCCCTGCTCCAAAGGAAAAAGCGCGTTCCCTATTTATAAAGAAACGATAAAATAGACAGAGATGAAAAATGCGCATGATACATTGTAGTCAGGAGGAATAAGCATGGATGCACGATTATTGTTAGTAGAGGATGATCCGGAAATTGCCCGTGTCATTCGAGATGCGTTTTCCCGGGAAGGGTATGAGGTGACATGGGCTACGACTGGACTGGAAGGCTGGGAGGATTTTTTGCGTGACACGTTTGATCTTGTGCTGGTTGATTTAATGCTGCCTGAAATGGATGGCTTTACTCTTTGCCGGAATATCCGCTGGAAAAGCGATATTCCGTTATTGATTATTAGTGCTCGGACGGAAGATGAGGATAAGGTGAAAGGGCTCGTTGATATTGGCGCGGACGATTATGTGCAAAAGCCGTTTAGCATTACCGAACTGAAAGCGCGGGTAGAATCGGCAATCAAACGCTGGCACCGCTATAAAGGGACCGCAGATTTCAGCGACACGACCGCCTATGATAACGGGTTAATGATTGACTGGGACCAGCAAAAGGTGTTCATCGATGGAAAAGAAAAAGAGTTGACAGTGAAGGAGTTTGAACTGCTGAAGCTTCTGACTCAGCATCCAAACCGGATCTTTTCCAAAAGCGAACTCTATCAGCATGTATGGCTGCAGGTCGATGCAAATGGGCTGCATACCGTCACTGTTCATGTGAAGTCACTTAGGGAAAAACTTGGCGATCCAGTGAAAAGTCCCCGCTTTGTTCAGACCGTATGGGGCAAAGGCTACTGCTTTATCGGGGAGCCAACATGAAGCTGAAGACATGGCTGCTGCTCTCCTACTTTATCGTGATGGTTCTTCCGCTGGCGGGGGCTTATTTCCTTGTCGCTTCAATTCAGGCCTATCATCATGAGCAAAATGTTGAGGAGTATTTTCAAACATGGTCTGAACTCCAGACGATTATTGCTGTACTCGATGATCCGGCGCTGTACCAGCCGTCCTCCGACTGGACGAGGGTGGAAGATTTGACCGATTCTCAACTGTTCATTTTGCTCTATAATCGTGACGGCTTTACTTTATACAGTTCCGCTCCATGGAACACCTCCTCCTTTGCTACTCCGCTTGACAGATTGTACCAGGATTTATACAAGCTGGAGCAGGGACATCGGGCATACAGTTACAGACAACCCGTTTTGGAAAGCAATGAAGTGATTGGTTTTTTTGAAGTACAAGTTGGTCGAAGTGAATGGCTTGCTGCTGTCGAAGAAAGAAGCTGGCTGACGTTTGTCGGATTGGCGCTCCTGTTTCTGATCATCTATATTAGCGTTATTTTTCTGCTTAATCGGAAATTAAACCGGCGGTTAAAGCTGCTGATGGAACAGATGACGGCATTTGCCAAGCGTCAAGAGATCGAGGAAGTCAGAACCAACGACGATGAAATCGGTCTGCTGACAGAGCATTTTTACCGGATGAAAAGGCAAATCGAAGACGCGCAGAAAGCGGTCGAGAAAGAGCAAAAGGAAAAGGAATATATGATTGCCACGCTTTCACATGACTTGAAAACGCCTTTAACGTCGATTCGCGCCTATACCGAAGAAATTCTCCATTCAGGGGACAGGCTGGCGGAGGAGGAACGGAAGGAATACCATATGATCGTGCTTGATAAAGCCAATTATATGAAACAGATGCTCGATGACCTGCTGATGTTCACGCTGATGCAATCATCCAATTATGAGATGACGTTCGTCAAGGTCGAAGGTCAGGAGTTCTTCGAAATGCTCGTTGCCGATTATGAGCCGCTCTGCCGCGAAAAAGGGATCACCATTCATGTGAGCTGTGAAGTGAGCGGAGCGTACTTCGTTAATCCGCAACAGCTGATGCGGGTGGCGGACAATTTGATGAGCAATGCTATCCAGCATACCGCGCCGGGGAAAACCATTTGGCTGGCGGCGTTTTCGGACACATGCAGGCAGCCGGAGTGGATTTTTCCGTTTGCAGCAGAACAGCTGCGGTTTGCAGAGGAAGCGCTCTATCTGGTCGTGCAAAATGAAGGAAAGGGCGTCCAGAAGGAACACGGACCGTATGTGTTTGATCCGCTTTATCAGGCCGATCAGGCGAGAACGAAAAAGGAATCTCGCGGTACGGGACTTGGGTTGAGCATTACAAAGCAAATTATTGAAAAGCATGGCGGCGAGGTTTGGTTTTTCTCAGAAGAGGAGGCCGGTACATGTGTCGTTTGCCAATTGCCAAAATATGAAGGGGAAGGTGAAGAAGATGAACAAAAGGAATCTCGGTAAAGCAACTGGTCTCGCAGGATTCTCCCTGCTGTTATTTGGATGTGCTGCTGGCGGTAGTCAGTATTCACCAGAGCAGGTGCTGAGTCAGGCGTTAGAGGAGCAGGAAGGTGTTCAGGCTTACTATGGTGAGGCGCAAATGACGACCAGCGAGGGTGATCAGGTGATTGATCAGTATCGTTTGAAGGAGTGGGTTAGCGCGGATGGAAAGCGGCGGGTCGACATTGTGAACAGTGAGGGCGATTCAACAGAAATCTCTGTCAATACAGGAACGGCATTGATCAGCTACCAGCCGTTGGCGAACAAGGCCATGCACTTTGCCAGCTCGGAGGATGAGCTTTCCACGCTTACGCCGATGTCTCCTAAGCAGCAGGCTGAGCAAATATTAAGCCTCATTCGAGATACGCACACGATTTCAGCCGGACAGGAAGCGGAAATTGCCGGCCGGGCGGCTCATCATTTGATTGCGACGGCGAATGAAGAAGGCAAACTGGTCGGCGATCAGGAGATTTGGGTCGACAAAGAGAATTGGATGATCTTAAAAAATGTCTCCAGCTCAGGCAACTTGACGATCGATTGGACATACACGGTGGTTGATTTTGAGGCTGAGATCACGGATGATCTTTTTGAACTGGAGCTTCCTGAGGACGTGGAATGGCAGGATCTGAGCTATATGGAACCGAAGGAGTTGACATTGGATGAAGCGATTGAATATGTCGGCAAGCCGTTTTCCTACATTCCTGAAACCGAAGAGCTTACGATTGGACGAATTGAAGTGATGGAGCTGCAAGGGGAGTGGGACCGCGCGGAAGTGACAATCGAATATGTGAAAGAAGGAGTCACGCATTTTTCTGTAACGGTATTTGAAGCATCGGAGCAGGCAGAAGAGGAGCTTGCTTCCCTGGGTGAAGAAAAAATAACAATTCGCGGGCAAGAAGGATCTTACTTAGAGGTAAATGAATTCCGCTCGCTAGTATGGCAGGAAGAGGGACTTTCCTATTCGGTTATTCTGGCTCATTCAGAGCTAACTGTCGACGAGTTTATCGACTTGAGCGAGCAGATGATCGTTGCTGAATAACGAAAAGGGAGCGGGACAATGATTTCGTTAGCAGTCGGCATCGCAGCTGCCGGTTATTTTATCGGCGAAGGGTTGAGGAACTTTCATCATCCTCAGGCGGAGGGCTTGCTCGACTCGGCTGAAGATGAACACGAGTTGATCCGGGATAAAAATGTTCACGATTTCCTGAATATCTCCAAAGAGGATGCCAAAAGCTTAACGGCAGAGCACCCAGATATTCCCCATCTCGTCTTAAACGGCACGATCTATTATCCGAAGCACAAGCTCCGCGAATGGGTGATGAAGCTTGGTGAGTCGTAATCCGGAGGCTTAGCGGAAGAGGTCTCGAAGCTCGCTTGACGCTTTTATAAAAATAGAAGATGGAGGCTGGGATAAAAGGAGTCAACCTTTTGCCTGGCCTCTTAGCCATGAGCGGAACAATTGCTACTGTCTCCCCTCGCTTTACCCGGGTATTAATTGGAGGAATATGTTAATCTATTCATAATGTAAGAGAGCTTACCGAGTCTGAAAGGAGTTATGTGAAATGGAATATGTCGTTCCAGAAGTTACTCTTCATGATGGCGTGACACTTCCCGTGATTGGATTGGGGACGTACCGGTTGAAAGGGGCACAAGGTGTCGAAGCGATCCGGGGGGCGATTGATGAAAGAGGCTATCGCCTGATTGATTCGGCTTATAATTATGAAAATGAGGGAACGGTAGGGGAAGCGATTAGGCAAAGCTCGGTTCCGAGGGAAGAAATACTCGTTACCTCTAAGCTTCCGGGGCGTTATCAGGAATATGAAAAAGCTCAAACTGCGCTTCAGGAATCGTTATTTCGGGCGAATCTGGACTATTATGACCTGTATCTCATTCATTGGCCGAACCCTAAACAGGATCACTATGTGGAAGCGTGGCAGGCCTTACTTGATGCGAAAAAGCAAGGGCTGATTCGTTCGATCGGGGTTTGCAATTTTTTACCGGAGCATCTTGAGCGTCTGGAGCGGGAGACGGGGATCAAGCCAAGCATCAATCAAATTGAGCTGCATCCTTTCTTTAATCAGGCCGAACAAAGAGCGTGGCATGAAAGCAATCAGATCAAGACCCAATCATGGAGCCCGCTGGCGAGAGCAAATCAGCTCTTTCAAAACAAGACACTTCAGCAGCTTGCCGACAACTATCATAAATCGGTTTCACAGATAGTGTTAAGGTGGCATTATCAGCTCGGCGCGATCTCTATTCCGAAATCTGCTTCTCCAGAAAGGCAGGTCGAGAATATTTCCATATTTGATTTTTCATTAGACGAAGCAGATATGAAGGCCATTTCGGAATTAACGCGTCCTGATGGAAGGTTGAAGAACCAGGATCCGGCGATCTATGAGGAATTTTAAAAATAGAAGGTGAGAAAACAGGTTGGTTCTAAGTGAATGGCCGGACGGAGCGAGGTTCCGTGTTCCATTTGCTTAGAGCCTTTTTCAGGTTGACGAACATTCGGATTATCAGTATGATGAATATAAAATACAAACGAATTTATATTTTGTTTGCATTTTAACAAACTTAAAATGGATGTGTTTGATATGGATGTATCTGAGCAGTTTTGGGAGGCATCGCTTGATCAACTAAAACAAGGCTTTGTCGAAGAGCAGCATTCGTACAGCTGTCTGCTATGCGGGGAAAAAGTCGAAAAGGGAGTAATTTATCCCTATGAGAATGTCTCATATGAGGCAGAGAGGTTTATGCGGATTCATATTGAAAAAACGCACAACTCGGTGTTTGACTATCTTTTAGGAATGGATAAGAAGCTGACCGGGTTAACCAATCATCAGAAAAAGCTGCTTCGCCTTTTTTATCAAGGGAAGAGTGATAAGGAGATTCAAGCGGAGCTTGAGATTGGCAGTCCGTCGACAATCCGGCATCACCGGTTTGCGTTGAAGGAAAAAGAAAGACAGGCGAAAACCTTTTTAGCGATGATGGAATTGCTGAAGGAAAAGGATCAGCACGCTCCGTCTTTTATTCCGGTTCACAAGACGGCGACAATGGTCGATGACCGGTACAATATTACAGAAGAAGAGGAGAAGGCGATCATCGACAAGTATTTTCCGGACGGAGCCGATAAGTCGCTAAAGAAATTTCCGCCAAAGGAAAAGCAGCGCCTTGTCGTCTTGAGAGAGATCGTCAAGCAGCTCGACCCTGCTTACGTTTATGACGAAAAAGAACTAAATCAAGTGCTGAAGTGGATTTACGACGATTATGTGATGATCAGAAGATATTTAATCGAATACGGCTTTCTCGATCGAAAGGCGGATGGCAGCGCCTATTGGTTGAGAGGTTAAGAAAGCAGGAGATAGAGATGGAACGAAAAAAAGAATTGAAACACCTTTATAAAGAGCAGCCGATTGAAGCAGGCGTCTATCAAATTAAAAATAACATCAATCAAAAAATATTAATCGGTAGCACAAAGAACATTAAAACAATAAATGGAATCCGGTTCATGCTTGAGACTGGAGCATATACGCCGAATAAAGAGCTGCAAAATGAATGGAATGAATATGGAAAAGATGCGTTTCGCTTTGACATTATAGAAATTTTGAAAAAGAAGGATGAGCCGTTTTTTAATGAGAAGCAAGCTTTAGAAGAGATGGAAAAGAAATGGTTGGACCGGCTGCGACCTTTTGGAGAGCGGGGCTATAACCAATTTGTCGAACAGGGAAATTGAAGAATGCCTGGAGGGTTGCAGGAATAGAAGGATAGAGCGCTCGAACGGGAAGGCCCTGGAGCACACTATTTAATGAAACGTTTGTTTAAATTAAGGCATTGAGAATTCCTCTTTTCATCAGGTTGCTTCAGCTCTAGGTTACTACGTCACTTCCACAAAAAATTATGCTAAAATGGAACATAATCATTCCCGGAAGCGATGAGTCGGATTGAAGGCGGGCGGGAGCAGGTTTTCCTGTCTGCCATCAGTCTTAAAGGAGGGCAAGTGATGGAGCAGCAGCTACATGAGTTTGCGTTTAGGACAGCTGAACCAGATGCCTGCGGGTACTGGGCAGAGCCGGTAACATTTGTTGTTTATCGTCAGCAGTCGCTTCAAGAATGGGCGCGGCTAATTCGCAAAGCGGTTCATCCTCTTATTGTGATTGATGAGCAGAACGATGTGCGGGGGACGATCGAAGCGAATACGATGCTGCGGTTAATGACAGAGGTTGATTCCCTGGAAAGTGTTCTTCCACTGGAGGCGCTTGAAGAGGTAACCTTTGTCGACAGCGGCTCCTCGATCCATGACCTTCGCTTTAACGATTTGCCGCTTGTCCTGGTCAAGCATGAAAGCGGACTGGAGGGGGCAATTACAAAGGAGCGGTGGCGTCAAGCGAATGAGCATTTTTTTCGGGCGGATCATCAGCAGAAGGCAATTTTGGAAACGATTCTTGAAAGCGCTTACGAGGGGATTGTCATTGTAGATAGGCAAGGGAAAATAGTCAACATGAACAAAGCTTATTTAAGCTTTCTCGGGAAACAGACGGAGCAGGAAGTGATTGGTAAGTTTGTTGGTGACGTGATTGATAATACCGAGCTTCATCATGTGGTGAAATCCGGTATGCCGCAAAGAGGCAAGGTTCAGATGATTCAAGGTCAGAAAATGGTAGTCCACCGCATCCCGATTTGGCAGAAGCAGCATGTTATTGGCGCGATTGGCATGCTGATCTTTGAAGGAGTATCAGAGCTGTATCAGATTTTGCAGCAGGCGGGTCCGGCAATTATCAGGGAGGACCGCACAGAAGTACGGGCAGACAGCGTCTATTCATTTGAGCAGATGATCGGAAAAAGCAGGGCATTACAAACCTGTAAAAGCTTTGCGAGGAAAGCGGCACGAACGAAGGCGACCGTTTTAATAACGGGGGAGAGCGGAACGGGGAAGGAGTTATTTGCCCGCTCGATCCACCATCTCAGTTCTCAGCGGGAGGGACCGTTTGTGGCGGTCAATTGTGCGGCCGTTCCTGAATCATTGCTGGAAGCTGAACTGTTCGGCTACGAGGAAGGAGCTTTTACCGGAGCGAAGCGCGGCGGAGCCAGCGGCAAGTTCGAGCAGGCGTCCGGCGGGACATTGTTTTTAGATGAAGTTGCTGATATGTCGCCGGCGATGCAGGCAAAGCTCCTCAGAGTGCTGGAGACGAAAGAGATTACGAGAGTCGGCGGCAGCCGTTCGATGCTCGTAAATGTCCGGCTGATTGCCGCAACGAATACCGGTTTGGAAGGTTTAGTAGAGACAGGGGCATTTCGCCAGGATCTCTATTACCGTTTGAATGTGATTCCGCTTCAGCTGCCGCCGCTACGGGAGAGAGTAGAAGACATTCCCCTTCTACTTAGTCATTATATGGAAAGATGTGCCGCCGACTATCAAATGAAGAAAAAGCAGTTTGGGGAAGAGGCTTTACGCCTGCTGCTCTCTTATGATTGGCCCGGGAATGTGCGTGAACTGGTGAATACGGTTAATTATGTGATGACCATGACTGACGGGACCGAGGTCAGCCAGGCAGATCTACCGCACGTATTTCAAAATCCGGTCATCCCCGCAGCGTCATTAAAGGAAGCGGCGGACGCCGGTGAAAAACATAAAATTAGAGAGGTGCTGCTAGAGGTCGGAGGAAATAAGACGGAAGCGGCAAAGCGTCTAGGTATTCACCGCGCAACGTTATATCGTAAGTTAAAGGAGTTTCAGTTAGAGGAGTAAAAGGATCACTCCTCTTTTTTTATTGGCCAATCAACGCTTGATCATTTTTTATTGTTGAATTTATGTGACGTTGATCGCTCCGTTTGTCGCATTTAAGCAACAAATAAAACGAAAGCGCTTGCGAATCCTGATCTTGTAAGTTGGCACGTTAGTTGCAATGTAAGAGGCTGGGAGGGATCGAGCATGCAACTAATAACGAACCAATTGCCGAAAACAATCGTGTATGGAATAGGCAGTTTTCAGCAGGTGGGAGTTGAAGCAAGGAAGGTTGGCACCAAGGCTTTACTGATTAGTGATCAGATAATGAAAAGCCTTGGCAATGTTGACAGGGCGGGCGAGCTGCTGGAGGAGAGCAGCGTGTATTGGCATGAGTATTTGGGCGTGGAAACGGAGCCAAAAGACATCTATGTGGATCAGGCATTAACGTTATTGCAGCAAAATGGCTGCGATCACATTATTGCCCTTGGGGGAGGGAGCTGCATTGATACGGCTAAAGCCGTGGCGGTATTGGCAACGAATGGTGGGACGATCAGTGACTATATGAACGGCGGGAGGATCGCGGAGAAACATCCGCTCCCGCTAATAGCGATCCCGACAACAGGGGGAACCGGTTCGGAGGCGACGGATGTGACAGTCGTTACAAATACAGCAAACGCCGTCAAAATGATGATCAAGCAGGAAGCTTTTATCCCGCAAAAGGCCATCGTCGACCCGGTATTGACGGTTTCATCACCGCCTCATATTACCGCGGCGACGGGAATCGACGCCTTGACGCATGCCCTTGAGGCATATATCAGCAAAAAGGCGCATCCGTTTACGGATATGCTGGCATTATCAGCGTTGGAACGTATCTATCATCATATCGAGATCGCCTATCATGATGGGGAAAACCTTCAGGCGCGGCATGAATTGATTTATGGTTCAATGCTGGCTGGAATGGCCTTTTCAAATGCTTCTGTTTGCCTTGTTCATGGCATGTCGCGGCCAATCGGTGCGCTTTTTGACGTGCCGCACGGTGTATCCAACGCGATGCTGCTACCGGTTGTGCTTGAGTATACGAAGGAGAGCTGCCGCGATCGACTCGCTGAAATCGCACGGGTCCTGATGCCGGAACGTCGCGAGGACAGCGAGATGGAGCTGTCGGATGCCTTAGTCGAAAGCTTTATCTCTCTTTGTGCGAGGCTGGACATTCCCACACTCCGGCAATGGGGGATCGACGAGGAGCTGTATGCGAGTCAGCTGGAAAAGATGGCCGTCGACGCGCTTGAAAGCGGGAGTCCGCAGAACAATCCGAGGGTGCCTGCAAAAGCAGAAATCATGCACCTGTACGAAGAACTGTTCAGCTATGAACAGCGACCTGTCTCAAAAGGAAAATAAAAAGAAGTGGAGGAAGCAACATGACAAAAAAATTAAAAAATTATATCGGCGGCGAATGGGTTGACGCTGACACCTCTCATTACGAGGCTGTTCCGAATCCGGCCACGGGAGAAGAAATTGCGCAAGTCCCACTGTCAACGAAAGAAGATGTTGATAAAGCAGTGGAGGTGGCAAAGGAAGCCTTTCATTCATGGAAGAAGGTACCTGTGCCAAAGAGGGCCCGTCATTTGTTTAAGTACCAGCAGCTCTTGGTCGAGCAGCATAGTGAGCTGGCGAAACTGATTACGCAGGAAAATGGAAAAACCTATGACGACGCCTATGGCGAAGTGCAACGCGGAATTGAATGCGTGGAGTTTGCGGCGGGAGCCCCGTCGCTGTTGATGGGAGATGTGCTTCCGGATATCGCGACCGGTATTGAATCAGGGATGTACCGTTATCCGGTCGGTGTCGTTGGCGGCATTACGCCATTCAACTTTCCGATGATGGTCCCTTGCTGGATGTTCCCGCTTGCTTTAGCATGCGGCAATACATTTGTCCTGAAGCCGTCCGAGCGCACACCGCTTTTAGCGGAGCGGCTTGTCAGTCTGGCGAGCGAAGCGGGCTTTCCAAAGGGGGTAGTAAACCTCGTCCATGGAGCTCATGATGTCGTAAACCGCCTGCTTGAGCATCCGGACGTTCCGGCGATTTCATTTGTCGGCTCACAGCCGGTTGCCGAATATGTGTATAAGACCGGCACGAGCCACGGCAAGCGGGTTCAGGCTCTTGCCGGTGCCAAAAACCATTCGATCGTTCTCGGGGATTGTGATCTTGATAAGACGGTGCAGGGAATTATGAGCGGAGCCTTTGGCAGTGCAGGTCAGCGTTGTATGGCGACCGCCGTTGTCGTCGTTACTGAGGATATCGCGGACGAACTCGTTGACCGTTTGACGAAGGCGGCTGACGCGCTTGTGCTCGGAGACGGAGCCGATGCGAAAGTGAGCCTCGGTCCCGTGATTCGCCGTTCGCATCTTGATAAGGTGAAAGGACAAATGGAGGAGGCCGTCGGCGAGGGAGCTGTTCTTGTCCGCGATGGGCGAGATGTGCCGGCAGAACTGGCTTCTGGTTACTTTTTAGGTGCGACCATCTTCGACCATGTCACAACGGAGATGGCTATTTGGAAACAGGAAGTGTTTGCGCCTGTTCTCTCGATCATGAGAGTCAAGGATTTGACCGAAGCGATTGAATTGACCAACCGCTCCAAATTTGGCAATGGTTCGGTTTTATATACAAAGAGTGGAGAAGCGGTCCGTCAATACCGTGAAGACATCGAAGTCGGCATGCTTGGCGTCAATGTCAATGTCCCGGCCCCGATGGCCTTCTTCCCCTTCTCCGGCTGGAAGGAGTCCTTCTATGGCGATTTGCATGCGAACGGAAAGGACGGCGTCAACTTCTATACACAGCGGAAAATGCTAACAGCGCGGTGGTATTAAATGGAGTGAGGCTGGGACAGTAATAGAAGTTGAGAAGAAAGAACATGACAATGGCTCTGTTCTGCGCAAATCGCCTACCGAAGTGGTTTTTTCGGTAGGCGATTTTAATATATAAGACATCCACATGCTCTGCAATCATGAGAAAACTCATCATCAACTTCTTCCACGGTTGCAAAATGGGCGTACTTGTTAAGTAATACATTGGTAGAAATTTTTTCTTTGTTCTACCTATTGTATAATAGGCTGCATGTACATATATGTCTGTCTACAGGAAGAAAACAAAAAAATAAGGGAGCTGAGTTGCAGTGACAAACTCGTTAGTTGTTCAGGGTCAAATTTTTATTGAAAGGATCAATAACAGTGGTATGGAATGTTGAGACTTTGCCGAATTGTATTTTAGTTTGGGGGGGTGGCGGAGGAATACACGTAGGAGCCAGAAGGTCTTCGAACGCAAAACAGTCGATTACAACCGTAGTGAAGGAGGCCATGAAAGTGAACAGGCTGATCCACTTACACGGAATGATCTGAGAGATGAAGCCTTAGATTAACATCCTGCAGAGAAGCGAAAGAAATGGTCAAGAGGCTTTTTAGAAGAGTTGAAAATGGATTGAATCAAGTTAAACGTAGCATGGGAAAGTGGGAAGTGAATTCAAATTATCTTTCTTTAGCCTTCTCTAGAGAATGTTAGAAGAAGGCTTAATAATGACATTCGTAGTAAGATGTAATAAAATAGTACAGCAAATGGAATCTAAGGAAAGGGAGTAGTATAAATATGCAAGAATTAAACGTCAACACAAAACCAGGCTTTTTTACACGAATAGAAGCTTCTTTACCTAAATTAAGAGGAGCCGAAAAAAAAGTAGTCAACTTCATTGAAAAGAACCATGAAGAAATTATTCACCTTTCTATTACTGAAGTAGCTGAGAGAAGTCAAACTAGCGAATCATCAGTAGTACGCCTTTGTAAACGATTAGGCTATAAAGGCTTTCAGGATATGAAAATTCACTTAGCAAAAGAAGTGATTTCACCGGAAAAACAAATTCATGAAGTTATTGAAAAGAATGATGATGTTATTACTATTAAGAAAAAGGTTTTTCAGTCCAATATTCAAGCTCTTTACGATTCATTAGAGGTCTGTAATGATAGTCAACTTGAACATGCTGTCAATGCTATTTCAAAGGCCAATCGGATAGAATTTTACGGTACGGGCGGTTCTGGGGTAGTGGCAAGTGACGCTCAACATAAACTTTTAAAATTAGGAATTAAAACTTTTGCCTATAGTGATGCTGTATTACAATGGATGTCAGCTAGTGTTCTAACCGAAAAAGACGTAGTTATTGGCATCTCACATACTGGATCTAATACAGATGTCCTCCATGCGATGAGGTTGGCAAAGGAGGCTGGTGCTACTTTGATTTGTATCACCAATTCATCAAAATCCCCTATAACCCAAATTTCCGATATTATATTACAGACATCATCTAAGGAAACATTATTTAGAACGGATGCAATTTCTTCTAGGATTGCTCAACTTACTATTATTGATATATTAGTAGCGGCATTAGCAAATAATAATTATGAATATTATTATCAACAACTTCAAAAGACAAGGAAATCAACGATAGAGAAAAAATTGTAAATTCAATGTGAAAATTATATTCATTTTTTTCGTAAAAACATTGAAGGAAATTACCACCTTGTGATAGTATATATTTATCGAGTTAATTTTCCGAAAATTAAATTATAAACTTTCTTGTATGGAGGTGTTTTCCTCTTTCTTATATAGGAAAGCGCTGTCATTTTCGGGAATGTCGATAATTAATCAATACAAGGGGCGAAAGAAATGAAGAGAACAATTATACTTTTAATTACTGTATTATTGGTAGTTTCCATCTTGGCAGCATGCGGGGGTAGTTCGAGCAGCGGACAAGGTCAAGAAGAGAATAACGGTGGTGGAGAGAGGGAAGTCGTTACGCTTAAACTGGCGACTCCGGATCCAGACTCCTCAAACGTTACCCTGGCAGCAAAAGAATTTGCAAACAGCGTTGAAGAGAGGACGGATGGTTTGGTTAAAGTTGAAGTGCATGCAAATGGAACTCTCTATGGGGGTGATCCCTCGGCTGGTGTTAAGCAACTTGGAGCTGGAAGTCTTGATCTGTTAGTGCTTTCTACTTCTTTATATGCCAATTTCCAACCTGAATTCAGTGCGATTAGTATCCCCTACCTGTTCGATGATAGAGAACAGTTTATATCTTTTTTAAATGGAGAACTTGGTGAACATTTGTTAATGTCTGTAGAAGATATGGGGATAAAGGGCCTTGGTTATTGGACACGTGATTTTAGACAAATTACTAATTCAAAGCGTCCAATTACTAAGCCGTCAGATTTAGAAGGAATTAAACTAAGGGTGCCCAACAATCCTTTATGGGTTGAGTTTTTTAAGGGTGCTGGAACAGTAACGACGCCGATGGATTTTGCTGAAGTGTATAATGCGCTTCAATTAGGGACGATTGACGGTCAGGAGAATCCCTTAGGTGTGATCAGGTCATCGAATTTTCAAGAAGTCCAACAATACTTAACAATTTCAAACCATATGGCTGACGGGTGGTTGGTAGGAGTGAATCAAGAAAAATTTGAGGGGTTGTCAGAAGATCATAGGCAAGCTATTCAAGAAGCCGTTGAAGAGGTTCAGGCTTGGAAGTCGCAACAAGACCAAAAGGGTTCAGAAGAAATTATTGAATTCTTGCAAAGTGAAGGTATGGAAGTAAATGAACTTAGTTCTGAACAGCAACAGCAATTCGTGGAGGTATCACAAGCGGCTTATCCAACATTTAAAGAGTTGGTAGCTAACGACGAATTTTTTGAGGAAGTTCTTTCATTTGTTGGTAAGAGTCAATAGTTAATTAAAAATGTTAGAGAGAAGCAGTTTTCATTAATGAAAGCGTTTTTATATGGAGGCTGCTTCTCATGTTTAAGGAAAGGAGAATACTATGGGACAGAAATTATCCAAAGAGGTTGCCCCTATATTCCGTTATGTCAATAGAGCCTCAGACTTTCTTGCGACATTAACCGCTATGACCATTTTCGTTGTTGTGATGATCCAAATAATTGGTAGGTTAATATCCCATTCTGCTCCATGGACAGAAGAGGCAACTCGTTTAATATTCATTTGGATGATCTTTTTGGGAATTGGCATTGGGTTTAGAAGGGCAGAATCGCCTAGGGTTACCGTTCTTTTAGATAAATTACCTCTTAGTATAAAGAAATTTTCAAGAGGGGTTTACATAATTGGAACGACAGGTTTTTTTGTTTTTATGTTTGTATACGGAATTGATTTAATGCGCCAACAAATTCATACAAATGAAATGAGTACAGTTTTAATGATGCCTATGTGGATTATTGGTTTAAGCATTCCCGTTTCAGCTTTTCTAGGAATCATTAATACAGTTCAAACCATTATTTATGATCGGAATTTAATATAGGAGGGGGAACAATTGTCTGTTTTTTTATTAATTATCTTTTTTCTGCTTATATTTTTCGGTATTCCAATAGCTGCATCTTTAGGAATTTCAGTGGTTTTAACCATATTGCTATTCACCGATATTCCCCTCAGTATTGTTATCCAGTCAATGTATAGCTCAATGAACAGCTTTATTATGGTCGCCGTGCCGCTCTTTATTCTTGCTGGAATAATCATGGACGAAGGAGGAGTAGCAGAAAGAATCTTTGATTTTGCGAAAAGTGTAGTAGGTTGGATTACTGGTGGATTAGGCCATGTTAATATTTTGGCCAGTTTGATATTTGCTGGTATGGCGGGATCCTCAGTAGCTGATATTGCTAGCACAGGAAGAATTACAATTAACGCTATGACTCGTAATAACTATCCTTTGCAATATGCAACTGCATTGACTCTTATTTCCTCCATGCTTGCAACGATTATTCCACCTAGTATTTTGATGGTGATAGCCGCTTCCACGGCTGGAGTTTCAATTGGAAAAGCATTAATAGGTGGTTTAATTCCGGGGCTATTCATTGCTGCTGTTTTTATGATTGTAAATTATGTTTATTGTAAAAGAAACAAGATTGGAGAACATGTAACATTTAACCTTGGTCGGTTAAGGAAGGATTTTGTTAGAGCATTTCCTGCGTTACTTGCACCAGTGATTCTACTTGGCGGAATATTAAGTGGTTATTTTACTCCAACCGAAGCAGCGGCCATTGCTGTGTTTTATACATTAATAATTGCATTGTTTGTTTATAAGGATATAAAACTTAAGCATTTACCGAATATTTTTTTTAGAACGGCAAAGTTAACAGGAACAATTCTTTTTATTGCTGTGACAGCAAAGCCAGCTAGCTGGGTTTTTGAATATGATGGTTTGCCTACAAGAATGGCGACATTAATAAGTAATATTAGTGAAAATGCTTTCGTGATCATGTTGTTCTTATTTATTTTTTTAATTGTAGTTGGCATGTTTATGGATGCTACAGCAGCTATCTTCATCCTTGTGCCAATTCTAATGCCTACCATTCATGTAGTAGGGATTGATCCAGCATTTTTTGTCATCTTTTTAGTGATTTTATTATCTTTCGGCCTCATTACACCACCTATTGGTGTATGTCTATATGCTGTCTGTAACATAACCGGGCTGAAATTAGAGGAAGTAACAAAAGGAACACTACCTTGGATTTTAATTACCTTTGCTATTCTTTTACTATTTGTTTTGTTCCCTGGTATGATAACTGAACCTCTAAAATGGTTTGATTTGTAAGATTGAAAATTTGTTTCTGTATTTTTAAAAATATGTTGAAGGAAATTACCACCAATATTATAATGAATACCATCCAATGTTTTGTAGTGATTTTATTTTACTCTTGAGGAGTGTGTTTAATGAGAGCAGCTGTTTTTTATGGGCCAAATAATATGAAAGTAGAGGAGGTGAAGATACCAAAAATTAGCGCAGACGAGATATTAGTAAAAGTTAAGGTAAGTGCAGTATGTGGAACGGATGTGCGGATTTATGAAGGAAAAAAAACGAAGGATGTCCGCATTCCGGCAACGATCGGTCATGAACTGGTCGGAGTTATTGATAAAGTAGGAGAGAATGTAGAGGGGTATCAGGTAGGAGAGCGAATCGGGGTGATGCCTGTTATTCCATGTGGACATTGTCATTATTGCTTAAATGGCAAAGAAAACGTCTGCGCCAATAGAACGGCGATTGGATATGAATATGATGGAGGTTTTGCAGAGTATGTTCGTATTCCAACAACCGCCATTAAAGCTGGTAATTTAGTGAAAATCCCAGACCACATTACATTTGAGCAAGCTGTCATCATTGAGCCTTTAGCTTGTTGCCTGAATGGTAATAAAAAGGCAAATGTGAAAATGAATGATACAGTGGTCGTTATTGGAGGTGGACCAATTGGATTAATGCATGTACAGTTAGCGAAAATTGCCGGAGCTAGGAAAGTGATCCTTAGTGAGATCATTGGGCACAGAAGGGAGAAGGGCAAACGATCTGGAGCAGATATTGTGGTGAATCCTGAAGAGGAGTCCTTACAGGAAATTGTAGAAGAAGTAACAGGCGGGTTAGGAGCAGATGTTGTTATTATGGCTATTGGTGTACCGCAGCTTATTAACGGGGCTATTTACTTATTGAAAAAGGGCGGTACGCTTAACTTATTTGCTGGATTTACAAAAGGAATTTTATCAGAAATTGATCCTAATGAAATCCATTACAGAGAGCTGAATGTTAATGGAACCTCCGCATTGACTCGTGCTGACTACCATCAATCATTAGCTCTAGTTGCGGCTGGAAAAATCAATACTGAAGTAATTATTTCCGAAGGTTATACATTGGAAGATATACAAAAGGCAATAGAGGATGTTCGCGATGGAGTTGGGATGAAAGCCATTATAAATATAGACTGATCGATAAAAAAATGATCGTTAGGAGTGAAGAGCAATGTCATTATTAGGTAAAGAAGTTCGAATGAATCGTTTATTACATGAGGATGGCCGGTTATTAGCTGTTGCAGTTGACCAAGCTACGGCAAGGGGAATATTTAATGAATTGATGCCGATAGCAAGAAAAATAAGTGAAATTGCAGAAGCGAAACCGGATGCGATGACGATGCATAAAGGAATTGCAGACACTTGTTTTCATGAGCATGTGGGAAAGACTAGCTTGATCTTCAAGGCGTCGACATTTTCACCGTGGCAGCCGAATTCTGATGTTCAAGTAGCAACAGTTGAAGAGGCGCTTCGATATGGGGCGGATGCTATTTCAATGGGCTGTATTGTTGGAGGAGAGGATAACCAAGAGCAATTACATAATCTTGCAGCGCTTGCGGGAGAAGCTCATGCTTATGGGCTTCCGGTTGTTGCGCATATTTATCCTCGAGGTAGTCTGATTCCAGCGGAGGAAAAGTCTGATTGGAGGCATACCGCTTACGCTGTTCGAGCAGGTGCAGAAGTTGGGGTGGATATAGTGAAAACAAAATATACTGGGGATCCAGAAACTTTTCACAAGGTTGTAGCTTCTACACCAGCAAAGGTTGTCGTAGCAGGAGGCGATATTGGAAGCAAAATAGATGACTATTTTCAAATGGTTTATGATGTAATTGATGCCGGAGGTACTGGCATTACCTTTGGTCGGATTGTCTGGAATCGCGAAAATCCAACGGCAGTCGTGAAGGCTTTTAAACATATTATTCACGAGGGCGGTACTGTCAAAGAAGCGATTGAGCTTCATGAGCAACTTTTAAACGAAAAATAACTTGAAAAGGTGATGCTCTTATGTCACATGTCATTGGAGTCGATATTGGAACAAGCGGAATTAAAATAGGAGCGATGGATGGGAATACCGGTCTTGACCATATAACGAAACAGCCTTATTCATTATACTATCCCAAAAAAGACTGGGTCGAAATTAATCCACAGGATATATGGATTAAAACAGAACAATTACTGATGGCGACTATACGGAAGGTGAGTGAAAATGGCGGAACAATTGACGCCATTTCACTCTCTTGTTTTTGCAACTCTTCTATTTTTATGAATGAGAAAGGAGAGGCCTTATTAAATGGCATTATGTATTTAGATCAAAGAAGTAAAGAGCAAGCAGACAGCATAAAGGAATGGTTTGGAGAAGAGGATTTATATAAGGTTACACGGAACCGCATCGAGCCTGGGATGTATACGGTTACAACGCTGCTTTGGGTGAAGGAGACCTTACCCCATCTCTATGAGCAGACATATAAGTGGGGCAATTTATCAACCTTTATTTTAAATAAACTTACAGGTCAATTTGTGATGGATTGGACTCAGGCTTCCTTTTCTGGTTTATATGATGTCATTCATTATCGGTGGTCCGCACAACTTTGTCAAAAGGCTGGTATCGACCAGAGTATTTTACCACAAACAATTAGTCCCTATGAACAGGTTGGGTATTTTAATGGTATACCGGTTATTGCTGGGGCAGCTGATACAGCGTGTTCCAGCTTAGCTCTTGGAATAAAACCAGGCGATATGTTTGAATCTGTAGGAACGTCAAATGTGTTAACTGTCTGTACAGATAATCCAGACCAACTAGATATAAGGTTCTTAAACCGATGTTACATTGTTCCGAATCAGTGGCTTTCCCATGGAGCAATGTCAACGCCTGGAGCTACCATTCAATGGTTTTTAAAAACGTTTTTGGAAGGGGATGGGGAACCATTAGAGTTACTAGAGAGACTTCCAAATAATTCAAATGTAGGTGCAAATGGTCTGTTTTTTTTACCTTATATGCAAGGAGAAAGGAGTCCAATCTGGGATCCAGCAGCAAGAGGTGTTTTTGTTGGATTACATTTGAATTCGACAAAAGCAGATATGCTACGTTCAATTCTGGAAGGCACTTCATTTGGTTTGCGGCAAATTAATGAAATTATTGAAAATAAATATCAAATCCGTTGTGAACGTTTTAAATCAATTGGTGGAGGTTCTAAAAATAAAGCATGGGCTCAAATTAAGGCCAATGTATTAAAGAAGGAAATTGCTATTCAGGAAATATCAGAAACGGGGGTGTACGGTTGTTGCTTAATTGCTGGTACGGCTGCTGGATATTTTAAGGACATATCGGAGGTGGAAGGGTGCCTTAAGAATCGGACAAGCTATATCGTAAAACCAGAGACGTCAACCCTCATAGAGTATGACGAGTTGTATGGCAAATTTAGCGAGCTGTATCCAGCTATGAAAAAATTTTTTAAGTTAAATAATTGAGGAGGTATTCGTGCGTGGGAGAGAATTTGAAAATTTTTACTCTGAATTCTAATCCGAAACTGGCGCAGGAAATTGCTGAACTGTTAAATAGCCCTTTAGGAAAAAGTTCGGTTACACGATTTAGTGATGGTGAAGTTCAAATTAATATTGAAGAAAGTATAAGAGGGTGTGATATTTATTTAATTCAATCGACATCTGAACCAGCAAATGAATATTTAATGGAACTACTTATAATGATTGACGCTATGAAAAGAGCCTCTGCAAAAACAATTAATATTTTAATCCCTTATTACGGTTATGCACGTCAAGACCGGAAAGCTCGCTCTCGTGAGCCAATAACAGCCAAATTAATTGCCAACTTACTTGAAACTGCCGGAGCGACAAGAGTTATAACAGTTGATTTACATGCTCCGCAAATCCAAGGATTTTTTGATATTCCTGTAGATCAATTACTTGGAGTGCCTATTCTTGCCGATTATTTTCAAGAAAAAGACTTGGATGACATTGTCGTAGTAGCTCCTGATAACGGTGGTTTAGTTAGAGCTAGAAAGATGGCCAGCTTTCTGAATACGTCGATTGCATTTATAGACAAAAGACGTCCTAAACCGAATGTGGTTGAGATGATGGATATCGTTGGTGAGATAAAAGGGAAAAGAGCTATTATCGTTGATGACTTGATTGATACAGCAGGAACCATTACACTGGCGGCAAATGCGCTTATTGAAAAAGGGGCAAAAGATGTCTTTGCTTGCTGTACTCACGCAGTACTTTCCGGACCAGCGATTAGTCGGATTGAAGGTTCCGTCATTAAAGAGTTGGTAATTACAAATTCAATCTATCTGCCTGAAGAGAAACAGATTAAAAAGATGACCACCCTGTCAATTGCTCCCCTTCTTGCAGATGCTCTAGAAAGAATACATAATCAACGTTCCATAAGTGAATTATTTAGTTAATCTTAATGTTAAGAAATGAGGTGGACGAGGGTGAAGCCTAAAGTTCTGATTACTCGAAAGATTCCGCAGCAAATAGTAAAAGAGATAGAGTCTATTTGTGATGTGGATATGTGGCAAGAGGAGGATATTCCTATTCCACGGGAAGAATTGAAAAAGAGGGTTAAGAAGGTGGATGGGTTATATTGTCTACTTACGGAAACAATTGATGACGAGATCTTTAATGAAGCAACACAGTTAAAAATAATAAGTAATATGGCAGTCGGCTATAACAATATTAATATCGAAACAGCGAAAAAAAAGGGAATTATGGTCACTAACACACCTGGGGTATTAACAGAAACAACAGCCGATTTAACGTTTGCCTTGTTAATGGCGACGTCAAGAAGGTTAATTGAAGCTTCTCAATATATTAGCCAGGGAGAATGGACGACATGGTCGCCTATGCAACTAACAGGACAGGATGTTTTTGGAGCTACGCTCGGTATTATCGGAATGGGAAGAATTGGTGAAGCGGTTGCAAAAAGGGCAAAGGGGTTTGATATGCGAGTTCTATATTATAATCGCTCGCAAAAAACAGAATTAGAACATAAACTAGACATTCGGTATACTGAGATGGATGAACTGTTGCGATTGTCTGATTTTGTAGTCGTGATGGTACCATATAAGCCGGAGACAAAGGACTTGATTTCGACACGTGAATTAGAATTGATGAAGAAAGATAGTATTTTAATAAACACCTCCCGTGGAGGAATTGTAAATGAGAAGGCATTATATCACGCCTTGAAAAATAAAGACATTTGGGCCGCCGGGATGGATGTGTTTGAACAAGAGCCTGTTTCACACCAAAATCCACTATTAACTTTACCGAATGTTGTGGCATTGCCTCATATCGGAAGCGCAAGTGTGAAGACAAGACTGAAAATGTCTCAACTTGCCGCAGAGAACTTAATACTAGGTTTAATGAATAAAAAACCTGCTCATATTGTTGTCTAATTAAAAAGTACCTATTTTAAGGTGCTTTTTTATGTAAAGATTACTTTAAATTAATCTTTCCCTAGCCGGCTCGTGAGGAGTCCCTTTAAAATGAAAGACAGCAAGGAGGGCTAACAATGGAACCATTTATTCATGTTCACCAATATCAATTTATTAGGAAGCAGGCGCAAATAGTCGTTAACAGCCATGCCAATGTCAATGACAGCAGGGTACTTCAGGCTGTTCAAGCCTCGGTTGATGATAAAGTAACAGCAGTCTTTGAACAGCTGAATGAAGAACAATCACGTTTGTTGAAAGAGATTCGTACCGTTGAGGACAGGGAGGGGAGCGAGGCTTTTTTGCTGACATTGAAGTCGTATGTCATTCCCTTTCCAGTGATGACAGCAAATCTGTTAAAGAAGATCTTTCCTAAGGTGAAAAAGTTTAAGCTGCCTGCTGTGGTTGAGGATGAGCGCAAGGAGCTTTCCTATCTCGGATGGGAGGATACAGGCACGAAGCGGAAGTTTCTGCTTGCCTGTGAGGAAGGGCATTGGCAAGGCGTGTACGGTATGTTTACCCCCGTTCGGGATAAGGGGATTTGCATGCTCTGTCACCAGCATACAAGGGTTGGTCTCTTTATGGCGGAAACGAAGGCAACTGCCGACGGGGCGTATGTAAAGCGAGGAAATTATATTTGTCAGGACAGTTTGAGCTGCAATCAGCATCTGACCGACATCGGAAGGTTGCGGGATTTTATTGAGCATTTGAACGGAAACAAGGTGAGGTGGAAAGAATGAATGAAAATTGGTTATCAAGAAGCTTTCGGTCTGCTCAATAATAATAAAGAGCCCCCCACTTGCAATGTAAAGAGACAAAGCAAGTGTGGAGGGCTTTTTTTAAAATAAAAATTTCCAGAAAAAGCTGCCTAGTGGCGTCTTTCTTAATGATTCTGGTCGCCGTTGAAGATGGAATTTTTGACGACGACATAATCGACGTTGCGGATGGCGAGCAGTTTATTGCCCCCTGCATAGGAAATAGAAGATTGCAGGTCCTGTTCCATTTCGATTAATGTGTCCTTTAAGGAACCTTTGTGCTCCATTAAGATTTTCTTTCCTTCGACGTTTTTCTTTTCGCCTTTTTGGAATTCTGATGCGGAACCGAAATACTCCTTGTAAAGCTTGCCATCGATTTCAATCGTTTGACCCGGGGACTCCTCATGTCCGGCAAAAAGCGACCCGATCATCACCATTGAAGCGCCGAAACGGATTGATTTGGCAATGTCTCCGTGTGTGCGAATTCCGCCATCAGCAATAATTGGCTTGCTGGCCGCTTTGGCGCACCAGCGTAATGCGGCCAATTGCCAGCCGCCCGTGCCGAAGCCTGTTTTGACTTTAGTGATACATACTTTTCCTGGTCCAATGCCAACCTTTGTTGCATCGGCACCGGCGTTTTCTAATTCTCTGACCGCTTCCGGCGTGCCGACATTTCCGGCAATGACAAAGCTTTCAGGTAGATGCTTTTTAATATGCTGAATCATTTGGATCACAGCATTTGAATGCCCGTGAGCGATGTCGATTGTAATGTACTCAGGCACCAACTCGGCTGCGGCTAATTCCTCAATAAATGTATATTCCTCATCCTTCACCCCAACGCTGATCGAAGCAATCAGACCTCTGCTTTTCATGTCTTGTACAAATGCCTGGCGCTTTTCAGGTTCGAAGCGGTGCATAATATAAAAGTAACCGTTTTCGGCCAAGTACAGCGCGATGCTTTCGTCAATGATCGTCTGCATGTTCGCGGGGACGACCGGCATTTTAAATGTATAGTTACCTAACGTGATCGATGTATCGCATTCAGAACGGCTCGATACCACACATTTTGCTGGAATTAATTGAATATCTTCGTAATCAAACACATTTTCCATGCTATTCACTCCTAAATACGAATATTGAAGATCGACTCGCTAATAAATGTTCGACCATTTGGTAATGTATATCATTTTGCGGCAAATGTCAAAGCTTTTCTATTTTCACTTAATATAACCTTTAAAAAAACTTTAATAACATTAAAAAAGTCACTGAATTTTGAATAATAAAATAAAATAATTGATATTATAATCTATTTGTCATACAATAGGATTAATCAAATATAAAAGGAGGAATTAACCTATTTATGAGTCAGCAATTGTTAAATAATGTTCAACGCGAAACAATGTCCAAGGAAGTGGCTAATAAAATTGTTGAACTACTAAATTCAGGAAAGTTGAATCCGGGGGACAAGCTTCCTACCGAGAAAGAACTGATGGAGATGCTATCTGTGAGCAGAGCGGTGCTTCGCGAAGCATTAAGTTCAATAGAGTCGTTAGGACTGATCACGCGAAAGACAAATAGGGGAACGTATTTCTCAACAGAAATTGGCAGCAAGCCTTTTATGAAAATGCTCTCATTGTCTCAGCGTGATATTACAAAGATTATGGAGACAAGACTTTCTCTTGAGTTGGGGATGGTAACACTTGCCGCTGAAAAAATTAATGAAGCCGAGCTAAAGCAGCTTTATGAAACAATAGTAGAAATTAAGGAGAGTAAAGGAAATTACGCCGATATCGATAAAAGATTTCACCATATTATTGCGTTGAGCGCCAAAAATTCAATTTTAGAGGGAATGATTGATTCGATTCTTGAGAGCTTTGATGAAGTGAGCAGGCATTTGCCTATCAGAGAAAAGGAAGTAGCGGTAGAACATCATACCGCAATATACGAAGCTTTAAAAAATCATTCTCCTAAAGATGCATTTGACGCAATGTACTACCATCTGGATTTCAATAGAAAAAAAATAGAAAAGTCAATCAATAGTGCGGGAAATGGAGAATAAAGCCAGCTTAATGGGAGGGAGGAACAACTTCATGAGTGCGATGGTTAACGGGAGAGATGAGATTTGCTTGCCAAAGTTCTTCCCGGTGAGACAAAGTTTTGTTGCTCCAGAGGTTGAGGATATACCCGACACGATTAAAATGGAACTTTCCGGTAAAGAGATTAAAGGAGCCATCAAACCTGGAGATAAGGTGGCTGTGGCTGTGGGCAGCCGGGGAATTTCCAATATAACTTTAATCACCCGATCAGTAATTAATGAATTAAAAAGTTGGGGCGCAGAGCCTTTTATCATCCCTTCCATGGGGAGCCACGGAGGAGGGACCGGTCAAGGACAGAAGAATGTGCTGGCTGGACTGGGAATTACTGAGGAAAGTATGGGGGTTCCAATAATCTCTGAAATGGAGGTCGAGGAAATTGGGCGCACGAAAAGCGATATACCGGTTTTTTTGGATCGAGAAGCATTACAGGCTGATAAAATTGTCGTGATTAATCGCGTAAAGCCTCATACAAGTTTCAAAGGTGAATATGAAAGCGGTTTATTGAAGATGCTAGCGATCGGTCTCGGTAGACATAAAGGGGCGACTACGGTTCATGAATATCCATTAGCGAATATGCCGGTTCTACTTCCAGAATTTGCTCAAGTTTATCTTAAATTGAACAAGGTTGCTTTTGGAGTGGCCATTTTAGAAAACGCTTACGATAGAACGGCAAAAATTGAAGCTGTGCCATCTGGAAGCTTTTTGACCAGGGATCGGGAACTGCTGCTTTTGGCAAAAAAATACATGCCGAAAATCTTGCCAGAAAAAATAGATGTTCTGGTTGTTTCAGAAATTGGTAAGAACATAAGCGGATCTGGTATGGATCCTAATATAACCGGCAGGTCTGCTTCGAAAGCTCCTCAGAAATTCAATGCTCCTTCAATCGAGAGGATTATCGTGCTAGGGCTAACGAAAGAAACGAAAGGAAACGCTACAGGGATAGGAATGGCTGATATTACAACTGAACAAGTGTACAAAGAAATGAATTTAGATCACATGTATATCAATGTTATCACTTCGAAAGTTCTCGGTTCTGCCAAGATACCCGTCATTATGAAAAATGAAAGGGCCGCAATCGAAGTCGCTTTAAAGACCTGCTATGAAGCAGACTTGAAGAATCCCCGAATTGTTTTTATTAAGAATACGCTGGAGCTAGAAAAGATTTGGGTATCAGAAGCGCTGAAACCTGAAGTGGAAAAAAGCAAAACAATGACGCAAATAGGAGAACTGTTTTCACTTGAGTTCGATAAAGAGGATAACTTGCTCAATGAATTCAGATAAGGAGAGAAAAGGAATGACCATCAAAAAAACAGATTTATCCGGGATTTTAGGCTTTCCAGTAGCCCCATTTAACAGCGATGGGAGCTTGAATGAGAAAGCATTTTCCGAGAATGTCGAGTTTTTAGTGAAGGCAGAGGTTTCAGCTGTTTTCATCGCCGGAGGGGCGGGGGAATATCAGTCACTTACTGAAAAGGAATATGAGCAAATGCTAGAGGTGGCCTTATCGATTACGAATCAAAAAGTTCCTCTTTTTACAGGAGTAGGTGGCAATATTTCGACCTCTATTGAATTGGCTCAGCTTTCAGAACGGAAAGGAGCCGACGGTTATTTAATTCTGCCGCCTTATTTGATTCACGGGGAGCAGGAAGGGCTTTACCATTACTATAAATCGATAATAGAAAGTACAAGTTTAAATGCAGTTATCTATCAAAGAGACAATGCTGTTTTAAAGTTGAAAACACTTGAGCAGCTTATTTCTAATCATCCTCAACTGGTAGGGTTTAAGGATGGAATAGGTAATATGGAATTTAACATAGAGGCCATTCATTCAATAGGTAACCGGGTGCAATGGATTAATGGAATGCCGTTTGCTGAGATTACGATGCCAGCTTATTTTCATTTAGGGTATCAAGTTTATTCATCGGCGATTTCTAATTATATTCCCCACATTTCAAAATTTTTTTACGAAGCCCTTAAAGAGAATAATCAAGAGTTAATACATGATTTATATATAGACGTATTGTTGCCAATTAATCAAATCCGAAAAGAGAAAAAGGGATACGCTGTATCATTGATCAAGGCCGGGATGGAAATTATAGGGTTGCCGGTTGGTGAACTTGTAAGACCCCCTTTGGTCGCGGTGGAAAAAGAACACTATCGTCAATTAGAGAAAGTTATCGCTAAGGCTCATTCTTTATATCCTGAAAAATGATGATAAGGTGGAGGGAACGGATGAAACGCTCAACAGACAGAAAAATCGTTATTCCTTACAAGGAGTTAATAGAATTTTCAAATAATATACTTTTGAATTTTGGAGTGCCAGAAAAGGAAACGGAGATTATTTCAAATTCCATCGTCCATGCCAATTTAATGGGGCATCACTCTCACGGTATAGCAAGATTAACTGATTATATTGTTCGAATTGAAAAAGGTCTCGCTAAAAAACATACAGAGCTGACTTATATAAAAAACGCACCCTCGGTAGCTCTGATCGATGCAAATAACGGATGGGGTCAAGTGGCAAGTGAGACGGCCGTGGAAGTGGCAGTTGAAAAAGCAAAAGAAGCGGGTTCGTCATGGGTGGGAGTGTATAACTCTAACCATTATGGGACCTCAGGTTATTGGACCTCTAAAATCAGTTCAAACGGGATGATAGGAATCTCGATGACTAACACCTCCCCGGTGATGGCCCCATTTGGTTCAAGGGAGGCCTCGTTGGGGACCAACCCGATTTCAATAGCGATCCCTACAAAGTCAGGGAAGCCAGTGCTTTTAGATATGGCAACGAGTAACCAAGCAAGAGGGAAAATAACATTGGCAGCCAAGACAGGTCAAATAATTCCTGATGACTGGGCGATAACGAAGGATGGTAAAAGAACAACAGACCCACGGGAAGCTTTGGAAGGTAGCCTGTTACCTTTTGGTGGAGCCAAAGGCTCCGGTTTAGCTCTAATGGTGGATATTTTATCCGGGGTTTTAACCAATTCAGCGTTTGGAAGCGATATTTCACAATTTTATAATGGAGACAGCCCACAGAATCTCGGACATATTTTTGGGGCGATTAATATTGACGCGATGCTGTCATTGCCGGATTTCCTGGAGAGAATGGAAGAAAGGGAAAATCAAACTAGAAACAGCGCGCCGGCTTTAGGGTTTGAAAAAGTCTTCATGCCTGGGGACATCGAACATTCTAACTTCCAGCGGCAGGAAAGAGACGGAATTGAATTGGATGACAAGATTTTTGAAGAGCTGTTGGAAACAGCGCGCCGCCATGGCGTGAAGGAAAGTTTTTTTGACGAGGTTTGGCTCAGTAGAGATAAACACTAGTCAGTTACAAAAGAGAGCATAAAATGAAAACGCTTTACTATAAGAAAATTGGAGGAAAGAACATGCTAAAAAGACTAATACGGACTCTTTTTGTTGCAGGTGCAGCTTTTTCCCTAGCAGCCTGTGGTTCAGATGAAGCAACGAATGGAGGAGACAATTATCCACAAGAGAACATCGAGATCTATGTACCGTTTAATCCCGGCGGACCAACTGACAACTCTGCAAGAATTATGGCAGAGGAGATAAGTGAAATCTTGGGTGTGAATGTAACAATCATTAATCAAACTGGAGGAGGAGGCAGTACAGCAATGAACAGCGTTATCAGCTCCAACTCTCCTGGTTATCAACTGTTTTACGGCCACCAGGCTGTTTTTACCGGGATGGCAACAGGGCAGATAGAATATGAACTTTCTGATTTAACGCCTCTTACGACGTTTTCTTCTTCGACCCAGGCATTGGTCGTCAGCAGCGACAGTGGATGGGAAGATTTAAACGATCTTGTGGAAGATGCTAAGGCAAACCCAGGAGAGTATACGTTGGCGGCTGATTTTGGTGGAGCTACTCATTTTATGGGAGGAATGTTACTTCAAGCCGCGGACATCGATATTCAAATGCTTGAAGCTGGTTCAGAGGCCGAAAGAATGAGCGCCATTTTGGGTGGCCAGATAGATATGACATTTACGAGTGGAAGCAATGCGGCGGAATATCAGGCATCTGGCGACTTTACTGTTTTAGCCGTTTTCGCAGATGGGGGAGAGGAATTGTTACCAGATGTACCTTCGGCATCGGAACAAGGATTTGATATCGATTTCCCAATTACTCATGTATTGTACGGACCAGCAGGTTTAGATGAAAATATTGTTTCAGTGTGGGAAGAAGCTACTGAACAATTGACTCAAAAAGAAGAATATATTCAGTCCTTGGGTAACATTGGTCACCAACATGATTTTCGGACACAAGAAGAAACAATGGAATTTATTGATGAAAATTATCAATATATCGATAGTTTAAAGAGTGAACTAGGCTATTAATCTTGTGATAATAGGAGAGAATTATGTCAAAAAATGATCGCTATATTGGGTTAGGTATTATGGTTGTCGGTTTGTACATGCTATTACAGACGTTTTGGGTTAACTATACTCAGTTTCCGAATGAGCCAGGACCGGTGCTAATGCCAAGAGTAATAGGAGGAGGACTTATTTTATGTGGATTTGGCCTTCTCCTTTGGCCTTCTAAAAGAGGTCAGGAAACAGGGCCAGAAAATGAACAAGAAGAGCCGGAGTATATCCAAAAAGGCAGTAAAAAAAGAATGCTGTCCATTGTTGGAGCTTTTGTCGGCTATATTGCGCTATTAAATATTGTCGGCTTCGTTGTAAGTACATTAATTTTTCTAACATTTAGTATTTGGTTTTTAAATCCGGTTAAAAGCAGGAAATCATTCATAATAGCTGCCACAACATCAATAATCGTCACGCTTACGGTAAATTTCTCTTTCTCTATGCTATTAAATATCAGATTGCCAAACGGAATGTTCTAATCAATATTGAGAAAATAGGGACTTTAAGCTTGTTTTATAAGGAGGTGCTTTTAGGTTGGATCTTTTCTTATCAACTTTAATGGAAAGCATGTTATCCGGTGCGATTTTCTTTCTCTTAGTTGGAGTGTTCATTGGGATTATTGTCGGCTCAATACCTGGGTTAAATGCAACGATGGCAGTTGCGATTTTAGTTCCAGTTACATTTGGATTTGATTCCGTTTCGGCGATACTTTTACTTGTTGGTGTATATGTCGGTGGTATATCTGGTGGCCTAGTAGCATCAACGCTATTAGGCATTCCCGGTACCCCTTCATCTGTGGCCACCACTTTCGATGCGTATCCAATGACAAAAAATGGTGAACCTGTACGTGCATTAGGCATCGGAATCATCGCAACCTTAGTTGGAGGATTAATTGGGGGAGTGTTTTTAATTACATCCTCGGTAACGATTTCCCAATTTGCTGTTCGATTAGGGCCGCCACAATTTTTTTCCTTAGTCTTTTTTGCGATCCTGTTAATCTCTGTACTATCCCGCGGAAATATGATTAAGGGGTTTACTTCGGGATTGCTTGGAGTTGCCATAGCCTTAGTAGGTTTTTCTCCTATTGATGGTTCCGCTAGATTAACCTTTGGGATTAGCCAATTAAATTCGGGTGTTAGCTTAGTCGCTGTAATTATGGGGCTGTTTGCCATCTCCCAAATTCTATCTGATATTGAAAAAGGTGATCTTAAAACAAAGACCTCGCTCAAAATCAAAGGGATAGGGATCTCGATATCAGAAACTTTCGCAAATATGTGGAATATGATTAGATCATCACTAATAGGAGTGGGTTTCGGCGTTTTGCCGGGATTAGGAGCCGGAGCTTCGAACCTTGTAGCTTACGCTCAAGCAAAACAGACATCTAAAAACAAAAAGAATTTTGGTAAAGGGGCACCAGAAGGAATATACGCCTCTGAATCATCCAATAATGCCGCATTAGGAGGGGCCTTGATACCACTACTATCCTTGGGAATACCCGGAGATACAGTCACCGCTATTCTATTAGGAGGGTTTATGATTCATGGAATTCAGCCGGGACCGATGCTTTTTACGTCAAACCCAGATATTGTATATGTGGTGTTTATCGGTTTCTTTTTGTCGATCATTGCCGTATTTGCTCTGCAGTTACTTGGAATGAGGCTATTCCCCAAAATTCTAATGATTCCTAATCATTATTTGTTTAGTATTATTTTAATGCTTACAGTTGTAGGTGTATACGCAGATAATTATCTCATTTTTGATGTATGGTTGATGGTTTTGTTAGGAGTGGTAGGGCTCATTCTTATGAAAAACAACTTTCCTTTCGCTCCATTAATACTAGGCTTCGTTTTGGGACCTATTGGAGAGGATTACTTGAGAAGAGGATTGATGCAGTACGGAAACATATTTACGATGCTAAATGATCCAATTTCTATTATTTTGGTTTCTACTGCACTAATTGTCTTCTTTTATAGTTTATATTCGGAAGTAAAAAACATGAGAAGTGCAACAAACTAATGACCACATGTATAATAAAACAGACGACACAAAGCAGAGGAGGGGTTCGGGTGGCAAATTCTTTTTTGCCTACGTCTTCAGCTACTCATGCAAAGCCTTTGATGAATGGGCGATCCTTTGCATGGGGCGAAATGATTCGAAAGTAGATCGCCGCTTCTGACAGAGGCTTTGCACCTTATTTATTTTGCAAATATGAATAAGGAGCTGGCTCTATATGAAGTATGTGAAAGCAAGTCATGTTTTACCAGAAAAACTGATAAGGGAAATTCAAAAATACGTCCAGGGTGATATCATTTACATTCCGAAGCCCGCAGCGAGCCGCGAGCGGTGGGGCAGTCAGTCCGGGGAAAGAAAGCGGATTGATCGCCGAAACGCAGCAATCAGACAAAGCTATGCTGACGGGAGAAGCGTCGCTGAATTGGCGGCGCAATACTGTCTGTCAGTCGATACAATTAAGAAAATAATTTACTCAAAGCGGCTGCGGTGAAAAATAAGGACATCACTTTGCTCAGAGCTTAAGACAGGGGGAAAAGCTTCCCTTCCGTCTTAAGCTTTTTTTACTATTGTGTAAAAGTGATAAGAAGATGTGTTAGCAAGTAAAAGAAGAGTTGGAAAAGTAAGCGCTTTATTATTATCGGATAATGAAAAATTGTCGAAATGATTGAAAAATAGTGGTAGAATGTTCCTAATTCATTTTATTGATAGCATATATTTTGAGGAGGAGACAATGACAGATGGTAAAAGGAAAATCAATAAAGTTCAAACTAAACTTTTTTATGATTGTTTTACTCGTTATTCCATTGGTTTTTGTTGCGCTGTTTTTATATCAGAAAACGGCTATTTTGGAAAAAGCAATTATCCAAAAAGAAGACTTGGAAAGTATGTCGTCGGCAATTGAGGCGACTTTTCTTGAATACGAAGAGGAACTGAAGTACATAGCAGAATTGCCGGAAATACAATATGAAGCAGTTGAGGCGTCGGGTAGCGCCGATTATCAGAACATGCCGGCAGCGAACGAACCGGCGCTGACGGCTTTTTATGAGGCGTACTTGCAGGAGCTTTCCCGGGATGACGACTATTTAATCAACCTCTACCTCGGAACGAATACAGGGGCGCTCTATTTGGATCAGATTCCGCCGGAAGAGGTTGATCTTACCAGCTATGATCCGCGAACGACGGCCTGGTATACCCAGGCTGAAGCGGCCGGGGGCGAGGTGATTTGGACTGACCCGTATTTCGATACTGCAACAGGGAAGTCGACCATTACGCTGGCGACGACGGTCGAAAGCGAGCAGGGTGCCGTGATCGGAGTAGTTGGCATGGATTTTGAAATGTCGAAGCTGGCAACGGAATTGCGCAACGAGATACTTGGAGCAACGATTCTGACGGCTGTAATTTCCGTGATCATCGGCCTCGTCTGTGTGGTGCTGTTCGTCAAAGGACTCGTTAAAAACGTACAGATCATGAATGAGGAAATGAACAGGGTCGCTCAGGGAGACCTGTCAACTGAACCGATCGTTTTAAAAACGAACGATGAATTCAGCGGACTGGCACGGTCTGTCAACGTGATGAAAGACAGCCTCCATCATATTGTCCATGAGATGTCAGGCGCTTCCAGACATGTGACAGAGCAAAGTCATGAGTTAACCGAGTCAGCGAACGAGGTGAAGGAAGGCAGTGAGCAGATCGCAGCAACGATGCAGCAATTGTCATCAGGTACCGAAACACAGGCGAATCGCGCCGCTGATTTGGCTGAATTTATGGAGCGGTTTACAAATGAGATTGAACACGCCTATCAAAATGGGGAAGAGATCGCTGCTGTGTCAAAAGGAATGCTGAAGGTGACGGAGGAAGGCAGCCAACTCATGACTGCATCGGTCACGCAAATGAACAATATAAATCAAATCGTGCACAAGGCGGTTGAGAAAGTACGGGGACTGGATCAACAGTCACAGGAAATTTCGGCATTGGTTGAAGTGATCCGGGAAGTGGCAGAGCGAACAAATTTACTGGCTTTGAATGCGGCGATTGAAGCGGCACGGGCCGGCGAGCACGGTAAGGGATTCGCTGTTGTCGCAGACGAGGTTCGCAAGCTGTCAGAGCAGGTGAATGACTCAGTCGGGGATATTACGGATATTGTAACAAAGATTCAGAGTGAATCGAATGATGTTGCCGTTTCGCTGGAGGACGGTTATAAAGTGGTTGATGAGGGCTCCCATCAAATCGCGGTCACGGGTGAGACATTTAAACAGATCAATCAGTCGGTGAGCGATATCGTCAGCAAAATAAAGTTGATTTCCAACAATCTTAAAGATATTTCACGGGACAGCGAGGAAATGGTCGGTGCGGTCGATGATATCGCCTCGGTGTCTGAAGAACTGGCTGCCGGGGTAGAGCAGGCGGCCGCATCAGCAGAGCAATCGAGCCATTCCATCGAAGAGGTCTCAAATCGCGCGGGTGAATTGGCACAGCTCGCCGAACAGTTAAAAGAAAGAATTGACCACTTTAAGCTATAATTTTTCTGGAGGGTCAAAACGGCCTAGCTTTGGACTTATTGGCAATGGCTTCACACGCCACAAGTCCGTTTTAAGGAGGCCACTGAAAAACTTCCTAATTCGTAACTCGGAGAAGAGTAACGGATCACTTATTTGAGGAGACGCAACCTCTCTTTTTCCCCCTAGAAAAGCGGACGGGAAGGGCAGGTTGAAATCCACCGGCGCACGGTTCGTTCAACGCCCGCCTACGGAAAGCGTGCCCCCCATCCCGGTAACGAGGTCGAAGAGCAAAACACTGACTACTAAACAAAAAAACCTATCGACTTTGTCGACAGACTGTGTAGGGTATAATGAATGATACCCTACTATTTTTTTTGGAGGAGAGAAGATGACGATTTTACTTGTGGAGGATGATAAAACGATCGCGGCCGGGCTGGAGTATTCGTTGCAGCAGGATCAGTTTACGACGATTTTATGCTATGATGCCGAGTCGGCGAAACATGTGCTCGCCAACGAGCTTCATCATATTCAATTATGCTTGTTCGATTTATCCCTTCCCGATGGCAGCGGATATGAATTATGTCAGCTTGTGAAAGAGCAGAGCGATATCCCGGTCATTTTTTTGACGGCGATGGACGAGGAAGTGAATGTCGTGATGGGTCTTGATATGGGCGCCGATGATTATATTACGAAGCCGTTCCGCGTACGCGAGCTTTTATCGCGGATTAAATCGGTGCTTCGGCGCTATCAAAAGCAGGCCCCTCAGGCAAAGCCGATGATTGAGCTTGGTGAGATCCGGATTCACACGCTTGAAGGAAAAGTATACAAGCGGGGTACGGAATTGCTGCTGACGGCGCTGGAGTATCGCCTGCTGATGATCTTTGCCAATCATATAGGTCACGTTCTTTCCCGCCAGCAGCTGCTGGAGCAGATTTGGGACGTAGCCGGTGATTTCGTTAATGATAATACATTGACAGTCTATATAAAGCGTCTGCGCGAAAAGCTGGAAGATGATCCGCAGCAGCCGCGCCTAATTAAAACGGTTCGTGGGCTCGGCTATAAGGTCGGTGAGTAGGATGTTCAGAAATCGCGAGTTCCGCTATTTTGTTTTACTTCAAGTCGTCTTCAGCGCGGTCGCAGTGGGTGTGACGAGCTTTTTATCTCTAATTGCGGCAATGGTGATTGCTGTCGCCACTTTTTTGCTGATCACCAGCAATCTTCTGTATACACGCTGGCGTTATCGGGAAATTGAAAAGCTTTCACGCTATTTGCGGCAGATCACAGCGGGAGATTATACGCTCGACGTCCGGGACAATGAAGAGGGCGAGCTGAGCCTGCTGAAAAATGAAATTTATAAAGTGACGCAAATGCTGTCAGAGCAAGGCAACAGTCTGGCCCGTGATAAAGGCAAGCTGACTGATGCGATCTCGGATATTTCCCATCAATTAAAAACACCGTTAACTTCCATGATGGTAATGGCCGACCTGCTCAGCAACTCCGATCTTTCAGTTGAAAAGCGAAAGGAATTTACACATAACATCCGAGTACAGCTTGAACGGATTGAGTGGCTCGTCTCGTCCTTATTAAAACTGTCGAAAATCGATGCCGGGACGATTCATTTTAAAAAAGAGCCGATTGCCGTACGGGAGTTAATCAGGAGGTCGACCGAACCTTTGTTAATTCCGATGGATATTAAAGACCAACGGTTGAAGCTGGATAGTGGGGCAGAAGTTTCACTGGTCGTCGATGCAAATTGGACGGTTGAAGCGTTGATTAATATCTTGAAAAATGGTGTGGAGCATACAGGAGAGGGAGGCGAGATTGCCGTTTCCTATTCCGACAATGCGCTCTACAGTGAAATCATCATCGCCGATAATGGGAAAGGGATTGCCAAGGACGATCTCCCCTATATTTTCAAGCGGTTTTACAAAGGGAAAAATGCCAGTGACGGCAGTATCGGCATTGGGCTGGCGATGGCACACAGCATAATTACAAGTCAAAACGGCGATATTGAAGTGACGAGCGAACCCGGAAAAGGGACAACCTTTATGCTGAAGTTTTATAAAACATCCTATTAGAAAACAGGCGTGCAACGGTTTTAAGCTGTCGGAAAGTGATTTTCCCGAGCGATATGAATGAGGATACGGAGCAAGTAGAGTGTTGCTCCGGTAGCAAGGTGACGAAATTGTCACTTTCCTAGTCACCCCAGAGTCATATGCGACCGCTATACTTAGAGCCATCTAAGAAACAGGTGGAGGTCTAATAATGGAAATTTTAAAAATCGAAAATCTCTCGAAAGTGTATGGAAAAGGGGAAACGGCTGTTAAGGCGCTTGATAATGTTTCATTTTCCGTTCAAAAAGGTGAGTTTGTGGCGATTATCGGTCCGTCAGGATCGGGGAAATCAACGCTTCTGCACTTGCTCGGCGGCGTCGACCGCCCAACAAGCGGGAAGGTGCTTGTTGATAACACGGATATGTACCAATTGAATGAAACGCAGCTGGCGATTTTCAGACGGCGGCAAATTGGCCTGATTTATCAGTTTTACAATTTGATCCCGATCTTAACGGTGGAAGAGAATATTACGCTCCCGCTCCTGCTTGATGATCACAAGGTTGATCAGAAGCAGTTCGATGATATCGTTGGCATTTTGAAGCTGAAGGAGCGCTTGCAGCACTTGCCGAACCAGCTGTCGGGCGGGCAGCAGCAGCGTGTGTCAATCGGACGGGCATTAATCAGCAACCCGGCGATTATGCTCGCTGATGAGCCGACGGGAAATTTAGACAGCAAGAACAGCCGTGAAATCATCGACCTGTTAAAAATGTTTAACAAAACATTTAACCAGACGCTTGTCGTCATCACGCATGATGACCGGATTGCTCTCCAGGCTGACCGGATCATTTCAATCGAGGACGGGAAGGTCGCCAAGGATGAGGTGATCCGTCCATGAACATCGTCAATAAGGTGACCTTTCGTCATTTAAAGCAAAATAAAAGGCGGACTCTTGTCACGATCATCGGAACGATTATTTCAGTCGCGATGGTGACCGCGGTCGCCACTCTCGGCATGTCCTTTATGGACCTGTTTCAACGCGAGACGATGGACAGGAACGGTGAATGGCATGTTGCTTATCATGGAGTGGACAAAGCGCAGCTGGAAGTGATTAAAGCCGAGGAAAACACGGAAGCTGTTTCTCTTTCAAGAGATAGGGGTTATGCCTTGCTTGAAGAGAATCAAGCAAATCGCTATAAACCGTATTTGTTCGTTAAGGATTTCAATGAAGAAGGCTTTGAACGATTCTCGGTCAATGTGAAGGAGGGCCGTCTCCCACAGGCTGAGAATGAAATTGTCATCTCAGAGGAAATCGCCAAAAACGCGCAAGTATCGTATCAAATTGGAGATGAGCTGACGCTTGAGATCGGTGAGCGTTTTGCGGAAGGGCAGGCAAGTGAGCAGCTGCTTAGCCAAAACAATTCTCTTGTCATGGATGAAGAAGGAGAAAGCCTGGAAAGGTTAATTAATCAGGAGGAAAGGAGCTATACGATCGTCGGCGTGATTGAAAGCCCGAGCTGGGAACCGTCATGGTCTCCGGGCTATACGGTGATTTCCTACGTCGATCCGGCAAGCGTAACGGAAGCTGATCCGGTTGATGCGTCGGTCTATCTTGCTAATGTGAGCAATGCTTTATTTGCTGAGGCGGAGGCGTTGGGACAGGCGCATAACATTAGCAAGGTCAGCTATCATAGCGAGCTATTGCGCTATTATGGGGTCACGGATCAAGACAACTTGCATCGCACCCTTTATTCGTTGCTCGGAATCATCATTGCCGTTATTGTCATTGGCTCGGTCGCGTTAATTTTTAATGCGTTTGCGATTTCTGTTTCCGAGCGTTCCCGCCACTTAGGAATGCTCTCGAGTGTCGGAGCGACAAAGCGGCAAAAGCGGAACTCAGTTTTCTTTGAAGGATTTTTAATTGGTCTTGTCAGCATCCCGCTCGGGCTTCTGGCCGGTGTCGCGGGAATTGGCATCACATTCTTCTTTATTAACGGGGTTTTGCAGGAGGCGCTTTATCTTGGCAACGGCTTGCGCCTTGTCGTCACGCCGGGCTCTTTGTTGACAGCGGCGGGGATTTCGGTGGCGACGATTTTTATTTCGACGTATATACCGGCACTGAGAGCTTCCCGCATTTCGGCAATTGATGCGATTCGTCAAAGCCAGGACGTCAAGCTGAGCGGCAAAGCGGTTAAAACGTCACGGCTTGTCCGCAAGCTCTTCGGAGTAGAGGCGGATATCGGCCTGAAAAATTTAAAGCGACATAAACGCAGGTACCAGGTAACGGTGTTTTCTCTCGTGATCAGTATTATTTTGTTTCTGACGGTGGCATTCTTTACCGACAGTTTAGTGAAGTCGATGGAAATGTCCCAGGACGGGATTGATTTCGATATTCGTGTTCAGCAAAGTCAGGAGACCGAGGAAGCTCGTCAGCTATTGGAGGAGATCCCTTCTCTTCCGGAGGTGACGAACTACAGTCTTGAAAAACAAGTGTATCTGTCGGCGATGATTGATGAAACGAAGATCGCGGAGGAGCTAAAAGAAAACACCGGTGAGCTTGAGGAAGGAGCGTATTATTACTCGATCAATATTATTGCCCTGGATGAACCGAGCCTGGCAGCCTATGCCGAGCGGGTCGGAATTGATGCCGAACAACTGATGGAAGAAGGCGATCTGAAAGGGATCGTTGTCGATACGATCTCCTATACCGATTACGATGAGGGAAAGATTGTCGAGACGAAAGCGATTCAGACCACAGTTGGCGAGACGTTTGATTTATTCTATGAAGAATGGGTTGGCGACAATCCTGAAAGAATCAATGTCGGTTCTGTAGAAGTGGCGGTGCTGACTGACCAGCAGCCGATGGGGATAATGAACGGGGATCTCGGCAGCTTGAACATCGTCGTATCCGAGCAAATGTTTGACGAGGTGATCGGGGAGGGTGACAACCTGATGATGACGACAACGCTGCACCTGCAAACAAGCGATCCAATGGCGACCCAGGAGGAGATTGATGAGCTTGGGGGATCTTCGTTCTATGTGTACAACGTCTACCAGGCGAGGCAGCAGGAGGAGCAGATGGTGCTGATCGTGAGAGTGTTCACCTACGGCTTCATCACGCTGATTACCCTGATTTCTGTCGCCAATATTTTTAACACGATTTCGACGAGCATAGCTTTGCGAAAGCGGGAATTCGCGATGCTGAAATCAATTGGCATGACGCCGAAGTCATTTAATAAAATGATCAATTATGAAAGTATTTTCTATGGAGTGAAGGCATTGCTATACGGATTGCCGCTCAGTGTGATTGTGATGTATCTGATTCACCGCTCGGTCAATCATACATTCGCCTATGACTTCAGCCTGCCATGGCTGAATATCCTCTATGTCGTGATTGCGGTCTTTGTGATCGTTGGGGTGGCAATGCTTTATTCCATTGCAAAAATCAGGAAAGAAAACATTATTGATGCCTTGAAGCAGGAAAATATATAAACATATGAGGCTGGCCGATCAGGGTACATTATCCGTATCGGCCAGCCTTCTTTTGATTTTGTCCACTGTTTGTATCACCCATGGTATAATAAGTCTGGGTGTCGAAAAGGGACAATTATGTGCGGCAAGAAGTGGCTATGGAAGGTAGGGAGCAACAATGGAGTTATTTATGATGATGGTGGGGATCATTCTTTTTATTATCAATTTACTTTTTGCGGTGATCGTCATCTTTATTGAACGAAAGGATGCGGGGGCGACGTGGGCCTGGCTGATGATCCTGATGTTCATCCCGTTTCTCGGCTTTGTTGTTTATCTTTTTTTGGGCCAAAACTTAACGAGGAGAAGAATGTTTGACTGGGAGGATATCCAAAAAATCGGGATTGAAGATGCGATTTCCAAACAGATGCAGGAAATGCGCGATTCGACGATTTCTTTTGATGAGCCGGAAATAGAACGTTACCGTGACCTGATATATATGCATTTAATTAATAATGATGCTCTGTTAACCGAAAAGAACGAAGTCGACATTCTGGTCGATGGGGAGGAAAAGTTTCAGACGCTGTTAGCGGACATAGAAAATGCACAGCACTTTATTCATTTACAATATTATATTTTCAGAAATGATCAGTTAGGGAAACGGATTATCCGCGCTCTTGAAAAAAAAGCGAAGGAAGGGGTTAAAGTCCGGGTGCTGTATGACGACCTGGGCTCGAGGAAGCTAAGAAGAAAGAATTTCTCAGAACTGGTTGCTCATGGCGGGGAAGTTGGAGTGTTTTTTCCTTCGCGTCTGGCATTGATCAACTTCCGGATGAATTATCGCAATCACCGCAAGCTGGTCAATATCGACGGGCAGATCGGCTATATTGGCGGATTCAATGTCGGAAATGAATACCTTGGTTTGAAAAAGAAGTTCGGTTACTGGCGCGATACGCATCTGCGGATTAAAGGGCCGGCCGTCGATGCGATTCAAACGAGATTTATCCTCGACTGGAATCAGGCATCAAAGCAGCATCTGATTCATTATGACCCGGGCTACTTCCCGGAGAAGCAGACAGATGGCAAGGCGATGATTCAAATTGTGTCAAGTGGACCGGATGCCGAATGGGAACAGGTCAAAAACGGGTATATTAAAATGATCATGTCAGCGAAGCGCTCGATTTATATTCAAACGCCATATTTCATTCCTGATCAAAGCTTACTGGATGCGTTGCGGATTGCCTGTTTATCAGGGAAAGAGGTTCATCTGATGATTCCAAACCGTCCTGATCACCCTTTTGTTTACTGGGCGACACTTTCCCATGTCGGTGAGTTATTGAAGGTCGGAGCGAAGGTCTATATTTATGAAAAAGGCTTCATCCACGCGAAAATGATTGTCATCGACAGCGAGGTCAGCTCGGTCGGGACAGCTAATATCGATATGCGGAGCTTCAAGCTGAACTTTGAAGTAAATGCGTTTATTTACGATATCGAAGTCGCCCAGAAGCTCGTCAGCTATTTTAAGAAGGATGTCAGCGTTTCAACTGAACTGACTCAGCTTAAATATAATGAGCGCTCCAAGGTGATCCGCTTTAAGGAATCAATTTCCCGGCTGCTTTCGCCGATTTTGTAAGTGCTGCTACAAAAGATACGGAGTTTTGATTCGCGAAAGGGCAGGCTTCAGCCCGGGGCAAGAGGTGAAAAACAGCCTTTTCCCGAAGCTGCTGAAAAAGTACGATTTTCACTTTTTCAGCAGCTTTTTCGTAATGAGCGCAGCCGTTGCCTGATTTTGAAAGCCTTGCTACGAGTCGGTTTCTCGAAGAAGGGCGTGCAACGTGCGGAGCCGTTACTCTTCTTCGAGTTACGAAAAAGGTAGTTTTTCCGTGGCCTCCTTTTCCCCGGGTTCTTCTTTTGTTCACTGAGCGAAATAATGCACGAAATAGTCAGACAGGATCGCGATCGTCGCCTCTTTTTCCGCGGCCGTATTCTCAGCTCCGCCGACAGCGATATAAATAACCTCATCGCTTAGGTCCGTTTCCTTACTAGTCATCAGGCCGCGGGACACTCCCGGGTAACGTTCTTCAATTTCGACTGCCATTTGTTCAAGTAAAGGGTAAAAGTCACTGTTTGGAGTAACCTTAAACAGAACCCTGGCCATTTCTTGATTAGTTAGCTCCGTAGTCGTTCGCTCTCTGTCCAGCTCGTCATCGAAAAAAGAAAAGACGATACTGTTTTCAGCTATTTCTTCCATACTTTTGGCATATGTGACCCCGATCTTATGCTTTTCCAACATTTGTTCGAGAGCTTTTCCTTCACCGGTGTCTGTCTCATGATGCAAAATCGTGATCGCAGGTGAGAAAAGCAAATCGTTCTCCTCCGGGTTAGCACTTTGGCAGCCTGTCAAAGCAACGAAAGCAAGCATCATTAAGAGACAAAAGCAATAAAGTTTACGCGTCATGTTCTTCCCCCCTGAATGATAAGATGATCAACCCTTGTCCTAAAGTAGAGTATCTTCATGTTTTATAACAAAAAAGAGATAGTGTAACTTATGTTATTTAATAGGGAATTATTCTATTTTCTCTCATGATTCGTAGCTCTGAGGAATTAAGTTTTTACAATGATTATCATAATGAGGTTGAGAGGATAGTTTTTCTATTCCAATGTAGAAGCAACTTGAAATGATACTATATGGAAGGATGTAATATCTCTTACTGCTGTAAAAAGGGAATAACATTATATAACTGAATTTTCTGTTAAATGAAGATAAAAGCCCCTTATTAATTTAAAGAAGAGAAAGGAAACGATATGTTGATAGAATCATTTACTTTCGTGAAATGTACATTTCGTCCAAATTAATGATGAATTTACCTGGAACTAAAATATCCAGTCCGATAATTCCGTTGATCCCAAACCCCTCATCAAGATGACCGAAATCAATGGATGCATTACTAATAGAAAATGTTCCAAACGATAAACCGTCGACTATTTTTCTGAAGGCGAAACTATCCCCGCCGATGCCACTCATGATTGTTAATTCATCGACTGGAGTTGCAAATATTCCGATATCAAAAACAGCATCAGCAGATATGAGTGTTCTTGCAGCACCTGTATCTACAATGATATTAGTGATCACAGCTTTCTTATCTTGGTAGCGCAACTCAAATTCTGTGTGTAAAAGACCATTTAAATAGTGCAACTTCATAATGACTTGATGCCCCTATACGAAGGTTTTCGCACAATATTTAATTCAATACGAGGTTTGGATGTGTGAAACACAAAAGTATCTCCACTGCTATTTAATAGGGATGTGGTCGCTTCCTGATCAGTTTTGATTGGCTTAATCAATGCAACTTCATCAATGATTTTCTTATCTTCTATTACATGCGCTTTTAAAGCTTCGAGTTGAACCCACTGATTTGGGTACAATTGACGAACTTCTTTCCATTGCATGTTAAATCCCTCCCTTGCCTTCATTATAGCATAATCGTTCACCGACAGACGCTTGAGATAAAAGCAGCTTTGGCTAACAATTGGCCATGAATTTGCGCGCCACAAGCCCATTATGAGTGGATCACTCACAATGGGCGTTAAACGAAAGTGGCGGGTACGAACATGGTTAGAGGATGGACTTTTGGAGAAGCTGATAAGCCTCCCAGAGTGTAAGCCTACTCCATCTTCCTGAAGTGGAACAGACCGAGGGCGAGCCAGCCGGCCATGATGACGGCGGCGAAGCAGAGGAAGGCGACAGGTCCAAAGGCGACGATTAACGGCACGGACGCAGCGGTGACGATTCCACCGCCGACAAAAATATCAAGCAGAAGCTGTTTGTAGCTGAACCCTTCCTTTGCTGGCGTTTCGTCATGGGCGTCGGCCAGCTTGATCAGCAAGAGGCCGGCCGCGCTCATTCCCATCGCCTGGCCGAGATCGCCAATCGCCCGTTCAAACCAGTAATCCGGCATGATGCGCGGCGCAATAAACAGAAAGGCGACGACGTTCCAGGCGATTGCCGCTACGGACATGATGAGAAACGGCAGGAAGTAATCGCCTAATACAGAGAGGGACAACGTCGCGATCGCCGCGACAATTAACAGATCAAGCGCCAGTCCCTGAATGCGGTTGATCAGACCGCGGTCGAGAATGCTCCTCTTTACGAACTTGCTTACGATCAGCTGGACAATGACCGCCCCGACCATAGCCAGTGGAAAGAGAGGGAGATGAACAAGCAGTTCAATCGTGTCTCCCCAGAGCATCTCTTCGACGAAAATCAGTCCTTGTAGAATGACATAACCGACCGCGATCGCAATGCCGATGTAGGCGAAGTGAACGGTAAATGATTCAATGACTTCCGGACGGGTAGTTTGATGGCCGGCAGGAGCGTCCTCTTGGTTCTCCTGCTTGATCAGACCCTTTCTCTGTTCGGTTGAAATGTCATCAGGACTTTGCAGGACATCTGTTTTGCCGTTACGCGCCCCCCAATTCAGCAAAATCATCCCAAGGACGACTCCGGACAGCACCCCGATTGTCGCTAAGCCAACAGCGAGGTCCCTGCCCTCCTCAAAGCCGACCGCAGAAAATGTGCCGGATAAGCCGGCGGCGGTTCCGTGGCCGCCGACAAAGCTGATCTCCAGCAGCGCGCCGACAGCTGGGTTCATCCCGAGCAAAGGAATGAAAAGCAGCAGGGCAAGCAGTGAGCCGACGACATACTGCCCCCATGAGAGAATGTGGGCGAACGTCACTTGCGGGCCGGAAATCCGCCATATTTTTTTTAGCGAAGGAATCGTTTTGCCGAGAAACAAGGAAGCAAAAATAACGCTGATCAAAAGCTCGGGCAGCGTTTCCCAAACGGCAATCATCGCTTCCGGAAACAGGCCGCCTTCGTCAAACAGATGAAAGAAGCGGCCGAGCACTTCCGGACCGAGGAGTAAGCCGAGCAGACCGGCGATGATCGAGCTCGGGATAAAGATTGTCTGCAAAAACGGCGTGAACACACGTATCCATTTGCCGATGATTAACAAGATACCTAGAATAATAAAGCTGAATCCGACGACTTCTGGTGACATAGGGGCATTTGTCCTCCTCTTTGGTTATTACTACACTGATAACCATGAAACTATCATTTAAAACCTCGACGGGAAATGATCAGCAGGCGAAAAGAGGCGAAGTCAGCTTCGGGGAGCGGCGCTGTGCACATTGGTAAGAGCACCGGATAAATGTGAACCTCGCCCTTTGTGTTGGGATCTGTTGCATTTTCCGCCTGCTTATGGTCTAATTTAGGTAGCTACTTTTTATACCTTTTTGTTTAGAAAGTAAATGCAGGAGGTGCATCACGATGGACGTATTGGAAGCAATTCGCTCCCGCAGAAGTATTGGACTTGTGAAAGAGGACCCGCTCGATAAAGAAACGATCGCGAAAATTATTGAAGCTGGGACGTGGGCTCCGAGCCATTACCGGACCGAGCCGTGGCATTTTTTCGTTATGGAAGGGAAAGCAAGAAAAGCGCTTGGGAAAGCTCTCGTTAAGATCGCTTTGGAAGAAATGGACGATCCAATGACTGAAGCAAATCAGAAGAAAGTAGAGAAGGTCGCCGAAAAACCATTTCGTGCGCCTGTGATCATCGCCGTTGCGGTCCGTCCAAGCGACAATCCGAGAGCGCTGAAGCTGGAGGAGGCAGGTGCGGTCTACGCGGCCATTCAAAATATGCTTCTTGCTGCGCATGGACTCGGCGTTGCCGGATATTGGCGGACCGGCGCGCCAGCGTATCATCCGACGATGAAAAAGCTGTTCGGCCTAGCCGATCATGAATACATTGCCGGCTTTCTCTATTTTGGCTATCCAAAACGTGAGCCGCATGAAGGGAAACGCCGCCCGATCAATGAAGTAACGACCTGGCTGGCGGAAGAAGATGAGTTTGAAGCATTGATATAGAAGCTTTTCATAAATCGGCGGGGTGTGCCAAATTGGCGCACCTCGTTTTGCTGTTTTCAGCTAAAATGAACACATTACATAAATTTTTTTGAAAAAAAACTTAGACGGCACAACTAACACAATGGTTTAGTTGTGCCTTAACCATTTGGTTTCAAGATTGTTTAAATATTCATTTGGTGCCTTCTTGAACCTTCTTTGTTTTGTATGTGTGTAAATAC
>NZ_JAMBOS010000017.1 GCF_023715705.1 Halalkalibacter oceani
TCCATTTGCTTGATATATTGGTTGGCGAACCACATATATCGTAGCATCACGAAGGAGTTTTTTTCATACCTCGCTGGAAGCTTTCCGGAACCCTAGGCCTAGCCTAGGGTTTTCTTTTTACAAAAAGGACGATGTTTCAAAAGGTCACATTCGAAACATCGCCACAAATTTGTTATTAACGGGAACCTTTTATATAAGGCTTGCCGATTGCCTTTGGACCTTCAGCGCGACCGACGAAGCCGGCCAGCGCGAGAATCGTCAGCACATAGGGCGCGATCAGGAGAAAAACGGGCGGGACGTTCACCAGAAGCGGAATCTGCTGCCCGGTTATACTCAATGCCTGCGCCAATCCGAAGAAGAGCGCCGCCCCGAGAGCGCCGAGCGGATGCCACTTTCCGAAGATGAGCGCGGCAAGACTCATGAAGCCTTGGCCGACAATTGTCGTCCCCGAGAAGTTTCCGGAAAACGTCAGCGCAAACACGGCTCCACCGAGACCAGCAAAAGCGCCGCTGAGCATGACGCCGATATAACGCATTTTGTTGACGTTAATCCCCATTGTATCCGCCGCCATCGGATGCTCGCCGACAGAGCGCAGTCGAAGTCCGAACGGCGTGTAAAAAATGATCAGATAGACAATCAAAGCCAACAGAATCGCCACAAAGGATGTAATATACACATTTGAGAAAAACAACGGTCCGATAACCGGAATATCACTTAAAACAGGGACATTAAAACGATAAATGCCATTTTGCACGGAATCGGTTTGTCCTTTGTTGTAAAAAAGCCGCACAAGGAAGACACAAAGCCCGACTGCTAAAAAGTTCAGCGCGACCCCGCTGACAATCTGATCCGCCCGAAAGCTGATCGAAGCGACCGCATGAAATAGTGAAAAAATCATGCCGACGATAATCGCCGCAAGGAGGGCAAGAAAAATCGATGTCCACCATGCTACACCGGCTCCTTGCAATGTCAGCGTAGTTACAATTCCGGTGAAGGCTCCCATTACCATCAGCCCTTCAAGCCCAATATTGACAACACCGGCCCGTTCGCTGAACAAGCCGCCAAGTGCCGTCAGGATAAGAGGAGCAGCTAGGTAAATGGCTGCCGGAATGACAGCAGCTAGTATTTGCATGAGATCCATCATACATCCTCCTTCTTCACACGGTTAATCACCCAACGAATCATATAGCTTGAGGCGACGAAGAAAATAATAAGCGCAATGACGATATCGATCAGTTCACTAGGTACACCGGCCTGCGACTGCATCGTCAGGGCGCCAACCTTTAAGCCCCCGAACAAAAAGGAAGCGAGGGCGACTCCTATCGCGGTATTCGCGCCGAGCAGAGCAACGGCAATTCCATCAAAGCCGACGCCGGAAAAGCCGGCAAGAATGCTCATATATCCATAGGTTCCAAGCCCTTCCATCGCCCCGGCAACACCGGCAAAGGCGCCTGAGACGACCATCGAGAGGACGATGTTCTTCTGCACGTTCATCCCGGCGTATTGCGAGGCGTGCTGGTTAAAGCCGACCGCCCGTAATTCAAAGCCTTTGGACGTTCGCCAAAGCAGAAACCACATAATGAAACAGCCGAGCAGCGCGATGAGAAAGCCATAATGTAAGCGAGAATAATCGGTAATGGATTGCAAAAACGGCGAAGCGAGCGAGGCTGTCGAATGGATTTCCTCCGTCCGCTCACCCGGCACGATCAAATACGTCCGAATAATCGCATTGGCTGTATGTAACGCAATATAGTTCATCATAATTGTCACGATAACTTCATGAACCTGAAAGCGGGCTTTAAGCAAGCCTGGAATAAAACCCCAAAGCGCTCCCGCAGCCGCCCCCGCCAAAATCGAAAGAGGTAGATGGACAATCAGCGGAAGTTCAACTGCCAGTCCGACGTAAACCGCTGCCAGCCAGCCAACGATCAACTGACCTTCCACCCCGATATTCAGCAATCCGGTCCGGAAAGCAAAGGCTACCGCCAGTCCGGCAAGAATGAGCGGTGTCATCGCCCGGATCGTTTCGCCAATATAATAGCTTTCCCCGAAAATTCCTTTTACCAATGCCGCATAACCGGCAATCGGATTATATCCGGTAATCAGCATAATCAACGCACCAATGAGACCGCCGAGCAGAACGGCAATCAATGGCACGGCTAACGACAGCAGTCTTCCTTTAGGAAGCCATTTAGCTATCACGTCTCTCACCTGCTTTCTCTTTCTTCGCGCCTGCCATTAGAAGGCCCAGCTCCTGTTCATTGGTCGTTGCCGCGTCGACAATCGCCACAATTTCCCCTTCGTACATGACCGCAATCCGGTCGCTAACATTCAAAATTTCATCCAGCTCAAGCGACATTAGCAGGACGGCCCGTCCTTTATCACGTTCCTGGACGAGCCGCTGATGGATCGTCTCAATCGCCCCGACATCCAGCCCCCTTGTCGGCTGAGCGGCAATTAACAGCTCAGGTGAACGATCAACCTCACGGGCAATGATTGCTTTTTGCTGATTTCCGCCGGACAGCGCGCGCGCCTGCGTCAGTTCCGTTGGCGTGCGTACATCATAATCCTCAATCAAATGACGGGCTTTCTGATAAATTTCCCCATATTGCAAAATACCATTTTTGGAAAACGGCTTTTGATAATAGGTTTGTAGCACGATATTTTCGCCAATCGTAAAGTCGAGCACGAGACCATGCTTATGGCGATCCTGAGGAATGTGGCCGATTCCGGCCTCCGTCACTTCCCGCGGCTTCAAATTTTGCAGCGGCTGACCTTTTAACTGGATTGTGCCTGCTTCCACTTTGCGCAGTCCCGTAATCGCTTCGATCAGCTCCGTCTGCCCGTTTCCTTCCACTCCGGCAAGCCCGACAATTTCCCCAGCTTTAATATCAAGGCTGAGGTTTTTGACAGCCTCGACACCGCGGCCGTCTTTGACTGTTATTCCTTTGACATCCAGCACAACATCCTGCGGCTTGGCCGGAGCTTTTGTAACCTTAAAGTTGACCTCGCGTCCGACCATCATCGCCGCCAGCTTATCTTCATCGGTTTCAGCGACATCTACCGTCCCGATCCCCTTGCCACGGCGAATGACCGTGCAGCGGTCACAAACAGCAAGAATTTCCTTCAGCTTGTGGGTAATTAAAATAATCGACTTGCCTTCGGCGACCAATGCTTTCATGATCGCAATCAGCTCTTGAATTTCCTGCGGCGTCAACACCGCCGTTGGCTCATCAAAAATCAGAATATCCGTCCCGCGGTACAGCGTTTTCAAGATTTCAACACGCTGCTGCATGCCGACTGAAATATCTTCAATCTTGGCGTAAGGATCCACTTTCAAACCGTAGCGGAGTGAAATTTGCTGAATTTCTTTTGCCGCTTTCTTACTATTAACCGTCCCGAACATCGTCGGCTCGCTTCCGAGAATAATATTTTCGGTAACTGTGAACTTTTCAACGAGCATAAAGTGCTGATGAACCATCCCAATCCCGAGTCGATTAGCGACATTCGGATCGGTAATCCTCTCCTTTTTTCCACGGACGATAATTTCGCCTTTTTCCGGCTGATATAAGCCAAACAGAATATTCATTAAGGTCGATTTACCAGCGCCGTTTTCACCGAGAAGGGCATGGATCTCCCCTTTTTTCACTTGGAGCGTTATATTATCATTTGCGACGATCCCCGGAAACTCTTTGCGAATATGATTCATTTCAATGACATAATTCATCTCGACTCACTCCTTGCTTCTCAGACTCAGCCGTAGTTCTTCCCCGGACTCCAAGCCTTGTTTTCTTGAAAAAAGGGGCAATGATGGATTGGGGAACAGCAATCCGTCATTGTCCCTTTTTCTCCATAATTCACATCCTGTTAAGGAAAAAGAGCAACCTATGCACCCTCACTCCTCGTTAGATCCAATAGCAGGCGACAGGATGCGACGCCCAGACTATTCTACAACTTAAGTCAGAACAGCATAAGTCACCCTGAGTGATGGTGCTCCGAAGATCGCCATCGACCTTCGGAGCAGTCTCTTGCATGAATGATTTCAGTCTGCTTATTACAGGGAAGAAAGATATTCCTCATATTCTTCATCCGTCTGAGGTACGCTAATTTCCCCATCCTGGATTTGAACTTTGTATTCGTCGACCGCATCAAGTGCTTCCTGCGGCACATTGTCAGTTGTCGGCGCAATTCCAACCGCATCCTCTTCCAAACCATATTCGAGGATCTCTCCACCAGGGAAGTCTCCGCTCATCGTCCGCTCAGATACAAGGTAAACAGCCGTATCAACACGCTTTACCATCGAAGTTAATGTAACAGACACATCGCCGGAAACACCTTCCTCATGCTGATCACGGTCAACTCCGATGACCCAGACTTCCTCACCGTTACGCGCTCGGTTAATCGCTTCCTGGAAGACGCCATTTCCCGCTCCTCCAGCGGCATGATAAATAATGTCCGCGCCTTGGCCGTACATATTATTGGCAATTTGCTGACCACGCGTCGCATCATTAAAGCTTTCTGTATACTGCGTTAAAATTTCAGCATCCGGGTTGACAGCCTTTACACCGGCTTTAAACCCGCTTTCAAACTTTTTGATCAATTCACTTTCCACGCCGCCAACAAAGCCGACTTTATTTCCTTTTGTTTGCAATCCGGCAACAACGCCGACAAGGAATGAGCCTTCATGCTCTTTGAACGTAACATTGGCAACATTGCTGTAAGGATTGCCATCCCCATCTGTAACAACAGTATCGACAATCGCAATTTGAGCGTCTTCAACCTGCTCGGCAATGGTCTTGACAGCATCCTCCATTAAGTAGCCAATCCCCCAAACAAGGTTGGCCTCTTCACGTACAAGTGTCCGAATATTAGGTTCAAAATCGTCCATTGTAGCCGATTGCAAATAACGATAGCCTGTCCCTTCTTCAAGACCCATTTCTTCACCAAATGCTGTTAAGCCTTCCCACGCCGACTGGTTGAATGATTTATCATCAATTCCACCGACATCGGTCACCATTGCGACAGTGAAATCTTCCGCTTCCGGTGTAGCTTCGTTTTCCGCGGGCTCTTCACTCGGAGCCGCTTCATCGGTCGTTCCCTCTTCTTCTCCAGCCCCACACGCCGTAAGGGCGACAACAGCCGCCGCCGTCATTGTTAATGTGCGTAACCACTTCTTCATCTTTCTTTCCCCCTTTTTTATTCTACAATAAAAATGCTTAACAAATGTACGCAATAAACGGTTTTCAAATCTGCTCATTCCTTTCTTATGGTTTTCGGCACTCTACTCTCCTATACCCATCAAGCAGCATCATTCATCCCTTATTTTGTACATCGTCAAGCCGACTATCACGCTCGTTAGACATCAGACCTCTGAGGACAGTCCATTGTCTTGAACGACATAAATATATCATGTAATGCGGCAATAATAAACACTTTTTTCATCATTTTTGTCGTATGTAACATACTAATTGTTGTACTTTTACAAGATTTTATTGATTGTACAGCGCTATCATCTTCGGCAGGAAAAAACAGAAATGAGAAAAGGCCGGGCCAAAAGATTGTTACCTTTTGCCCGGACCCTATCAAAGCCAGTTTTCTTTCATCCTCTTCAGCCCTACTGCCTCTCCTTCAGATTATTCACCCGCAGAACGCGCCAGTCTAGTCAGGGTCGCAGCAATTTGCCGATGCAGCTCACGGCTCTGTTCAAACAGCCGCGTCATCCGGAAAAAGCCGTGTATCATTCCTTCATATCTTGTTACTTCCACCGGAACGCCGGCCTCCCTTAAACGAGCGGCGTACAGCTCTCCTTCATCACGGTACGGATCATACTCAGCGGTGATCACAAGAGCCGGCGGAAGCTCGGCGTGTGACGCCGCCAAAAGAGGCGAGGCGAGCGGATCAGTCCGCTCCTCTTCCTGTAAATAGTGATGACTGTACCAATCAATCGCTTTCTTCGTAAACCCGTACCCTTCGCCATTTTCCTCGTAGGACGGCTTCGGCTCCGAAAAGTCCGTTCCCGGATAAATTAAAATTTGATAGTGTATAGCCGGCCCTTGCTTTTCCCGTGCCATTAAAGTCACAACCGCCGCCAAATTTCCACCGGCGCTGTCTCCGCCGACGACAAGAATACCTGGATTGCCGTTATAAGCGGAAATATGTTCAGCCACCCATTTTACCGCCGCATAACAATCGTGCGGCGCGGTAGGAAAGCGGTACTCCGGCGCTAAACGATAGTCAACGGACACGATCAGATACCCTGATAGATTGGTAAGCGCACGAAGCGGACGGTCAACAACATCCAGATCACCAAGCACCCAGCCGCCACCGTGAAAATAAACGAGCACCGGAAACGGTCCCGCTCCTTCAGGCGTGTAGATCCGCAGCTGTATCGTGCCGTCCTCAACTGGAATGGTCACCTCTTCCACCTTTGCCACAGCTTGCGGCTCCCCACTGACATCAATCGTTTCTCTCATTCGTTGGCGGTTTTCTTCCACCGTTAATTGTTCAATTGATTTTTGGCCCGCTGCCGCAGTCTCTTCCAAGTATTTTTTCACCTCTGGATGTAGCACACTGTCTCCCCCTCTTTTACATGAATATTCAGTTATTTTGTAGTCTAAGAAGACCTTGAAGACAGACGACTGCCTCCAAGACTTCACTTAGGCTACATTTTGAAACTAGTAAACATGGATAAACGGTTCTTCATTCGGATTTAAAATGACGATGCTTTCCGTATTGCCCGATACAGAGGTGATCGAAACACTGACCTTGTATCCTCCTTGAAAGCGTTGCTGGACCTGACTCGCCGCAAATTGGGACAGCGCGACAATTTCCGCCTTGCCCTGGTAGCGGATCGGGATTTCAATCGTTAACTCCTGTATCTGATTGTCTTCGTAGCGGCCCCTGGCAACAACTCCAATGTACGTGTCAAAGAAATCCTGGATATCATCCTTGAAGCGCTGGAACTGGTCGGCTTCATTACGCGCCTCTTCATTCGCTTCATTGGAAGGGAATAAATAGTAGCGCTGATTAATCCGCTGCCACCGCTCGAGACTGCCTCCCGGCTCAGCCTCGGCCTGGGCGATGAAGCTTCCTGGAATCACGGATTCCTGCGGCTGCTCCCGGAATAGGGCGACAATAATCGGAATCTCGTTAAAAGCCCCGTTCTCACGATCCTCAGCACGCAATCGATTGACCACTTCCTCCGCGATCCGTCTGCCTTCCTGTTCAATCATTGCTTCGGAAAGCGGAGTCTCGTAGAAGTAGTAACGCCCCTGTTCATCTTCCACGCGGAAATTATACACACTGTTCATTGAAAGGCCGATAACAATCCCGCCAAGGTTCAGCTGACCGTTCTCCCCCTCGACCATATAATTATGCTCCAAAATGTGCGACAGAGCTCGCGGCTGATTCTCTTCCCGTTCACGCATCGTGTCTCCTTCTCCAAGCGGCGGATTCAGACCGAGCGGATTATCGTTCTCATCATAGCGCCTCAGCCAACTATTTAATTCTTCACGCTCTATAAACTGACCTTCCCGAAAGAAATAATTCTCCGGCTCAAAATATTGCTGGGCAATGCGGGTCAAACCAATTTCAAGCTCGTCCAAATCAAGCCGGTTATGGACGACGGAATTCCCGAACCCGCGTGATTGTCCATGCAAATAAGTTCCATCATAAAGCACGCTTTGATAATAATTATCCGGCGTAATGACTTGCGGTACGACTTCTACACTCGGTTCCCCGTCGTCAACCGCTTCCTCTACTTCTGCTTCTTCCTCTTCCGGAGGGGCGATCGGTAAGCACCCTGCCAATAGCAGCAGGGTAAGTGACAATCCTGCCAGACGTTTCAACATGTCAACCCCCTCTCCTTTCTATTTTTCTAGACCGTTCTCATGGAGCACGGCAACGAGCTCCTCCTCATTCCAGACCGTAATCTTAAGCTCAACGGCTTTCTCAAGCTTTGAGCCTGCCTCTTCACCGGCAATAACAAGATCTGTTTTCTTACTTACGCTTCCTGTCACCTTACCGCCCAACTGCTCGATTCTTTCCTTTGCCTCGCCTCTTGTCAGCTGCTCCAGCTTTCCGGTCAGGACTACCGTCTTACCGGCAAATGGACTCTCTTCAAGCTCAGAAGCCCGCGGAATCTTTGGCCCTGTATACGTAAAGTTCAAGCCCAGTTCCTTCAGCTTGGCGAGCAAAGTCGTCACTTCAGGCTTTTCAAAATAGCGGACGACTGAAGCCGCCATTTTTTCGCCGATTTCATTGACCGCCATCAATTCCTCTTCCGTTGCCCGCTGGAGGTTTTCCATCGTCTCGAATTCCATCGCCAACGTTTTCGCCGCTTTGGCACCGACAAAGCGGATTCCCAGGCCAAACAGCAGACGCTCAAGGGAGTTTTCCTTTGTTTTTTCGATTGCCGCCAAAAGATTGTCTACCGATTTTTCTCCCATACGCTCCAGCTTTAGCAGTTCATCGCGCTCCAGCCGGTAAAGATCGGCGACATCGCGAATCAGCTGATGATCGAAAAGCTGCCCGATCACCTTTTCCCCGAGTCCGTCAATATTCATCGCGTTACGGGAAACGAAGTGAATCAGACCTTCCTTGATTTGTGCAGGACACTTCGGATTGATGCATCGCAGCGCCACTTCTCCTTCAAGTCTGACGAGCTCGCTGCCACAGGCAGGGCATTCCGTCGGCATTGCAAACTCGCGCTCATCCCCCTTACGTAAATCGGTCAGCACATTGACCACTTCCGGAATAATGTCCCCGGCCTTCTTGACGACAACGGAGTCGCCGAGCCGAATATCCTTCTCCCGGATCAAGTCTTCATTATGCAGCGAGGCGCGCTGAACTGTCGTGCCGGCAACGGTCACCGGCCGCAAAAGAGCTGTCGGTGTAATGACGCCGGTCCGGCCGACATTTAACGTAATATCCTCCAAAATCGTCACTACCTCTTCTGCCGGAAATTTGAAGGCAATCGCCCAGCGTGGACTTTTCGCGGTAAAGCCAAGCTCCAGCTGCTGATCAAGCGAATCGACCTTAATGACGATTCCATCAATTTCGTATGGAAGCTCAGCCCGCTTTTCGACCCATTCCTCAGTAAAAGCAATGACCTCTTCAATATCGGCGCAAAGCCTGCTTTCCGGGTTGATCCGGAAGCCAAGCTCCTGCAAATAGCGGAGGCTTTCATGGTGGGACGGAATTACTTTCCCTTCCAAATGGTTCATCGAATACACATAGATCGAAAGATGGCGCTTCGCGGCCAGCTTCGGATCTAGCTGACGCAAGGAGCCGGCGGCGGCATTACGCGGATTGGCAAAACGCTCTTCGCCTGCTTGCTCCTTCTCGGCATTAAGCCTTTCAAAGGACGGCTTTGGCATATAGGCTTCACCTCTGACTTCCAGGTCGACTTCTTCCTTTAAACGTAAAGGAATCGCCGGAATCGTCTTCAGATTAGCCGTGATATCCTCGCCTATCGTCCCGTCTCCTCGCGTCGCCCCTAGAATAAAGCGCCCTTTTTCATATAAAAGCGAAACAGCGAGGCCGTCAATTTTCAGCTCGCAGCTGTAGCGGACCTCGCCATCAATCAGCTGCCGGACCCGGCGATCAAAGTCCCGCAAATCGTCTGCAGAAAAGGCGTTGCCCAGACTGAGCATCGGATTGCGATGCTCGACCTTTGTGAAAAAAGGCAATGGCTCGCCCCCGACCCGGACTGACGGAGAATCATCGCTGATGAACTCCGGATACTGCTCCTCCAGCGCGATAAGCTCCTGCATCAGCCTGTCATATTCATAATCGGGTACAATCGGCTGATCGAGCACATGATAGTGATAGCCGTACTCTTCCAGCAGGGATCGAAGCTCTTCAATCCGCTGCTTTGCATCGTTTCGCTCCATTTCGTTCGTTCCTTTCTTACAATCAACCCAAAATTTTTATGTCTTTATGGAAAACCGCGCAGTGGCTTTGCCCTATTTCTTCGTAATCGGGGCAAATTTGGCGAACAGCCGTTTAATGCCGGTCGGGTTTGGAAAGGCAATATCAAGCTCAACCGCTTCGCCTTCGCCCTTTATGCTGACGACCGTGCCGACACCCCATTTTTTATGCTCGGCTTTATCCCCAACTTGCCAGGAAATCCGCTCGCCCCCCGTTTCTGTCGTCTGCGGCCGGCGCGCTGACGCTGAGACCGCCGTCGGCTTTGGCCGTGACGTCTTCATCCAGTCTGGAACCTGCTTCTCTTCATTAAGCGTCTCCAGGCATTTCTCCGGAATTTCGGCGATAAAGCGGGAAGGAGGGTTCGTATTCGTGCGCCCGTATAACGTCCGCAGTCTGGCGTTTGTCAAATAAAGCTGCTTTTCGGCACGCGTAATTCCGACATAAGCGAGACGGCGCTCTTCCTCCATTTCCTCTTCCTCAAACAGTGAACGGCTGTGTGGGAAAATGCCTTCCTCCATTCCGATCAGAAAGACAACCGGGAACTCCAGCCCTTTGGCCGAGTGAAGCGTCATTAGCGTAATCGCCTCCTTCGGCTTGCCATCCTTCTCCTCATCCAGCTGGTCAATATCGGCGACTAAAGCAAGATCGGTTAAAAACGCGACAAGCGACTTGTCCTCGTTCTGCTTCTCAAATTCATTCGTGACCGTTAAAAATTCATCAATATTCTCAAGCCGACTTTGCGCTTCAAGCGATTTGTCGTTGCGCAGCATCTCGCGGTAGCCTGTCCGCTCAAGCAGCTCTTCCACGAGCTCAGAAACCGACAAGTATTCCTGCATTTGCATCCAGTGGCGAAGCTGCTCGGCAAAATCCTGGAGCTTCACTACCGCCCGTCCGCTCAGGCCGATCTGGTCAACTTCCTGCAAAGCGGCGAACATCGAGATTCCCTGCTCGGTCGCAAAGGCGCCAATCTTATCGACCGTCGTCGCGCCGATCCCCCGTTTTGGGACGTTAATAATCCGCTGCAGACTGATATCGTCATCCGGGTTGGCAATCAGCCGCAAGTAAGCGAGCACATCCTTGATTTCTTTCCGATCATAGAATTTTGTGCCGCCGATAATATTATAATCAATATTTGATTTGACGAAATATTCCTCAATCACCCGCGACTGGGCATTTGTCCGGTACAAAATCGCAATATCGGAGTAGGAATAGTTCTCCTGTCTCGTCTTTTCTCTAATTTTCTCAACGACAAACTGAGCTTCGGACTGTTCCGTATCGGCAGCAAAATAGCCGATGCCACAGCCTGCCTCGTTATCCGTCCATAGATTCTTCTTCTTTCGTTTCGCATTATTGGCAATCACATTGTTTGCAGCTTCAAGAATTGTTTTTGTCGAACGGTAATTTTGCTCTAGCAGGATCACCTTCGCATTAGGATAGTCTTCCTCAAAGGACAGAATATTACCAATGTCCGCTCCGCGCCAGCGATAAATCGACTGATCGGAGTCACCGACGACACATATGTTTTTAAAGCGGCTGCTCAGCTGCTGCACAAGCATATATTGAGCGCGGTTCGTATCCTGATATTCATCAACGAGAATATACTGAAACTTGCGCTGATAAAATTCAAGCACTTCCGGCACAAGCTTAAACAGCTCGATCGTTTTCATGATTAAATCGTCAAAATCAAGCGCATGATTCAGCTTTAGCTGCTTTTGATAGTCAACATATACATCAGCGGCAATTTGCTCGTAAGGTCCCGTCGCCGTACTGGCAAACGCATCCGGCTTTTTCAATTCGTTTTTCGCACTGCTGATCATTCCGAGAATCGTCCGCGGCTCGAATTTCTTGGAATCAATATTGCGTTTTTTGACAATCTGTTTGATCACCGACAATTGATCGGTCGAGTCAAGAATCGTAAAGTTCCGGCTGTAACCAATCCGGTCGATATCACGGCGCAAAATGCGGACGCACATCGAGTGAAAGGTTGAAATCCAAATATCTTCGGCGATTGGTCCGACAAGCCGGGCGACCCGGTCCTTCATCTCCCGCGCCGCTTTATTCGTAAACGTGATCGCCAGCACATTCCATGGCGCGATCGCTTTTTCCCTTAGCAAATATGCGATCCGATGCGTCAGCACCCGCGTCTTGCCACTGCCGGCCCCGGCCATTAACAGCAATGGGCCTTCCGTATGCGTCACGGCCTCCCGCTGTTCCGGATTGAGCCCGGCGAGCATTTTTTCAGTAATTTTTCCTTGCACAAATCCCACCACCAAATATTCGTTCTTGTATTTATTCTACTTTTGAGTACGTTTTACAGCTTCCACTGTCGCCAGCGCCGCTCCGACATCTTCATAAATCAAATTCCCGACAACGACTGTATCGGCAAGCCCGGCCATTTCCCGCGCCTGAGCTGGCGATTGAATGCCCCCGCCGTAAAACAGCCGCGTCTTCTCCAGCACTCGTGATACTTCCTCAACGATCGTAACATCGCCATATACACCGCTGTATTCCAAATAAAATACCGGAAATTGATACAGCTTCTCAGCCATACGGGCGTACGCAACAATATCTTCACCTGACAGGTCTGTGTTTGCTTCGGTCAACGCAGCCACTTTGGCATCCTGATTCAGCACACAGTACCCTTCCATCACGACCTCGTCCCAGTTCATAATCGGGCCGAATTCCTTAATGGCGGCATGATGATGACCGAGTACCCATTCCACTTTTCTACTATTCATCACAGAGGGAATGAAAAAATAATCAAAGCCTGGCGTGATTGACTCGACATTGGAAATTTCCAGCGCGCAGGAAACGCTGAAACGGCGAACCCGGGCCAGCAGCTGCAATGTCTTATCTAATGTCACTCCATCCGTCCCCCCGAGCAGAATCCCGTCCGTCCCCGATTCACATACGGATTCAAGGTCCTCATCGGAAATCTCCTTATTCGGATCCAATTTAAATACATGACGCCACTCTTGATAGTCAAGCATTTCTACTTCCACCTCTGCTGTTCATGTCATTTTCTCTGAACGTCATTATACCAAAGATAAGAGCCGTTGTCGCTTGACGATCTTGTAAAATAACGGTCAACACTTCGCCTTTCCCTTACTAGACATTCAAGTAATGACTGCCTTATACAGATACGGAGGAAGGAGAAGAAATCATTACGATGAAAAATTTCTTCTTGCCTACGATAGAAGATTGAGCCGTTACCCGCAGTTCTGAGGAAATACAAAAACGCTCCAGCTTGAAACTGGAGCGGCTATCGTTTCCTATTAAATAGTCCCTGGGGAAGTGGATACTGAAAGAAACCCGCCTCCGCCATAACAGGACTTGAAACTTCATCTTGCTTAAAACGTCACAATACCCATCAGCATCGCAATGATGATTAACACGATACTGAACCCCCACACCCAGAAGAAGGCGTAACGGATATGCTTACCCATTTCGAGTCCGGCCAGCCCGAGCGCAAGCCATAAAGCTGGTGAAAACGGACTGACGAAGGTTCCGATAATATTACCGATAATCATCGCATAGGCGATCGAAGCCGACTCGACGCCATGAGCGCTGACAATTTGATCGATTAAAGGCAACAAAGCGAAATAATAGGCATCCGTACTTAAAATCAGTTCAAAAGGCACTCCGAGAAAGCCGATGATCACATGCAGATACGGGATGACGAACGCCGGAAGATAAAGGACTAAATCAGTCGCCAGTGAATCGAGCATTCCTGTACCGTCAAGAATTCCTAGGAACGACCCGGCAGCAAGAATGATCGCCGCCATCAGCAGCGCATTCGGCGCGTGCGCTTTAATCCGCTCCATCTGATCATTGACCTTCGGATAGTTAACAAGCAGAGCCACACTGAGACCGATCATAAAGATGAAGCCGGCCGGAATAATTCCCCAAACAAGCAGCGTAATCACCCCTAACGTTAAAAGGAGATTCAGCCACAGCAGGCGCGGCCGAAGCAGGCTCTCGTCTTTTTCTTTGATCGTTGCCGTCTCCACGGTCGCCGCCACTTCATCACCAAGCTCGCCCTTTGCCTCAAGCTTGGCAATCCGCCGCTTTTCGCGGATGCCGAGAATAACAGCCAGCCCGCACAGCAGCACGAGGGCAATGAGCTGCAATGGAATAAGCGGGCGCCATAAATCAGAAGGATCGCCGCCAATCACCGCCGCCGTCCGGCCAATCGGTCCGGCCCACGGTACCATATTCATTATGCTCGCACTGAGTCCGACAAGCAGCAGCAAAAGATACGGGTTCATCCGTAGCTTCTGATAAAGCGGAAGCAAAGCCGGTATCGTAATTAAAAATGTCGACGCTCCTGAGCCATCGAGATGGGCAATCGCTCCAATCAGAACCGTCCCAACTGTAACCGCTATCACATTCCCGCGTGAAATCGCAATCATTTTATTAATAATCGGATCAAACAGGCCGGCATCCTGCATCACGCCAAAAAACAAAATCGCAAAGATGAACATAATTGCGACCTGAATGACCCGGTCAATTCCTTCATTAAATAAACCACCGATTTCAGCGAGACCGAAGCCCGCTAACAGCGCGCCGGCGATTGGCACAAGCACAAGGCCGATAATCGGTGAAACCCGCCCCCGCAGCAATAAAAATACAATGACAAATATCGTTGCAAAACCGATCAAACTTAACATCATACTTCCCCCTTTTTTCCAAACAAGACAGAGGGACTCAAGCTTCCTAAACCTGTAAAGCGCTTACAAACATAAGTGAAACCCCTCTATCAAAATGCTATTCCAAAAGTAGCATAATTGATAAAGAGGATGAAGCTTTTGGAGAAAAAGCGTATATTGCGCATTATTTGCTTTTTGTTCATTGTGCTCACAGAAAGAAAAACGCCACAGGGGTCTTTTCTTTCATTCAACTTTCCTTATCCTGCAAGCGAAAATAGCGACGCTCCGGCCGGCCAACCTCTCCATACTTTTGTTCCGCGGCAATCTCGTTAATTGTCACCAGATATTCTAAATACCGTCTCGCCGTGGAGCGGCTTGCGCCGATCGTTTTGCCGACAGCGGCTGCGGTTAAGCCTTCTTCTTTATCGTTCTTCATTACCCGTCGGACTTTTTCCAAGGTCAGGCGGTCAATTCCTTTCGGCAGCTCACTGTAGTCCGCTTCCTGTTCCAGCCTTTTCTGACGTCCTGCAAATAAGCTGTCGATCTCCTCCTGCTCCAGCTCCTCGTTCCTCATAAAGGTTCGCCGCTGGTGCCGGTAACGCTCCAATGTTTTCTCCAGCCGGGCAAATTCCACCGGCTTAACAATATAATCAAACACTCCACCGCGCAAGGTCTCTTCGATTGTTTTTACTTCTTTGGCAGCCGTCATCATAATGACATCGCTTTGTTTTAGATGACGGATCTCCCAGAACAAATCAAGTCCTTCGACATCCGGAATAAAGACATCCAACAAGATCAAATCCGGCTTTGCCTTCCCACTTGCCAAATATGCTTTTGTCTCCTCCCCTGTCTGCAAAGTCGCCACCACCTCAAACCCTGGCACTTTTTCGACAAATTGCCTTGTAATTTCCGCCACCCGAAAATCATCTTCGACAATTAACACGTGAAACCTTTCAGTCATCCGTCTTCCCTCCGTTCCTATCTTTCGCTATTGTCACGACAAAGCAGGCTCCCCCAAGCTCGCTTTCCTCAAGCGTCAGTTCACCATCAATATCCTCCAACAGCCGGCGCGTCAACGCAAGACCAATTCCCCGATCAGCACCAGCCTTTGTCGTATAGCCCTGCTGAAAAACCTTTTCGATCTCCTCATCTGCAATGCCCGGACCTGCATCGTCAATTTCAAACACGACCACATCCCCAATATCAGTGAAAGACAGAGCGACCTCGCGCTGTTCTGTTTTGTCCTTAACTGCCTCAATTGCATTGCCGATCAAATTGCCCAGCACGGTTACCAATGCATCGCGCTGCCGGTCAGATAATGGATGCTGCAGTTGACTGTCTGGGTCAATCGTTAACGTCACACGCTGCTCCAAAGCCTGATTCAGCTTTCCTAGTAAAATCCCGCTTATCATCGGATCGGGTACCTTTTTCATCAAAAAATGAATCCAGTTTTGCTGAATTGTGCTCTCGCGCCTGATAAAATCAATCGCCTCCTGCTGCTTGTCGAGCTGAATTAAACCGAGAATTGTATACATCTTATTGGAAAATTCATGTGTCTGGGCACGGAGCGCCTCCGCATATTGCTTCACTCTTGTCAGCTCCTGTGAAAGCTGTTCCAATTCAGTTTTATTCCGAAAAGTCGATACGGCGCCGATCAAGTTCTGCTGGTAATAAATCGGCAGGCGATTGACCAGCACGATATGTTTGCCGACAAGCATCTCCTTATCATACTGGCGCTCTCCCGTCTGCAGCACCTCATGGAGACGCGAGTTTGGCAAGACGTCCAAAATCGGTTTTCCAATAAACGGATTCGGCACCTGTTCCTTTTCAGCGAGAAGACGCTGAGCCGCTGTATTCATTAAAGTGATCACCCCATAGCGATTAACGGCAATAATCGCTTCGTGGGTCGACTGTAAAATCGTTTCCTTTTGTAATAAAAGATGAGAAATTTCCTCCGGCTCCAACCCAAAGAGCAGTCTCTTAATATAACGGGCAATGAGAACAGCCCCGACGATACCGACGCTAACAAGAGCGACCAAGACATACCAGAGCTTGCGATGATAATTCATGACAATCGTCTGGACATCCTTCGTTAAAAAACCGACACTGACTACGCCTATCACCCCGCCATCGGCATCGCGCACCGGCGCCTTGCCGCGAATCGAACGCCCGAGCGAACCAACAGCCTCCGACACATAGGACTCGCCTAACAGCAGCGCCCTCTCATTGTCTCCTCCGACCATTTGTTCTCCCAGCTGCTCAGGCTGTGGATGAGCATAACGAATTTCCTCTCTATTTCCGACAACAATAAATTGCGCCCCCGTTGCCTCCCGAATCGGTTCCACTAACGGCTGAATGACTGCAGCAGGATCGTCCAGCTCGTACGCTTGCCGCAATTCAGGTATCCTGGCGACACTTTCCGCTACGGCCAGCGCTCTTTCCCCTACTTCATGTTTAAGAGTATCCGAGAAAAACGCATGAAGAAACAGTCCCATAATCGCAAACATGCTGATAATCAGCAGCCCGATGATCAACGTCATTTTCATTTGCAGCTTCAATTTCACATTAGGGTTGCCAATGTATTTAAGATAGTCTCCTTCTTTTATCGTCAGCATTTTTGCCCCGGCTCCTTTTCCCTTTCATTGTTCCATCTCGTATTGTTTCATATTGCCAACAATAAGAAAAGTCTGGCGACATGGTTTTTCAACCTGTTTGCCAGACTTATTTTCCTACAATTCATCAAATCCGTTATCACTTGATACTTTCGCATATTGTCGTGACTTTTGCTCAAAGAAGTCGCTTTTGGCGGCATTGACGTCTTCATAGGCTTTGATCCATCTCATCGTATTCGTCCGATATTCCGGATAAATCGCTTCATAGCCAAGCTGCTTGATCCGTTTATTTGCCATAAACTTCAAATAAGCTTCCATTTCTCCCGGATCGATCCCGTCAATCCGGTCGCCAATAATATAACGGAACCAGTTCATTTCCAGCTCGGTCGCTCTATGAAAAGCCTGCTCGACAAATTGCTTCATCTCTACTGAATCAAGCTCTGGATTTTCACGAAGCAACTCTTTAAAGAGATTTGTAAAATAGTAGACATGGAGCTGCTCATCCCGGTTAATATAATTAATCATCGTCGACGTTGAGACCATTTTTTGATGGCGGGCGAGGTTATAAAAGAAGGCGAACCCTGAATAAAAATTCAGCCCTTCGAGAATAACATCATAGACAATCGATTTCGCCAGCGTTTCGGCGCTCGGACGCTCAGTAAAATCCTCATAGCCATCGACGATAAATTCATTTCGTTCCCGCAGCACAGTATCATGCTTCCAATATTCATAGATTTCATCTTGGACCGCCTTTGGCACGAGGCTTGACAGCACATAGGAGTAGCTTTGGTTATGAACGACTTCCTGGAAGGACAGTACGCTCATCAGCGCCGCCATGCTTGAATCGGTTAAATAGTCGGCCACCCGCAGCGTGTAATCGGTTTGGATGCTGTCAAGAAAAGCGAGCAGACCGATAATTTTTTTGAACGCCTCCTGCTCGTGCTCCGTCAGCGAGGTGAACTGCTTAGCATCATGAGTCATATTGATCTCAAACGGCGTCCAGAAATTGGCAAGCATATTCTTATACAGCGGATAGGCCCATGAGTAACGAACATCATCCCAGTTCAGCACGTTTGAGCTTTTGCCGTTGATCAGCGCGGTTGAGGCATTCGGCGCCTCAACATCGTATAGCTTTCTTTTTTCCATCATCGTTGATTCTCCCCTTTGTTCCAATTTAGCTGGAGCAGCTCTCACAATCTTCAATCGCCACCGAAGTCGAGCGGACATAATAGGTCGTCTTCAACCCTTCCTGCCAGGCGAGCAGGTGAAGCTCAAGCAGCTCTTTTGCTTTCACCGTATTCGGCACATACAGATTAAAGGAAATCCCTTGATCGACATGGCGCTGACGGCGGCCGTTCTGGCGGATGCTCCATTTTTGGTCGATCAGGTGAGCCTGCTTATAGAGCCAGGTCGTTTCCGCCGTCAAATCCGGCGCCACGACAGGGATTCGGTAATTTTTCTTTTCTTCAACATAAAACTTCGCAAAAATCGGATCAATCGAAGCAGTCGAGCCGGCAATGAGCGAGGTCGTCGCATTTGGCGCGACCGCCATCATATAGCCGTTGCGCACGCCGTACTCTGCCACATCCTGCCGCAGCTCATTCCATTTTTCCGACGTGTAGTCCCTCTTCGCAAAATACTCCCCCGTATGCCAATCGGAGCCGGAAAATGCCGGATAGGCGCCCTTTTCCTTTGCCAACAGCAATGAGGCTTTGACGGTGTAATAATGAATTTGCTCGTAAATCTCATCTGCATAGGCGACCGCTTCCTCGCTTTCCCAGCGAATTCCTTTCTTCGCCAGCAAATGATGCCAGCCGAACGTCCCCAGTCCGACCGCGCGGTATTTTTCATTCGTCAACTGCGCCTGTTTCACCTCAATCTGATTGAGGTCAATCACATTATCGAGCATCCGCACCTGAATCGTAATTAACCGTTCGAGCACATCATCTTCCACGGCATTGGCGAGCGAAATCGAGGACAGATTGCAGACGACAAAATCACCCGGTGTTTTTGTTGTAATGATTTTCCCGTCCTCTGTATGCTCTTCTTCAATGATCGTCGGGCTCATATTTTGCATAATTTCCGTACAAAGATTCGAGCCGTAAATCATGCCGCGATGCCGGTTCGGATTCATCCGGTTCACCGTATCACGGTAAAACATAAACGGACTGCCCGTCTCCAGCTGAGACAGCATGATCCGCTTCATGATCTCAATCGCCGGTACTTCCACTCTCGACAGCGCCTCTTCTTCCAGGCAGCGGCGGTAACGGTCGCGGAAGCTCCCCTCGCCCTTTTTCTCGTCGTAGCTGTCCTCTAACGAAAAGCCCATCACCTGCCGTACTTCATGCGGGTCAAACAGCGCCCAATTCTCACGCTTTTCTACCGCCTCCATAAATAAATCAGGAACGGAAACAGCGGTGAACAAGTCATGCGTCCGCTGGCGTTCATCACCGTTGTTCAGCTTCGCATCAAGGAAGGAAAAAATATCACGGTGCCACACATCCAAATAAACGGCAATCGCCCCCTGGCGTTGGCCAAGCTGGTCAACGCTGACCGCGACATTGTTCAATTGCTTCATCCATGGCAGCACACCGGAGGAGACTCCTTTAAAGCCGCGGATTGAAGATCCTTTTGCCCGGATTTTGCCGAGATAGATTCCGAGGCCGCCGCCATTTTTACTGACGGTCGCCGCATCGGTGCAGCTGTCGAAAATCGCTCGAAGATCGTCCTCGACCGTATCAATAAAGCAGCTTGATAATTGCCCTCCCTTCTTTCCGGCGTTGGCCAGTGTCGGCGTTGCCGTCGTCATATATAAATGAGAGAGTGCCCAATAGCTTTCCTTCACCAGCTCAAGCCGCAAATGGCGCGGCTCCTTGACCATCAGCAGCATCGCGATCACCATGAAGCGCTCCTGCGGCAGCTCCTGAAGCGTCCCATCATAGCTTCTCGTCAAATAGCGGTCAGCCAATGTCTTGATTCCAATGTATGTAAAACGCTGATCCTGCGAAAGGTCCAGCACGCCGGCCAGCTCAGCAAGTTCCTCCGGCGAATAGCTCGCCAGCCGTTCATCGTATAGGCCGTCTGCGATTAACCGACCGACCTGGGCCGGGAACGTCGAAGCCCATTGCTCCACTGCTGTACCACGTAAGCCCGTGACTTGCTCATAAATCGAGTACAGATAGCATTGCGCCGCAACATACGTCCAATCCGGCTCATCGACGTCAAGATGATTCAACGCCTCAAGCGCCCGCTTTTCCCAGGAAATGTCTTTATCCATCTTCTCCAGCCACTCCGCTATCGGTAAATCGCTAAATCGGCTGATCAGCTCGTCTATCCCATACTGTTCCACTGTTCCTGCTTTACTCATCTTTCATCACTCCTTCAAAAATTTCGAGGCCATCGAACTCCATCAAAAAACGCCCTTTCTCGGGCTGAGAAAGGGCGTAAAACGGCAGATTGAGAGTGTCATGTTCAACTTTTGGGCATGGAATATCCTTAAACAGTCCATCCACTCTAAAAGCTGTGCCGTCTCACTTCTCAGTCCCCGAAGATAGCTGACTTTGGAAAAAATGGCAGGTCTCCTGACTTGTGCTTCGTCCTACAATGAGCCTTCCCATACAAGAGCGATCTACCTGCTTGCACAGTGGTTTTCTCATTTCGTCACACTTACAGTTGCGGGGACAGTTCTGGATTTTCACCAGATTCCCTATTAAGCCTTATGTGGCACCATTTATCCACATCAATATATAGTTGTCATTCTCGCGACCAATCACGATATATTGTATATAGTAATGGATTTCTGTCTGAGTTGCAAGATTTGTTTTTGAAGAATGATAGGAAAGGATGAGGGCAGGGTCAGCCAACTTGCTCCAGAACATCTTTCAGACTGCCTGATCCCACCGAGGACAAATGCTGTGAAAAATATCCCTCAACCCGGCCTTCATAAAGGAAAACAGCCTGCTTGCAAGCTGCTAAGTCATCAGGTTTTACAAAGCAGGGAAGCTTCCCACCGACAGAAATTCCGCCTCTCTGCAATACCGTCGCAACAAATTCCGAGCAGAAAAAAGCATACGGCCGCTTGATTTCCTTCGCAAACAAAACGCCAAAAAGTCCGAGGAAGTTATACGTATAGCTTGTCTGCTGCGTCTCGATTTCCCGGACGTAGGACAGCATTTTTTGATAGCTTTCCTCCGTTACAGAGCAGCGATAAATCGCGCAATACGCTTCTCCGAAAAAACGGTCTCTCATATTCTCCTTTACAAATCCACCGATGAAAGGATTATTCATTCGTTTCCGTCCAAAGCTGCAGGTCATCTCCAGTTCTTTGTCAAAAGACAGGGACGCATGGTTCAAGCGCTTTTTTGTAAACAACCTGATCATCCTTGTAAAAACCGTTCCGGTATCGGTAAGTATAATATAAACATCCATCCTCTCGCCTCCATCTTCTGACGCAGCTAAAGCAGCATCTTTCTTTATAGATCATCCTATAAATTTGAAGATGGAAAAACGCTCCGAGGTTGCAAATCCTATCCGTCTTAAGGCTGATTATTTGCACACGATTAGGGCGCCCCTTTGCCCGCCCTCTCTTCCTCATCCCTCAGCTTCAATCACAACCGCTGTCCCGTAGGCGATAATTTCTGCAGCTGCACTCATCAATGTAGCCGACTGCAGTCTCATGCCGACAACCGCATTGGCTCCTTTCGCTTCAGCCTCTTCGACCATGGATCGCCAGCTTTCTCGCTTCCGCCATCATGTCAGAATATCCCTTTATTTCTCCGCCGACAATTCCTTTTAAAGCCGCTGTAATATCCCGTCCAATATGCTTCGTCTGGATCGTGCTTCCTTTGACATAGCCCTTTACCTCTGTTATTTCATAGCCGGCCACCTGCTCAGTAGTCACTATCATCCTAATCGATTTCCTCCTTTTTTTCGATGCGCCTTTCTCTGATGAGAATCAGCAGCAAGACGACCAATGAAATCACGTAAATGTTTGGTTATCCGTAATATAGAATTTTTACTAACTAACTTCTAGGAAAGACTGAAATAAGACACTTACAAAACAAGACCCTGTGAAAGCCTTGTTGATCTATTTTTGATAGTACTGGATTCCCAATTCACAATTGCTTTGTTCGGAATAAAATACCGATCTTTTCATCTGTAATGTTCAACAGCCAGTTTCCCTTCTTATGTTGTATAGACTTATGGTTGGTGGAGTGACCTTTAACCGGCGGGCTACCCCACTAGAGTCAATCCAGTAAGTACATTGGTCAGCAATGAGTACCAACGAGAGATATCATGAAAGCGATCGGTCATATGCAAGAGAGTACAACGGAAATTTATTTGCAGAGTTAAGTTAAAAAGAGCCAGCAACAATGGATAGAAACTTTTCCTGATATTTGAACTATTCCACCTTACTTTCTTGCGAAATTTGAAGATGGAGATTCCAAAGAACACTAGCGCAACCGATAGTTATGGATTAGGCTATCCCCTAGAAGTCTTATCGCTTCATTTTTAAGATTCTTTTGAAGCGATTGCATAGGGAGTCGTCTGTCGGGAAAAGCTAAAGACTAAAAATATGAATGCTTATAGCCAACTTTACACACTCATATCCCCCATCTCTACACCAAGCTGCTCGCCCAATCCCTGCAGAACAAGAGCATTCTCATGCAGCTGGAAGTTGGAGACATTCCGCATCACCTTAAACACCGCTTCCGGGTAAGATTCCAACATTACCCCCAATGAACCCGCCGGAAACTGCATCTGTACAGCCTCTTCTGTGTTATTGATTTCAAGGGTGATATAAGGTTTCTTTCCCTCTGCCAAATGTGCTATCAATTCATTCATCATCTCTTTCGAAAGAAAGAAATTTTCCTCCGCGACGCCGTCTTCCAACGTTATCTTCTTAAACGCAGATGGATCGACATGGAGGTTTATTCCACCGTCTGGGTTGAAGCTTAGTTCAATCGTTACAGAAGGTGAAGAAAAGTCGTCAGCACTGCTGTCTGATGAATCATTACGGCCTGTGTTCCCGGTACCAGAAGGTGTATACAATTGGAACCGATTGGAATGGGTCTCAACCGTATTGCCTGCCCGATCCTCGCTTGAATGTGCAAATACCAATCACCATCTACACCACTTTTTGTCAATATCTCTCCATCTACAAATGAAGTCCAGCCTGATGTAGGGGCTGTTGTATTGGGTGACCATAAATACCTTATAGATGTTGGGTCTTGACCACTAGCATCATCCGACACATTCACTACTGTCCGTGCCGATGCTGACCCTCTCTCCGTTCCATTTGTACCAAAAGTAACTGTCGGTTCAGATTTGTCAATGTGAATCGCAATGGATAAGTCAAGTGTATTGCCCGCTTTGTCGGTGACCGCAAACACTAGCATATGCTCCCCTTCTGCACTTATAGTAATCAGATCTCCATTTTGATAAGCTTGAGGGGCTCCACCATTCAATGTATAGGTGATATGGCCAATGCCACTTACACCTGCCTTCGCATCGATGCTTGCCGTCACACTCAAGTTTGTCCAGTCGCCGCTCGTGTACCAGCTCAAGTGTTGGGGTGAGCTTTAATCCACTTGAGCTGACCTTAACGATACGTTGCACAGTTGTTTCGTTGCCTGCGATATCCATGGCTTTCAACACAAGCGAATAGGAACCGTCCTCCTTCAGTTTGATCGGTGAGTCATACGGACTCCAGGTGACGCCACCATCCAATGAGTATACGAAGGAAGAAATCCCTGAATCATCATACACAATCGCCGTGACTGTCACTTCCTGGTTTGACCAAGTGTCAGCCACATAAGTTTGGCCGTAGGCCCTCTTCATCCCGATATCAATGGTCGGCGAAATGCCATCGATCATTATTCCGCTTGTATCGCTCACAGGCAGTTGCAGCGAAGCATCCATCCCGTTAGCAAGGATGCGAGCAAGCTCCGGGAGTATGATCGCTCCAACCTCAATGCCACTCGAATCACTTATCCCCTCTTCGATCACATACTCAAATTGAAGCTGATTCGTTTCCGGCTGTGTTGTATAGCTTGCCAAATAAGTATTTCCGTCGATCAAAACCGGCAAAGTCGGGGTGCCGTCCACCGTAACAGGCGTGTCATAGACTGCAGTAAACTTCAATGTATCCCCAATCCCATACTTCCCATCTGGTATGACCAGTTCAGTTATTTTCGAGGGTACCTTGATGGTTACTTCATATCTACCCACAAATTCTGTCTGATTCGAATAAACGTCCAGCGCAAAGAGATTGTCTCCCGCACCGACTTTTTTCGTAACCGACCCTTCCATCTTCTCCCCATTGATCCAAACCTCTGCGGCAGAATGAACAGGAGGCGCATCAAAGACCACCTCTTCGACTGCCTGATCAAAGGTCACCGTATACGAATGGTTCCCTTGGTCAAACGCTGCATCCCACATCGCAGTTGCAGTTCCTTGGGCATCCTCTATCGTTAAAGCAGACAAGTGATTGGCGGTAAAGTCTGCAATTAGCCGGGGATAAGACTCCCCATCGATCATCGTCCAAGTATCAGCAAAATCCAGATGTCCATAAGTGGATTGTCTTTTCATCTCAGCCGCAATCTCCAAACCGACAACTTGATCCTTTATACTATGATCGCTACTAAATTGATAAGCTCCTACATTCACTCCGGAGGTTTCCTTATTCCAGTAAGAGAAAGATACCTACCCTACATTCACAGCTAACGCAGCAGCGATATCACCTGCCGTAACTCCTCCACCAGCATAATAATGGGAAGCGTTGCCCCAGTTGTAACCAATCAAGCCTCCCGCTTTATCTGTGCCATTAGTATTCCCTGTCGCATAAACGTTTGATACTTCCACTTTGTTGTTATAACCAATTAGCCCCCTACCATTACGCCTTCAACCTCCCCTGTCGCGTATGCAAAGGAAACAGGTATATTATTTAAACCGATTAATCCACCTGCATCTCCGTCTGACGTCACATCACCTGTCGCATAAACATATGAAACAGAACCATCATTATTATTGCCGATCAACCCGCCTGCATCTCCATCTGACGCCACGTCTCCTGTAGCATAGCTGTATGAAACATTTTCTCTATTACTTCCTATTAATCCACCAACATAGTGACTTCCCGTCACATTTGCCGCAGACTGGGAGATAGTCACTTCTCCTCCTGATTCATTATAGCCAATCAGTCCACCGACATCTTGAAACTCGCTGTGAATCGTCCCAGAAGTATTTACATTCTCGATCTTGCCTTCATTCATGCCAACCAAACCACCTACATTGCGCTGATCAGCTCCAGTTTTGATAGTTACGTTCGTTACGCCTACATTTTTGCTCTTGCTTTCCGAAGTTGTAGCCGAAAATAAACCAACTTTTCTATTCTATACGTAGTGATAGAAAGGTTCGTTATTTCATACCCTTGGCCGTCAAAAATACCGGAGAACCGTTCATCCGTGATCTCACATGGATTTCTGTAATCGGAAGTTCCATCTTCACATTTTCCGATTGGTTTCCATTCTGTGCCTTCCAAGTCAATATCGTTCATCAGGATATAATGGCCGGACAAGTCATTTCGGATATTATCGAGATCCGCCGCATCGTAAATTTCTATCTCTTCTGCGCTTGCCTCCGCCTGAACTTTCTCGTTTAAACCCGGTATTGAGACAAATAGCGTCAGCAAAATTCCAATAGTAAAAGCCCTGTACAATCGTTTGTTAGCATGTTACCATCCTTCCCTAATGAATGACCATTTTCGCTCCGTTTTATTTCGTGGTTAACGTTGCTTCGTGAATTTCCCCACAGAAACTCACCTAATCTCTGTTCAGAACACAATTAAACTATCACAAGACCCCTCACGTACTATTCGTATTGGATCACGTCCACCGTTTGCATCATCCAGAAGCACTAGCTGAACTCAAAGATTGGATTTTGCACAGCGAATCCTCGACTAAATTCATTTTTCTGTCGAGAGAGGCTTTACCGTATTTATCCAATTGCTCTGACTTACTACACAAGCAGTTTCAGTTGGCTTCAAAGGATTTAAAGCTTTCTTATGAGGAAAGCGAGGTTTGGTTTTACCAGCAACCTGAAATCGAAATGAATGCAATCCAGCTGTCGGACATCTTCTTTATAACAGACGGCTGTCCTGCTTTGCTCCACTTGGCAGTTCAACATAACCGCTCCGATCAAGGTGTCTTGATGGATAGTATGGACAGAATCACGCCATCCTTGGAGGGTTATGTTCTCGGGGAGTGGCTTCAACATATACCCGAAGCGATCTGGACAGAAATCCATCCATTATGCGTGACGCCTTACTTCACGATTGATTTTGCCAAGAAATTAATCCAGAAAGTAGTGCATTCACTTATTCTCCTGCTTGAACAGCATTGTTTGTTATGTAAAACAAATGTTAGAAATCGCTGGCTCTATCGATTTCACCCCCATTGTGCAGGCAATTATTAAGGAACGATTCACTCCTTTCCAAGAAACAGACACCTGCATAAAAGAAAGGGCAGCTTTATTTTTAAACGAAGAAGGCTTGATGAAGGAGGCCGTAGAGACTGCTCTAGAAGCTGGTCTGCCTATATTAGCGCTGCAATATATAAAGAAAATGGCTCCTGAGATGCTTTAAGTACAGGATTATGACTTATTGCGGAAAGGGTTTAAGGGGTTGGATTATAATGTAATATCACAAGACAAAGAGGCAACGGCATTATTTCATCGGATTTCCGGATCAGCTGATTGTTTCACTTTTCGTGCACCCGAGGATATATAGAGCCCTCATGTAACCCTTAATCGAGGGAGTTTGCCATTCATTCGTCAAGCGATGACCTTCAATGGCGATATAAACAGGATCGAACAGCAGACTCTTGGGCCTGAACCTCCTAATCCATATAATCTCCCTTTCCGCCATTTGGCTTTAGCTGAGGCTTTATATGAGAAGAATCAAATAATGCCTACGAGAGGGCAGCTTGACAAGGTATGGGAATGTGCCGGATCTAACCATCAGCAACCTGGACTTTCCATTCCTGCTTTATGGCTGACGCTTCTTTGTGATCAAGCCGAAGGCAGGCAAAAGGAAACTCATTTCATGGCTGAGGAGATTTATTACAGATCCTTGCAGACTTCGATTCCTATTTGGAGAAGAATTGGTCAAGCTGTGCGAACTTACATCCTTTTACAAGAGGGACACATAGAGGATGCAGCGGACTGGTTATCGGAACAAAAAGAAATATTGCCCATCTACTGGCACCAGTGGACAAGCTTTGAATTTTTCATGTTTGCCAGAGCGTTGATCTTATTTCAAGAAACGGAGGAAGCCAATAACTTATTGCGACGTATGCTGACATCTGCATCGTTGGAGGAAAATTCTGGTGTTCATCTGGAACGAAGAATACTGCAAACCATTGCTACCATCCAACTGGGGAGGCATGAGGAATCCCGCCTATATATAAGAAGCGCTTTAGAAATCGGTTGGAAAAATGGATATAAACGACTATTTCTTGATCATGATCCGCTTGTTTTTCTCTCGATTAATGAAGTTCAAGATGAGCTTCCCGATTATTTACAACGTTATTGCAGCCAGTTATTACAACTTGGGAGAAACGAAGACCTTAAAGTTATCAGTGAAAATCCAAAAATGAAAGATGCACTAACTATTCGCGAAATTCAAATCCTTCAATGTATTCGACAAGGTTTTTCGAATCGTACTATAGGCGAACAACTGCATATCTCGGAAGGTACTGTCAAAGGTCACTTGCATCGCATTTTTAAAAAATTAAATGTCAAAAACCGCGTTCAGGCAGTAAAGGCTGCAGAAAATGACCGGATGATTTAGCCTCCATCGATAAAGGAGCATCCTAATAGCTATGCAGACGGGTTTGACGAGCTTTTGTAGTGAAGAGTTATGGCTTGGTGACGAAAGGTGCGTCCCGGATGGTTTCACTGTCTCTATAGTTGACTCCACAAAGTCAGTCGGTGAGAGTCCTTTCAACGTCTTGACGCAAACAACGTGCAAACAGGAACTACTCACTAAAGTGTTTTCAGACTGAGCATGCACTTGTAGTTCTGCACAAAAGAAAGAGGAACCCGAAGGTCCCCTCATGCAAGTGTTTTTCAACCTGGATGCCAGACTAGCCTTGTCTCGCCTCAGGAATAACAGGTTAACCATCCTTTTCATTCTGCAGCACGTTCAGTACCTTGCTGACGACGATGGCTGCTTCTGCGCGGGTCACTTCCTGCTGTGGTCGGAAGCTTCCGTCCGGGTAGCCCGTCATCACCCCTTCTGCTTGCAGGACGGCGACCGCCTCCACGGCCCAAGCCGAAATTTCCTGCTGATCGGTAAATGTCATCGGTTCACTCGCTTCTGCTTTCAACCTCATCGCCCGCAGGACGATTAGCGCCATCTGTTCTCTCGTGATCGGATCGTTCACCCCAAAAGTTGTTTCGTCGTAGCCCGACACGATGCCATGCACGACTCCAGCGGAAATCGACTCCCGTGCCCAATGATGCTCACTGTCGGTAAAGACCGTGCTGTGCGTTCGCTCCGTGCTATCCGTTACTCCCTTGCCTTCCTGATTCAGGGCTTGAACCGCCATCGTCACAAACTCCGCTCGCGTCATCGTCTGATTCGGTTGGAAGGTACCGTCGGGATAGCCTTGTATCGCCCCTCGCGCCACCAAATGATAAATCTCTTCTTCCGCCCAATGTCCGTCCAAATCAGAAAAGGCCATCTGCGGACCATCGTCCTCCGACTCCCGCGGATCAAACGATTCATCTGGATGATTCGGTTCGTCTGCTGCTTCAACAGGACGGGCGATCGCGGCAAAATTCGTAAAATGATCGATGTCTCCACTGATCGTGCCTTGCTCTTCATCGATGATAATGTTATCCAGTTCCACCCACTCGTTTGCTTCTTCATCGAGCCAATACAGGCTAATCGTCCAGTCTTCCAGCACATGATTCATATTCGAGCCGAACGATTCAAGATCTAGCGTGAGGGTGATCGCGTCCTGAAAAGGTCCATCCTGATCCTTGGTCAGAGTGACGACCTTGCTGACCAGTTGCTCCTCATCCGTTAATGGCAACGTGTCTGGCAATTGTTCCTCATCTATGGTGTCGATTGTTAAACGGAAGGAGCGTGGCCAAGCTTCAGCGGGAATCTCGACCTCACCACCATCGAAGGAAATCACGGCACCGTTACTTCCAATGAACCTGCTGTTCGACGGCCTTGACCCTCCGCCTCCACCGCCAGAAGAGCTTCTCTCCGACGTATTCAAGCGAAAACGATTCGTCGTCGCCTGCACTTCGTTGCCCGCTGCGTCCGCTGCCTGAATATGCAAATACCAGTCTCCGTCCGCATCCTTCTTCGTCAAGTTGTCGCCGCTGGTAAACGGTAGCCAATCTGCGTCACCGGCGTCCGGAGGAGACGAATCTTGCGTCCATGCATAACGCAGACTGGATTCGTCCACGCCGCTGTTGGCGTCAGCCGGACTGTCGGTGACGGTCACCTTCGTCTCTGCGTAGGTGGACCAGGATTCATTTCCATCGGTGCCGAAATGGACCGACGGAGGGGTCTGGTCGATCCGAATTGTCCGTTCCGCTTCAACTGCGTTACCCGCGTCGTCCTGAGCACTCACGAGCAGGCCATGCACCCCTTCGGTGGCAAATTCAAGCGGGGCGGTATATGCTTGCCAATCAACACCGTTGTTCAGAGAATAGAACAACATATCCACAGGCAGGCCATCCTCATTGGAAGCATACACGGCTGCCGTCACGTTTTGGGTGGTCCATGCGCTGGGAGAATATAAACTGCCGTCCGCGTAAGTCAACGTGATGTCCAGGTTACTCGGCACAGGCAAAGCTGTCTTTGCCATGACCTCGACTGCCTCGCTCGTTCCGGAGGCGTTCACAGCCACCAAACGGTAACCATAATCCGTATTCGGAGCAAGCCCTGTATCAACATGCGAGGTTGACGGACCTCGGTATACTTCTTTGTCGTCACGGACCAAGATGTATTCATCTGCATACGGTACAGGATCCCAACTCAGATGAATCTCCGTCTCCTCCGTATTGTCCACCGATAGGTTCGGTTGCGCTGGCACCGGCAAGTCCGTTCGTGCACTCGCTTCCGACGCTTCACTCGTTCCACTAGCGTTAACAGCAACCAGGGAGTATTCATAGATGGTATCCGGTTCTAATCCCGTATCTTCATACGATGGAGACGAGCCTCGGTACACTTCTTCGTCACCGTCACGGATTAAAATGTACTCATCCGCATACGGCACAGGATCCCAGCTCAAATGAATCTCCGTCTCTTCCGTATTGTCCACCGATAGGTTCGGTTGCGCTGGCACCGGAGGAGCAACCGTGATGGTAATGTTTGCTGTACCCACTGCCCCATACTCCGTTTCAACTTGTAACGTCACCCCCAAGGTTTGCGGGGTCGATGTGTAGTCCGATACATCTAATGTCTCATTCGTGCTCGCTTCTACACCATCCACCAACCATGTCACCTTTTCAATATTTGCTACCGGGTGACTGTATGCAGCTTGCAATTGCCCACTTTCTTCATAGTCTAAAGTAAGAACCGAATCAACTTCCTCCCCGTCATACATAATCCCGACATCGGGAGCAAAATCCAACGCAATGAAGGCATACTCCTGCTCATCCGCATAGTCCTCTGTTGTTGAATTTTCATATCCGTACAGTATCAGTTCGGAAGAGTTTTCATAAAATACATCACTATCGAAAATAGCATCAGGGTTTAATACTGTTACTTTGGTAAGGTCATTCCTTCCAAGTGCATAATTTTCAATATGTGTGACGCTATCAGGAATAACCACCTCGGTCAAGTTATTAGTAAAGAATGCATATTGACCAATTGTTAGTACGCTATCAGAAATGATAACTTCGGTTAGATTGTTGTCTGCGAATGCATTAACATCAATCCTTAGCGCACTATCAGGAATGATGACTCCAGTCAAATTGTTGTTCGAAAATGCATATCTCCCAATTTCTGTTACATTGTCAGGAACCTCTATGTCTCTTAAATCGTTATATGCGAATGCCCGATTACCGATATATTCCAACGTGTCTGGAAGTTCTAATGTTTCGATATCTTTTCTCTCGAAAGCACCCTCATTAAAAGTTGCTCCATCCCGGATATGAGTCACCGTCAACCCCATCACTTCATCGGGAATCCTTAGATCACTCGGTACATCGCCAAAATCAGCGTTCCAACCGTCAATAGTGGCTGTGTCATCATCATTTTTCGTATAGTCAAACCCTGCGATATCAATGGGAATAAAGTTATACCTTTCATTCGCATGATCCTCAGTAGTTGAACCTTCCCAACCGTATAGGGTGAGGGCATCGTTAGAACCAAATGGAGAACCAACAAACTGTACCGCACGATTAAGAATGGTGACCTCGGTTAAGTTGTTGTCCCTAAAAGCATCCCTCCATATCTCCGTCACACTATCGGGGATGACTACCGATGTCAGGTCGTTAAGCCCAAAAGCAAATTCCCCTATCACCGTCACGCTGTCAGGAATGGTGACGTCGGTTAGAGTATTTCTCAGAAAAGCCTCCTCCCCAATCTCCGTCACACTATCGGGTATGCTTACACTTTCTAAATTATTATCACTAAAAACAGCCATCTCAATCACTGTCACACTTTCAGGAATATTTACGGATGTCAGCTTATTATTAGCAAAAGCATACCACCCAATCTCCATCACGCTATCAGGGATGTCTACAGATTCTAGGTTATTCTCTCTAAAAGCACCACCATCAATCTTCGTTACACTATCAGGAATGTCTACAGATGTCAGGTTGTTCTCTTGAAAAGCACCTTCTCCGACAACCGTCACACTATCAGGGATGGATACGGATGTTAGGCTGTTATTCGCAAAAGCCCAATCCCCGATATATTCTAGCGTATTTGGAAGTACTAGTGTTTCAATATCGAGCGAATCAAACGCATTATCGTTAGGTCCTGTTCCATCCCCAATCCTGGTCACGATCAACCCACCCAATTCGGAGGGAATGACGATATCCGCACCAGAACCCGTATACCCTGTAATCGTCGCGGTCCCGTCGCCGTTGTCCGTATAGGTAAAATCCAAGCCTGTAATGTCGACAAAATCGTGACCATTTGCAGTGGCATACGCCTCTGTCGTTGAGTCCAGATAACCGACCAACCGCAGATCAGCCGCGTTACTCTGAAACACAGAGTTGCCGAACGTAACATCAGGATTGTGAATGATCACGTCTGTCAAATCGTTATTCGCAAAGGCAGTGTCCCCTATAACCACCACGTTGACTGGGATGATCACGTCTGTCAGATCGTTATCCCGAAAGGCGCCATACCCGATCTCCGTCACATTGTCTGGAATGATCACTTCCGTCAGGTTGTTACCCCTAAAGGCTAAGCCCCCAATCGACTCCACACCGGTGCCCAACACCACTTCCGTCAGATTGTTGTCCGCAAAGGCTGAGACCCCTATCTCCTTCACGGTCAACCCATTTACTTCATCTGGTATGACAAGGTTCTGAGGCGGGGTACCATTATATCCTGTAATCGTCGCGGTTTCGCCGTCATCGTTGAGGCTGTAATCAAACTCCGGGACAACCTCCACCGTAACTTCTGCTGTAGCCGTCATGCCATAATTCGTTTCCACTGTTAAAGTGACTTGGATCTCTCCGAGCGTGTCTGTATAAGACTCCAGTGACAGTGTATCACCCGTTCCTGCCGGCTCTCCATCCACTTCCCAAGCAACTTCGTCAATCTCCACTATATCAGTATCATGACTATAGAAGGCCTCTAATTCCCCTGAAGATTGCAGGAAGACTTGCAGTTCATCCGCGACCGCCTCACCTGCATATTGAATGTCTACACTCGGAGGTGTGTCCAGCGGTTTGAATGTATGGTAGCTGTCATTCGCATACGTTTCCGCTACTGAATCTGTAAAACCGTAAATGGTAAAGGAACTAGATGTATGTTGGTTTCCACGAAATATAGCAATCCCCATATCTGTGACACTCTCCGGAATCATGATCGCTTCAAGGTCGTTATTATGAAATGCACTCCTCCCAATCCTTGTCACACTGTCAGGGATCGTTACTTCTGTGAGTTGATTATCGTTAAATGCATGCTCCCCAATGCTTGTGATGCTGTCTGGAATGACAACTGCTGTTAAGTTTTTATGAGAGAACACACCCGTAAGAAGATCGACCCCATCCGCAATCTCCGTCACGGTCAACCCATCCAATTCAGAGGGAATGACAATACCGACGCCCTCAGGACCCGTATACCCGGTAATCGTGGCCGTCCCATCCCCATTATCGATGTATTCAAAGTTCTCATCATTGGCATTCACTTCTACAGGTGGAATATTGGCCATTAATAACGCGATAATCACAATCACTGCCATATACGGGGTTTTTTTATTTTTCATTTTCATCAGAACTCCCCTTCCCTTTCCTTCAAGGTGATCTATGTACATGAAGAAGATTCAGCAAGTTGTTGAACTCTCGAAACAATAATACGAATTTTCACTTTAGCCCAAATCTCTTGTGCCTGATTAAAACCTGTAAATTGTAAGGTGATAAGTCCCCTTTGATCATCCAATATCTTTTTGTTTAAAACGTTAATCTCTGCTGAAATCGTGTCATTGGGGAATACCGGCTTTATCCATTTTGCATCTATCCCCATTCCTCCTAACATGTCCTCCCCGACAATCCCCAATTTGACCCATTCTCCATTAATAATGGACATCGTATGCATACCAGAGGCAACAATGCCATTGAATAAACCTGTTTTCTCTGCTTTTTTCTCATCTACATGATAATAATGAGGATCATATTTTTGTGCGAAATCAACAATTTCCTTTAGCGTAAGCGTGTATGGTTTGGTTTGATACACCTGCCCGATTTGAAACTCTTCATATTTCATTTTGTACCCTCCAATCCTTAGTTCAATAGTGCAAGTATCGCCTCGGTCATATCTTCTAGATCAACCTGCTCCCTGCAGCGGTTTGAATGTAGGGTTGCGATCATTCGCATACGTTTCCACTACTGTACCTTAAAAGCCACAAATCCTCCCCTGTCCTTCACCAGTTGGTATGGAGTGACTCACTTTCTCAAGCAATACTAATTAAATACTAATTAATTAGTATTTAATTAGGCAATTAACTCTTCTGTACCCATTACCGAATGAAATACTGGAATTTATTGGTTTTAGAAAAAAGTAAACCGAAATGCATATTAACCATCTAGTCATCAAAAAATCACTTCAGCAAAGCGAGTATCGCCTCTGTCATCTTATCTACATCAATCGGCTCTCCATCCATATGGTGATGGATAATGCCACCTGTGATGATGTCATAACAGCGAATAGCCAAATCTTTCGCATCTTTCTCCCGGGTGACCCAGCCTTTCTTTTGTAAACCTCTTATAATAAGAGCAATATCCTCCGCCCACTTTGAATGATATTCACGAAAATAAGTTCGGACTTTTTCATCATGACGATTTTGTATATAAAAATCATAAAATACCAATGTCCACCTTGAGGAAATGTAACGAGAGAGCACCTCGTTTGCCCAATAGGCTACAGTTTGCCTGAAGTCTTCACCGACTATTGCGTTGTCTTCCCTATGGATCTCCTTAAAAAAGAACCCTTGATGATCCAACAAATGAAAGAAAAAATCCTGCTTGTTTTTGAAATGTACATAAAAGGCGCCTTTTGTATAACCTGCCCGTGCAGTAATGTTTTCAAGTGTTGTAGCCGCATATCCCTGTTCGCAAAATAATTCCAGCCCTGCTTCCAACAATTTATGATAGGTATGCTCCCGCTTTTGTTGAAATTTATTTTTCGTCACTTTTTCAGTCCCCTATCTAAATACCTGCTTTGATTCTAATAATATAATTTGAATGCTACCACAAATTAAATACTATCAGGTTAGTAATTAATTTACAAGACCATTTTTTTCCGGAAGGAAAAAAACAACCTATTAACTCAGTCCCCTTCTTTTCACATAAGAAAAGACGAACTTGGCCACCCACACCCAAGTTCGTCTTAGCCTCCTCTCCATCCAGAAGCCAGTTGTTCCGCTCCATAGCGTAATAAAATTCAGGTAAACAGGAAAGTCAGTCTCACCCTTTCCTGTTTATCTAATCTTGAGATACTTCACCTTCACTGAATTTAAAAAATAGCAATAATGTTGCTTACATTTCTATGATGATTGTTTTTTATTGCAGAGTATCGTTGTACTATATGTAGGTACACTTCCTTAACTAAGTGCATAGGATAATATCACAAAGAATTGTGAAGGGATTGAGAAGTATGTACCATGTTCCTTATGTTTATCCGTACCAAAATCCATACTATATTGGTCCAAAGTATAATTATGAAAAACACTATGATCATTGGACTACTCCTAATGTTACTAGGTCTGTAAACAGATCTGATTTAGGCTCTTTCAATAATCATGGAGGATTTTTTTTAACAGATTATGGACCAAAACCACTTGTTGTTAATATCAATGAAGTAACGAAGCAAAACAATACGTACCGTACTGCTTTATGGACGGGATCACATTTACAAGTTACTTTAATGAGTATCGATGTTGGTCAAGATATTGGTATAGAAATGCATCCTAACGTTGATCAATTCTTACGCATTGAACAAGGTCAGGGAATTGTTCAGATGGGTAACAGTGAAGATAATTTAAACTTTAGAAAATATGTCTATGATGATTCTGCAATAATGATTCCTGCTGGTACATGGCACAATCTAACCAATACAGGCAATGTTCCACTTAAACTCTACTCGATATATGCACCTCCAAATCATCCATTTGGTACTGTTCATGTTACAAAAGCAGAGGCATTGGCCGCAGAAAAAAGCCACGTTCATAGCCCTGGACGGTAAAATGAAACTTAGAAGATATTAAAAGATGTATAATTGCTTATCCCATGGGTTGTTAATTTAACCAAAATAGGAAGATCCGTTGACCGGGTCTCCCTATAATTTCAAATATACTTACTAGCTAAGAATATCTAACCAAATCTTTATTGAAGTACCCAAAATTAACAGTGCTAATATCCATTGTAAAAGTTTTGTATTTACTTTCTGCCCCATTTTTGCTCCCAATGGAGAAGCAATTAAACTCGCTATAACCATGATAAGCGCTGGTAGAAATTCTACCTGCCCAGTTGATATTTTTCCAACTGTAGCCCCTATTGAAGAAATGAGCGTAATGGCTAAAGAGGATGCAATCGTCACACGTGTTGGTAACTTTAAAATAACTAACATAATTGGTACCAATAGAAAGGCCCCCGCCGCCCCAACGATACCTGCACCTATACCTACAATAAAAGCAAATAATGCTGCTAACCATTTATTAAAAGCCACTTGCTCAGGTGGAATATCATCTCTCCCCTTTTTGGGTAGGAACATCATAATCGCTGCAAGCAATGCTAAAATACCATAAACAAGGTTTATGATTTCTCCAGACATCATCCGCGAACTATAACTTCCTATAAAACTACCAACTAGAATACTTACTCCCATAAAGGTGATAAGTGTCTTATTTAAATAGCCACCTTTACGGTAAGCCCATACCCCACCCATCGTTGCAAAAAAAACTTGTACCGCACTGATTCCTGAAACTTCATGCGCACTAAATATTGCTACTCCAAATAATGGAGGGATATAGAGTAACAGTGGGTATTTTATAATTGATCCACCTATACCAACCATACCGGATATATATGAACCTATGAACCCTATCAAAAAGATCGTTAAGATAAATAGTAAATCCATTTCGTTTTGCCTCCTATACTATAAAAGGGAACCAATTTGGTCCCCTTATATTCAGAACTTTAGTACACCATCATCTTCTGAATCTTTTTGCCTCATGACCACCTGACTTTACCCATGGTACAAGACCACTTTTTGCTCCTTTATCTTTGCATGAATTCTAAGACCTCTCCTGCTAACTAATTCATTAATTGCCCTTTTTGTTTTTACAATTGGCATTGGACATGCTAATCCTTTTGCGTCAAATACTTTGCTACGTTCATCTTAAAATTCCTCCTAATTTATATTTTAATTATCGAACAGCACAACGGTTTGGACCAATTTCCATTTCACGTTGTTTTTCATCATCTGGACTGATTTTCCCCATGTTTGTTTCACGGATTTCTTGATAAGCATTTGGTTGCGGCGGTAAATTTTCCGTCACTAATTTTCTAAACTCATTTTCGTCTTCAATGTTTAACCCATGGTTTTGTGCAAACAGAGTACCCAATTTTGCAGAAACACTACCGTCTTCATTTAATTCGTCAATAATCATAAAGTGGGCTGGAAGAACAATAAGGTCCTCAGATAATTCTCTGTAACGCGTGTAAAGACTTTCTCGCAAATCGCCTACCCAATCTTTAGCGAGGCCTGCTAGGTCAGGTCTTCCAATGGAATCAATGAATAGAATATCTCCGGATAACAGATATTTTTCATCGATAACAAATGAAGTCGAACCAATTGTATGACCAGGTGAGTAAAGAGCATGGATGTTGATCGTTGAGTTCCCGATTTGTACGTCATTTCCGCCTTCAAGTGCTGCATATTCAAACACTACTTCACCTGCGTCTTTCGGAGGTAACCAGTACGTTGCACCAGTTGCTTCCGCAATTTTTCTTCCCCCAGAAATGTGATCAGCATGTAGATGAGTATCAAATACGTGTGTAATTTTTGCATTGATTTCTTTAGCAAAGTTCACATACACATCTGCCATACGTGTCGCATCGATTATGGCTGCTTCTCCATTGGAAACAACCATATAAGATAGACAGCCTTTACCTAGACGTACAAATTGATATAGCTCACCACCGTCTTTTAGGTCCCCTACTTTAACTGGCTCTAGATATTCACTCCAAGCCTTCATACCTCCCTCTAAATAAGCTACGTCTAACCCTTTATCAGAAAGCATCTCAGTTACCATCATGGAAGAACCTTCTTTCGCACAAACAACTAATACTTCTTTATCTGTTGGAATTTTATCCATGATTTCTTCTACGCCATCTAATAGTTCAAAATAAGGAATATTGAAGTAATCAAAGTTTTCTCCTTCGATTTTCCAATCTGCGAAATCACCTTCATTCCGAACATCTAGAATAAATAGCTCTTTCTTTTCGATTACTTTTCTTGCTACTTCTTTTGAATTCATCGCTTTAACTGACATTTTTATACCCCCGTTAGTATATTTTATTTTAAAAAAAATTTAATTAAAACGTTAATGTTACATCCGCATCCTTGGCGAATTCTAAGAATGTAACGGCTCCACCCACTTCAATTCCATCAACAAATGCATCTTTTTCTAGTTCTATAACATCCATTGTCATTTGACAACCAATCAATTTAACACCCATTTCTTGTGCCATTGCCACGAGTTCAGGGATCGCAGGAACATTTGCTTTCTCAAAACCCTTTTGGTAATGCTCTTTCCCCTCTGGCATTGGTAATTTACCGTATGCTTCTTTATGAATTAGGTTTAGACCTTCAAAGGTAAAGAATATCGCTACCTCTTGGTCTGTTGCAGCTGCAGCTGTTGCTACATTGAAAACTTTGTAGGCATCAAATAACCCACCATTGCTTGCGATAATCGCTAATTTTCTACTCATCTTCTTTCAACCTCCTATTATTTTCTCAATGCTGACATAATGCTATTTGGATCATAACCAACAACCCACTGGCCGTTCACTTCCGTTTGTGGAACCCCTAATTGACCTGTTTTTTCTACAAGTTGCTGCATAATGGCAGGATTTGTTTCTACATTCACTTCTTGATAGGAAATGTTTTGATCTGATAAAAAGTTTTTTAACATCACACAATAACGACAGTGATTAGATGTATAAACAGTAATCTGATTCATGTTGACCCCTCCTATTTATTAAGACTATCTGTTGGGTTACCCCATTCACTCATGCCAGGTACGACATTAATAACTGTTTTAAATCCAGCTTCTGTTAATTTTTGTGCGGCTAAATCACTACGGCTTCCAGTACGACACACAACATAAATATCTGCATCCTCGCTTAGTTCATTAAAACGATTCTCAAGTTCACCAAGCGGAATAGATTTTGCACCAGGAATATGATTGAAGGCATATTCAGCTGATTCGCGTACATCTAACACTAGAATCCCTTCATTGTTAGCTAATTTCGCTTGAAGTTCCTCGTTGTTTACAACATGTGGGTGTTTCTTCTCTTCTTTTTCTTCCCCAGTCGCCTTACGCAGATAATGTTTTAACACTTCACCCTCTTCAAGCGTTCCTAAATATTGATGTCCAGTGCTCTGTGCCCACGCCTTAATATCAGCAGTTGATCCTTTATCTGTTGCTTGAATTTCTAATACTTTTCCTGGTTCGAGCTCATTCATCGCTTTTTTTGTACGAACGATTGGCATTGGACATGCTAATCCTTTTGCATCTACTAGTTGATCATATTTAATCATTTCCATTAATAATCCTCCTCAGAATGAATACCTATATAGGTATAATTTATTTCAAAAAAATTTACTGAACGTTACCTTCCCAGTTCATCATGCCTCCAACCATATTGGTAGCATGAAACCCTTGACTTGACAGAAACTCAGTGGCTCTTCCACTTCTAGCACCAGAGCGACAAACAATAATATATTCTTTCGTTTTGTCTAGTTCATGTAGACGAAATTCTAGTAATCCAAGCGGGATGTTTACACTTCCAGGAATATGCCCTGCTGCTACCTCATCCGTTTCACGAACATCAATAATATTGGGGTTAACGAGACGTTCTACTTCTTTTGGTGTGATTTCTTTCATAACTGATCTCCTCCTAACGTTAGTTCCAAGTGCTCATACCGCCTTTTACATTTGTGATTTTTTGAAAACCCATTTTTCTCAAAAGTTTTGTTGCCTTATTGCTGCGCATTCCACTCTGGCAAATAACAACAACCTCTTTCTCTTTTAATAACTGACTTCCTTTTTGAGAAAGTTCATAGAGTGGAATGTTTTTGAACATATTAATCTTGTTTCTAGAAAACTCACCTGGTGTTCTTACATCAATAAATTGAACATCTTTTCTCTTTAACTCTTTTTTAAGGTCACTCGTTGAAATTTGTTTTACACCTTTAACAGGCATGAACTTATTAATTAAAAAGAATGCTACTATAAGACCGAATAAAATATTTATGACTAAATCCAATTTAAGTACCCCCTTGGGTTAAATAAATAAGTTCACATTTCCTTCTTCTGCATCAGCTAAATATGCGGCTACACCAGCATATTCTAAACCATCAATCAACTCTTCTTTTTGTAGTCCTAATAGATCCATTGTCATTGTACAAGCAACTAACTTTACGCCTTGTTCTTGTGCCATTTCGACTAAATCAGGTAATGGCATAGCATTGTGTTTTTTCATAACATGCTTAATCATTTTTGGCCCCATTCCGGCGAAGTTCATATTGGAAAGTCCCATGTTATCAGCGCCTCGTGGCATCATTTTCGCAAACATTTTTTCTAAGAATCCTTTTTTCACAGGTACGTGTTGATCCTTTCTAAAAGCGTTTAGTCCCCAAAATGTTGAGAAAATTGTTACTTCATGATCATAGGCTGCAGCACCGTTCGCGATAATAAAAGCTGCCATTGCTTTATCATAATCCCCACTAAATAAGATGATCGTTGTTTTCTTTTTTTCTGTCATGTTGTTCACTCCTTTGTTTTTTCTTAACTAATACCAGTACAGGTATATAAACTTTCATAAAAATAGGTTGGTTAGCCTTTTTTAATCCAGAACTTCAATACACTATCTTCTTCAGTATCTGATAGTAACTCATGCCCACCAGATTTTGCCCAAGCCGATAAGTCATTTTTGGCTCCTTTATCGGTCGCATGAATCTCTAAAACCTGACCTGATTCCATCTCATTTATTGCCTTCTTCGTTTTTACAATTGGCATCGGACAAGCTAGTCCTTTTGCATCAAGAACTTTATCTGCCTTCATTTAGATAGCCTCCCTTTTCATTTCAATACATATACCTCTATAGGTATTATAAAAGAATAAAAAAATTTGTCAATAACTTTTTAATTCGTTTCGCAAAGCTCATTTAAACCTATAGGGGTACTGTAATTGATATCACTCACCCCTGTCAATCATCTTTTTATTATCTGCTTTTTACTAATAAGTTCACAGCTTCTTGAATAAGCGCTTCTGTGTCTTCGCCTTTTACAATTTGCTCGCGGACACACTGCTCTAAGTTAGAGCTTACGACTAAACCAATCGTTCGGTCCAACGCATTTCTTGCGGCTGACATCTGAACGACAAGATCCTTACAGTCCTTACCCTCTTCCATCATTCTAAGAATCGCTCTGACTTGTCCTTCTACACGTTTTACTCTGTTTTTCATTTTGTCATTGTACTCCATGGATTTCCCTCCTTTTTCTACAGTTAAACCTAGTTGGTTGTTTATTATTATACAGATAATACCCTTTAACTTTTGCCCCCTTATTCTTCAAGAAGCTGGCACTTACATTAACATCAATCATCTCTGAACCAATGATATAAATGCTGTTCCCCTCAAAAAGATAGTAGTTCTTTTTTAAATAGGCTAATGGAATATTAACAGTTCCTGCTACCCGAGATTTATAAACAATAGAAGAATCCCTTACATCAAGAATGATAGTATGATCTTGATCATTTATTTTCTCCAGTTCAACACAACTTAAACCAAGAACTGGTACATATCTTTTATATAAGAAGCGAGTAAAGATAATTGTTAATACGATTAAGAATGTCGTCATATAAGCACCTATGAAGTTATTTTGTAACCTCGCCTTCCCACTTAAGCATTCCGCCTTTTACACTGACTAAATCTTGATACCCAAGATCCGTTAATGCATTTGCAGCTTGAAGACTTCTGTTCCCACTGCGGCAGATGATGACGATTGTTTGATCTTTAGGAATAAGTTCGGTTTGATCACCTAGTGTACTTAAAGGAATATTCATCATACCATCTATATGCCCTTCATTAAATTCATGAGACTCACGAACGTCCACAAAGAAAACATCTTCATGTGGCTCATTCATTAAATTGGCTAATTGTTCCGTGTTCATTTCATCTATCCCTGCATTAAGCGATAATTTATATCCAAAAAAGCCAATTAATATGGTTATAGGGATTATGATATGCCAATATTTTTTTATCAATGATCTGCCCTCCTCGTTGTTTATACTCATATAATATACCCTTATAGGTATATAGTCAAGCCTAATTTTTAAATGGAAATTATTATTTAACAAGCAATAAAGAAGTCTCTTAATGAAAAGTCATGACCTTTCACAAGAGACTTAAATTGGTTGTTTCCCTTAAATACTTTTATCTATAGCGGACATCAATCTTTTTTCAATGTTTAAGGCAATCTCATTCAATTCCTCATCATTTACATTTTGAATTAAAGCAGATGGCTTCGGCATTCCAATTTTTGTTTTTCCTTGGTCTGTATACACAACTATTTTACAAGGGAGAAAGTAACCAACCATTTTATTTTTGTCTAATACTCTTTTCGCTTCATGTGGATTACACACTTCCAAAACTTTATACGGTTCATTGAATTCTAACCCTTTCTCTTGGAGCTTTGCTTGAATGTCAAACTCCCATAAGACACCAAACTTTTCTTCCATAAGAGTTGCTTTCAACTTTTCAATTGTTTCTTCCATCGTGTTCGATGTTTCAATTGTGTAATCAAACATGTTATCTCTCCTTTTAGGTCTTTTTTATACCGCGCAGGGTATACAGTAAAGTATGTCGGTCTTGTTGTCAAACATTAAACTCATTTTTTTATATAACTTTATAAAGGATAAACCCTTTCAAGCTCTCCGGATTCTACGTGAAACAAGCCAATCATTTGTACACCTTGCCCATATTTTTTATAGATCGGATGCTGTTGTAGTTGTTTAACTTGTGATAATACATTTTCTCTAGTTAACTCATCCATCGAAACATCTTTTAACAAGTTGTGATCCGGCAAATTTTTTCTAACCTTGTCAATCCAACCTCGGAGCTCTTCTTCATTATTGCCCGACCAAGCTGCTTTGACTCCCCCACAATCAGTATGGCCTTTAAACACAATTACATTCACATTTAAATGTCTTAAAGCATAGAAAAGACTGGCTGAAAAACTCTCATCATCAGTGGGCACTTGATTAGCAATATTTCGATGAACAAACAATAAATTCTTCATTTCGTTTACGTAACTCTAAATCTAGCATAGCTTTCACCTATTTCCCGATTGCTCTTAAAGCTTGGTCAATTGATAAGTAGTCAAGTTTATCGCCGTATTTTTTATTCCAATTTGCTTTCTTTAACCCTAACCTCCAGTAAAATAACGCCAATATCTATTTTACTAAAGTAGTAGGTTATTGAGCAAAAGTGTAAAATCTTATCAAGCGAAAACTTTTAGTTGATTTATCAAAGATTGTAACCAGTTCTCTAGTATATCCTTAACATCTAATTGAGGCTTTCTCATTAATTCAAGGGTGAGCCAGTCAATCGCACTTCTTATTGTTAATGCCATCACCCTTACTAATTTTCTGGCAAATTCTCTGAAAACTCCTTCTTGTGTCCCTTGGATTAGAATATTTTCAATCTGTCTTCGTCTTCTACCTTATCTTCCCCCGCAAAAAAAGATATGATATTCTAACAGAATAAAAGTTTATCAGACAAGGAGTTTGCCGATGCAGGATCAAGCCCAGCTGTTCAATCGTCCGTTTGATTCATTGGAAGAGTTTGTTGATACCATTAGTGAGTGCTTACAGTGTCCGGTTACGCTGGAGGATGCCAACCACTATTTGCTGGCGTACAGCTCTCATGACGATCAAACCGATGCAGCACGGATTGCGACCATTATTGGGCGGAGAGTCCCTGAAAAAGTGATTAACCGTTTTTGGAAGGAAGGGGTCATCCCGGCGTTAAATCAGAGCAATGAACCGGTTATTATTTCGGAAATGACGGAAATCGGGCTTGGGCGCCGCGTCGCTGTCTCGATTCGCAAAAATGAAGAAGTTCTCGGTTATATTTGGGTTTCTGAGTCCGGCCGCACGTTGTCAAAAGATGAGCTCGAGCTGCTGAAAACGGCAGCAAGCAAAGCGAAAAATGAGCTTCTTCAGCTTAATATGCAGCGGAAACGGAAGGAACGCAATTATCAGAATGTCCTTTGGCAGTTAATGACCGGCGATGTCCATGATTATACGGAGATGAAGCAGGATTTACAGGCGATCGGCATGCATCCGAAGATGGGCTTCTCGGTGATGATCATGCGCTTCCCGAAATTATCCGAGACGCTCTATCGGCAAATTACCTATGCAGCGAAAACCTCACAGAAGATCACGCTTTTCATCACCGCCCAGGATGGCGATCAAATTATTTTTCTGACCGGACTGCCGGCAAAAGATAAAGGCAGTCAGCAAGCGCTGACTGCTTTCAGTTCCACCCTTCAGGCTCAGATCGCGGAGCGTTTCAGCATTATTCCGGCTGCGCTTGGCTGGGGCTCTGTCTATCATGATTATGACTATATCAAAAAAAGCTACGAAGAAGCGCAAAAAGTGATTCAATTAAAACAAGCCTTTCCGAAAGAAACGGAAGGCCTGCTGTTTTTTCATGAGCTTGGCGTGCTGCGCTATGTTGAGTTTTTTCAGCGACACAAAGCGGCTGCGACTGTCGGGAAACATCCCGCTCTGGCCATTTTGCAGCATTACGATAAACGTCATCGCACGGAGCTTTTTGCCACACTAAGAGCCTTTTTGCTGACGGACGGCAATATGAATGAGGCCGCCTCTCTGCTCCATGTTCACGTCAACACGCTAAACTATCGCCTGAAGCGCATTAAGGAACTGACTGAGATCGATCTAAAAAATCCGATCCAAAAGCTTGGTCTCTACTTTGATCTCCTTCTCGATTAAGGGGGGAAAACGAGCGCTTCACTCGCCAAAAGCCCGGTGCGAGAAACCCACTCACAACGAGGCCATTGAAAAACCTCTTTTTCCGTAACTCGAAGAAGAGTAATGGCTCCGCGCGTTGCACGCCTTGCTTCGAGACACCTACTCGTAGCAAGGCTTTCAAAATCAGGCAACGGCTACGCTCATTACTAAAAAGCTGCTGAAAAAGTGAAAATCGTACTTTTTCAGCAGCTTCCTCACAACGGGCTTTATAGGGTCAAGGCGGTTACACTCATTACTTCTACATATTTCCCGCTATCATTTTATCCGCTCAGCCGCACTTGAAATCAACTTCTTACAAATGCCTGAACGCTTCAACATCAAACAAGCCGCAATCGGTCAGCTTTAGCGCCGGGATGACCGGCAAAGCGAGAAAAGACAAGGTCAAGAACGGATTCCACCCTTCCTCCACGCCGAGCTCTTTTAAGCCGGCATCCAACGTTTTTATCGAGCGATAAACTTCTTCGTAAGGTGCTATCGACATCAATCCGCCAAGCGGCAAAGGAAGCCCGTCAATCAGGCTCTCCCCTTCAGCAAGCACCATTCCACCGTTCATCCGGATCAACTGCTCAATCGCAGTACGAATGCTCGCATCATCTGCTCCACACGCCACAATATTATGAGAATCATGGGCAATCGTTGCGGCCATCGCGCCTTTTTTGAGCGGAATTCCTTTGACAATGCCGACCCCGACATGGCCGAGAGCCCGATGCCGTTCAGCGACGACCAGCTTCAGCTGATTATTAGCAACAGATGGCTGAAAAAGCCCATCGCGGCTAGCCACAGGCTCCTGCAAATGCTTCGTTACGATCGAACCCGGTGTGACGCCAATAACCGGTTGCACCTCCTCTCGAACAGGCAAAGCAAACGCATCATCCGCCAGCGGCTTTACGTTGATGCTGTGTAAGAGAAAGTCCGGCGGTGCGATTGGCTCGCGTAACACCGTTTTAAGCTCGCCCTTTTCGGCGATAAGTTCCCCTTTCACATAAACGCGCTCGATTTCCAGCGTCTCCAGATCACGCAGGAACAGGAGGCTCGCTTCATAGCCTGGCGCGATCGCTCCTTTTTCCCGGAGGCCGAAGCACTCCGCCGCATTAAGGGTCGCCATCTGAATTGCCTGAAGCGGGTCGAGCCCTAGCGAAACCGCTTTTCTCACACTGGCATCAATGCTTCCTTCATCGATAAGGTCGTCGAGATGCTTGTCGTCTGTCGCAAACACGCATCGTCTCGCGTTGGCAGCTGTGACCGCCGGAAGAAGCGCCTCCAAATCCTTGGCGGCTGTCCCCTCACGAATGAGAACATACATCCCTCTGCGGATGCGCTCCTCTGCTTCGCTCGCGGTAACAGCTTCATGATCATTTGAAATTCCAGCCACACGGTAGGCATTTAGCCCATCACCATTCAAATCGGCAGCATGACCGTCGATTCCTTTTTGCCGCATCCTGGCAGCCTCCAGCTTTGCGACCATCTCTTCCTCTCCGGCAAACACTGCCGGATAATCCATTACTTCTGCCAGCCCATATGCCTGATCCTCATCAAACAGCTCCTCAATTTCTTTCGCCGTTAACGTCGCTCCATTATGCTCAAAGCTCGCCGCCGGGACGCAGGAAGGCACCATAATCCGAATATCGAGTGGCAAATTTTTCGCCGCTTCCAGCATATAGCGGACTGCCTCCTTTCCGCCTACATTCGCCAGCTCATGCGGATCTGTCATCACGGTCGTCACGCCATGCGGCAGCACAACCTTGGCAAACTCCTCAGGTGTGACCGTTGCTGACTCAATATGGACATGACCGTCAATAAAGGATGGCGCAAGAAATGCACCAGCCGCATCTATTTCCACTCCCCCCTCATACGAACCGACGCCAACAATCATCCCGTCTGTAATCGCGACATCTGCTTCATATGTGGTTAACGAAAACACATCAATAATGATTCCATTTTTAATAACCAGCTCCGCTTTCTCCCGTTTTGTCGCGGCCGCCAGTTTGGCTTTTAATCGTTGTTTCATAGTCTGCCTCCTTCTGCCTGCTTGTTCATGAGTACAGTTTACCTTGCTTTGCGTGGAAATGCACGACGATCAAGAGATTATATCTGATACCTTTTTTTGCTCCCGCTGTGCTACTATCAAGATGAGGTGAGAAAATGAAAAAACGAATAACGAAGCGCCTGCTTGTAATAGTTGCAATCCTTATATCCCTGTTTTGGTTCTCACATTGGCAAAATAATTCGCTCGTCACGACTGAAGTAGCGCTTCATTCCGAGCGTCTTCCGCTGAATTTTTCAGCGTACCGCATTGTGCAATTATCCGACTTACATAACAAACGGTTCGGCAGCGAGCAGCAGGCTCTTGTACAAAAAGTTGCCGACGCCCGGCCTGATCTCATCGTTTTTACCGGAGATCTTGTTGATTCCGCTAAAGGCGATGAAGAGGCAAGCTTACTCTTGATGGAAAAGCTGGTCGAGCTCGCTCCTGTTTACTACGTAACAGGCAATCACGAATGGTCATCCGGCCGCTTTTCATCGCTTGAACAGCAGTTAACGGCCGCAGATGTCCACATATTGCGAAATACAGCATCGGAGCTCGCGATCGGAGAGGATACGATCCAGCTTGTCGGCATCGATGACCCGGCGCAAGGTGAGCAAACGGAGAACATGCTTGAGCAGGCCTTTCTCACTATCGCCGACGAGCCATTCACGATTTTATTGGCTCATCGACCAGAGGAATTTGCTCGCTATGCCGATTATCCGGTTGACCTGATTTTCTCCGGTCACGCGCACGGCGGCCAATTTCGCCTGCCATTCGGCGGTGGGCTCGTCGCTCCAAATCAGGGCTGGTTCCCCGCCTATACAGCCGGCACCCATACGATGGGGCGCGCAACGATGATTGTAAACCGCGGACTCGGCAACAGCATCATTCCACAACGAATCTTCAACCGCCCTGAAGTTGTCGTGGTGACATTAAGAAAAACCGCGTAGCGGCTTTTCTTAGAAGCGGCGTACATCTTTTAAGGAGTAACGTGCGAAGCCGCCGCCCTTCCTCGAAACAACCCGAAAATCTTATACTTTCTTATCTTTTGAAAAAATAGAGCCACTCAAAAGGCTAACACCGGCCTTTTCGCCTGGCTTCGCTCGCTGGAATTCATGAGGACTTCACTCATGAATTTGAAGATCTTCCTACGGCTCCGCTTTCAGGCTAAGAGCCACTCAAAAGGCTAACACCGGCCTTTTGAGTGGCTCTTTTATTCTTCGACTTTTAGTTCGTTTTCTTTGACGCGGTCAAGCGTCATTTTATAGCCGTCGTTTCCATAGTTCAGGCACCGTTTGACGCGGGAAATCGTCGCAGTGCTGGCGCCTGTTTCGGTTTCGATTTTATGATAGGTAAAGCCGTTTTGCAGCATTCTGGCTACCTCCAGACGTTGTGCAAGGGACTGGATTTCATTAATCGTACATAAATCATCGAAAAATTGATAACATTCCTCAAGATCCTTTAATGACAAAATCGCTTTAAATAATTGATCTAGCTCCTTGCCACGCAGCTTATCTATTTGCAATGTCATTCACACCTTTCCTTTTTCATTTAGTAGGTGACACTTGTAAGAGTAGGAACAATATTAATCCATGTTTGTCCAGGGCTTAGCGGGACTTGGACCCCATCCCTGACAGGTATAATTTGACCATCGCGATTTTCCCAATCCACTTCATTGGCGATTCCGCTTTGAAAGAGGATTCCTTTTCCGCCTGAGGTTAGATTAATGGCACGACGTCCGACATCATCCAGCGTCCGGTGTTCAGCTTCGACAACGAACAAGTTCGCCAGACTGACCGGCTCGTCCGTTTCGTGGTCAACTGTCTGTGCCTCTCCATTGAATCGATGGTAGACGCCCAGTTCCTCATCGAAGACATAGTTGACCATATTCCGGTCATAATAATTAATTTCAATCGCCTTTCCGTCCGCACCCGCTAGTTGAATTTCTTCATTTTCATAGAAATCCAAGCTTGGAACAGGCCCGTCCAGCTCATAGTTACGAGATTCAAAGCCTTCCAAAATATGCTCAAACGTAATATAGGAGTTATGAGGAGCCTGCCGTTCAGCAGAACGTTCAAAAAGCGTTCCGTCATAAGACAGCCCGTTTAGAAAATCCGCCGCCCCGCCATTCAATAATTGCTCGGCTTCCGGACTCCAGCCATGAATGACGAGCATCCCGTTATAACCGTTCACCAGGTCAATAAAATAAGGCCGAGCGCTTCTCACAGGTCCGACACGCTCCGGCAATTGACTGTGATACAAAGCGATAAAACGGGTAACCTCGCCTTCCGCCAGCACTTCATAGACCACATCCGCCGAAACCAAGCCTGATTGAGGCCTTGCCGCAGGATGATTATTAATCGTCACGCCGACAACGCGACGATCAAGCTGCTCCTCCGTTCCAACTCCTGTTAACGGATATGTATAAGGGAGAGAAGCCTCGGCTTCTCCCGCATCTTCAACCGGTTCAACCTGTTCCTCTTCTATGTCCACCGTCGGTTCATCGTTCTGACACGCGGCCAGCATCGTCAAAGCGGCAACTGCCGCGATCCATTTGCTACTGCTTTTTTTCATCTCTCGCACAACCTTTTCCTGAATTAACTCACTAAAGGATCTTTCTTTTTTAGTTTACCGCATAATTGCAGGAAAGAGTACCGTTTTCTTTTTCACATCATAAATTCCACGCTGGGTGACACGGATATACGGCAAATGGGTTGATGAAAAGAAGAGTAGGCTGTAAATTGGGTCTTCATGCTTATAGCCTCGTTCCCGTAATAGTGTAACAAATTTTTTCTCTTCTTCCATAATCTCTTGCATCGGTTTCGCTGATAAAACACCAAACAGTTCTAATGTCATACTGCCGATCACATTGCCATCCTCAACGAGCGTCATTCCGCCGCCCTGCTTTTTCAGGGCCCGGAAGGCAGCGATCATATCGGAGACATTTTTTCCTATTAAAATAATATCACCGGTGTTCGAAAACGAGCTGGCAAAGCCGAGCACATGGGTGGCGAAGCCTTTAATCATTGTCGCAATAAGCCACTTGCCGTTTTTATCGATCATGACAAAGAAGCTTTCATCGTGCGTCGTCGCCAATTCCTGATCGGTCGGCTCCACCGAGATTTGATATGGCTTCAAAATAACGGCATTGGCCATTTCAATTCCCATCGGCATCGAAAAAGATAAATCACTTTCTGACAAATCCCAATCAATTTCAAGCGGTCCGATCCCGAACTTTTCCCACGGAAACGCTTCAAAGCCTTCACATTGCCGGCCTTCACGCACCAGCCATTGTCCTTTTGCCAGCACCGCTTTCGGATTCGGCTGGTCAATCGCTTCAAGAATGTTCAGATGAGCGATCCGGCCAGGCGCGATCATGCCAAGCTTGTGGTCAAGCTGATAATACTTCGCGACGTTATAGCTTGCCATTGAATAAGCGTCAATCGGATCAAGCCCGCTATCTATCGCAATCTTAATCAGCTGATCCATCACACCGTTTTCGTAAAAAGAAGGTGGCGACCCATCGGTGGTCAGTAAGCATCTGTCGAAATAGTCAACACCAAGCTCTCTCATTTCCTTTAACAGCTTCGGTAAGTCCGGCCGGATTGACGAATGGCGTAAAGAGGTCATGTAGCCGAGGTTTAGACGCCGCACCACCTCTTCTCCTGTCATCGCCTCGTGGTCGCAGGTGACCCCTAACAGAGCCATCTTCGCCAAAGTCCGCTCAGAAGCGCCAGGCAAGTGGCCTTCAATCCGTTTGCGGAGACGAGTCGTTTCCTGCATCCAGTGTAGAATCGAATCATCGCCGTTCAACACCTTCGGCCATGAGGTCAGCTCGCCACCCTGGATGACAAGCGGATGCTCCAGCCATTCCTTCATTTTCGAATGCGAAAAGAAGGCATCGTCCAGCACTTCCGTCTGGGCATCATAGCGGCACCACCAGAACATCGTCGCCGGAAGCTCATTCAAGGCTTCAATAATGGAAAGCGCTTTCTTTTTTTCAAGATACAAAAAGAACATCATGTTGTCATTGATCAGCGTTGTCGTTCCCCTAGAGGACGCATATTTCGCAAAGCTGTGGGGATTATATAGTTGAAACGGGTGGGCGTGGTGCTCAATATAGCCAGGTACCACAAAGGATTTTTTACAATCCACAATTTCTGTCCCCGTTGTTTTCGTAGGCATTTCATCGCCAACATAAACGATCCGGTCCTCGGTCACCCAAATGTTGGCGGTCAACCATTTGCGGCGGGCATGGTTTAGATACGTTGCCTCCTTAAGGACCACTGAAGGAGCGCGATCTCCTTGCACAACAGCAAGCTGTTGCCTCAGTCGTTGTTTTGTCCAGCGATAAAGTCGCTCTGGCATTTCATCATCACTCATTTCAATTCCTATTTTTTCAATCGTAACATATTTCTATGGGTGAACTCACGAAAGATGTGATATCTTTTAACGAATTTTTTGTGAAACATCAATTTTGACAGAAAGGTAGGTTGTACATGAAACCAAATATCGGAAGAGTTGACGCCCTTTGTCGAATAACTGCCGGATTCACTTTGTTGGCCTGGTCGACAGCAAAACTTGGCCGAAATCCATCCCATGCACTCCCGTTGCTTGGCGCCGTAATGGGCGGCATGAAGGTTGCAGAAGGCATTACCCGTTTTTGTCCACTTGTTTACCTGGCTGAACAAAGAAGCTCATCTTTTCCCCATGAGCAAAGCTCTGCTCAGCAACAGCAGGCGAACCCTTATTCATGAATCATAAAAAGGATAACCTAAAAAGGTTTATTTTAACCTTCAGGTTATCCTTTCACATCCATTTATCAGGAGGATGAAGAATGTTTACAATACAAGAATATGCAACCGATACGTTATTTGTGTATATTATGCTGATCGGCTCCATCGTTGCCGCCGTCTATTTTTTTATGAGGAAGAGGCGCGCAAAATAGCTTTATTGGCAATATCTGAACGGTAGAACAACCCGGCTGTGTCCAGCTGCTTGACTTGTTCATACACACGCTGCTGGGCAGCAGCCAAAGACGGCCTCCGTGCAGCGAGCAAAAGAACCCGTCCGCCGTTTGTTATCCACGTTCCATTTTCCTGCTTCGTCCCTGCATGGAATACAAGGACATCGCTGTCGACTTGATCGAGGCCATGAATCGGCGTTCCTTTTTGATAAGCGCGCGGATATCCTTCGCTGGCCAGTACGATCCCAACGACCGCCTCCTCCGACCAGGTCAATTCCGGCGTTTCCCCTGCAAGTAACGCATCTAAAACAGCAAGAAGATCGGAGTCGAGCCGCGGCAGGACAACCTGCGTTTCCGGATCGCCGAAGCGGACATTAAATTCAATGACCTTTGGCCCTTCCGCCGTCATCATCAGCCCGGCATATAGAATTCCCGTAAATGGAATTCCTTCTTTAATTAGAGCATCGGCTGTCGGCTGCAAAATGCGCTGAACAGCTTTCTCCACCTCTTCGCTCGTAAATTGCGGAACAGGAGAGTATGCGCCCATTCCACCTGTATTAGGTCCCTGATCTCCGTCAAAAGCCCGTTTATGATCCTGCGCCCCAACCATCGGCACTACAGTTCCCTGATGTACAAAAGCCATTAAAGAAAGCTCTTCACCATCCAAATATTCTTCGATGACGACCTGATGACTCGCCTCGCCGAAAGCATGCTCCTTCAGCATCGAAGCCAGAGCTTCAGTCGCTTCCTGCTCCGTCATCGCCACAACGACCCCTTTACCTGCCGCCAGTCCGTCGGCCTTGATGACGATTGGAGCTCCTTTTTCCTTCACATAGGCCAGAGCCTTGTCATAATCCGTAAAGGTTTCATAGCTGCCTGTCGGGATGTTGTATTTTTTCATAATATGCTTGGCGAACGATTTGCTTCCTTCAAGCAGAGCCGCTTCCTTTGTCGGGCCAAAAATTCGCAACTCCTCTGCCTGAAAACGATTGACGATCCCGTCAAGCAACGGGGCCTCAGGGCCGACAAATGTAAGATGAATCTCGTTTTCCTTCGCAAACGCCACAAGCTGATCATGCTCTTTTTCCGCGATCGGAACAAGCGTCGCGACATCCGCCATACCATCATTCCCCGGCGCGACAAACACCTCTGTCACCTGCGGACTGTCGGCCATTTTCCAGGCTAACGCATGCTCGCGCCCCCCGCTTCCAATAATCAGTACGTTCATGTCTTCCCCCTCCTTTATGAATTGACTTTTCTATGCTATACGTTAACTTCGCTGATTCGCTTTTAAGCAAAAGGGAAAAGCGCCTTTTGCTTATATGGCGATGAATAGCAGCGGCTCCGTTCGACGCGCCGACTCCTCTCTTTTTCAAGCTGTATCATCAGCTTGCAATGGCTCCGTTCGCTACTCGCCTTGAGAGAAGAAACCCGCTTCTCTCAAGGCTTTTAAAACATGTAGCGACTCCGCTCATTGTTTCGCTTTTAAGCAAAAGGAAAAAGCGCCTTTGCCTATATGGCGATGAATAGCAGCGGCTCCGTTCGGCGCGCAGTCAGAAGGAAAGAAACCCGCTTTCCTTCTGACTTTTGAAACCCTTGCGCCGACTCCTCTCTTTTTCAAGCTGTATCATCAGCTTGCAATGGCTCCGTTCGCTACTCGCCTTGAGAGAAGAAACCCGCTTCTCTCAAGGCTTTTAAAACATGTAGCGACTCCGCTCATTGTTTCGCTTTTAAGCAAAAGGAAAAAGCGCCTTTTGCTTAAAAGCTTCAGTGTTTAAAGTGGCGGATGCCGGTCATGACCATGGCGATGTTGTATTTGTCGGCCATTTCGATTGATTCTTCGTCACGGATTGAGCCGCCTGGCTGAATGATGGCCGTGATACCGGCTTTTCCGGCTAATTCAACTGTATCTCCCATCGGGAAGAAGGCATCGGAGCCCAGGACGGCTCCTTCGATTCGTTCGCCTGCCTGCTTGATTGCGATATCAGCCGAGCCGACGCGGTTCATTTGTCCAGCTCCGACGCCGACTGTCATTAAGCCGTTCGTGACCACAATTGCATTCGATTTCACATGCTTGACGACTTTCCAGGCAAGCTTTAATGCTTCCCATTCCTCTTCTGTCGGTTCACGCTTTGTCGGAATTGAAATCTCAGCATCCTCCAGTCCGAGCAAATCTTCATCCTGCAAAAGAAGACCACCGTGAACAGAAGTGAGCATCGCTTCCGGCTCGGTTTGCTTTTGAACAGGGACAGTTAATAAGCGCAAGTTCTTCTTCGCTGTTAGAATTTGTACAGCCTTCTCCGAGAACGATGGCGCGATGATAATTTCAAGGAAAATCTCCTTCATTTTCAAAGCGGTTGCTTCATCAATTTCACGGTTTGCGGCAATGATTCCGCCAAATATCGACACAGAATCCGCTTCATAGGCACGATTGTAAGCTTCCTCGATCGTCGCTCCTGTTCCGACACCGCATGGGTTCATATGTTTGACAGCGACAACTGCTGGCTCTGTAAACTCCTTCACAATCGCTAATGCGGCATCAGCGTCATGAATATTGTTATAAGAAAGCTCCTTGCCGTGCAGCTGCTTTGCTTCAGCAATTGAGCTTGGGTCAGCAAGCGGCTTTTGGTAGAACGTCGCCCGCTGATGTGGATTTTCGCCGTAGCGCAAGCCCTGCTTCCGCTCGAACGTCACGGTTAGGCTTTCCGGCTCTTCTTCTCCAACTGCCTTCGTCAAATATTCAGCAATCAACGCATCATAAGAAGCGGTATGGCGGAATACTTTCGCCGCTAAGCGGCGTTTCGTTTCTACGGAGACCGCCTGCTCCTGCTTTAGCTCGTCAAGCACAACCGCGTAATCAGCCGGGTCGACGACAACGGCCACATGCTGGTGGTTTTTCGCCGCCGCCCGCAGCATACTCGGACCACCAATATCAATGTTCTCAATCGCATCGACAAACGTACAGTCCGGCTTGGCAATCGTTTCTTTAAACGGGTACAGGTTGACGACGACTACGTCAATCGGTGTAATCTGATGCTCGGCAAGCTGCTGCTGATGCTCCTCGCGCTCGCGCATCGCCAGCAAGCCGCTATGTATATTCGGATGCAGCGTCTTTACCCGCCCATCTAAAATTTCCGGAAAGCCCGTCACTTCGGAAATCCCAATGACAGGAACTTTAGCTGCTTCAAGAGCTTTCTTTGTTCCGCCTGTCGAAACAACTTCAAATCCCAGTCCAACCAAAGCCTGGACAAATTCAACGATTCCTTCCTTATTTGAGACACTGACTAACGCTCGCTTCTTACTCATTCTGCTCCAATCCCTTCTTCTGTTCTCCAATCAATGGTCGCTGCAACACCCGTTTACCTGCGTTCTTTCACGATACGCTGCAACGTGCGCGGATACAAAGAATGCTCGACCTTCTGCACCTTTTGCCGCAATGTCTCGATCGTATCGTCCTCTTCAATCGTCACCGCTTCCTGCGCGATAATCGGTCCTGTATCCATTCCCGCATCGACATAATGAATCGTCACCCCGGTAACCTTGACCTTCGCCGCAAAAGCCTGACCAATTGCGTCAAGCCCGGGAAAGGATGGTAGGAGAGACGGATGAATATTGACAATCCGTCCTTCATAGGCCTCAAGTAAGGTCGTTCCGATTAGCCGCATATAGCCGGCAAGCGCGACAAATTCAATTCGCCGCTTCGTAAGTTCCTCGACGATTTCCCGTTCAAAAGCCGCCTTGTCCGGATAGGCTTTCGGATCAAAGTCCATAACCGCGATGCCGTGATTTTTCGCCCGTTCAATTACTTTTGCCTGCGGATTATCGCTGACGACTAGAACAACCTCTGCGGCAACCCGGCCCTCTTTCGTCGCGGCAATAATCGCTTCTGCGTTCGTTCCGCTTCCTGAGGCAAAAACAGCCATCCTCATTCGTCAATGCCTCCGATCACAACACCATTGCCAGCCTCCACGCGCCCGATAACAAAAGCAGACTCCCCTTGTGCTTTAAGCTCGGCAAGGACAGCATCCTGCTCCTTTTTTGGCACGACCATCACCATGCCAATGCCCATATTAAAGGTGGAAAACAGCTCTTTTTCGCTCAGCTTGCCATATTTCTGCAGCAAAGGAAAAACAGGCGGGATCGGCCATGAACCGTGCTCAATCGCGACAGCTGTTCCCTCTGGAAGCATGCGCGGAATATTTTCGTAAAAGCCGCCGCCGGTAATATGAGCCAGTCCGTGGACCGAATATTTAGTCAGGCAGGCTAAAACCGGCTTGACGTAAATCTTCGTCGGTGTTAACAGCTCATCACCAAGCGACTTTCCTAATTCCTCGATCTGATCGGTTAAGGAAAAACCATGATCATTGAGAAAAATTTTCCGGACGAGTGAGAAGCCGTTGCTGTGAAGACCACTGGAAGCTAGGCCAATCACGACATCCCCAGCCTGAATCTTTTCCCCTGTGATTAGCTGCTGCTTCTCGACCGCACCGACTGCAAAGCCGGCAAGATCATATTCATCCTCGGCATACATGCCCGGCATCTCAGCCGTTTCTCCGCCGACAAGGGCGCAGCCGGCCTGTTCACAGCCATCGGCAACCCCTTTTACAATGGCTTCCAGTCGCTCTGGCACAGCCTTTCCACAAGCGATATAATCAAGGAAATAGAGAGGCTCCGCCCCCTGGACGACAATATCGTTGACGCACATCGCCACTGCATCGACGCCAATCGTGTCATGGCGGTCAAGCATAAAGGCAAGCATCAGCTTTGTTCCAACGCCATCCGTTCCGGAGACAAGCACAGGCTCCTTCAGGCCGAGCGTCGAAAGGTCGAACATGCCGCCAAAACCTCCAAGTCCGCCCATCACACCGGCGCGCTTTGTCCGATTGACGTGCTGCTTCATCCGTTCCACTGCCTCATACCCTGCTTCAAGACTTACCCCTGCTTGTTTATATGCTTCTGACATTGTTCCTGCTCCCTTCTCCTTTATACCTTCGCATAAGGATGTAACGTATCCGGATAAATTTCCGTTGGGTACTTTCCTGTAAAGCACGCCAGACATTGGCCGCAATTCGGATCAGCGTCAGAGCGGCCAATCCCCTTCATCAGCCCGTCCGTACTAAGAAAGGCCAGTGTGTCCGCCCCCATCATTTCACGCATTTCTTCAATTGAATGATTAGAGGCAATCAGCTCGCCCGTGGTCGACGTGTCAATTCCATAAAAGCACGGATGGGTGATCGGCGGTGAACTAATCCGCACATGGACTTCCACGGCTCCGGCTTCACGCAGCATTTTGACGATCCGGCGGCTAGTCGTTCCACGCACGATCGAATCATCGATCATCACAACGCGCTTCCCTTCGACGACTCCACGTACAGCGGAAAGCTTCATTTTCACTCCCTGCTCGCGAAGCTCCTGGGACGGCTGGATAAACGTCCGGCCGACATAGCGGTTTTTGATCATTCCGAGTTCATAAGGAATTCCGGTTTGTTCAGCATAACCGATCGCCGCGGAGATGCTTGAATCCGGCACACCTGTGACAACATCAGCTTCAACCGGCGATTCAAGCGCCAGCTGCTTGCCTAAGTTTTTACGGGAGGTATGAACATTCAGCTCATCGACATTGCTGTCAGGACGGGCAAAATAAATGTATTCCATACTGCAAATCGCTCGTGAGGATTGACCGGTAAACCGTTGCGAGCGGAGCCCCTGCTCATCAATCGTAATCAGTTCGCCAGGCTGTACTTCACGCTCATAAGTAGCGCCAATTAAATCAAACGCACACGTCTCGGAAGCGACGACATAGGCGTCACCAAGACGGCCAATCGAAAGCGGACGCAATCCATTTGGATCAAGCGCGACAAACAGCTGCTTTTCGTTCATGACCGCGAAGGCATACGCCCCTTTAAGCATCGTCAAGGAAGAGTACAATTGCTGTTCAAGCGTATGGTAGCCGCTGCGCTTAATCAGGTGGGCAAGCACCTCCGTATCGGAGGTTGATTGAAAAATGCTACCCTGACTCTCAAGCTGATGCTTCATATTATTCGCATTGACGAGGTTGCCGTTGTGCGCGATTGCCAGACTTCCAAGCTGTGAACGGAACAGCAGTGGCTGCACATTCGCCAGCCCGCCGCCTCCTGCTGTGGCATAGCGGACATGACCAATCGCCGCATGACCGCTTAAATCGTTAAAATCCTCTTCCCTGAACACATCATTCACAAGCCCCAGACCTTTATGAATCTTTAACCGCTCTCCGTCCGTCGCCACAATACCGGCGCCCTCTTGCCCGCGATGCTGAAGACTGTGCAGGCCGTAATATGTTAAGTGAGCGGCATCCTTATGACCCCAGATTGCGAATACACCACATTCTTCATTTAAGCCTTTGATTTCAGCAAACATGGAATGGCTCCTTTCCAAGCCTTGACAATTTCATTCTGCGTTGTCGTTAAGATCGTTTCATGATCCTCGTTTTTCACCGTCAGGACGCGACCTGCGCTTACTTCACCAATTTTCTGCGCCTCGACAAGCTGTTCAAACTGAGCAGCGTTCTCCTTAGCCACAGTAACAATAAAACGTGATTGCGACTCTGCAAACAGCGCCGCCGTCGCTTCACCAGCAAGCGTAACACTTGCACCGACTTCGCCGTCTGTCATACACTCGGCCAGCGCGACAGCGACCCCGCCTTCAGCGACATCATGGGCAGAGGCGACAAGCCCTTGCTTAATCGCTGTCAACAGCTGCTCCTGACGTTTCTTCTCGACAGTTAAATCAATCATAGGCGCTTTTCCGGAAATTGTGCCGTCTGTCAGCTTTTGCAGCTCACTTCCACCGAACTCCGGCTTTGTCTCGCCGAGCAGGTAAATGTAGTCCCCTGCCTGTTTAAACGACTGGGTCGTAATATGATCGGTATCTTCAATTAACCCGACCATGCCAATGACAGGAGTCGGATAGACTGCTACGCCATTCGTTTCATTGTAAAGCGAGACATTCCCGCCGATAACCGGTGTTTCGAGAACGCGGCACGCTTCACTCATGCCATCGGTTGACTTTTCCAGCTGCCAGAAAATTTCCGGCTTATCTGGACTTCCGTAATTAAGCCCATCTGTTAAGCCGAGCGGCGCCCCGCCCGAGCAAACAATATTGCGCGCTGCTTCGGCGACCGCGATCTGACCGCCAACCTCAGGATCGAGGTAAAGATAACGCGAGTTGCAGTCAGTCGTCATCGCCAATGCTTTGCGTGTTCCGCGAATACGGACAACGGCTGCATCGGAGCCCGGTTCCACAACCGTATTTGTTTGCACCATATAATCATATTGATCGTAGACCCATTCCTTGCTGGCAATCGTCGGTTGGGCCAGAAGCTGCAAGAGCGTCTCTTTATAATCGCTCACAGCCGGCACCTTTTCTTCCTGCTGCTGGAACGCTTCATAATAAGCCGGCACACGTGATGGCTTATGGTAAACAGGTGCTTCCTCTGCCAGCGCATCAACCGGGAGATCAGCAACAACTTCTCCTTTATGCAAGAGGCGTAAACGCTTGTCATCAGTCACATGACCCACCTCTGCCGAAAGCAGTCCCCAACGGTCGAAAATATCTTTAATTTCCTGCTCGCGTCCTTTTTTGACGACGATCAGCATCCGCTCCTGAGATTCCGAAAGCATCATTTCATATGGTGTCATTCCTTTTTCGCGCTGCGGCACAAGATCAAGATTCATCTCGATGCCTGAACCGGCCTTGCTCGCCATCTCCGCTGAAGAGGAAGTTAAGCCGGCTGCCCCCATATCCTGAATGCCGACAAGGGCATCACTTTGAATCAGTTCAAGACAGGCTTCGAGCAGCAGCTTCTCCATAAATGGGTCGCCGACCTGAACAGCCGGACGCTTCTCATCAGAGTCTTCACCCAGTTCTTCAGAAGCAAAGGTTGCCCCGTGGATTCCGTCACGCCCCGTGCTTGCGCCGACATACATCACGGTATTGCCGACACCCTTCGCCTGGCCTTTTTGAATATCCTTATGATCAATCAAACCGACGCACATCGCATTGACAAGGGGATTTCCTTCGTAGCACGGATCGAACTGGACCTCTCCGCCAACGGTCGGAACCCCGATGCAGTTACCGTAGCCAGCAATCCCGGCAACGACTTCTTCAAATAAATAACGCACACGTGGAGATGTTAATTCTCCAAAGCGCAATGAATTCAGTAACGAAATTGGACGAGCCCCCATGGAGAAGACATCGCGTAAAATACCGCCGACTCCAGTAGCCGCTCCTTGATATGGCTCAATCGCCGATGGGTGATTATGGCTTTCGACCTTGAACACGACCGCCTGCTCATCCCCGATGTCAATAATACCCGCGCCTTCCCCGGGTCCTTGCAGGACGCGCTCCCCTTCGGTCGGGAATTTCTTAAGAAGCACCTTTGAATTCTTATAGCTGCAATGCTCCGACCACATCACCGAGAACAGCCCGGTTTCTGTATAATTTGGCGTCCGCCCGAGAATGTCTTCAATCATGGCGAATTCATCATCCGTTAACCCCATCTCGCGGTAAAGCTTCTCTTCCTTTACACGCTCAGCTGTTGGTTCAAGAAGTAGTGACATGAGATTCCCTCCAATTTCGTACAATCGATTGAAATAGCTTTAATCCATCTTTGCTGCCAAGCATTTCTTCCACAGCCCGCTCCGGATGCGGCATCATCCCAAGAACATTCCCAGCTTCATTTTTGATCCCGGCAATATTCGCCTTTGAGCCGTTAATGTTTTCTTTGTAAGTGAAGACGATTTGCTTGTTCGCTTTCAGCTCAGCCAGCGTCTTGTCGTCGCATTCATAGTTTCCTTCTCCATGGGCAACTGGAATCGTAATCTGTTCACCAGCTTCATAGCCTGAAGTAAACATCGTTTCATTGTTCTCAACAATCAATTCCGTCGGCCGGCAGATGAATTTCAATCCTTCATTCCGCTTCATCGCGCCAGGAAGCAGCCCAAGCTCCAGCAACATCTGGAATCCGTTGCAAACTCCGAGAACCGGCTTACCTTCCGCCGCCGCTTGTCTGACAGCCGCCATAATCGGAGCAAAACCGGCAATCGCGCCGGAACGCAAGTAATCGCCATAAGAAAATCCGCCAGGCAGCAGGACGCCATCAAAGCCGTCGAGCGATGTCTCGTCGTAACGAACATATTCTACTTCTTCCTTCAGCGCATCCCGAATCGCAAAAAACATATCCGCATCGCAGTTTGAACCAGGAAAGACGATTACCGCAAACTTCATGACGGGACAACCTCCTCAATTTCATAACGGTAATCTTCAATCACCGTGTTGGCTAACAGCTTGGCGCACATTTCATCAACGCGCTGGTCAATATTGGCCGTCTCTTTCACAATCAGTTCCATGTACTTTCCAATCCGGACATCCTCCACCTCAGCGTAATCCATCGTATGAAGGGCACGCTTTACCGCTCCTCCCTGTGGATCAAGAACACTTTCTCTTAACGTGACATACACCTTTACTTTGTACATGATGCTCCTCCTAATCGTGTTAATATTTCCTGATAGCCTTCCTGCAAGCTGCCTAAATTTCGTCTGAATAAATCCTTGTCAAAGCGCTGATTGGTATCCTTGTCCCACAGCCGGCATGTATCCGGTGAAATTTCATCAGCCAATAAAATCGCTCCGTCGTCCGTGCGGCCAAATTCCAGTTTGAAATCAACGAGACGGATATTCAACTCATCAAAAAGCATTACCAGCTGTTCGTTGACGGCAATCGCTTTTTCTCTCAGTACCGCCAAATCCTCGCTTGAAGCCGCTTCTAAAATCGCAATATGATCTTCGGTTACAAGCGGATCACCTAAGTCATCGTCCTTATAGTAAAACTCGACAATCGGGGTCTTTAATGGGGTGCCTTCTTCCATTCCGAGGCGCTTTGATAAGCTGCCGGCAACGATATTTCGCGTCACAACCTCTAACGGAATAATTTCGACCTTTTTCACAAGCTGCTCCGTTTCGGAAAGCTTCTTGATAAAATGGCTTTCGATTCCGCTTTTTTGCAAATGAGCAAACAGAAGCGAGGAAATTTCATTATTAAGCCGTGCTTTGCCGGCAAGGGTTTCTTTCTTCTCGCCGTTAAAAGCGGTTGCGTCATCCTTGTAGCTTACCCACAGCTGATTCTCTTCACTAGTTTGATAGATTTTCTTTGCCTTTCCTTCATAAAGCAGGACACCTTTTTCCATCGTGGACCCTCCATGTACAAAATATTGTTCCTGATAGTAGGAGTATCGTGCAGCGCTATAACCGCTGCACGATCTCCTCTTTAGTTCTCCAGACCGAGACGCTCGAAAATCGTATCGACATGCTTGAGATGATGCTCATAATTGAAGCACTCCTCAATCTCTTCAGGTGAAAGCATGCTCGTAATCCGTTCTTCGGCCTCAACCAGCTCACGGAATTGCACACCTTTTTCCCACGCCTCCATCGCTTTCGGCTGGACGAGGTCATACGCTTCTTCGCGCACCATCCCTTTATTAATGAGGGAAAGCAGGACGCGCTGAGAGTAAATCAGACCATATGTCCGGGTCATGTTGCGCTTCATATTTTCCGGGAAGACGGTTAAGTTCTTAATGATGTTGCCGAAGCGGTTCAGCATATAATTCAAAGCAATTGTCGCGTCCGGCAGGATGATCCGTTCTGCGGAAGAGTGCGAAATATCGCGTTCGTGCCAGAGTGGTACATTTTCATAAGCGGTCATCATATAGCCGCGAATGACACGGGCAAGACCGGTCATATTTTCTGAGCCGACCGGGTTACGCTTGTGCGGCATTGCCGAGGAACCTTTTTGACCCTTTGCAAAAAACTCCTCAACCTCACGTGTTTCACTTTTTTGCAGCCCACGTACTTCCACGGCAAACTTCTCAATTGAAGTCGCAATTAAAGCGAGAGCTGCCATATAATCAGCATGACGGTCACGCTGCAGCGTTTGCGTTGAAATCGGCGCCGCCTTCAGGCCAAGCTTCTCACAAACAAGCTGCTCCACCGCCGGATCAATGTTCGCATAAGTTCCGACTGCGCCGGACAGCTTGCCGTAGCGGATACCTTCTGCCGCCTGCTTGAAGCGCTCAAGGTTACGCTTCATCTCTTCATACCATAGAGCGAGCTTCAAGCCAAACGTTGTCGGCTCAGCATGCACGCCATGTGTCCGTCCCATCATCACCGTGCGCTTATGTTCAATCGCTTTATTTTTTAAAATCTCGATAAAGCGTTCTATATCAGCAAGAAGAATCTCATTCGCCTGCTTTAACAGATACGATAACGCTGTATCCACGACATCCGTGGAAGTCAGTCCGTAATGAACCCACTTTCTTTCTTCACCGAGCGTTTCGGACACAGCGCGGGTAAATGCGACGACATCATGCCGTGTTTCTGCTTCAATCTCGTGAATGCGCGCAACATCAAAGCCGGCGTTCTCGCGAATTTTCGCGACATCCTCCTTCGGGATTTCTCCGAGCTCTGCCCAGGCTTCACAGGCGACGATCTCGACTTCAAGCCATGCTTTAAATCTGTTTTCCTCTGTCCAAATAGCTCCCATTTCCGGGCGCGTATAACGTTCAATCATGCTACCAGCCTCCGCTTATATTCAATTTCTTCTCTATTCTAGCACATTCGCCCTGTGAAGCTGCTCCAGCTTTTGACAAGCTTCTTCGACCGTCGCGGCCGTAGCCGTCACATGCCCCATTTTCCTCTTCACTTTCGCTTCTTTCTTTCCATATAAATGCAGCTTTACATCAGCCAGCTGATCCACCGCAGCAAGAATCCGTTCCATATGCTCACCGAGGATATTCTCCATCACCACCGGCGAGCGAAGCGATGTCGACCCGAGCGGAAGACCGCAGACAGCGCGGATATGCTGCTCGAATTGCGAGCTCTCACACGCCTCGATCGTATAATGACCGGAATTATGTGGACGCGGCGCCAGCTCATTGACATATAATCTGCCATCCTTAAGCATAAAGAGCTCAACCGCAAGCGTCCCGACTACTCTGAGCTCGTTAGCGAGGGTGAAGGCCATTTGCTCCGCCTGCTCACATACTTTCGCGTCCACCCCTGCCGGCACGTGAGAGCGGTGCAGAATGTTTTCCCGATGCTCATTACGGGCGACCGGAAAGACCGTTACCTCACCATGACGTGAGCGGGTGACGATTACCGATAATTCCAGTTCAAATGGGATCCAGGCTTCCAGCACGCATTCGCCATGCGCGAGCAGCTCCTTTGCTGCCTGCTCAAGCTCGGCCTGGCTTTTGACGACCCGCTGCCCTTTTCCGTCATACCCGCCACGGCACGTTTTTAAGACAGCTGGAAAGCCAATTTCCGCTTCCGCTCCGCTGACATCTCCAAGCTGGTGAATCGCTTTAAATGGAGCGACCGGCAGCCCGACCTGCTGAATCGCTTCCTTCTCGCGCAGACGATGCTGCGTCAAAGCAAGCACCTTTGCCCCCTGTGGAAAATCAGCCTGCTCCGTCAGCCAATTGGCCGTTTCCCCGTCAATATTTTCAAATTCATACGTAATCACATCAGACACATCGGCAAGGCGCTTCGCACCATCGCGGTCATCATAAGCCGCTTCAATGACAATATCAGCCACCTGGCCACACGGGGAATCAGCCGTCGGCTCCAAAACAGCGATGCGGTAGCCCATTTGCTTCGCAGCAATCGCCATCATCCGGCCGAGCTGTCCGCCGCCGATCATTCCAATTGTTGATCCTGGTTTGACTGTTCTGCTCATAGTTCTTCACTGCTTTCTAATACAGCTTGTTTCGTTTTTTCACGGCGTTCCTCTAACCGAAGACGAACGTTCTCCTCGTGTGTGCCAAGAATTTGCGCTGCCAGCAGACCGGCATTGGTCGCACCAGCCTTACCGATCGCCACCGTGGCGACCGGTACGCCGCCTGGCATTTGAACGATGGAGAGGAGTGAATCAAGCCCGTTTAATGCTTTTGACTGAACGGGGACGCCAATCACCGGTACAGTCGTTTTAGCCGCTACCATTCCCGGTAAATGAGCCGCCCCTCCAGCTCCGGCAATAATGACTTTTATTCCTCTAGTGTGAGCTTGTTCCGCATATTCAAACATTAAATCGGGAGTCCGATGAGCAGATACGACTTTTTTTTCATAAGGAACATCAAGCTCCTCCAAAATGTCACAAGCTGCTTTCATCGTCTCCCAATCTGACGTACTTCCCATGATTACTCCAACTTCAGGTTGCATCGTGAACTCCTCTCCTCCTGCGAACTTTCCCAGGCTGCCCAATAACCGCATAACGGCTTTCTTTTTAGACAACCTCCCGAATTTTATGAAATCTTATTTGTTGAAAAAAGCGCAAGAGTCGGCTTCTAATCTGCTCAGATGAGAGAAAGGAAGCCACTCTTGCGCTTTCATTCGGCTACAGGGCACAAGTAAGAAGACATGTACCACTGTCACTTTCCCTCATAGTCCGATTTTTTACGGCAATCGGGTAGAAACTTCTGGACCATATTTCCAAGATTATATGAGGTTCTTATTCGCTTTTGATCATTCGATATAGCTTTATCTTACAAGGATCGAGCTAGGGTGTCAACAAATAGTCGAACGATAAAAAATGTCAGACTATTAACGTTCGTTTTCTAGCAGTATTCCTTCGAAGATGATTTGCTGGCGGACAGGAACATACTCTTTCTGCTGTTTTGAGCCCTTTTCCTCAAAGATGGGCTTCTCCAAACGGCGAACCGGCTGATAGCCTTCTTTTTTCATCCGTTCCAGACAGTCGGCTATCGTTTCCGTTTCCTGCACTTCAAATCGCTGTTTTCGCTTTTTTGTCACACTTTACACCTCACTTGGACGTTATTGATTTCCTTACTGTATCACGATTTCATCCTGGAGAAAACCTTGGATATGTCGCCAAGGCCCGCGCTGCTAAAAGAGCGGGCCGCTTCTGAGTATCATGCCCAATTGACAAATCCCCTCTTAATTAAAATGAATTCCCCAGCTCTCTTCTCGCCTCTTCTGTTCTGCTTGCAACATGATTACTTTATTCCGGTTTATGCTGACCCTTGTTTGCCATAAGAAAAAGAGCCCTGAACGGACTCCCGTAACTTTTTTTCAGCTCTTTCCAATCAGTCGATTAAACCAGCATCCTTTACATCATTTCGGTTAAAGTAAAGTCCTTGAGAACCGAACGGGTCATTTCTTACATATTGATAGCGAACACCACTCCCCTGCTTCACCACTCTATCGTCGAGGCGGGCAGGGACGTTTTTAATTTCAAAAAGTATCTCGGTTAACATGACTTGATCTGAATGATAAAAGCGAATGCTGTCAGGCGTTCGTATGAGATTCAGTTGATATTTCTCCTTCAGCTCCCTCTCACTAATCCACTCCTGTAGGAACTTTTTATCTTCCTCAGACAGAGTTTCTTCAAACGCTTTTTGAGTATTTCTTTTAATTTGCTCAATCACTTCTTCTGTGGTTCGCTCTTCCCTTGGTGTATCAACTACGACAACCTTTGCGTCAGGGGTTAAGGTTATGTTGCTTGGCGGTTCTGGCATCGTTTGTTTAAAATATTCATTGACCAGGCTAGGACCTTCATTCGTGGTAAAATCGAGTCCTTCAACCCACTGTACGTAGACATGGCCGAAAGTATTCTCAAGCGATTCATGGATATAATCATAATTCCCAAGATTATACCAAGTTTTGTCAGAGAAATAACGATGCAAATCTCTCCGCTGCGTTCTATACGTTTGCCCTGCATATTGCCACGTTATCATCTCATTAAGATTAATCCCTCTTACGTCTTCTATCGAGACTGTATAGGAGTTGGCATCCCCCTTCAGATAAATCCTGTACTTATCCTCATCCGGAAAGCCCTTTAGCTCCAAGTATCCAGCATATGTCCCTGTACCGTTTACGGTGTAAAGCCGGTCGGCATGATTCGGCGCAGGAGGAGCAGGGGTTGTACCGGCGTAATCCGGCGAAGTAATCATGACTGACCGTGTAGAACCATTCCAGGTTACGTTCCAACCAGTGGACTCAGCAACAAATCGAACGGGAACCATTGTTGTTCCGTTGACGATTTTTGCCGGAACATCCAAATTCACTTCAGCGCCATTCACATAAGCTTTGTTCTTTCCAACAATTAATTTGGTCGTGACATTGTTTCCTGTCCCAGTAACCGTACGCGTGGACTGGTCCCAATTAACCTTCATCCCGAGTCCTTCAAATATAGGACGCATCGGTACTAACGTACTCCCTCTTTCAATAACAGGAGCGACAGGAACAGATAAACGTTCACCATTCAAATAAATTTTTATGACGTCTTGTGCTGCTGCCAATTGTCCAAAACTAAAAATGAGAGCGATGGTAAGCAATAGATTGAATCCGACTTTTTTCATGTTTCCTCCCCTAAAAAATTCTCTTTTCTATTGCCATTTTACCATCTTTTATTAATTGGTGGAATAAATTTGTAATTATGCTGCCATAAAAAAGAACCGCTCAAAAAGCGGCATTTGCTCCAGCCCTTCCAAGCTGAATGAAAATCGGACAAGCGAGCTTGAGACAAAACTAGCTTTGGACCTACTGGCAATGGCTTCACACGCCACAAGCCCGTTGTGAGAAACCCACTCACAACGGGCTTTAAAAGATCGTGGCGGTTCCGCTCATTGCTTAAAGGCTGGGCAAAAGGTGAAAAAAACAACCTTTTGTCCCAGCCTCGCGCCAAGATTTAATGCTTATAAGTAGAATCCGCCCATTTGGCATCCTCTGCTAATTCGCTTTGTTCCCGGTGTGTTTGCGGAAAGCCATTCGCGACCCAGTCATTGCGATGGGCTGAATCAAGCTGGGTGAGTCCTTTTTCTTCCGGCACTTTATCGGCATCGACGCTTTCTCTCCTGTCGCCTTCCCACACATCAATGTCCTCACGCACCTTCACGTTTTCTCGCTGCATCTGCTGACAGCCACTTTTTATCAAACATGCGCCTCCAGCGAGCAGAGCCGACCCCAAAATGAAATTAACCGTTGATGTTTTCATTGTCATCCCTCCATCTCATAAATTCACTTCTACCTATCCATACCCGGTTTTCCACTTGTGAAAAACACCACAGGCGGATTTTCTTGAAGCTTACTTATGATCGCCATTTCAATCTTCATAGGTTGGAATGAAACGTCTCCTTTTTTGAAATACATCATTGTAATTAGTCGCTTGCTTTAACGCCGCTTCTTCCTTTTTAATCCGAACAGACAATACAGCCGCATTCAAAACGGTAAACAGGATCGCAGTCCAATAGGCTTGAAAAATTAAAGGGAGAACGGCAATCTCAAGGACGACAATCACATAATTCGGATGACGTACATATTTGTACGGACCTTTTGCTACTACATTGGCCCCCGGTATGATCATGATCCGGGTATTCCAATAGCGTCCCAGTGAAGACAGCGCCCACACCCTTCCAAGCTGAGCCAGTAAAAAAAGAGCAAAAGGAAGAGCTGACGCCCCCGTCCAGCTTTGCTTTGTGATCGTTATTTCGATCAGCAACGAGATAAAAAAGAAACCGTGGACAGCGATGATCCCCTTGTAGTGCTCACCTGCGACTTCATAGCCTCCCTGCTTTTTGATCCACTTTGCATTTCGGTTCGCTATTGCCATTTCAACAAATCGTTGAACGATAACGATAATAATAAACACATAAGCCAGGATCATCGATTGCCCTCCTCCCACTGAAGTAATAAAAGCTCTGAGCTAAAGCCGGGACCAAGAGCAGCCATTAATCCGTACTCTCCGGCTTTTTTCGGACTAGCCAGCACGTTCTCCAGAACATAGAGAACAGTGGGGGACGACATATTCCCATGAAGCTTCAGCACTTGAGCAGAAGCTTCGAGCAGCTCAGGCGCGAGCCCTAGAGCTTCGCTGTAGGCTTCCAGCACCTTTCGGCCGCCTGGATGGGCAATAAAAGCAGATAATTGATGGACTGTCACGTCTTCCTTTTGCAGGAATCCTTCAACGACCGGGCGCAGCCATTTGGTGACGATCGAAGGAATGCTCCTCGAAAAGACAACATGCAGACCGCTATCCTTGACGTCCCACCCCATGACATCCTCAGAGTCCGGCATTAAGGTGGACTCAGTCGCGATAATGTTCGGAACCGAGTCCTGTCTGATCTGCGGCCGAAGGGCAGAGTCATCTCCAATGACTAACGCGCAGGCCGTTCCATCAGCAAATAAGGATGTTCCGACTAAATTGCTTTTCGTCCGGTCATTTCGTTGAAAGGTCAGGCTGCACAGCTCGACGCAGACAACAAGAACATTTGCCTCTGGATAAGCACGGCAAAACTCAAACGCCCGGCTCATCCCCATCGCACCTCCCGCACAGCCGAGGCCCCATAACGGAATGCGCTTTGTATGCGCAGAAAAAGGCAGTTTATTCATAATCCGGGCATCGAGGCTTGGCGTTGCCATCCCGGAGCTTGACACAAGTATAATCGCATCAATCTCATTGACGGCGATCTCTGACTGCAAAAAACGGGGATGTGCGAGGCAGCCTTTTATCGCTTCCACGCTATACTCGGTTGCCAGTTGAATATAAAGATCATTGCGCTCCTGTAAGGAATGATCCTTGCGAAACCAGTCAATCGGAACAGCGAATTGGCGCTTTTCAATCTGCCCGTTGGAAAAAACCGTTAATAGCCGTTCGATGTCCTGATAGCTTTCAGCGAATAGCTCCCGGGCAAACTCTGTCGTCGTCTCCTGGTCAAGCTGATAAGAAGGAGTATATGAGCTTACAGATGCTATAGCTGGCATGCTCTCACCTACCTAACGTTGATAATACTGTTAGGATTTCCAGACGCTGGTTATTCATGCATTCCTTTAACAGCTATTCGGTTTTCCTGCGCAAAGAAAAATAAAAGAAGCAGCCGTTTACGAGCGTCAATCCGATTAGTCCAATAAACACATTGCTGTAAATAATTGCCGGACCTTGTGCCATCGATAATGGATTAAGCAGAACCTCACTATCATAGTCCAGCATTTTACCGATAATAGCCCCCCCGAACGCACCGGCCATAAAATTAAATAAGTTGTAAATTCCCATCCCGACCCCGATTTCATTTTTCGGGAGCGAGGAAGAGATCAAGCTCGCTGTTCCTGTCTGGAGAAACGGAAACGCGATATAACTCGTAAGGACGACTGCTCCAATCACCCAAGCAGGACTTCCGCTAAAAGTCGATAATAGCAAAAAGCCGCTGATCATCAAAATGAAGGCAACATAGACGACCCGCTTTCCGCCCCACCGATCAGACAAACTCCCGGCGACATTCCCGGCGAACGCAGCAGTCAAAGCAGCCGGAAAAATCGTTAAGCCTATGTATAGGGTATTTAACCCATTCACCTCACTGAGCATAAGCGGAAGCATAAACATCATGCCAAACATCGTCATGATCGCTAAAAACCCGGAAAAAATCGTCGTCCGGAAGGAGCTGTTTTGAAACACGTCGGGACGGATAAACGGATTGTCATGCGTCATGATCCTTCTCGTAAACAGTCCGAAGAAAAGGATGCTGCCGAGTAAGAACCACCAGTTAAATAACGTAATAAATAAAATAAGGGTCGCCACCGCAATCGCGATAAATGCCGCTCCGAGAATATCCACTTTCCCTTCGTTCTTCTGTTCGTCCGGCATCCATTTCCAGAAGAAAGGAATCGTTAGCAGCACAAACGCGGAAATTAAAAATAAATATTGCCAATTCAGCGCTCCCGCCACAAATCCTCCGATCACCGGACCGACGCCTGATGCGAATGCCATCGTGCTTGAAACGATCCCTAACACTTTGCCCCGCTCCTCCGGGAAGTATCTGATCGGGACAATAAAGACTAAAGCGACAATTGAGGACGCGCCTGCCGCCTGAATAATCCGTGCCAAAATAACCCCTTCAAAATTCGGCGCAAAAAACCCGAAAATCGAGCCAAACGCAAAAAAACTAAGCCCGATCGTCAACAACCTTTTTAGCGGGTAAATGTCAGCCAGCTTGCCGTACATCAGTGCCCCGATCGCATAGATCACAATATATCCGGTTACGACCCAACTGACTTGCGAAGGACTTAGTGAAAAAGAAAGCGCGATATCAGGAATCGCAATCATGAACATCGTCCCGTTCATCACCGAAAATAATAAAACGGAGCATATCAAAAAGATCAGCTTCTTTTTCTCAGCCTGATTTAAAGCCTTTTCCACCCTTACCTGTTCTGCGAGAACCGCCATTTATTTCGTCCCCCTACATTTTCAACTACCCTCATTATACTTCTGTATCAAAAGTTCTTCTACGTTGAAGATTGATGAGAAAGAAATGTGAATAAAATTAACAAAACTGCAATCAAATTTACAATTTATTATGAAGCTCCCTTCTTTATGAGGTATTATTTAAGAAAGGAGGTTGACCGAATTGACATTTAAAAAAGCACTATTTTCATTTTTGATCATCGTAAGCATTACCTGCTTATCCACTCTCGCTACTTATGCCTCATCAACCCTCCTCGAGGAAACAGAGGTTCCTTCTACTCACCTATACATTGAGGAAAAAGAGGTACCAGGAATTCCAGCTCATCCTCAAAGTGAACTTCCACAAATTGAGAAAGTACAAAACTCTAACATCACCGACGAAACGGAAGGAGAATAAGAAGGGATAAAGCACAGGCCGTATGGATTGTGTCAGTCTGTCGACAAAGTCGGCAGGCTTTTTGTTTAGTCGTCAGGGTTTAGCTCTTCGACCTTGCTACTTGGGACCATAAGAAGCTGGTCTTACGCCACATTTGTAGGATGCGTTGGACGAACCTGAAGGTGCTCGAAAAAAAATTCCGTGCAGGCGATGCTTGTTTTTGCTGCCATGAATCTGAAAAATCTGGCGACATGGCACCAAACCAACAGTGCCATCTCCGGAAAACCATACGAAAAATGCAAAAATGGCTTTGAGAGCCATATCTCAAAGCCGTTTTGTCTACGGTCTGACGTTCCACAAAAAGCCCCCGGCAAATACCGAAGTCTAAGATCAAATTTTGATTCCTAGGTTGGGTTATATTATCCAGACAAATCAATCTTTGCAAGTTGCTGTATGGCTTAAACCTCCTCGCCAAGTAGTTCATTGTTTTGATCAAAAGAAGCGTGTACGAAGTGCTCTCAACATTCCTGTACCACCATCTTTAATCACACTCCTACCATTGATGAATACTCATTTTCACTGCTTTACACTTTGATAAAATTGTTCAAATGCTAGTTTCTTCTGACTTATTTAGTGGGTGCTGAGTTCGTTTACTGACAATTAACACGCCACTAAAGACAAGCAGTCCTCCAATGAAGTGGGCAAAAGTTAATGCTTCGCTTAATAAAAAATAGGCAAGCACCCCTCCAAATACAGGGGTTAAGTTTATAAAGACTGATGCTTTTGATGGCCCAATTAAATGAACGGCCTGATTCCAGAACAAAAACGCTAAAATAGATGGAAATATACCTAAATAGACTAAAGAAAGGATCTCTCCCCCTCCGATCTTGTGAATCGGAATAAAGATTAATTCAATCAAGGTAAAAGGTGCTAGCATCGGGATGGCAAAGAGAAGACTGTATCCAAATGTTGAAAGGAACGACAAACTCCCCATAAACTTTTTCAGGGTAACCGAATATACTGCCCATGACATCACGCTGAAAATCATAATCAGATCCCCAACATTGACCTGTAGTTGTAGCAACCTACTAAGCTCGCCGTGCGTCATCACGGTTATGACTCCGACAATTGAACATAGAATTGCACAGATAAGTGGGCGCGTGATCCTTTCCTTTAGCGATACGTAAGCCAATATCGTGATGAATATTGGTGCTGCACTGTTGATCAATGTAACGTGAACAGCAGTTGTATAATGAAGGGCCCAGTAACAGAGCAAGTTATAACCAATTACGCCTGACAACGATAAAAGTAAGATAGTCTTTATGTGATTTCTAGCAATGAGCCACTCTTTTTTCATCGTTTTGTATACGAGTGGTACAAAAATAGCTATTGAAAGTAAAATCCTAATAAAAGAGATCGTCAATGGTCCCATTGCTTCAGCTAAAAATCTTCCAACAACAGCATTCCCACCCCAAAAAAACGTTGTCAGCACAAGGAGTAGAAATGCGTTATGCCATATTCGATTTTTCACCTTTCACTCCTCCCAATTTCCCAGTCTGGACTTAACGAGAGTAGATACGATCTGGTAAGTACATTGATAGTTGCGGAACAAAGGTTATGACAAGTAAGGTCACAATCAATACAAAGACAAAAGGCATAGCCCCTCTTGTTACGTCTGTTAATGGCATTTTACTGATCCCTGAAGCTACATAGAGGTTTAGTCCTAATGGTGGTGTTAACATCCCTATTGCTAAATTAACGACCATGATAATTCCAAAATGAATCGGACTGATGCCAATCTCCATTACAACTGGTATGAATAATGGTGCCATGATCAATACAGCAGCACTAGGATCCATGAACATCCCAATGATTAGTAAAACCACCGTTATCAGAAGTAAAATTGTAATTGGATCAGAAGCAAAAACAAGTACTTGCGTAGCAAGTTTACTTGGTATTTGTTCATAGGTTAGATAGTAACTGAACACTTTAGCCGTTGAGATAACAAGCATAACCATCGATGCAATCACAATCGATCGTTTCGTCACTTGAAAAAGGATTTTCACTGTAAGTTCCTTGTACACGAAGAAGCCGATGAGTAACCCGTACACAATAGCGACTGCAGCGGCTTCTGTTGGTGTAAAAACTCCCGCGTATATTCCCCCTAAAACAATAAGCGGCATGAAAATTCCCCAGATTGCCTTTTTACCAGAATCCCAAATCTCACGAAAGCTCGCTCGCCTCTCCGGCTTATGTCCTTGTTTTTTCGCTATAACGTAACTAACGACGATCAACACGAAACCAATTAATAATCCAGGAACAATCCCAGCAATAAAGAGTTCACTAATTGAAACTTCGGCAATGACCCCATAGACAAGCAGCGTAATACTTGGTGGAATAATGATCCCAAGTGAGCCAGCGGCACACATTAACCCAACGGAGAACTTCGGTGAATATTTCGCATCATTTAACGACGGGATCATCACCCCACCAATGGCAGCAACGGTTGCTGGACTAGAACCTGACAATGCTGCGAAGAACATAGATGATAGTACCCCTGCAATCGGCAATCCACCTGTTGTCCAACCGACAAGCTTTTTTGCAAAGTCAATCAATCGTTTGGATGTTCCTCCCGCGAGCATTAAATCACCGGCAAAAATGAAAAATGGAATGGCCATCAATGAAAAAGAATCAATTCCTGCAAACATCGTCCTCGCTACTGAATCAAGTCCAATATTACTTTGTGACATCCCAACGATACTAGTTAATCCAATCGCAACAGCGATCGGCGTTGTAGATAAGAGTAATAGAATAAATAAGAGGATAATTACTATCATCTTGACTCCCCCTCCCCAGGTGTTGGTGGTTGACCAAAGAGATCATCTTGAAAGCCCCGTAACTCAGCAATAATCAATTGTATAAATCGCAGAATCATCAGAGTGGAACCAACAGGGATGGCTAAATATGGCATGTACATTGGAATTCCTAGTGCCGGTGTCACATTGTTGAACTGCATAACATTTTCAATGGTTTGTATTCCTGATTGAAAAATGAGGACAAAGAAAATAATCGCAATGACGGACCCAAGTATCGACAGAATTCGTTTAAATCGAGGTGGCAAATAGACTAAAAGTAAATCAACGGTGGCATGTGCTTTCTCCCTAACGGCAATGCTACTTCCGATAAAAATAAACCAAATAATTAAATACCTCGCCACTTCTTCAGACCAATACAGCGAATAGTTAAACACGTACCGAAGGACAACTTGAACAAAAATCAATAGTGATGCGAATATAAGAGAAAAGAAACTAAAATACTCTTCAAGATGATCGATCACTTTCCCAAGCTTTTTCATACGAATCCCCTCCTGCATCATCCTTTTGTAGCCATGTCTATACGAACAATGAAGGGTAGCAGGTGCCACCCTTCATTCATGCCAGATTACTTGTTTAAAAGATCTAGGAGCTCCTGCGCTCCGTCAATTTGAAGAAATTCATCAAATGTACCTTTTGTTACTTCAATGAACTTCTCTCTGTTTTCTGGGGTCAGTTCCGTAATTTCAATTCCAGACTCCTCTAACTCTTCCATATAGGCAATTTCATCTTGTGCTGCTTGTTCCCACTGCCATAAACTAACCTCCGTTGCTACTTCATCAAGAATCACTTGTAGGTCTTTCGGTAGATCTTGATAGAAGCTTTCACTAATGAGATGAACATACCCCATGTAGCCGTGCCCACTCAATGTTACGTAATCTTGCACCTCATAAAACTTTCGGCTGACAATGTTCGATAAAGGGTTCTCTTGACCATCTACCGTCCCATTCTGTAGTGCTGTATAAAGTTCAGAAAAGTCAATGGAAACCCCGCCTGCGTTTAATGCTCTAAATTGAGAGATAATTAGTGGACTTTGTGACGCTCGCATCCGTAATCCGTCCATATCTTCAGGGGTTTCAATCGCACGTATTGAATTAGTGAAATGCTTCAAGCCCCCATCCCAGTAGCCGACTGCTCGCAACCCTTGTGGAACAAGGTAATCATTCAAGCTCTCGCCAAGAGCCCCGTGCATCGAATCATAGGCTTCTTCAGGATTTTCAAAAATAAATGGTAGATCAAAAACTTGGAATTGTGGGACAAATGACGGTAGAACACCAGTAAATGGTGCATTCATGTGCACGTTCCCCGACTGCATTTGTTCGGTAATTTCACGATCAGACCCTAATTGTGAATCTGGATAAATCTCAACTGTAATTTGACCATCTGTTCGCTCTTCAATCAGATCTGCAAACATTTCAGCAGCTTGCCCTTTAGCTGTCGAGGGACGAACTACGTGAGCAAACTTAATTACATAGCTTTCGTCACTAGCTACGGCATCCCCACTATCGCTAGTTTCGGGTTCTGCTGCAGGATTTTCCTCTTGCAAATCGCCTTGCGTGGTATCTGTCCCTGTGGTTTGCCCACAAGCAGAAAGAACAAGAAAGAACGTTAGTACAGACATCGTAAGGAACAACCATTTTTTCATTTCATTTCCCCCTTAGTAAAAGCTTTTAACAGAAGGTACGGTTCGTTAAAACGCTTACATATACATACGATTAGAAGGAGAAAGAGGAATTCTCCTCTCTCTAGGGTTACTAGAATGATAGTTTTATCGAAAAAGGCTTACCTTGATTCTGCCATAAATGTTAAACATATTCTGCGTATCGCTCTTTCATCTGAGCAAGGACCTTATGACCGTCTTGCTTCCAAATTTCCTCATTAAAAATCTCAACCTCAATCGGCCCCATGTACCCCGCTTCCTCAACCGCCTGTCGGATCTTCATTAATTCAATAACACCATCCCCCATCATTCCGCGACCTTTGACCATATCAGGTGTTGGAACTAACCAATCCGAAACATGATAGCCTAAAATACGTCCAGTCGCACGCTTAATTTGCTTATACAGGTTAGGATCCCACCAAACATGGTAAACATCGACTATAACCCCCACATTATTGGCATCATATTGCTCTGCAATCGTATTGGCTTCATCAAGGGTAACAATGGCACATCTCTCTGCCGCAAACATAGGATGAAGTGGTTCAATCCCAAGCTTGACTCCAGCATCCTTTGCGTATGGAACTAGCCTTTCAATGCCTTCTCGAATCATTTTTCTTGCATCTCCAATATTCTTGTTTACGGCTGCTCCGCAGACCAGAACCAATACGTCAGCATTAAGCTCATACGCTTCCTCAATTGCCCGAAGATTATCTTCAAAATTTCTCTCTTTAGCCGCATCTGAATCAACTGGGAACATACCACCTCGGCAAACACTTGAGACACCTAGTCCTACATCACGAACGAGTCTGCTACTTTCTTTTAACCCGATCTCTTCAATCTTATGACGCCATAAACTGATGTAAGGAATATTTGCCTTTGCACAGCCTTCTACCGCTTCTTTTAGATTCCACTGTTCTGTTGTAATTTGATTTAAGCTTAACCGTTCGGTAGGTTTCAGTTTCTTCATATATTCGCCTCCTCTATTTCATCCCTGCTAGCTGCAGATACTGATTCATCCGTTTTATTGCAAGCGGTGGATCTTGTAACAACCCTGCTTGATCTGCAAGGACAAAAAGCTTTGTAAGATGAATGACCGAACGCGCACTCTCAGAGCCACCTATCATCTTGAAGTGTGATTGATGTCCATTTAAATAGGCCATGAAGACAATCCCTGTCTTATAGGAGAACGTCGGCTTTGAAAAAATGTGACGTGATAGCGGCACTGTTTTTTCAAGAATCTTGTTGTAGTAGTCAAGATTCCCTCGATCTAAGGCTTGCAATGCAGCGGCTGCTGCGGGGGCAATTGCGTCAAATATCCCAAGAAGGGCATGACTATAGCCTTGATCATCACCTTTGATTAGCTCGGGATAGTTAAAATCATCCCCAGTGTACATCTTCACACCATCTGGCAAGCGACGCCGCATCTCAATTTCTTTGTCAGCATCAAGAAGGGATATCTTAATTCCATCTACTTTAGTTGCATGTTCAGTAATAATACTTAGGCAAACATCCATTGCACGGTCAACGTCAACATAACCCCAGTAACCTTGAAGGGCTGGGTCAAACATATCTCCTAGCCAGTGTAGAATTACCGGACTCGACACTTGACGAAGGATATTGCCGTACACTCTCCTGTAATCCTCTGGCCCTTTTGCACAAGCTGCTAGTGCTCTACTTGCCATCATAATAATTTGACCACCACAGCCTTCAATAAAAGAGCATTGCTCTTCATAGGCTACTTCAATGTCCGCTATTGTAAGGTCTGGAGCTGGTGCAAGATGATCCGTTCCGGCACCGCAAGCAATACGGCCACCCACCGCTCGTGCTTCTGCCACAGAGCGATTAATTAATTCCTTCGCTTGTTCCCAGTTGAGTCCCATTCCCCGTTGAGCTGTATCCATTGCCTCGGCTACAGATAATCCGAGCGACCATAAGTGATGACGATATTGCAGCGTTGTTTCCCAATCAATCGTTGGTGTAGACAGTGGATTAACATCGGCAAACGGATTATTCACGACATGAGCAGCTGAAAAGGCAATCCGACTTTGAAAGGGATGAGAGGCCAGCTCGAACGAAGCCGGCTCCCCTAGTTGGTGTGTGAAAAAGCTGCCATCAACCTGTGGTAGTTTGATTATTTGCTCCATTAGCGGCAACCTCCTTGATCTCAAGGTCTGGTACATCAATCCAGCGTCGCTCCTCCCAAGATTGAATACCAATTTCAGCAAGCTGCATCCCTTTTGCTCCTTCCAATAAATCCCACGGGAATGTTTCATCTAAAACAACATGGCGAAGGAACTGTTCCCATTGCACCTTAAAGCCATTATCAAACACCTGATTATCTGGCACCTCTACCCATTGCTCTTGGAAGTTAAATGGATTTTCTATATCAGGATTCCAGACCGGCATCGGCGTATTCACTCGGTGCTGAACCTTGCATCCCCGTAGACCAGCAACCGCACTTCCATTTGTTCCATCAACCTGAATAGTAAGAAGGTCATCACGATCAACGCGCACCGTCCACGATGAGTTAACTTGAACCACTATATCATCATCTAACAGAAATGTTCCATATGCAGCATCATCTGCTGTACATACATATTTCTTTCCATTTTCATCAATTCGCTCTGGAATGTGAGTTGCGCCCAAACATGAAACGGATCTAATTGGTCCAAAGAGATTATCAATCACATAACGCCAGTGAGCGAACATATCTAGGATAATTCCACCTCCGTCTTCTTTACGGTAGTTCCATGACGGACGCTGCCCCACTTGCCAATCACCTTCAAAAACCCAGTATCCGAATTCCATTCGCACTGAAAGAATCTTCCCAAAGAAACCGGAGTCAATCAATCTCTTTAACTTCAGCAAGCCTGGTAGGAATAATTTATCTTGAACAACCCCATTTTTGACGCCACTATCTTTTGCTAATTTGGCTAGCTCTAACGATTCTTCTAAACTCGTCGCCGTCGGTTTCTCACAATAGATATGTTTCCCGGCAGCAATCGCTTTACGAATATCTTTTGCTCGGCGAACCGTTGTCTGAGAGTCGAAATAGATCGGATATTTTGGGTTTTCTAAGCACTCGTCGAGATTCGTGCTCCACTTAGAGATTCCATTGCTTTTTGCTAGAGCTTGAAGCTTACTTTCATTCCGCCCTACTAATATTGGATCTGGCATAATCACGTCACCATTAGGGAGCTGAACGCCTCCTTGTTCTCGAATGGCAACAATTGATCGGATTAAATGCTGTCTCGTTCCCATTCGCCCAGTAACCCCATTCATAATAATGCCAACCGTGTACATACCCATGTTCACTATCCCCTTTCATATATGTAGTTCATACATTGGTTTGTTTTTCTACCTTCATATTACGGCATAAAAAGGGGGGCGTCTTATCAATAAGGGATCAAAATTCCTAATTTCGGAAACGCTTTCATTTTAAGACTACTCTGTTTCTTCTAAAGTGTGGGCATAGTGATTCATTCGAAACTTATGCGGGGAAAGGCCTACAAGATTATTGAATGACCTGTAAAAGGTGGAGAGCGTTTCATAACCAATTTCAAAACAAATGGAAACAATCTCTTTGTCTGTTTCTAGTAATAATTGTTTCGCACGATCAATACGAACTTGTTGTAAATACTGTAGAGGCGTAATGTTGTACTTGGCTTTAAACAGTCCATTCATATAGCGCGTCGAAATCCCAAATTGCGTCGCTAAATCTTCGGCTCTAATATTTTCAAAATAATGACTCGTAATATAATCGCGGATCTGATCTGATCGCATTTCATTGGCATCACGATATTTATTTGTCATTTTTAATCGCGCTAGAGTAATGAGGATTTCAATGAGATAGGTAGGAATGGCATATTTGAATAAATCATCATACTCGGTTTGTTCAAATAGCATTTTTCTTAATAAGTGACGAATCAACCCTGCGGTAAATTGATCTAAAACAAAATGATGTGAACGATTTTCAAAGAATGGAAGAATGCCTCCGATTTCTGTTAAAGTGGAAATCTGATTAGAAAAAGCAAGAACAAGAACCGTTAATTTGTTCTTTGTTTGAATAGAGTGAGCGCTGCTAGGTAGCAACAGTACCATCCGATCTTTTGAGAATTCATAATCTTTTCCCTCAATCTTAATAGTCCCATCCCCATCAAGAGCGTAAAGGATCTGATAAATATCATGGTGATGGTTCGATACCTTTGCCCCTTTGGAATGCTTACTCTCATATAAATGGACTCCCGTCTGAGGAAGTGACAGCTTAATTAAGGACATGAACGACCCTCCTGAATGCTTTTTTTCTAAACTATATTCGCATTTAGGTTAAATTGAACTATACAACTTGTATTAAATTCGATAAAAGAACTAGAATTCCTATATCAATCTTTTATTGACTTAATAGCACCAACCTTTTTAGTTCACCTTTTTTCCTATTATCCATTGGCTGAGCGCAGCCAAACTTTTATGCAGCTTTTCTTAAATTTGTTTCACGGAAAAGTCCAATAATTCTACATTTAGTTCTCAATTAATTTTGGTGCTAAGTCAAATGTTGAGGTAGGAGAATTATTCTCCTCCCCCTTTATCCTACCTGCATTGTCTTTTCTTTTAATTGATGATGTAATTCCGTTTTATGACTTTCGTTTGGTTGTTAAGTAACAAAGGAGGTTGACTGAATTGAAATTTTAAAAAGCGATATCATCATTTCTCATTATCGTAAGTGTAACCTGCATATCCATTCTCGCCGTTTATGCATCATCAAACATTGTTGATGAGACAGAGCTTCCTTTTACCCATCAATTTAGTGAAGTGAAAGAGATACCAGGCATACCAGTTCACCCTCAAAGTTGAACTACTACAAATTGAAAAAGTCCAGGACTCCAACATCACTGACGAAACTGAAATTGAATAAGAAGAGATAAAGCACAGACTGTTTGGATTGTGTTTTACGGCCCGGCAACGTCCTGGCTCTCCATTTGTCTTCTACGGGGATGATGCTCATGTCGCTTTCCTCCGTCCCCTTTTCATGAAGTCCTACGAAGACAAACGGCTCGTCTTGCAGGAGGGGCATGCTGTTTTGCTTCGCTGCTTACTCATGAAGTTCCATCGGCTTTTTCATAGAAGCCGCTCGTTCTTCTGAACGAGTGCTCTTCAGGCCTTGTGCGTTATCTTTTGTGCAATAAAAAAAGTACAATCCGCTTGGATTGTACTTTATCGCCCGGCAACGTCCTGGCTCTCCATTTGTCTTCTACGGGGATGATATTCATCTCGCTTTCCCTGCCCCCTTTTCATGAAGTCCTACGAAGACAAACGGCTCGTCTCACAGGGGGACATGCTGTTTTGCTTCGCTGCTTACTCATGAAGCTCCATCGGCTTTTTCATAGAAGCTGCTCGT
>NZ_JAMBOS010000018.1 GCF_023715705.1 Halalkalibacter oceani
TATCAAGTAGATTTGTAAAATGAAGGGGGAGCAAAGGATTGCTTCCCCTTCATTTTGGACAGTGAATCCGTCAGTTTTAGGACAATTAGCGCCGTCAAGATCCAGACATTGTAGAACGTCATTAACAGCAAGTGACAGTTTTCCTTTTTCAAGAGAAACTCCATCTAGCTTGTTGAAATTGGCAGCTAACCACTTTAACCTTTCATTAAGGCTTCTAGTTCTCTCTGTTATATAATCTTCAAATGATAAACTAACTGATAATCTCGTATTCCCCTTCGATTGATTCCATGTATCTTCCGAAAACAAATATTCCTCAAAATCCCTATATTGTCTGCTGCCCACAATGGAAACATCTCCTGCCCGAACATGCTCCCGAAGTTCTGTTAAAACAGCCATTTCATAGTAATGACGATTAATTGTTGTACCATCATCCTCGTATAAATGCTTTTTCCATCGTTTTGAAATAAAATCCACAGGTGAGTCGTCAGGCACTTTTCGCTTTCCGGATTCGTTCATTCCTCGGATAATCTCAACAGCCTGTAAAAGTGGCTCATTTGCTTTTGTAGAATGAAATTCCAATACTCTTAATAGCGTTGGCGTATATTTTCTTAGTGAATAAAACCGTTTTTGCAGTAAGTCCAAATAATCATAGTCGGCAGGACGTGCAAGCTCCTGAGCCTCTTCTACTGAAGAGACAAAGGTATTCCATTCAATAACCGATTCTAAAACCTTAAAAACATCTAATTTTTCCTCTTTTGCTTTAATTAATGCTTGTCCGATGTTCGTAAAGTGTATAACTTTCTCATTTAGCTTTTTACCATTTTGTTTCTGGATTTCCTCTTGAGCCTTACGACCTTTTGATAACAAACTAAGTATTTGCCTATCATGAATTTCAAACGCTTTATCCGTTAGCTCCTGAGTAAGTTGTAATAAATAGACGGTTAATATCGAATAACGTTTATTTTCTTGAAAGTCACGGAATGCATACGGCTCGTATCTTGAACCTAAGCGAGACAGCTGCAACAGGCGGTTGCGGTGCAAATGACTAATTTGTACCGTTTCCAATTCCATTCCTCGTATATATTCGAGTCGTTCTATTACTTTTAGAAATGTTTCGGGTGAAGGATGACCCGGTGGTTCCTTTAACCAACCCAATATCGTTTTATTAGATTCAGATGGATGCTGCGAAGTAATAATCTCTTCAAGCTTTTCTTTTTGCTCATTTGTAAGAGATTTACTAACTGTATTAAATAGCTTCTTTTCAGCCATCGCCCTTGCTTCCCACACCATTCTTTCAAGTGTAGTGATAGCAGGCAGTATAATTTTGTTTTTTCTTAGAAAATCTATGCATTCATGCAGTAGATGAATGGGATCACCATTTTCCAAAGCTAATTGATGAAGGTACTTAAATGTCATTCGATATTCACTCAGGGTAAAAGTTACAAAGTCGTATTCACTTCGAATTTCTTTCAAATGATCCCAAAGTGTATTTTCCCTTTGAGGATAATGACCAAGCGAGGATGGACTAGCACCAATCTGTTTCGATATATATTGTATGACCGAATCTGGGATGCTTTTGATATGAGTGTATGGCCAACCGGGATACCGAAGAACAGCTAATTGAACGGCAAACCCTAAACGGTTTTCTTCCCTCCTTCGCTTATTAACTATTTCTAAATCACGTTTGGAAAAAGTGAAGTAGGTCCCCAATATCCATTCATCTTCAGGGATTTGCATAAAAGACTGTCTCTGTTCCGGTGTAAGCAATTCTCTACCTCTCGCAATTTTCATTCAGTATCATCCCATTTCTGTATTTTTCAATTTATTAGTTCAATTATATATCAATAGAGTGTACTCTATTGATACAAGTGTAGTAGACTGATAAAATCATAGTTAAGAGCGTCTCATAAGACTTGTCTCAAAAACGAGGTGATATTTTGCGAAAAATCGGTTATATACGTGTCAGTTCGACTAGCCAAAACCCTTCAAGGCAATTTCAGCAGCTGAACGAAATCGGAATGGATATTATATACGAAGAAAAAGTTTCTGGGGCAACAAAGAAACGTGAGGAACTTCAAAAAATGTTAGAGGATTTACAGGAAGGTGACATTATTTATGTTACAGATTTAACTCGAATCACTCGAAGTACGCAGGACTTGTTTGAATTAATTGATTTAATACGAAGTAAAAAGGCCAGTTTAAAGTCCCTAAAGGATACGTGGTTAGATTTATCAGAAGATAATCCATACAGCCAATTCTTAATTACAGTAATGGCTGGAGTTAATCAGTTAGAGAGAGATCTTATCCGTATGCGTCAACGTGAAGGGATTGAGCTGGCTAAGAAAGAAGGAAAGTTTAAAGGTCGGATAAAGAAATATCATAAAAATCATGCGGGAATGAATTATGCAGTAAAGCTATATAAAGAAGGAAATATGACTGTAAATCAAATTTGTGAAATTACAAATGTGTCTAGGGCTTCATTATATAGAAAGCTATCGGAAGAGAACAAATAGTTCAGTCCTATTCCATTAAAGGGCCAGATTATGAAGTAACCCCTTTAAAGAAAATCAGATCCTTATCCTATGTTTTAAAGGAGATTATGAATTATGTACTTAAAGTCTTATGCAGTTTGGTTATTTTGTTATTAGAATTGGGTACTCCAATTCTTTTTTTATGAATTTTTTTATTCATTCAAATAAACACTTGAATGAATTATTAAAAATGGTTATACTATATTCAAGCAAACACTTGAATGAGATTGAGGTGAGAATATGATTAAGAAAGATACTTGTCAAATTTATTGTTATGACGAAGAAAAGGTCAATCGAATACAAGGTAATTTACAGACAGTAGATATTTCTAGTGTTGCCCAAATGTTAAAAGCTATTGCAGATGAAAATAGAGCAAAAATTACCTATGCTTTGTGTCAAGATGACGAACTGTGTGTGTGTGATATAGCAAATATTATAGGTGTTACGGTTGCAAATGCTTCTCATCATTTACGCTCCCTTCATAAACAGGGGATTGTGAAATTTAGAAAAGAAGGCAAACTGGCATTTTATTCATTAGATGATGAGCATATCAGACAAATTATGATGATTGCATTAGCACATAAGAAAGAGGTGAAGAGCAATGTCTAGTGAGAAAGCAAAACTATCTGAAGAAGAAATGAAAGCCTATCGTGTTCAAGGATTTACTTGTACTAACTGTGCAGCCATTTTTGAAAATAATGTTAAAGAACTTCCCGGTGTTCAGGATGCGAAAGTAAACTTCGGAGCATCCAAAGTTTATGTTAAAGGGACGACAACCATTGAAGAATTAGAAAAAGCAGGAGCATTTGAAAATTTAAAAATTCGAGATGAAAAAGAACAAAGGGTAGAACGAGAACCTTTTTGGAAGCAGAAAGAAAACGCTAAGGTATATATATCAGCCCTTTTACTTGTAGTTAGCTGGTTCTTAGGAGAACAGTATGGTGAGGAGCATGTTCTACCGACAATTGGTTATGCAGCGTCCATTTTAATCGGTGGATATTCGTTATTCATTAAAGGTCTCAAAAATCTAAGTAGATTAAATTTCGATATGAATACGCTTATGACTATTGCCATTATAGGAGCTGCAATCATTGGTGAATGGGGTGAAGGGGCAACCGTTGTTATCCTATTTGCGATTAGTGAAGCATTAGAGCGTTATTCAATGGATAAAGCACGTCAATCTATTGAATCTTTAATGGATATTGCCCCAAAAGAAGCGTTAATTCGACGAGGCAATGAAGAAATGATGATTCATGTTGATGATATTCAAGTTGGAGACATCATGATTGTTAAGCCCGGTCAAAAGTTAGCAATGGATGGAGTAGTGGTTAAAGGTACATCGACATTAAATCAGGCTGCGATTACAGGTGAAAGTGTTCCAGTAATGAAAAACACAGATGATGAAGTATTTGCAGGAACCTTGAATGAAGAAGGGTTACTTGAGGTTAAAGTAACAAAACGAGTTGAAGATACTACTCTTTCAAAAATCATTCACTTGGTAGAAGAAGCTCAAGCAGAACGGGCCCCTTCTCAAGCGTTTGTCGATAAATTTGCTAAATACTATACACCAGCTATTGTGATACTAGCTCTTTTAATTGCGGTAGTTCCACCATTATTTGGGGGAGACTGGAGCCAATGGATTTATCAAGGATTAGCTGTATTAGTGGTTGGTTGTCCTTGTGCCTTAGTAGTCTCAACTCCAGTTGCTGTTGTTACAGCAATAGGAAATGCAGCGAAAAATGGTGTTTTAATTAAAGGTGGTATCCATTTAGAAGAAGCAGGACACTTAAAAGCGATTGCTTTTGATAAAACAGGAACATTAACAAAAGGGATTCCTGCTGTAACAGACATTGTGACATATGGTGGAAATGAAAATGAATTAATGACCATAACAGCAGCCATTGAAAAAGGATCGCAGCATCCACTTGCTTCAGCAATTATGAGAAAAGCAGAAGAAAATGGATCAGACTTTAATGATGTAATGGTTGAAGACTTCCAATCCATTACGGGCACAGGTGTAAAAGCCAAAGTAAATAACGAAATGTATTATGTCGGAAGCCCAGCACTTTTTGAAGAATTACATGGAAGCATTGAAAGTGATAGAAAACAAAAGATTACAGAAATGCAGATCCAAGGAAAAACCGTGATGGTGCTAGGAACGAAAAAAGAGATTCTTTCGTTAATTGCTGTAGCTGATGAAATTAGGGAAACATCAAAAGAAGTTATCGGAAAATTGAATAATATTGGAATAGAAACAGTAATGCTTACAGGTGATAATCAGAGAACTGCAACTGCAATTGGAAAACAAATTGGTGTTTCTGATATTAGAGCTGATTTACTTCCAGAGGATAAGTTGAATTTCATTAAAGAACTTCGAGAAAAACATCAAAGTGTGGGAATGGTCGGAGATGGCGTGAACGATGCTCCAGCACTTGCAGCATCTACCGTTGGTGTAGCGATGGGTGGTGCTGGAACTGATACAGCTTTAGAAACGGCTGACATCGCATTAATGTCTGATGATTTGAGTAGATTACCATATACAATAAAATTAAGCCGTAAGGCTTTAGCAATCATCAAGCAAAACATTACCTTCTCTTTGGCGATTAAATTAGTGGCATTACTGTTGGTCATGCCCGGTTGGTTAACACTATGGATAGCGATATTTGCTGATATGGGAGCAACTTTACTTGTAACATTAAACAGTTTACGCTTATTGAAAATCAAAGAATAGGTTCTAAAATGGGCTTCAACAATCAGGTGTGATAATTGAAAACAATGTTATGCTTCAATAGGGATATTAACAGGAATAATCATGGAATTACAGTTGCTGTATTAGTAGGGTAAAATTAAAAGGGAAATAACTGATTAAAAGGAGGTTGTCAAAATGGTCATACAATCAAATATGTCACCCAAAGCTATTGCTGAAGTTTGGGAAAGTACAACGGATGTTTTTAAAGAACACAATATTCCACTGACTGAAAAAACTTTAGTTACATTGGTTGAAGCCGATGCATTGACTTCCCTACTTCAAGAACTCAATGCTATTGTTGGAAGTTCAACGGCAACATGTATAGAAGGTGGCTGACAAATGCCATCAAAAAAGGAGTAGGCTACTCCTTTCATCATATATATTTTAATTATACAACTAAAGGACGCTTTAACTGAGCAACGAAAAAAGCCAAATTTCTCAATTGATGTTGAGAAATTTGGCTTTTTAGTATGAGAATTTCCTTAGCGTTGTAAATCCGCATTTTCCTGACGCTACCCCTAATAGAAAACTTCCATTATCTAAAACCTGCCTTTCTTTGTCTTGTCGCTTCCGAGAAGAAGGGAACAGAGTTGAGCAGGAACGCGCTTCACGTCATCGCAGCGGCGGTGATGCACTCGGCAAAAGCCGTGTACGCTTTGCTGTGGAACTCGCTTTTCCGCGTGACAAGCCTCGATGTAACAAATCTGTACCGTTCTGGAACGCGGTGAGCCCGGAGGAGATCGTCTTTCATATCTACCGCAGACTGTGTTAAAAGCGTGGAGCCGATCCCTGCTTTCACACAGTTCAGCATCGTATCGAGGTTGCTTACCTCAATGATATTTCCTGAAGTGGCGCCTTCTGTTCGAAGCCAGTCTTCGTTGAAAGCACGCAAGGGACATCCTTCTGGAAAGACCACCCAGGCAGAACCGGCTAAGTCAGGGGCTGTCAGACTCTTTTTTTCATCCTTCGCTGTAAACATCTGCACTTCTTCCTGCAATTCATAGGCTACCTCTAAAGCAGACAAGTCATAATTCCCCGTGAGAAAAGCACCATCCACCTCACCATTCAGCACCCTTTCGTAATTTTCCGGTGAGGTTCCTGTCCGAAGGGAAAGAGACACTTGCGGATAGGCCCGCTGAAACCGGGATAAGCCCTCAATGAAAAGTCTTGAGGACGCAATCGTTTCAACAACGCCAATCGTTAATTCCCCAGACGGATAGTCCGGTTCTTTCACAGCGTTGACCGCCTCGTCCGCCATTCGCATAATGTCAGAAGCATATCGGCAAAGCAGTAATCCCTTTTCCGTCGGGGTCACACCCTTTCTATCCCGGTGAAATAAAGGGACGCCCAGTTCAGCCTCCAGCTTGCGAATTCTCATCGTAATATTCGATTGAACATAGCCAAGCTTTTCCGCTGCTTTCGTTATTCCGCCTTCCTGTTGAACCGCCAACATGATTCTTAAGTCCGTTAATTCCAAAGCCAAGCCCTCCCTGCATTATCAATTTTATTGATGGAAGCATCTATTATAATCATTTTACGTTATGGAAAAGGCATTTTACAATGATTGCAGACAGACAATCTTTTTAAGATCAAGTAAAGACATGAGGAGGAAATGTTATGACAACATATGTTAATCTTTTTTCATCCTATCAATTGGATTCCTTGCAGCTTTCAAATCGGGCCGTTCTCTCCCCAATGACGCGAACGAGTGCGGAGCCTTCCGGTGAAGCCAATGAACGAATGGCCCGCTATTATTCACGATTTATAAAAGGGGGCTTCGGCTTAGTCATTACAGAAGGGATTTATCCAGACTTGAACAGTAGTCAAAGCTACACCAACCAGCCCGGGCTCGCTACGGCAGCACAGGCCGAGTCATGGAAACCAGTGGTCGCGGCCGTGCACGAGGCAGGGGGGAAAATCATCGCCCAATTGATGCATGCCGGCGCGCTCGTCCAGCATCAGGGCTTCACCCCTATAGCTCCGTCAGCGGTCAAGCCGGTTGGAACAATGTTGGAGGACCATGGGGGAAGCGGAGAATTCGCGCTACCAAAAGAAATGACTCATGCCGATATCCGCCAGGCTGTTGACGGTTTCGCACAGGCTGCGCTCCGTGCAAAGAACGCCGGATTCGACGGGGTGGAAATCCATGGTGCCAACGGCTATTTGCTTGACCAGTTTTTAACTGATTATACAAACAAGCGAACGGATGAATATGGCGGTTCAACAGAGCGCCGCATTCGTCTAATGGTAGAGGTGCTACAGGCGATTCGCTTGGCAGTCGGACCAACCTATACTGTTGGCGTCCGGATCTCGCAGGGGAAGGTAAATGATTTTCACCATAAATGGAACAATGGAGAGCAGGACGCTGAAATCATATTCAACCACATAGCCAACGCAAAGCCAAGCTACATTCACACAACGGAATATAAAGCATGGACCCAGGCTTTCTCCAACTCCGCGTCAACGCTTGCCGGACTGGCGAAACGATACAGTCAATTGCCTGTCATTGCCAATGGAAAACTCGGGGACCCGGAACAGGCAGAACGCATACTTAAGAGCGGAGAAGCTGATTTGGTCGCGATTGGAACGGACGCTCTCGTCAACCCTGATTGGGTTAGAAAAGTGAAAGATGGGAAGCCGCTAACGCCATTTGATCACAGCTATCTTCACCCTGCTGCCACCCTGAGGGAAGAGGAATACACGATATCATAGGTAATTACCGGCGGAGAGTGGTTGAATGACAGAAAAGAATGTGCAAGAATATGGTTATCCATGAAAGAGGAAGCTACTAGACTAGGAGGCAACATTCATGAGTAACTATGGCAGTCTTGAAGAGAAAGAGGGAAGACCTGTATTGGTTTTTCAGCGCAATTATCCATTTAGCCCTGAAAACGTATTTCGTTTTATCACAGACCCTGATTACTTTACCCAATGGTACCCCTTCGCAACGGGAGAGATGGATCTGACAGTTGGTGGAAAGATCAAATTCGATGATGGGGAAGGGTCCCTTTATGAGGCTGTTATTACCGAATTCCATTCTCCCCATGCTATTTCTTTTCAAGAAATCGATGATTTGCTGGAGATCCGGATCGATGCAACGGAGCAAGGATCGACCTTGACGTTCAGGCATACGTTTGATGATCGCGAAATGGCGATATATACAGCCGCCGGATGGCACAGATGCCTCGATGCACTCGGCCAATTAATCAATGGCCGCGCAGTAGAATGGACAGATAATGCCCTGGAACTGCGTGAATTCTACAAAAAGAAGTTTATGTAGATCATTTTTCAGGGAAAGACAGGTTGCTTGATGGGGCTCGTGCCAGTTAACCAGCACATTTGCGATCCGTTTGATCAAATGTGTGCAAGCATGGTATAAGTGTAAAGAGGCATGGGGCGTTTTGCCTTAAATTTTGGGATAAGGGTCCCTTGCCGGTTATCCCATCATGAGAGGAATGGAAGGTTAGAATGAAAGATAATTTTTGGCGTGATTTACCACGACCTTTTTTTATACTGGCTCCAATGGAAGAAGTGACTGATGTAGTGTTTCGTCATGTTGTAAGTGCAGCGGCCAGACCGGATGTCTTTTTTACAGAGTTCACAAACAGTGAGAGCTATTGTCATCCAGAGGGAAAGCAAAGTGTGCGTGGGCGTTTGACGTTTACTGAGGATGAACAGCCGATTGTTGCTCATATATGGGGAGATCAGCCTGAAAATTTTCGCGAAATGAGTATCGGGATGGCAGAGCTTGGGTTTAAGGGGCTGGATATCAATATGGGCTGTCCTGTACCTAATGTCACCCAGCATGGAAAGGGAAGCGGTCTGATCCGCCGCCCGGAAGTTGCGGCAGAATTAATCCAGGCTGCCAAAGCAGGAGGATTGCCCGTAAGTGTCAAAACCCGACTTGGTTACACTGAGATAGACGAATGGCGCGATTGGCTGACGCATATTTTGAAACAGGATATTGTCAATCTTTCCATCCATCTGCGGACAAGAGCGGAAATGAGCAAAGCGGATGCTCATTGGGAGCTGATTCCAGAGATTAAGAAGCTCCGCGATCAGATAGCGCCTGATACGCTCTTGACGATCAATGGCGATATTCCGGATCGGCAAACCGGGTTGAAGCTCGCCCGCCAATATGATATTGATGGGGTGATGATTGGCCGCGGCATTTTCGCGAATCCATTTGCCTTCGAAACAGAGCCGAAAGACCATAGCAGCAAGGAATTGCTTGATCTTTTGCGCTTGCATCTCGACCTCCATGATCAATACGCAGATTTGGGACTACGGCCGTTTAAAGCTCTTCATCGCTTTTTTAAGATCTATGTTAAAGGGTTTCGCGGTGCAAGCGGCTTACGAAATCAGCTCATGACCACAAAATCAACAAATGAAGTCCGTGACATGCTCGATACCTTTGAAGCAAGTCAGCTTGAAGAAATGGACATTCACTCCTCATAAAAGCGAAGCAGAACGAAGATGGAGTTTATTCAAATCGTGAATGGGGGCTGGTGGAAGGACGGTGTTGAACCGGTTTCCACCAGCCACTTTTGTTTTCTGCGGTTGATCTTTTCTCTAAAACATGCTCCTACTGATTTTCATTCTTTTTTTCATAATCATCCTTTATAATAGATGGTAGTGTCATATAAAAATCAGAGGTGAATTTGTTGAAAAACAATATCAGGAAAAGCAAAGTGCTGCGTAAGTATGGATGGATCTCATTTCTTTTATTTTTTATGCTATTCATGCAACCAGTGAAGGGGTCGGAAAAGTTATCGGAATTTTCTAATCATTTTAACGACTTTGGTGGAGATCAACGCACTAAATACAGATTTTATTTACAATCAGGATGGATTTGGCTTCAGCGGACTCATTCCTGCCCGGCCTTTAGGTCCTGAAATTGAAATAACCGGTTATCAGGACTGGCCAACTGATTTTACAAAAGGCAATTATGCCTTTACGGCTGGCGTGTATGATGGAGAGAATATCTGGATGATTCCTTTTAACGCCGATCAAGTCATGAGAGTAAATCGAACAACCGGGCAAATGACCGGGTTTGATGATTGGCCAAGTGACTTTCAAATAGAACCTGATATCTTTTTTTTGGGTTCATTTAAAGGAGCTGTCTTTGACGGAGAAAACATTTGGATGATCCCTTATAATGCCAATCAGCTGGTTAAGCTGGACACCATTCTATAACAGGAGCTAATCCTCAACCTATTTTTGAACGTATAAAAGGAGAAACTATTCGAACGCTTGTCCTCGTAGCAAGTGTTAGACAGGCACAGAAAGCAGAACAGCTCGGTGCTGATGCTGTAATGGCAGTCGGACAGGAAGGAGGAGGACATCTAGGGCGAGACGATGGAACAGAATGGTTCTTACTCCACGTGTGGTCGATTCTGTATCAATTCCAGTATTGGCAAGTGGAGGCATAGGAGATGGACGCGGTTTATTGGCAGCATTAGCTTTAGGAGCAGGAGGAATTGATATGGGGACTCGATTCATTGCTACTCAAGAGTGTATTCATGCAAACGAGAAATAAACAGGCAATCCTTGATGCAAAAGAGACTGATGCAGTAATTATTAAAAGAACATTAGACTCACCAGGTCGTGTATATGTTACGTGTTGAGACGGATCCAACCTTCCCAGTCAGCGGTTTCCCCTCATTTTTTCTAAGCAATTTATTAGTAAAACATTTATCAAAATGACAAAGGTAATGCCTTCCTCAACTACTACCCCCAACTTTACCGATATCCTTTAACTAACATCAGCAGGTTTGTCTGCGAGGAGATCCCCTATACAGCAAGCTAATCATCAGGAAATCGCACGTTGCTTTCCACCTTCCAGATGGTTAGTTATGCGTTCGACAGCTTTATTAGGTTGACGATTAAGAATGGCCTGAATAATGGCTGTATGGTCTTTGAAATAAGCACTTAATTCAGATAGATCAGTTTTGAATGCTTTTAATGCGAGAATTCGCAGCCGGTCTTGGATTTGATCGAAAATTCTAATAAATTCCTCGTTGCCATATACATGAACCAGTTGATTATGAAACGCACTATCAAGCTCCGAAAATGCGAGGTAATCTGCTGAATCTAATTCAAGCTCTTGCTTGTTCAAATTCTCTTCAAACCAAGAAACTTGTTGATTGGTTAGAGTGCTGGAGGCCAATTTCATCACAACATGAGATTCTATCGCAATCCGCACATCATAGATGTCTATTGCTTTTTTTACTGAGATTTCCGCCACGATAGGGCCTTTATTTGGGTAATTATTAATTAAACCTTCTGATTCGAGACGGTCAAATGCGGAACGAATGGGTGTGCGACTCATTTCTAGTCGCTCGACTAATTCGCGTTCGGTTAGAAAGTCACCAGGCTGTAAATCACCAGTTAAGATTAATTGTTTTATTTTTTGATAGGCTTGTTCACGCAATGTAAGTGTTCCCAATTGCCCTCACCTCTATTTCTAGTTTGAAATTACTCCATAAAAACCTGTTTTTAAAAAGAGACATAAAAAGGCTTAATCGTATTATACATATTAAAATACCAAATGTATACAAAATGTATTGACCTTCGACAGCAAGCGGAGTAAGATAGAGGTACTTGCACGAATATTCAAAAAATAAACATATTTCCTGTTTTTAGAAATGAAAGCGCTTTAAGGAGGAGGTTTACAATGAAACAAGTTGACATAGCGGTCATACCTGGTGATGGAGTTGGAAAAGAAGTCGTTCCTGAAGCTCTTCGAGTCCTTAAACTGTTGGCTGAGATTGATGGTGGATTATCGTTAACGTTCAAAGAGTTCCCCTGGAATTGTGAGTATTATTTAGAACATGGTGCCATGGTTCCGGACGATGGGCTAGAGGAATTAAAGAACTACCAAGCCCTCTTTTTAGGAGCAATTGGTTTACCAAATCAAGTACCGGATCATGTCGCGATATGGGGTTCAATTATTAAGATTCGCAGGGAATTTGAACAAGTAATAAATATGCGCCCTGTTAAGAAATTAAAGGGTGTAAAATCACCTCTTGATTCGGAGAAGGATTTTGATTTTGTCGTCGTTAGAGAGAACAGCGAAGGGGAATACAGTCAGGTTGGCGGAAGTATTCACAGTGATGAGGATGAAATCGCCATTCAAAATGCTGTTTTTACGAGAAAAGGAACAGAAAGAGTAATGAGGTATGCATTTGAATTAGCGCAGCAACGTCGTGGAAAGATCACCAGCGCCACAAAATCAAATGGACTGTACTACAGTATGCCGTTTTGGGATCGTGTTTTCGAGCAAACGAGTAAAGATTATCAAGGAATCGAGACAGAATCAACTCATATTGATGCCTTAGCCGCATTTTTTGTGACGAAACCAGCGCATTTTGACGTTGTTGTAGCGAGCAACTTGTTTGGTGACATTTTAACCGATCTCGGTGCTGCCATCATGGGGAGTATCGGGATTGCCCCAGCCGCCAACGTTAACTTAAATGGAAAGTATCCGTCCATGTTTGAGCCTGTCCATGGTTCAGCTCCTGATATTGCAGGAAGAAACATTGCCAACCCAGTTGGTCAATTATGGACAGCGAAATTGATGTTAGATCATTTTGGTTTAACAGAGTTAGGAACGTTGTTACTAGATACAATTGAACAAACGTTAGAGTCAGGCGTCAAAACAGCGGATTTAGGTGGGCGTTATCAAACGACTGAGTTTGTCGATGTCCTGATAACCAACCTAAAACAAAATGCTTAACGTTGTTTTCAAAAAAGGAGGAGATAAAATGAATCAATCTCGTTTTGGGCATATCGTAAATGGTGAAAGGATGTATACAGGTGAAGAAATTCCTGTATACAACAAATACAACGGGGAGCAAATAGCGTCGATCTGTTGTGCTGATGAAGAAGTCGTCAAGCAAGCAGTTGATCAAGCAGTTAAGACATTTAAAAAAGAGAAGCTAACTGCTTATCAAAGGAGTGACATTCTAGTAAAGGCTGCTTCTTTAATTAACGAGAGAAAAGACGAATTGGCACTCTCAATTGTAAGAGAAGTAGGGAAAACATTGAAGGATGCCAACACTGAAATTGAACGCGCTGTGGAGACATTCAGTATCTCAGCGGAGGAAGCCAAGCGGATCTCAGGTGAAGGAGTTCCACTCCCTAGCAAGCATCCTGGAGAAAACAGAATGGCTTTTACGGTTCGCGTACCTGTTGGCGTGATTGGCGCGATTACACCATTTAATATGCCGTTTACATTGGCAGCCCATAAAGTTGCACCAGCCATTGCGGCAGGAAATACAATTGTCTTAAAACCTGCAGAAATCGCTCCCATCACTGCGATGAAGATGATCGATATTCTTGAGGAGGCCGGGTTACCGCCTGGATTTATTAATGTGATTAATGGATTAGGTCAAAAAACAGGTCAGTACTTGCTCGAAGACGACCGGGTCAATATGTTTACCTTTACCGGAAGTGTTCACGTAGGGCAACATATTAAACGTGTAACAGGAATTCGCAAAGTAACGCTTGAGCTTGGAAATAATTCACCAAATATCGTTCATAAAGATGCAGTTAACCTTGAACAAGTTGCACAATTATGTGCACAGCGCGGTTTATCGACCCTTAACGGGCAAGCATGTATTTCTGTTCAGCGTTTGTATGTTCATCAGGACATTATGGAAGAGTTCAAAAAGTATCTTATTCAAGCTACCGAGCAATTTGTTGTTGGCGATCCTGAAAACATAGAAACAGACATCGGACCATTAATCTCCGAGGTACAAGCGCAGCGTGTCGAAGCATGGGTGAATGAGGCGGTTAAAAATGGAGCGCGTGTTCTATGTGGTGGGGAACGAAACGGGGCTTTTTATAGTCCAACCATTTTAACCGATGTGACAGCTACGATGAAAGTCATGTGTGAGGAAGTGTTTGGCCCAGTTATTAATTTGATTCCTTATGATGATATTGATTGGGTGTTCAATGAGGCCAATAATTCGGATTACGGGCTGCAAGTCGGTTTGTTCACTTCAAATTTACAAATTGCGATGAAAGCAGCACAGGAACTTGAATTTGGTGGAGTGATCATCAATGATGTTTCAACATACCGATCAGATTGGACGCCGTACGGTGGGGTTAAAAATAGCGGACTTGGAAAAGAAGGTCCCATTTATGCTATTCAAGAAATGACAGATGAAAAGACAGTTGTCATTAATCTATAAGCGTTTCGGAAAGGATGGTTCTTCGCTTTTTGAACAACCACGGAGCGGAGAAGCCATTTTCTTTCTTGAAAGAAACAATAGAAAGAAGTGGCTAAATTAAAAAAGTAAAGGGGAGAACAAGATGGGTAAACTTTCAGGACGTATCGCGATTATTACAGGTGCGGGTTCAGGGCTTGGCCAAGCAACAGCATTAACGTTCGCCAATGAAGGGGCAACGATTGTTGTCGCTGAGTTAAGAGAGGAAGCAGCCGCAAGTACGGTTGCAAAGATTGAAGAGGGCGGAGGCAAAGCTAAAGCAATTATCGGCGACATTTCAAACGTCGATTATGTCAAAAAGTTAATCGATGAAACCATTACGGAATTTGGGCAAATTGATATCTTAGTCAATAATGCAGGGGTGCCGATGAGTTTTACACCGATTGAAGAAGTGACAGAAGAGCAGTGGGACTTACAATTAAATGTGAATGCAAAAGCAGCCTTCTTAACGAGTAAGTACGCGATTCCACATATGAAGAAAAAAGGGAAAGGCAGTATTGTCAACATCTCTTCCATTGCTTCAAAGCGTGTTCGCCCAGGCTTAACGGCATATTGCGCAGCAAAGGGCGCCATTGTTTTGCTAACACAAGCGTTAGCGATAGAAGTAGCGAACCAAGGGATTCGCGTTAATGCAATTAATCCAGGTCCGGCAGAGACTCCAATGTTGGAAAAGTTTTTTGCGAGCATGGATCCAGTCGAGGGACGCAAGCTGTTCGAGAATTCAGTTCCAATCGGGCGATTATGTGAACCGGAGGATATTGCCAATATGAGCCTCTATTTATGTTCTGATGAGGCGTCTTTTATTACCGGTGCTGTTTATGATGTTGATGGTGGGCGGGGACTGTAAAAGTTAGGCTAAGGGCGATTTATCGCATGACAAATTGCAGATAAGTCGCCCTTAAAAATATATTGACTATTAAGAATATTAAAATTAGTATTATGGTAAGCGATTTAGGAATTCCTACCAGAATTGTTGAAAACGCTTACCTTTATTCGAAAAATAGAAGCTAATGGGGGGATTTTTTGTGGGAAGAAGACTTGGTTTATGTGCAGTATTTATGTTTCTAGTAATGATTGCCGCTGCTTGTGGGGGGAGTAGTGCCACAGATCCAGCAAGTACGCCAGCTGATGAGGGAGCTGAAACTGAACCGACTGAAGGAACAACCGGGGAATTCGAGGAAATGACACTTAACCTGGGTCATGCAATTGCCGCTGATGAGACTTCACATTACCACCAAGGTGCATTAAAGTTTAAAGAAATTGTGGAGGAAGAGACTGGTGGAAAGGTCACGATTGAAATCCACCCGAATTCGGCACTTGGTGGGGAAAGAGAGATGATTGAAGGGTTACAACTAGGTACATTGGATATGGTCTTTACTTCTAGTGGCCCAGTAGGAAACTTTGCGCCACTGTCGAATGCTTTTGACTTTCCATTCTTATTTAGAGATCGCGAACATGCATATGCAGTATTGGACGGAGAAATTGGTGCCGAAGTCGCCGAACAATTAGAAGGTGTCGGAATTAAACTGCTGGCTTGGGCGGAAAATGGATTCAGAATGATCACAAATAACAGACGAGCAATCGTTAATCCAGAAGATATGCAGGGAATAAGCCTTCGTACAATGGAAAATCAAATTCATATTCAAGCATTCGAGGATTATGGCGGAAATCCGACGCCAATGGCCTTTAATGAACTATATACAGCCATGCAACAAGGTGTTGTTGATGGACAGGAAAACCCATTAGCTGTTATTATCCCTAGTAAGTTTTATGAGATCCAAAATCATTTGACATTAAGTTCTCATGTTTATAGCCCCGCTCCACTTTTAATAAGTAAAGCTCTATATGATGATTTCCCACCTGAGCTTCAAGACATTTTTGTACGTGCTGCTGAAGAAATGCGCGACTGGGAACGTGAATTTATTGCTGATTTAACAGAACAATACATTCAAACTGCCCTTGATGAAGGAATGGAAATTGTCTCAGAAGAAGAGTTTAACTATGAGGCGTTCTTTGAAGCAACTCAAGGTGTTTACGAACTGTACCAAGATGAATATGGAGAAATTCATGAACGGATTTGGGCAGTAGAATAGTATGATTCAAAACTAGTAGTGAAATGTGCTTAAGCGAAACTCACAGATTAAGAGGATGTGCCAATGTCATTTGGCACATCCTCTTTGGTTTATGTCTCTATTTCAGAACGGGTGGCTGTAATTGTCCATTGAAATGATGACATTACTATGTATCAGATAAAGACAGGAGCAGTTAAATTCACATTTTCATTTACAGAGACAAAGATCAAAAGATATAGTAGAAAAGGCAATATGACAACAGCAGAGGTTCAATTAATTGAATGAACAATGAGATTTATATGTGAGGGAAGATAAGGTGAATATTAGACTAAACAAGAAAACAGAAGTCAATAAAATAGTAGAAATATGGTATGAAGGTTCTTTAATAGCTCATGACTTTATTGATAAGAATTATTGGACATCACAGCAAACGGAGATGGAAGAAAAGTATATCCCAATGTCTGAAACCTATGTTGTGAGTAATGCAAAAGATATTGTCGGCTTCGTATCCATGGTGAATAATTATTTGGCTGCATTATTCATTGATGTTAAGCATCAAGGTGGAGGATATGGAAAGGGCTTGTTAGATTTTGTAAAAAGACAAAGAGAAACGATACAATTAAAAGTGTACAAGAAAAATATGAAAGCCGTCGAGTTTTATTTAAAAAATGACTTTGTAATAAAAGGAGAAACAATAGATGAACAGACTTCCGAGGAAGAATATTTAATGGAATGGAAAAAGGATTAAGGAATCGGTTGAGGAGTTAGAGTTTTTAAAAAGATGATTTTTACAAATGGGTAGTAAGTATTGTTTAAGAAAACCAAAAGGTCAGTGCCTAAACAGATATTCTTAATGAACACTAACGGGTAGCGTTTCTTTAATTAGGGACGCTTTTTCATGTCAGCAAAAAGGTAGGGTTTGTGCATTGATAAAAAATCTACATAACTTTGATAGTTGTACTACTTATAGTTGGGATTTTTAATTCTGGTAACAATTTTACACTTTCGCTCTATCAACCTACTACTTAGTATAATAGACGTTAACGTATTTTACTGGGGGTAGGGTTTTGGAGGAGAAGTTAGTGTTATATGTAAAGATTCATGAATTACGTAAAAGAAAATTTAAAGTAGCACAAATTGCTAAGGAGCTTAAGATCTCAAGGCCAACTGTCTATAAATATTTAGAAATGACATTTGATGAGGCAAGAGCTTACACTGAACAGCCTTTGGAGAAGAAGAAAAAACTAGATCACTATAAAGACTGGATACTTGCCTGGCTAGAAGAGTATCCTCACCTGAGTAGTGCTCAAATTCATGATTGGCTTTTGGAGAGATATCCCGACCTTTTGGTCGGTGGAAGTACTGTGAGATCTTATGTGAAAGACATTCGTGAATTCTATCAGATTGAGAAAAAGATCATGGTCCGTCAATATGAAGCAGTTCCTGAACAACCAATGGGCAAACAACTTCAAGTAGACTGGGGAGAAACAAAACAGAAGACGATTGACAACAAAGAAATCAAACTGTACTTTATTGCCTTTGTACTCTCCCATTCCAGACATAAATATATGGAATGGCAGGCACGTCCATTTACCACAAGAGATGCGATTCGATGTCATGAAAATGCATTCCAGTTTTACGGAGGGCGAACAGAAGAAATCGTCTATGATCAGGATCACTTAATCACAGTGAGTGAAAATGCAGGACAGCTGCTTTTAACAGCTGAATTTCAAAGTTATGTGAATGAACGTAAATTCAAAGTCCACTTGTGCAGAAGAGCCGATCCGGAATCTAAAGGGATGATTGAAAATGTAGTGAAATACATAAAAGGCAATTTCGCAGACAGTCGAGTGTTTAGCGACGTAAACGATTGGAATGAGCGAGCATTACAGTGGCTCCAACGTACCGGGAACCATCAGGTTCACCAGACAACGAAAAAAAGACCAGCAGAAGTGTTTCTCCTCGAAAAGCAACACTTACAGCCAGTCTCTTCGTTACTTTCATATGAAAGTACTAATAACCAAAGTATAACAAGAAGTGTAAGTAAGGACAACACGATCCGTTATAAGTCAAACCGTTATTCCGTCCCACTTGGGACTTATCAAACAATGACTGAAAATCTTGTATGGGTTGAAGTGACAGGTGACGAGCAACAAGAGCTCGTGATACGGAAAGAAGCAAATGGTGAAATCATTGCCGAACACATTATTAGTTCAGAAAAAGGAAAACTCATTCAAAACCGCCATCATACCCGTGATCGTTCGAAAGGGATTAAAGAACTTCAGGAACGTCTTATCTCTTACTTTGAAGATCCGACACAGGCAGCTGCTTATTTTGATGAGATCAGCCAAAGATACCCGAGGTATCGTCGAGATCAGTTTGCGATCATCAACAAAGTGATTCAACAGTATCCAGCATTAATTGAGACTGTGTTGATTAAATGCATGACAGAGAAATTGTATAATGCGAATGATTTTCGTGATATCGCTCATCACCTGGATACATTGCGTGATGAACCGATTAAAGAGGTACAATCTTTTTATACCAGTCCACCAAAACATTCTCATATTAAGGCTTCTACCCGTTCTTTAAATGCTTATACCAGCATTTTAGGAGGTCGGGCATGATGAACAAGACTGTGCATGAATTGCAAGATCAATTTCGTCAGTTACGCTTATCAGAGACTGCGGAGGAGTTGCCACAGCTTCTTCGCGAAGCTGAAAAAGCGTCATGGACCTACTTAGAATTCTTAGAATCTATAACACGATATGAATTAGCAAAACGTGAAGCGAAAAGCCTTGAAAAAAGAATGAAATGGGCGCGCTTCCCTTTCATGAAGTCGTTAGATGAGTTCGAACTGAAAGGTCAAAACGTTCTAACGGCCCGTCAACTTACTCAACTTAGAGAATTAAGTTGGCTAGAGCAACAGTACAATTTAATTCTCCTAGGCCCCCCTGGCATTGGGAAAACATATATCGCAATTGGGCTGGGACTCGAAGCCGTTTACAGAGGGTTCAATGTTTACTTCGCTACAATGGGTGAGCTTGTGCAACTTTTAAAGACAGAAGAATATCTGAACAAATCCAAAGTCCAGCTCAAACGGATTAGAAATGCCGATCTTGTGATTATCGATGATTTAATGTATATGGCAATGGATCAGCGAGAAGCAAACTTATTTTTTCATTTGATTAATCATTTATACGAACGAAGTTCGATCATCCTGACTTCAAATAAAAGTCCAGATGAATGGGGTAATTTAATTGGAGATCAAGGTATCACAACAGCTATTTTAGATCGCTTACTTCATCGTGTGGAAGTAATACATGGTGCGGAAGATGAGGAAAGTCATCGGATGAAAAACCGGAAAAGCATTTTTTCAGCAGAAGTGTAAAAAGGAAACGAGCAAAAAGTGTAAAAAATGACTTGACGTCTACAGCAACAAGATATCATGCTGAAACTAACGATTTGCTAAAATTAAGAAGACAGTGGGTCACTCAGCTATACAAACAACGATGATTTATACCCATATAAAAAACAATGACCTTAAAGATGCGGTCGATAAAATGGATATCCCGAAAGGAGAAAACTAACATTAAGAAGTATGAAGTTTTCTCCATATTGTTAATGTCATCACAATTGCTTCAACGGACAACAACGGACAAGATGAGAGGAGAAAGTGCCTCTTTCAAAAAAATAACTAGTTTACATAATATATATTATCGGAAGTAAAATGAAAAGTCGTTTTCTTGTCTCAGTTACCAAGTTAACTCTTGTTTTTGAGACGAGAAAACGAAAATTCAATTTGCGTGTTGTGTGCTTTTATTTTTAGCCTTCGCTCAGCTAAACGTTTTCTGGTTTTGATTTCTACGGTATTTTACACGGTAAGTTGGTTCGTTACTTTCTTCCTTCAAATTAATAAACCATCAATATCCAAATAGGTCAGGTAAGAACGTCGAGAACCACGGGAAATATGTGATTAGCATAAGCACAATGAATATGGCTATATAAAATTTAAACAGATGCGGCATCACCTCTTCTATTTTTACGTTAGCCACTTTAATGCCAGCAAAAAGAATATTCCCTATCGGTGGTGTGATCGTCCCTATACATAGATTAAGTGTCAGCATAATCCCAAAATGTAATGGTGTCATTCCGAGCTCCAAACATACCGGCAGTAGTATTGGGGTGAAAATTAAAATAGCCGGTGTTAGATCCATAAATGTTCCAACAAACAGCAGCATCATGTTAATTGCCAGCAGAATCATAATTGAATTGGTGGAAATACCTAAAATCCCCTCTGCTAACATACTTGGAATACCAGTAAATGACATTACCCAGGCCAGGATGTTGGAGGAGCCGATCAAAAACATTATAATTGCTGACAGTTTAGCGCTTTCAACTAAGATCGAATAAAGATCGTTTACTTTTAAGGTCTTATAGACTAAAAGAGATAGCAAGAGACTATAGACTACCGCGATTCCCGCAGCTTCTGTTGCTGTGAAAATGCCGCCCACAATACCGCCGATTACGATCAAAATCAAAAGCAAACTGGGGATTGCCTCACGTAATACTTTTAAAAACTCTCGAAATGAGATGATTCTCTTTTCAACATAGCCATGTTTTTTGGCAAAATAGAAAGCTACGACCATACAGCTCAGTCCCCATAAAATGCCGGGAATCAGGCCCCCAATAAAGAGCGCCGCTACGGACGTCCCTCCGCTCGCCAGGGCATATGTGATCAGTGCTGTACTGGGTGGAATCAGAAAGCCGGTTGGTGCCGTGGCAATATTAAGGGCGGCTGAGAAATTTTCGTTATACCCTTCCTTCTTCTGAATCGGCCCCATGATGGAGCCCATCGCAGACACCGCTGCGGTACCGGAACCGGAAACCGATCCAAATAACATGTTTGCAACAACATTAGTGTGAGCCAAGGAGCCTGGAATACGGCCTGTTAGTGCGGTTGCAAAATGAATTAAGCGGATTGCAATCCCGCCCTTGTTCATAATATTACCTGCCAGGATAAAAAAAGGAATGGCGAGCAATGTGAAAATGTTTATCCCTTGAAACAACTTCAAAGCTGAAGAAGGTACTGCTGAAGAAAAACCTAATGACTGCGTAATCGCTAAAATCGAGGCGATCATCAGCGTAATTCCAATCGGAATGCCTAGAAGTAACAGAATTATAATTGTCCCAAAGATTAATAAACCTGCCGAAACAGCAATGCTCACAGCAATTCCTCCCTTCGCTCCCCGTTAAATTCTTGAATGGATTGAATGATATTGATCACATTGTAAATGACGATTAATATTCCGCTAAGAGGAAGAATGCTATAGATCCAATGCATTGCAATATTTAATGTCGGTGACATTTGCAGCGCTCCGACCACCATAAATTCCTTTCCGCCAAATATAAATACACAAATGACAATAACTAAAATGATACATTCAGATAGAACAGATAGAATGACCTTTCCAGCTCCTGTCAGCTTTTCGGAGAATATCGAGACTTTCATATGATCCCGCTGTCCAAATACGAGAGCGGAACCTAAGAGAGATAACCAAACAAACGAGTAGCTCAACATATCCTCAGACATCGTACTTGGACTCTTGAAAACGTACCGGACAACGACTTGGTACGTGATGAGGGCTGTCATAAAAGTTAATAAGAGCGCACAGGCTCCGGCCAGCACTTTATCCATAATATTCTTAATTTTCTCCATAGAGTTTCCCCTTTCTTTTAGTTCTGAATTCGTTGAACGATGTCATACAGTGGTTGCAATTCCGGATTTGCCTGCAATAGCTCCTCTTTTACCGGTTCCTGCATTTCTTCAAAAGGGGTCTTATCCACTGTAATGAACTCGACTCCCATTTGTTCCGCTTCCACGATCGCCTCTGTAATTTGCTTGTCCCATTCAGCTACAGCAATTTTGTTGCTGATCTCAAAGCCTTCCTGGAAAATTAGTTTTTCTTCTTCGGTTAATGAGTCCATAAATTTTGTACTAGCCACGAACATATCAGTAAAAATCTGATGCTCTGTCCTTGTATAATAATTCGCCACCTCTCCGTGCTTCATACTTACGAGAGCCATTTCCGGATTGGCAGCTGCATCGATAACGTTATTTTGTAAAGCGGTATAAACTTCACCGTAGGCCATGACAACTGCCGCTGCGTCGAAGCCCTGAACCATCTTCACATTGGCCTCACTTGACTGCACGCGAACTTTGAGCCCTTTTAAATCCTCTGGTGTTTCTATTCTTTTTGAGGAGTAAAAATTATTGACGCCATTTGCGAACCACATCACGCCCTGAATTCCTTTTTCGACAGTCGAATTGTAGATCACGTCAACAAACTCTTCTTCCGCCATTACTTTACGAAAGCTGTCTTCATCTTTGAATAAATATGGGACACTAAAAATCTTATACTCATTGGCAAACGCTTCTAAATTACTGCCGCTAGTCACGACCATATCCAGGGACCCCATCTGCAATAGCTCCAGGGCTTCTGAATTGCCCCCGATTACTCCGTTCGTATAAATTCTAATTTCAATTTGATGATCCAGCTTTTCCTCAATATACTCCTTAAAAGCTTCCAGTCCGAGCACAATCGAATGATTATCCGGCTGGACCGTCGCAATGCTGACAACCCTTTTTCGTCCATCCTCCGCTTGACTGGGAACCGAACATCCGGCGGCCAATGAGACAAGCAGAAGGAGGCCTAGATAAAAAACAAGCTTTCTACTCTTTTTCATAACATAACCTCACTTTAGGAATGAACTTGTATAGTGAGGAGAGGGAGTGAATAATCCTCCACCTCCCTCTCCTCGATTATTCTTATTTACGTTCGAAAATCATACTAGCAAAACGCCGTCTTTCATAATCGTGTAATCATCGATGACGACGGTGACGGTTTTCATCACCATATCAAGGTGAAGCGGAGAATCAACATGTCCGCCGAAATTTAAATTCTTGCCGATCCCTATATGAATATTCCCGAAGGAGCCTTCATCCGGCGCCATATGTCCACATAAATAATTCTCTTTATTTAGACCAAGTCCGAGTTCAGCGATGTTATAAACCGAAGGATCATCAAAGTCCGCTAAAAGCTTCCGTAATATGTCCGCTTCCCGTCCCCCTGTTATTTCTGTGATATAGCCGTCTTTCACGGTGCACGTAATCGGCTCCTCCAGCAAATTTAATAACGGATGAGGGATGCTCCCATCGAAAACCAAGACGCCATTGGCCGTTCCTTCTACAGGACCGAGTGCCACTTCGGCATTTGGCGGAAATGAGGCAGAACCGGGAACGAGAGAGGTGCCGTAATCAAAAACCGGCTTTCGCCCTTCAATGCTGCAAACCATGTTGGTCCCTCCAGGAGTCGTCAACGTAAAGGTTTTGCCTTGATAGTAGTGAGACACACGCTCAATCACTTGCCTCACTTCCTGAAAATCAGCCGTTAACCCTCCTTTCTCAAACATATGAAGAGCATAATCCTGCAGACCGACCCACCGTAACCGGCCATTCTTACTGGCATCCAAACGGGCTTTGGAATGATACAGCGACATAGTCGTTGCCCCGAATGCAACATCACAATCATTTAACGCTGCTCTCACAGCCTCTGTCGGTTCAGCGCCATGACCTTCTCTTGGCGTCATGACCATTAATGTCGTTTCAAAATGCTTTTTTGCATACTGATAGACAAATTCACCAATTTCCTTTTTATTATCATCTGTTATGATAAGAACCTTTTCTCCCTCCTGTAAGTTGGTGATACTCGTAAATAGCTGCTTAATTCCCAACGGTACACCGTTTTCAATTTCCACCATTTTGATTCCTCCTGTCAATTGTTCTCTCTTTACACTTCCACAACCATTTCAATTTCGACTGGTGTCCCTCCCGGTAGTGACGCCGTCCCCAGGGCAACCCGGCTATGTTCACCTATGTCGCCAAATACTTCATTTACTAAGCGGGAAACTTCATCCATGACCTCCGGCTGCTGAACGAAGTCAGTTGTACTGGCGACATAGCCTTTTATATTGACAATTCTCTTGATGCTGTGTAAAGTTCCCTTCATATTCCTTACTGCAGCTAAACAATTGACCAAGGCAATTTTTGCTGCATCCTGGGCCTGTTCCAACGTGATCGTATCGCCAACAATGCCTTCATATTTTAGAACACCGTTCACCTTGGCAGCATGGCCGGATATAAAAAGCAAATTTCCCGTTTCAACGCCTGCCTTAAAAGCCCGATTACTTACATGAGTAGGAACTGGATATCCTGCTTTTTCAAGCCTTTGCTCATAATTCATTTTCTTATCCCTTTCAGTATCCTAAATTAAAGACAACCCTTTCTTGCACTTCCTGCCATTTCTAAAAATCCAATCTATGATCATTGCCTTCATCTAAGAAGAATAGATCACTTTTGAATTTTTGAAATATTAAGTATAATTAAAGTGCACCAGCGCCTGGGACTCCGGAGTCTGCAATGGTCTGTTGAGTGTGCCTTTGTCATTATCTTACTATGTACTGTTCTATAACTACCAATACTTATTTTCACCTTGATCTATAGATTATATCTATAGGTTAAAAGAGATGGCCGTGTAAGCAAAAGGAAGGTGGAGGGATTTTACGATGAACCTGAATAGCTTGTACTATTTCAAAGTCATGGCTGAATTTCAGCATTACACCAGGGCAGCCGAATTTCTATGCATCACTCAGCCTAGTTTAAGTCGGGCGATGTCCGTTTTAGAGAAGGAATTAGGGGTACCGTTGTTTGAAAAAGACGGAAGGAACGTCCGACTAACGAAATATGGGGCATTGCTCAACTCTCATATTGCTGAAGGCTTCAGAGAGATTGAAAGTGGCTACCGGATGCTTCATCAATTTAAGAAAAAAAATTCCGGCATCATTGATTTCAGCTTTTTATTTGTGTTAGGCTATCAATTTGTTCCTAATTTAATAAAAAACTTTCAGGCTAACCCGGAATATAGTCAAATCACAATTAATTTTCATCAATGCAATACGCTTACGAGTTTAACGAAAATTAAGGAAGGAGAGGTTGATCTCGGATTATGCGCCTACATGCCTGATGAACCGGATATTCGCTTTACCTCCGTTCTCAAGCAAGACTTGGTTTGCATCACATCCGTCCATCATCCTTTGGCCGAGCGGCCTGCCTTATCCATCGAAGAATTGCTTCCTTACTCCATTATTCGATATGCTGAATCAGCTGGTGAAATTCAAGGAGATATTGATCGACTTTTTGAAGAATGTTCTCAAACACCTGAGACTTTTTGCACGATGGCTGAAGAAATTACAATGGCGGGGTTGGTATCGAGTAATCATAATAATTGCATTGCCATCGTCCCCGATTTAGACGTCTTGGAAAATTTTTCGATTAAAAAGATTCCTTTAAACCATCCAAACGCTTATCGGACGATATATCTCGCTACGTCAAACATTAAACCACTCATACCATGTGTGGAGACGTTCTTTCACTTTATTTTGCATTACGCAAATGCGTATAAAAGCCTGAACGCATTCGTTAACTAATAAGATATCATTCAACTGGCTAAGTCGTTTTCGTGCAGCAGCCCGACATGTTTTCCATACAAGCCTCCACAAATTTAGTTTATGAGGCTTGTATTAACTGATTGTGGCCATGCTTTACAAGTTACGGGAAAGGCGCATTTTCTCAAAAGCTCATTAAGCCCAAGGCAATGATAACAAGCATTAAGCTCAGCCCGACAATCGTTTCTCCCAGCTTTGAGCCGGTATAGCGATTCAGTGGAAATTGAAAGCTCGTTTGCAACGGATACAGTAATTTCACTCCACGTGGTGTCATCGCATCGAGGATGATGTGACTGATAACGCCGGCCAGAATACCAGCTTGAAGGTCCGCCGCAAAGCCAAATGACCATTGGTTTAACAACCATGCCAAACCGATGATAAAAAGCAGGCTGTGCGTGATCGCGCGATGTCCGAAAACGCGATGAATGCTTTTTGAAATAAGTGGAAGCCTTCTCCCAAGCATTGATTTCGGATGGCAAATATCCGGTAGGATCGCCCCGATTAATGCTGAGCTGTAAAAGACAATCGGCTGTTGCGCGGTAACGTCAAATAATTGAGTCGTCATGACCCCGGCTGCCAGCCCGCCGATAATGTGGGTTGTTCCCTTCATGCTTCACCTCAGATGTTTCATCAAATTAGTTGACATAATATTTTTATCTACTACTAAATCTTAACAGAAAATAATATTGTACCTTAACTTATCTTCTTAATAAAGAGCCTTCTTGATCAAATTTAAAAAGAAATGAAAAAACAAAGCCTCCACCCTTTCTGCTCATCGGTGAAGGCTTTGTTTTTTCGTTATAACAGCTGGGCATGAGTTTTCATCTGGGCAATAATCGCCTCGGCCACTTCTGCTGTTGTGCTTGTTCCGCCAATATCGACCGTTTTAACACCACGTTTAACCGTTCTGGCCACCGCCTGCTCGATCAATTCGCCGGCTTTTTTTGCCGCCGGGCAATTATGCTGATCACTTAGCCAATCGAGCATCATGCTGCCTGATAAAATCGTCGCCAGCGGATTGGCGATTCCTTTACCGGCGATCGTTGGCGCGGAGCCGTGAGCGGGTTGAAACATCGCATGCTGATAACCGATATCCCCCGATGGCGCCATTCCCATCCCGCCAACCAATGCCGCAGCTAAATCAGAAATAATATCGCCGAACTGATTTTCGGTTACGATAATATCATAGTTTTGCGGCTGCTGAACCATGAGAAGCGTCATCGCGTCTATTAATACGTGGTCTCTTTCCACCTGACCTTCGTAGCGATCGGCGACATCATGGAAGACTTTATTGAAAAAAGCCATCGACCGAAAAACGTTGCTTTTATCCGTACATGTGACAACCCGCTTGTGATCAAGCAAGCGTCCGTTGCGTTTTAAAGCGAGTTGAAAGCCGATATCGACAATTTTTTCGGTGCCTTTTCTTGTGATCACCATCGTATCTGTCGCTACTTCGTCTGAAACAACGGTTCCGCCGCCGTAGGAGGCGAACAGACCTTCGATATTTTCCCGCAGCACGACAAAATCAATATTCTCAACATCGCGCAGTGGACTATCAATTCCTCTATACAATTTAATCGGCCGGACACCCGCGAATAAATCTAAATCAAAGCGAAGCTTAAACATCACCTGACCGCCGACTTCCGGCCCTCCAGGGAATTCCCGGACATCGGGAAGACCGATCGCTCCTAAGTAGATCGCATCACTTGACCGGCACGCTTCAAACGTTGCCTCCGGTAAAGCAGTGCCAGTCCGCTTATAAAGCTCTGCTCCAGCATCATAATGCTCAAAATCAAGCTCAAAACCGGAAACGATTTCTTCGGCGGTCTTTAAAACGTTGACACCCGCTTCGATAATTTCTTTGCCAATCCCGTCTCCTGGTAATACTGCGATTGAAAACCTCACTCTCATTCCCCATTTCTATTAGTAGCTTCTCTCACTATTATGACAGAATTTTCCGAATAAATAAAACATTATTTCATCAAAATAATATTCCTTTAAAATGTCGGAACGTGGGAGTAGCATTCGCAGGCTGTTCATTCGACTCTGACGGAGCTGATTCAGAAGCAGGAACCTTCATAGATTCAAAGGTGGAACACCCAGCTCCTTACTTAACGCTGTAAGCTCTTCTATCACGGTAAGTGGATAGGCGATCCCCTCCTGAAGCTGCGTTCTCGCTTTACGAGCTTCGATTTCTCCCGGAACAAAGATTTCCTCCACCCCTTCTGCCCGTGGAGATTGATGCATATATTCGATCGCCTCGTCTACATGCTTCTTAATCTGACAGGGTCGGTGAAGCTCGCGATATTGATCGCCTGCATGTAGTGACCTAAATCCTGCGGAGTCGTAAACTCTTCATACAGATCGGTAATTTTCTCTCCGAACAAAGCACCGGACAGTAACGAAGATAATAAGCCTGTCATCAGGGTCAGGCCGTATCCTTTATACCCTCCAATCGGTTGGACCGTGCCGTGATACGCTTCGACGGGATCTGTTGTCGGACTTCCATCCGGGGAGAGCGCCCATTCTTGCGGGATCGGCTGTTTTGTTTTGGCGGCAAGGACAATTTTCCCTCTTGCCACGACACTGTTCGCCATATCTAAGACGAGCGGGTCCTTATGCAAAGCCGGTACTGCTACTGAAAAAGGATTGTTTCCAAGCCGGCGGTCAGTGCCGCCCCAAGGAGCCATAATATTTGTACCGCCAATTGTTCCCGTTATTCCGATCATGTCCTCTGCTAAGACCATTTGCGCAAAATGAACCGATGCCCCGTAATGATTGCTTCCTTTGACGGCGACAACTCCTACACCGAACTGTTTTGCTTTCTCTGCAGCAATATCCATCGCGAATTTGCCGGCAACCTGTCCCATAGCGTTATCACCATCGACGACAGCTGTGGCCTTTTCATCGCGGATCACCTTTGGGCTGCCGGCCGGATTCGTAACCTTTAGCTGAAGACGCTTCACATAAATCGGCACTCTCATTACGCCATGAGAAAACACACCGCGGAGATCCGCTTTCACGAGATTATCTGCCGTAATCCGGGCATCCCCCTCGCTCATTCCGACTGCCGCAAACATCGCCTGGACGCATTTACACATCTCATCGAACGGAACTCGCTGTTTACTAACTTCTGGCATCTCAATCTCCCCCTGCTTGGTAATATGGAGAAAATAGATTCTCTTCCAATCCAACACTTTGGCCGGCCTGCTGCAGTTCTTCCATTAACTCCTTTCTAACCGGAATCCCATTTTTTCGGCGGACATTCTGTGTTTGTGCTTCCATTTCTCCAGGGATATAAATGTGTTCAAATCCTTCTGCCTTTTCAACGCTCCGGACTTCCCTGATCGCTTGATCCATCCGCTTTTTAAATTGTTCTGTGTCCATAAACAAGTCCGGACGCATGATCATAAAAAACTGGCCGTTTCCTTGCGGGGTGTCAGGCGTGTGGTATAAAGAGTGGATGTGCGGTCCCCAATTAGCTCCCGTTAAAATATTGGAAAATATATCAGCCATAAAGGCCAGCCCGGACCCCTTTGGTCCGCCAAGCGGCAGGATCAACCCATCGTCAAGTGCTTTTGCTGGATCCGTTGTATCCTTTCCTTCTTTATCAATTGCCCAGCCAAGAGGGATGGACTCGTTGTTTTTCAGCGCCATAATAATTTTGCCTCTTGCCACAACGCCAGTCGCCATATCAAGCAAAAACGGCTGTTCTTCATCAGCAGGAAAACCATACGATATCGGGCTGACACTTAAATGTTTTTTCTTTCCGCCATACGGAGCCATGACGGCTTCACCTGTAGTGGTTACAAATGCAATCAAGTCCTGCTTTACAGCCTTTTCCGTGTAGTAAGCCATCATTCCATTATGATTGGAATGATAAACTCCGACTGCGCCGATTCCTGTTGTTTTTGCTTTTTCAATTGCTATTTCCAGTGCCCAATCACCGACATAAGGACCAATCCCACCATGACCGTTAACTAGGGCGCTTACCGGTGTTTCCCTCTCAATGGATGGGGTTACGTTTTTTTTAATTCCACCTTTTTTAATTCGCTCGATATAAATCGGTACCCGCTGCAACCCATGTGTGTCGACGCCTCTTAAATTGGCATAAACAAGATGGTGAGCCGAGCTGGTTGCCTCCCTTTCATTAAGACCTGCATAAAGAAACAGCCTATGAAGATATTCTTCCATTCTTTCCGGGTTTAGATTATGAATGATACTCACACCCTTTCTCCTTCAAACGATCATCGACCCAGGATAAATCAAAGTGGCCGTCATGAATCTTTTGGATTTTCTCACGATCCTGCCGTGCCTTTTCTTTCGCTTTATAAAGAACAGTGGAACTCTCACCGGCCGGGACGACCACAAATCCATCATCATCACCAATGATGAGATCGCCTGGATCAATCGCTGCCTGACCGATTGGGATCGGGACATTTATTTCCCCTGGTCCCTCTTTCGTAGCTCCACGCGGCACAACTCCCTTTGCATAAATAGGGAGAGTCATCTCGAGTAGAGCTGAATGATCGCGGATCGCTCCATATACGATGAATCCTGTAACGCCTTTTTGTTTAGCGGCTTGACATACGATGTCTCCGATTAGAGCCGTATCAGAAGGACTCGTTTCCTCGATAACAATCACATCGCCTTCCTTTGCCAGTTGAACTGCTTTTTGAACCATTAAATTATCACCAGGTGGTACTCTTACCGTCAGGGCAGAGCCAGCAAATGTTAAGCCTTGTTTAGAGAGGCGCACCATATCCGTTGAACTTGTAATGAGATGATCACCTGCATCTGAAATGATAGCTGAATCAAATTTCTTGTATTCTTCCAGTACCGCTTGCTCAACCCGTTCAAAGGATTGAACAACTTTACATCCTAGGTTCGTCAAATGCCTTCCTCCTTCACTCAGTTTCATGAAATCGCTTACAAAAGAAAAGATAATTGTTTCATAACGTATGATGATGCAGAGGCGAATATGAATTGTCAGCCATTTTTTAACGCAAAATAAAGGCTTTTCCCGTTAAAAAACACCCCAAAAATCAGATTTGCCTTCTGATTTTTTGGGGTGGAGAATTGTCCGTCTTTCGTTCTATTGCTTGGCTTCCTCTATGACAACATGACGCCATATGTCAACGACTTCTCCGTCCGTTGCCTGATCAATGACGAACGAGCCATTGTTGTAACGGTCACTGTTCCGGTAATCTTTCGGCTGGATGTCAACCGTTGTCCCTTTGCTCGTGAAGACGGTGTAACGCTCATCTGCCTGAACAATCCGACGGCAGGCGACAACACGATGCGGATTGGATTTTAATTCACGCAGCATCACAAGACCACGTTTCGCGCGCGAAGACTTGTCGAACTCCGTTATTGCCATTTTCTTTACAGCGCCACGGTGCGTGACGACGAGCAATTCCACTTTATCATCGAGAGTAAAGGTTGAGGCGTCAACCAGCTGATCGCCCTCCTTTAAATTAATCGCCTTTACCCCGGCAGCGCGCTGACCGACAAGATTGATTTCTTCTTCGCCAAACCATAGTCCATAGCCAAACTTTGTCGCTAAAAAGAGCTCCTGATGACCATCGGTTTTGTGGACGGCGACGACTTCATCGTTATCCTTGAGCTTCAGGGCCATCAGCGGCTTAGAGAAGCGCTGCGCCTGATAAAGTGAAAGCTGGGAGCGCTTCGCCATGCCATCTTTCGTAATAAAAAGCAGCGATTGCTCTTCGGTAAACTGCTGAATCGGGATTGCTTCAATGATTTCATCATCGCGTTCAATGCCGGAAACAAGATTGGCGACATGCTGGGCGTTATCCTTCCAGCGAATATCCGGCAGCTGATGAACCGGGACATACAGATAGTTTCCAAGCTTCGTAAAGAGCAGCAGTGTATCTGTCGTGTTCATCTCATAGCAGCCGAGCAGATAGTCGCCTTCCTTCATACCCGGAGCTTCTCCACTAGATGCCGTATACGAACGGATGCTCGTCCGCTTTACATAGCCCTCCTTCGTCACGGTCACGACGACGTCCTCAGAGGCAATGAGCACTTCCATATTGATTTTAAGCTCCTCGACCTCTTCCTTAATGACCGTGCGGCGTGGGTCGGCGTATTTTTTCTTAATCGCCAGCAGGATCTTTTTGATAACGGCGATCAGCTTCTTCTCACTCGCCAAAATCGCTTCAAGCTCATGAATACGGCGTTCAAGCTCCGCGGCTTCTTCCTCAAGCGTCGTAATATCCGTATTCGTTAAACGGTAAAGCTGCAAGGTGACGATCGCCTCGGCCTGCTCTTCGGTAAAAGCAAACTGTTCAATTAAATTATGTTTAGCATCCTTCTTGTCTGAGGAAGCGCGGATCGTGGCGATCACTTCATCAAGAATCGAAATCGCCTTAATTAGCCCTTGGACGATATGCTGGCGGTCCTGCGCTTTTTTTAAGTCATAATGAGCCCGTCTCGTAAACACGAGCTTTTGATGATCAATATAGGCCTGAATCAGTGCTTGCAGCCCCATCAGCTTCGGCGCTTTATTATAAATCGCGACCATATTAAAGTTATAGGTCACTTGTAGATCGGTATTTTTATATAAATAATGTAAAATGGCTTCAGCATCGGCTTCCTTCTTTAATTCAACGACAACACGCAAACCGGTACGGTCGGTTTCATCACGAACCTCAGCAATGCCGTCGACTTTTTTATCGAAACGAAGCTCGTCCATTTTCTTCACCAGATTGGCTTTTACGACTTCATATGGAATTTCCGTAATGACAATTTGCGAGCGTCCGCCCCTTACTTCTTCAACTTCCGTCTTCGCGCGGACGATCACCTTTCCTTTTCCTGTCTGGTACGCCTGGCGGATGCCATCGATGCCCTGGACAATCCCGCCGGTCGGAAAATCAGGTCCTTTAATCACCGTCAGTAAATCATCAATCGTTGTTGACGGCCGCTCCATCTGCATAATGACGCCATCAATGACCTCACCTAAATGATGGGGCGGAATGTCGGTCGCATAACCGGCAGAGATCCCTGTCGAGCCGTTGACGAGCAGATTCGGAAACATAGCCGGGAGAACGACCGGTTCTTCTTCCGAATCATCAAAGTTCGGAATGAATTCGACTGTATCCCGGTCAATATCACGCAGCAGTTCGGAGGCGATCGCTGATAAACGGGCTTCCGTGTAACGCATCGCCGCCGGCGGATCACCATCCACAGAACCGTTATTTCCGTGCATGTCGACAAGCAGGTTGCGCACCTTCCAATCCTGACTCATTCGGATCATCGCTTCATATACCGAGGAATCGCCGTGCGGATGATAATTCCCGATGACGTTCCCGACTGTTTTAGCCGATTTACGGAAAGGCTTGTCCGCCGTGTTCCCGTCCTTATGCATCGCATATAAAATCCGGCGCTGCACCGGCTTAAGTCCGTCACGCGCGTCCGGCAGGGCCCGTTCCTGAATAATATATTTACTGTAGCGGCCAAAGCGGTCGCCGATGACTTCTTCAAAAGGAAGATCTAAGTAACGCTCTGTTTGTGCCAAGCTTACTCCTCCTCAACTATCGCAAGATTTTCGTTTTCCAATATATTCGATTCCTCATCAAGACCGAAGGCGACATGAGATTCAATCCATTTCCGCCGTGGTTCAACTTTGTCACCCATCAACGTTGTGACGCGTTTTTCGGCACGTGCCGCATCCTCAAGCTTGACGCGGATCAAGGTACGCGTTTCCGGATCCATCGTCGTTTCCCACAGCTGAACGGCATTCATCTCACCAAGCCCCTTATAGCGTTGAATTGTGTAGCCGCGTCCGACCTGGTTAATCACCTTGGCCAGCCCCCGCTCATCCCAGGCGTATTCCACCACTTCCTTTTTGCCGGAGCCTTTGCTGACCTTATAGAGCGGCGGCAGGGCGATGTAAATCTTCCCGGCCTTAAACAGCGGTCGCATATAGCGATAAAAAAACGTCAGCAACAGCACTTGGATATGCGCGCCGTCGGTGTCGGCATCGGTCATGATGACGACTTTATCATAGTTGACATCTTCCAGTGAAAAATCAGCGCCGACTCCGGCGCCGATCGTATGAATGATCGTCCGGATTTCCTCATTCTTCATAATATCATCAAGCTTCGCTTTTTCCGTGTTGATGACTTTTCCGCGCAGTGGCAGAACGGCCTGGAATTTACGGTCGCGCCCCTGCTTGGCCGAGCCGCCGGCGGAATCCCCCTCGACAAGATACAGCTCATTGCGCTGCGGGTTTTTCGATTGTGCCGGTGTCAGCTTTCCGCTTAAGAGCACGTCCTTGCGTTTGCTTTTCTTGCCGTTGCGCGCATCCTCCCGCGCCCGCCGCGCCGCTTCGCGTGCCTGCGCGGCTTTAATCGCTTTCTTGATCAGCATCGTGCTGATTTCCGGATTTTCTTCAAAGAAATAGGAGAGCTTCTCCGAGACAAGACTATCAACCGCCGAACGAGCTTCAGACGTTCCGAGCTTGCCTTTTGTCTGGCCTTCAAACTGCAGTTTCGCCTCCGGAACCCTGACGGAGACAATCGCGGTAAATCCTTCGCGAATATCGGAACCGTCAAGGTTTTTGTCCTTTTCCTTTAACAGCTTTACCTTGCGCGCGTATTCGTTGAAGGCGCGCGTCATTCCAGCCTTGGCACCGAGCTCATGCGTCCCGCCGTCCTTCGTCCGCACATTGTTGACAAAGGAGAGCACATTCTCTGTATAGCCGTCATTGAACTGAAAGGCAATTTCGATCTCAATCTCGTTTTGCTCCCCGGAAAAGAAGACGACCGGGCTCAATGTTTCTTTTTCTTCATTTAAGTATTCAACAAAGGCTTCAATCCCGTTTTCGAAATAAAAGGTTTCCTCTGATCGTTCCCCGCGCAGGTCAATTAACTCGATTTTTAATCCTTTTAACAGGAAGGCCGCTTCCCGCAGACGCTCAGTCAGTGTCTCTTTATTATACGTCGTCGTCGTGAAAATCGTCGGGTCCGGCTTGAAATGAATCGTCGTCCCCGATTTTCGTGTTTTCCCTTTTTTCTCGAGCGAGGTGACCGCCTTGCCACCGTTCTCAAAGCGCTGAGTATAGACAAAGCCGTCGCGCTTAATCTCGACGACGAGCCACTCTGATAACGCATTGACGACAGAAGCACCGACACCGTGGAGACCGCCACTCGTCGCATAGCCGCCCTGGCCAAACTTCCCGCCGGCATGGAGCACGGTTAAAATCACTTCGGGAGTCGGCTTGCCCGATTTATGCATCCCGGTCGGCATCCCGCGACCTTCGTCACTGACAGAAACACTATTATCTGGATGTATCGTCACATTTATGTATGATCCGTAGCCGGCTAGTGCCTCATCTACGGAATTGTCCACGATTTCATAAACAAGGTGGTGGAGGCCGCGGGCATCCGTACTGCCAATATACATACCCGGACGCTTTCTGACCGCTTCCAATCCCTCGAGTACCTGTATTGCATCATCGTTATAGTCGTTGTATTGTTTTTTAGCCAATGCTGCTACTCCTTTCATCATGCTACTGTTCATTGTAGCACAACAGAACAAACGTTTCGATTTGTCATTCGTTCTACCTTGCTTTTACTATTGTAGCGATTATTTCAGTATTCGCAACCGTCAATCGCGCGTTTCCACTTAAGAAAACCACACAGCGGCTTTTCCTGGAGGCTCTCGCGGAGCCGTTCCATTCGTTTGAGGCTCACTGAAAGCGGGGCCTTTCGGTCCTTCCTCTACTATAGCTCGTCCTCTGTTCCTTTCGGAAATTTATCCTTTCTCACCTTAAAAAAACTCTCGAAAAGATCAGGATAAGATCTTTCGAGAGCATTTTCGGTTATTTCCACTTCGCATGCTCAACCTTAATACAGCGATTCATGACACTGATAATACCATGCTCCTGAAGAATGTCAAAGGCTTCCTCACTCTCAAGTCCGAGCTGGGCCCAAAACACCTTCGCCCCGACCTCGGCCGTTTCCCTCGCTACCTCAGGCAGAAACTCACTGCGGCGAAACACATTGACGATATCAATCTCCCCGTCAATTTCCTTTAGGGAAGAGACAGCCTTGACCCCTAATATTTCATCTGCTGTCGGGTTAACCGGAATAATTTCATAGCCGGCTTTTTGCATTGCTTCCGATACCATATAGGACGTTCTCTCCGGCTTATCCGATAAGCCGACAACTGCAATTCGTTTATGTGTCGCTAAAATCTCTTTAATTTCTTGATCACTTGGATTTTGAATGCTCATCTTTCCAGCTCCTTCATCATCTTCTATCCTAACATTGTTCTCCATCAGCCGCTGACATTCCTGCCGGGACAGAGGAAAATCAGGCTTTTATTTAATATATCCCTTTTCCTGTAAAAAATCACGGGCGACAGCTTCTGGGTCAGCATCCTTATAGTCGACCAGATAATTCAACTGCCGGATCTCTTCCTCCGTCACCGCTCCGGCCAGGCGTTCAAGCGGAGCTTCTATTTCCGGATAGCGCAGCAGCGTATCCTCCCGCACGAGCGCGCCGCCCTGATAAGGCGGAAACAGCTGGCTGTCATCCTCCAGCACTTGCAATTCATATTCAACAAGCTCCGGATCAGTCGAATAGGCATCAATTAGCTGAACCTCGCCGGAAACAAGCGCTCTGGCACGCAAGGCGGCATCCATCGTCTGAACATCGGCAAATTCAAAGCCGTACGCCTCTGAAAAACCGGCGTAACCATCCTGGCGATCAATGAATTCAAAGGTAAAGCCGGCGACAAGCTGATCGTGGTACGGCTCAAGCTCTGAAATCGTCTGCACACCGGTTTCTTCCGCAAATTCCTGCGTTACAGCGATCGCATATGTATTCTGATACGCCATCGGTTCCAGAAAGACGAGCCCTTCCGCCTCATAGATCTCATCGCGTGCTTCTTCATAGGCAGTCCGGGGATCATAGCTGAACTCGTCCCGTTGAAGAATACCGCTTAAAATCGTTCCGGAGAATTCAAGATAAAGATCAATGTCGCCAACTTTCAACGCGTTAAAGACAATGTCCGTGCCGCCAAGCCCCGACTGAACTTCAACGTTCAAATCTGTTTCTTCCTCAATTAACAGCTTGTACATATTGGCGACAATCGCCGGCTCCGCCTGAAGCTTTCCGCCGATGACAATATCCGTGCTACTCTTTTCAGTAAACAGCAGCGGAATGACGATCAATGCAACCGCACATGTAAGCAGGCCAATGACCGGTTTATACGAGGCACCTTTTGTCTGCTTTTCGGTCACCCGCAGCACGAGATCAAACCCTAAAGCGAGCAGCGCCGCCGGAATAGCGCCGAGCAGGATATATTCATTATTTGCCCGCTGGATGCCGATCATAATCAAATCACCGAGTCCGCCGGCGCCGATTAATGCCGCAAGTGTAGCTGTGCCGACAATCAACACCATCGATGTCCGGACTCCAGCCATCACCGTTGGCATCGCCAGCGGCAGCTCGACCTTGAGCAATCGATGACGCCAATTCATTCCCATCCCTGTTGCTGCTTCGCGAATCGCCGGGTCCACTTCATTAATGCCGGTGTACGTGTTGCGCAGTATCGGCAATAAGGCGTAGATCGTCAGGGCGATAATCGCCGGCGTCGGCCCGATCCCGACGAGCAGAATCATAAAGCCGAGGAGCGCCAGGCTTGGAATCGTCTGCAATACAGCCGTTACACCGATGACCCATTCCGCGTAACGCGGATAGCGCGAGAGAATAATCCCTAGTGGGACAGCGATGAAAACAGCACACAAAAGGGAAAGTAACGATAATTGCAGATGCTGCCATAAGGACGACCACAGCAAGTCCTGCCGCATGACAAACAAGTCACCTAACCGTTGGATCGCTTCCATCAGGCACCTCCCTGGGCGAGATGGTAGGCGAAGTCTTGATACGTAATACGGCCGACCACGTCCGTCCCTTCTATGACATAGAGCTCCGGCTCACCGGCCAGTCGCTCATACACTTCGCGCAGCGGTGCATCGGCAGAAATGGTGCTTATACCCTCTGGCATCTTTCCCGCCACAGGAGACATCAACTGACGCAGCGTCACCGGTGCCTGGCGGTTGCCAATAAAGGCTGAAACGAACTCATTAGCCGGCTCCTGCTGCAGCTGAGCCGGGGTGCCGATTTGCACCACTTTGCCATCCTTCATGATACAGAGACGATCTCCGAGCTTGAGTGCTTCCTCCATGTCATGCGTCACAAATAGAATCGTTTTCCGGATCGTCTGTTGGAGCCGTTTAATGTCTTCCTGCAGCTGCTCACGACTGATTGGATCCAACGCACTAAATGGCTCGTCCATCAGTAAAATATCCGGATCAGCCGCCAGCGCCCTGGCGACACCGACGCGCTGCTGCTGGCCGCCGGACAATTCCCGCGGATAGCGGTGACGAAATTGAGCCGGTGCAAGTCCAATGAGCGTGAGCAGCTGATCGATCCGCTCATCAATCGCCCGCTTTGACCATTTCTTCAGCTCAGGCACGACAGCGATGTTCTCGGCGACGGTCATCGTCGGGAACAAGGCGATTTGCTGCAGTACATAGCCGATGTTCCAGCGCAATTGATCGATGTTTACTTCGGCGATATTTTTTTGCTGAATCGAGACACTCCCTTCACTGGGCTCAATTAAGCGGTTGACCATTTTCATAGTTGTTGTTTTTCCACAGCCCGAGGGGCCGATCAAAACAAAGCATTCGCCGGCCTCAATCGTCATATTCAGCTGGTTTACCGCAATGGTCCCATCTGGATAAGCCTTTGTTACATCTTTAAATGTGATCATAAAATGACGTCCACTCCCTTTACCTAACATCCTAAGTTCTATACCCTTTTGCCTGAATCATAAGCCTGTGAATCCTTGCCAACTGTTTGTCGACTTTCCGTTATGATTGACGAAAAATCGAAAAACAAACGGAATAATATGGGATTATACCACTAAATACGCTATAATAGAGAACAAGAAAAGGAATGGGGATAAAAAAAGCCACATTCTAAAAGGGAATGATCACTTGGAGACCAAGAAAAAACAGGTTGAAGTCGCAAGCAGAATCGGGAAGCTGCTACGCGATCATTTTGGGAAAGGACCGGAAGGCGTTTATGTCAGTATTTCTGAACCGTTTGTGACGATTTTTCTCCGGCGCTTCATCGCCCCGATGGAACAAGTCCTGCTTGAACAAAACGACCTTCTGACCATTCAGCATACACGAGATAAAGTGATGAATCGTCTCCTTCCCGAGATCACTGCGATTATTAGAGAAAGCACGGGAGTCATCGTTGATGAGCTTTATTATGACTGGACGCTGGAGCAATACTCCGGGCTGCTCTGCGGGATTTCACATCAAGCTGCGGACAGGAGCGTTTATACATATCCGAATAGCGAGCTCGTCAATGAAGAAGTAGGACATATTACGAAAAAAGCGGAAAAGCTCCCTGATAAGGTGGCTTCTTACTTACTTAATCCGCGGACGCTTATCATCATCCGTCACGGCATTCTCGTCGAGATCGAGAAGGAGCTGATCCAGTTAGGGTTTGAAGAGCAGCTCACCTTGGCAAAACGTAGGCTCGAAAAAGCGTTGCTGATGAAAAGCAAACAGCAGTTTGAGATTTATCTGGAGGCCCGGGTGGAAGACATCTTTGTGAACTGGGATTTTCACTCCGATAAAAGCATTATCGTCTTTATTTTAACTCCTAATCAGCTATAATATGGCGGCAATGAGCTAGAAACAATGCTAGACATAAGCCAAAAAGAGGGTACTGAGCGACCTTCTTTTTGGCTTTTTTATTTTTTGATTGGCGCACTAATGGAGGTTATACGATGACTACAACATTCACCCTTACACTTTCGACAAAAGCCGATATTGTCGAAGCACGACACCAAACAAAACAGGCTGCCGAAAAAATCGGCTTTCCTCCAATCGATCGGACAAAAGTCACAACGGCCGTTTCCGAGCTCGCACGAACCGTGGTCCATCAAGCTGTAGGCGCAACGATGACCGTGGAACTGCTTGAGGAGCTTGAAAAAACAGGATTGATGATCACAGTAACAATCGCTGAATTTGACTTTCCTTCCACCGGTCATGTCACCGAGAAAATCGGAGCACTCTCCACCGACCTCGACCGTGAGCTGCACCATGTTAAACGGCTAATGAATCTATATAGCATCACCTCTGAGCCCGGGAACCGCCTTGTCATTAAAACCGGCAAATGGGCTTTGAAATAAGTAAACTATGTCTGAGCTTGGGACAAAAAGGTTCTCAAGCTCGGAGCAATGTGCGAAGTCTGCAAAAAGGAGTTGCTGCCCTATTTTTTTTACAAAATAATGTTCCATGAAATATCAATTTCACAGAACGTTATTTTTGCGTTAAACTGGTAAAGAGGTGAATAAGATGTCGCTATTTGCAAAACTAAATCGCATGCCACAAACCGAGCAACACGAACAGCATTCCGCGAAGCAACAGCTTCTCTCCACATTTAAAAAAGCCGGCGAGCTGCCCAGCTTTGTCCAGGAATACTTGCTGAGTCGGCTGGCGCTGGGCTATTCTCCGGCGACGATTCAGCGCTATATTTATGATTTCTGCTTTTTCTTTTCCTATGTGAAACAAGTAACCGATTCGGGTGAGGCTGATATGTCCTCCCTCGCTCTTGACGATTTCCTCCAGCTGCAAAAGGACGGAATTGAGCATTATTTATCATACCTCGCCCTCGAAGTTGAAAATGAAGCGCGGACGATTAACCGCAAGCTGTCGGTCCTGCAATCGCTGTTTGATTATCTGATAAAAAAAGGAAAGACGACAACGAATCCCGTATTGGCGGTGAAACGACCAAAAATCGGCAAAAAGGAGCCGGTTTATTTGACGAGGGAGGAAATGCGCCAGTTTTTTAAGCAGCTCGATGCTGATTTGCCAGCGGGCGCCAGTGAACGGCAAAAACGCTACCATCAGTACTTGAAGGAGCGTGATTTCCTCGTGATTCATCTGCTTGTCTTTACCGGCTTGCGAATTTCCGAGCTTGCGTCACTAAGGCTGAAACAGGTACAATTTGAGCGAAGCGCAATTCTCGTTCACGGCAAAGGAAACAAAGAGCGCACCGTCCCCCTATCTGCGGAAACGATCAACCTGATAAAGCGCTACCTGGAATCCCTGCCGGAAAAAAGCCGCCCCGTTCACGGTGAGGACCCTCTGCTAGTCGGCTATGATTTTAAAACAGGCACGTATCTGCCTAGCGTAACGGTCAGCGCGCTGCAGAAGATGCTTCAGCGCCAGCTGAAAAAAGCGGCCCGCTCGATTCCTTCCTTGCAGACAAAACCGATTTCCGCTCATAAGCTGCGTCATACATTCGCGACAGCACTGATTGAGCAAGGGGTTGACGTGCTGACGGTGCAAAGCCTGCTCGGTCATGAGACGGTCGCGACAACGCAAGTATATGCTCATGTTCAAAACAAGGCCCGCGAGCAAGCGATTGAGCAGCTTTCGTTTTGACTTTTGAGGAGGAGTTTGCATGAATGATATTTTTGCTTATGACAGCAGCTATTATGAACCGGCGCTGTTTCTGTCGCCGGCCCATCTTGGGATTCTATTATTTTTCGTCTTGTTTCTGATCCTTTATTACCGCTGGCGCGCCACGCCCTTCGTGCAGCGCTACGGACGCTGGATCATCCTGGCGATATTGCTCGTATCCGAGCTGAGCCTGCTTCTCTGGACGTTACTCGCAACGACGTGGGATGTCCGGTACCATCTTCCCTTTCAGCTTTGTACGATCAGTTTGTATGTGTGTATACTGATGCTTTTTCAGAGAAGCCGGAGCCTGTTCGAAATCGTTTATTTCTTCGGTCTCGCCGGCGCTCTTCAGGCGATTCTTACGCCTGATTTATTTTATACGTTTCCCCATTATCGCTTTCTGCACTTTTTTATCGCCCATTTTGCGATCATTACGGCGATTTTGCATATGGTATGGGTTGAACGGTTCACCATCAAAGCGGTGGCGATCCTCAAGTCCTTTCTTGTTTTAAACGGCTTTGCGCTGATCGCCTTTCTCGTCAACCTCTGGACAGGCGCCAATTATATGTTTCTCGCCAGAAAACCGGTCAATGGCAGCATCCTAGATTTTCTCGCCCCTTACCCGTGGTACATTCTTCAGCTTGAGGTCATTGCCCTGCTTATGTTTGGTCTGCTTTATTTGCCTTTTCTCAAAAAAAGAGGCTGACTTCAATGAAGTCAGCCTTGGAAGCCGCAGGACGGCTTCGCATTTCTTTCTCTGTTATGACAGCTGGTAGAGCTGGCTGTATTTTTCGGTTAAATAATTGATCAGCGGCTTCGCATCAATTCCTCCGCCGGTAATGGAGCGGATCAGCTCGGCCGGCTGCTTGAGCTTTCCGTACTGGTGAACATTCGTCTTCAGCCAGTCGTGAATCGGTGTAAAGTCGCCTGAGCTGACGAGCTGATCAAATTGCGGCAGCTCCCCTGCAATCGCTTCTTTTAATTGTGCGGCATAAATATAGCCAAGCGCGTAGGACGGAAAATAGCCGAATGCCCCAAATGACCAATGAACATCCTGCAGCACTCCTTCTCCGTCGTTTTCCGGTCGAATCCCTAAATATTGCTCCATTTTCTCATTCCACGCCGCCGGCAAATCCTTTACGTCAAGCGTGCCTTCAATCAACGCTTTTTCAAGCTCATAGCGGATGATGATGTGAAGGCAGTACGTTAATTCATCGCTTTCAATCCGGATGAGTGACGGCTTCGCTTCATTGACAGCGAAATAAAAATCCTCAAGCGAAACAGAAGCAAATTGCTCGCTGCTGTATTGCTGCAGAAGTTCATAGTGCCGTTCCCAAAAGCCAACGTGCTGGCCGACAAATTTTTCCCAGAATAGCGACTGCGATTCATGGATGCCCATTGACGTGCCATCACACAATGGCGTTCCGATTAACTCCTGCGAAATGTTTTGCTCATACAGCGCATGACCGCACTCATGAATCGTGCCAAACAAGGCGACGCGGAAATCGTTCTCATTGTATTTTGTCGTAATTCGAACGTCATTTGGATTGATGCCGATCGCAAACGGATGCACCGTTTCATCAAGGCGGCCGGCCGAAAAATCATAGCCGATCTTCTCCAATATCGCCAAGCTTAGTTCCTTTTGCTTTTCCTTTGGAAATGATTGAAAGAGAAAATCCGTCTGCGGCTGATGCGCTGATTCCGTTACCCGTTTAACGAGCGGAATTAAGGCGTCACGAAGCTCGGCAAATACTTGATCGAGCGTCGCTACAAACACACCAGGCTCATAATCATCAAGCAGCGTATTATACGGATGCTCTTCATACCCCCAATAGCCGATGAATTTCTTTTTAAAGGCGACCAGTTTCTCCAGATTCGGCTGAAACATCGCAAAATCCGCTTTTTCCTTCGCTTCTTCCCAAAGCGTCTCTGTTTGCGACTGGAGCAGGACATATTCCTTGAATTCCTCTTTTGGTATTTTTACATTTCGCTCAAATTCCTTATGACACTCATCGACCGTTTTCCGGGTCACCTCTGAAAGAGTGGCATACAGCGCTTCTTCCCGTAATTGACCGAGGTACTCCGCCATTTCCTCGGAAGTTGAAAGGGCAAACACCTCCGCGGATAACGTCGCGATCACTTCCGAGCGCTGCGCCATTCCTTTCTTTGGCGCGCCGGTTCGTGAATCCCAGGCGAGCAAAGCCAATGCTTGCTTGTAATCTTCTATTTTTTTCACGAACTGACGAAAATCCGTCTCAAGCTGAGCGTTATGTTCCGGCATCTTATGTCCCACCTTTTCCAATTGTTTCTTCTGCCATCATAACGAGATCACCGGAAATAATCAATCTCTTTCTCGCCCTTGGCGCAATATGCTATGCTAAGAAGAACATAAGGAGGAGAATGTGATGAAGCTTACGATTACCGATTCGGCAGCTGCCTTATATATAAGAGAAATTCCGCTCCACCCGGGAGATACGCTCCGCCTGTACGTCCGGGTTGGCGGCGTCGGCTCCGGCGGGTTTTCTGTCGGCGTGATGAAGGAAAGACCGCAGCCAACATCCTATTTAGTGGAGAAAGAGGATGTGACCTTTTTTGTGAACGAAGATGATTTCTGGTATTTAGACGGAATGGTGATTGATTATGAGGAGGATTCCGGCTACCTTGATTTCAGTCATCCAACGTATAAAGAAATTCATCATCCGGAATGAACGAGAAAGCCGGGGAATGATGAAAAGGATGGCAGGCACGAAGCCCGGGCAAAAGGTGAGGATCAACCTCTCATCCCGGGCTCTTAGAACTGCTGTAACACCTTCCGTGCCATTGCCATAAACTCCGCCAGTTGCGGGGGGATCGATTTATCTTTATGAATCACCATTTGAGTCGTTAAGACCGGTAATTCCAGATTAAGCGGAACTTCCTTTAGCGTCCCTTCTCTCAATTCCGCTTCCACGACCATTTCCGGCAAAACCGCTACCCCCAAATTCGCCATTACACATTTCTTAATCGCTTCCAAGCTAACAAATTCCAGCGTATTAGTTGGGGTTACATTCAAGGAATAAAGTAGGTTTTCAAAAATAGTCCGATATGAACAGCCCTTTTCCGTATATAAAATCGTTTCCTCGATCAAGTCTTCTGCCAGAACCGTTTCCTGTTCTACAAAGCGATGGACAGGCGAGCTGATGAGCAGCAGCCTTTCTTGAAGCAATGACTCTGCAGCAAGATAAGGATTTGCTTTCGCTTGATCCATAATAAATGCAAGATCAATTTCCCCATCAAGTAAATGTTTCGTTGCCAGTTCGTCTGAATGGGCAGCCTTAAATATTAAATGAACAGCGGGATACTTCGCTTTAAAGCTTTTTAATAAGGCAGGCAACCGGTATGTACATTGGCTTTCCTGCGCCCCTATCGTTAGCGTTCCGCGACTTTGCGTCGTGTGCACCATGCTTCTTGCTTCATCTTCCAGACGGACCATTTTGGCAGCGTATTGTTTTAATTGATGACCAGCCTCTGTCAGCACAACTTTTTTTCCAAGCCGTTCAAATAGAGGAAGGTTGAGCTCCTGTTCAAGACTTTTTATTTGTGCGGTAACGCTTGATTGAGCATATTGAAGTTTCTCAGCGGTTTTCGTGAAATTCAATGTATCGCACGCCACTAAAAATGTTTTGAGATTTTTCAGATCCATTCTTCGCTCCTTCGATCAATAAAACCGATCATTTCAATCGTTATTATCAGCTGTAACGATCGTTCTCCTTAGTGTACCCTGTACATAACATACATTCAACAGGAGGAAAAAATGAAGCATCTCTTACTGATTAGCGGCCATGACCGCTTTGCGCGAGCGACTGGAACATTAAATCGTTCCCTGGTGACATCTATCATGGAAATTTGTCAGCAGCAATTTGAGATCAAGCTGACGGAAGTCGTAGATGGTTACAATCAACATGAAGAAGTGGAGAAATTTAAATGGGCGGATGTTGTCATCATTCAAGCTCCGATTTACTGGTTCAGCTTCCCCGGCATCCTAAAAAAATATATCGATGATGTTTTTATCCCCGAACTCTTTTTCGGGAAGGCTGAGCAGTTTGGCCGCGGTGGAAAGATGACAGACAAAAAATATATGCTTTCACTTACGTGGGGCGCAGGAAGGAGCGCCTTCCAAGGCAAGGAGACGGACTTTTTAGAAGGGTTAACGGAAGATCAGGTTTTATTCTCCGTGCATAAAGCCTTTGAATATTGCGGGTTTACAATGCTTCCCACCTTTTCTGTTCATTCAGCCATGCAGCTTCAATCGCTCGAACAACCGATAAAAAGACTGCATGAGCACCTGTTACACTATGTAGTACATTCAGAGATTACGTAAGCTCTTTTTACGTGAAAGGGGCCGGGAAAAAGGGTCTTGTATTTTCTCCCTTTTCCCGGCCCTTGGTCAAAGCTTTTTCTCAAGCTCTTCCAATTCGGCAGCCAATCACAATGGCTACTCTTTATCTTTTGCTTCCTTTAATTGATGATCGGCTTTGGCCAATAATTCCTCTGACATCTCAAAAAAGTGCTGATCGAAACCAGCCTCAAACGCAGTCGCCTTTTTCAGCTGGTTTCGCGCATCCTGGAGCGCGTTCGTCGCTGCTTCCAGCTGCTCCTCATCCATGCTTCTTGTTGCCTGGCCCACCATATGCTCGGCCGATTGAATCGCAAGCTCAATCTGTTTCAGCTCGTCATATTCATTCTGGCCTATGTCCCGCTGCTTCATTGGATCTCCCTCCTTTTCTTATTCCCTTCCTTGCTAAGTGTTTCCAAGCTGAATAAAAACATGCATAGTTAACATAATATAATTATAGTACATATATAAAAACCCGGACCCTTCACCGTAGTCTTATGACCTACCGATTTCCCCCACTTAAGTACCATTATGCACAATTGCAGGTAAAAGTCACTAGAAAAAGCAAAAGAAAAGGAAAAGGCTGGGCAAAAGGTAAAAAAACAACCTTTTGTTCCAGCCTCTCGAAGCAGTGTACAAGTCTTCGCCTGCTTTTAATAGCCCCTAATGAAGCGAGATTCTTCGGTAGGGAATTTGCGCATCTCGCTTTAGATCGCCTGTTCAGCAGTTCTAGTGAATCTTTTGCTTCACCTGCTTTAGTGTCGCAACAATCAAAAAGCTGACAATCACTAACAAAAGCCACGAGCTGACCTTTCCGAGATGAACGAGGCTCCAAGCCTCGGTTTGGTTCGGATACTCCCATGCCCCGAAATAGGTCGCGATATTTTCGGCGATCCAGATGAAAAATCCGATCAGGACGAAGGAAAGAGCGATCGGCATCCGATAACCTGTTCCGTTAACTTCATATTTTACCCATGACCGCCAAAAAACGATGATCACCAGGGCTGATAGCCACCAGCGAATGTCAATCCAATAATGATGAGTGAAAAAATTTAAATAGATCGCAGCGGCAAGTGGGACTACAAGGATTAATGGCGGCCAGTTTACGAGATCGACATGTAATCGGCGCCACGCCTGGCAGAGATAGCTCGCGACACTGGCGTACATGAATCCACTGTACAACGGTACGTCAAACACTTTGGCATAGCCCTCCTCTGGATAAGACCAGGAACCCATATGGACCTTGAAGATTTCCAACGCGAGACCGATAAGGTGAAACAAGGTGATCACCTTAAGTTCGTCCCGGGTTTCAAGCCCTGAACGTACCATCCACCACTGCATCAGCAAGCAAATGAGCAGCAGCCAGTCATAGCGCGGCAGCCAAGGCAGTGAAATGACTTGTGTTATTGCGAGATAAGCAAAAATCACAACAGGAAACAAACAGGATAACGCCTGCTCCCAGCCAAAACGAACGAGCTGTTTTCCCGCTCTAACGAGTTGCGGCTCGACATATTCTTTTTCACGGATGACTTGCATGAATAGTTCCCCTTTTCAGCAGCTTTTTCGTAATGATCGTAGCCATTACTCTTCTTCGTCTTCATCGCTCCGGTATTCCAAAATGTCCCCCGGCTGGCAGTCCAAAGCCTTGCAAATGGCCTCTAATGTTGATAAGCGAATCGCTTTCGCCTTGCCATTTTTTAAAATAGAAAGATTCGCCATCGTGATTCCGACCTTTTCCGAAAGCTCGGTCACGCTCATTTTCCTCTTTGCCAGCATGACATCAATATTAATAATAATCGCCATTTTCTTCACCTCAGACCGTTAAATCATTTTCTGATTTTATCTGCACAGCTTCCTGCAAAAGCCTCTGCAGGACAGCAGCAAAGACGGCAATTACCGCTGAGGCGAAAATAATGACCAGCCCAATGACGATTATCCCGGGTGCATCATCCGCTTCGGCGATAAGATAAAAGAGCGGCATGCCTGCCAGATAAAAAACGCTAAGTATCACTGCACAATACTTGATTTTCTTTAATGCTGTTACCGATAATTCCGAAAATGCTTCATTCCTGTCAATATAGCTTAGCAATTTGATCGCTTGATAAAGTGCTCCGTAAAACGGAATGGCTGTCATATAGAAAAAGATAAAAACGAAATAGTTTACATACGCTATTGTCGGAAGCAGCTGCGCGGCAAACTTTGCAATCTCAGGCACGAGAAAAATGCACAAAGCAAGCACCGGAATGCCGATCAGAATAACAGCGATCCTTAAAAAGAGCGTGGTTCCTTGTTTCATCAAAAAGCACCTCACTTCATAATTTCAATAAAACTATATCACTCAATTTATCGTTTTACAATAAATAAATATTGATTTGTATAATATTATTGTTGTTATTTTTCCACAGTTTGTCCGCCTTTCATTAATCCGCAAGAAAAAAACACCCTCACAATCGGAAGGTGTATTTTCCTCGACATTTACTTGTTTACCTGCATTCGCTCGGTGATCACACCGAATGTCGACGCCTGAATATATGGCTGATCCTGTAAGGCCGCGAGCTGATCCGGCGTCCCCGTCACGACCGCGCCGATAATCGAGATTTCCTCCTCTTCGATCTGATCATTATCGCCGGCTATCGCCTCATAGATTTGCTCGATTTCCCAGCTAAATGAGAAACGTTTCTTTTGACGAAGCTGCTCCAGATGTGAGATGAAGTTTGTTACCCCCCTGGATCCTTCAGGTTGATATCTGTCCGAATAAAATCCATTAATGAACCAAGAAGAGGCAACTACCGTATCTTGTACCTCTTTCATAAAGTTTATCCTTTCTTCTGTATAAGCATCGACCCACCACCATGCGACTTGTACCCCTGCCGGCATCATTGCTTCAATCTCCTCAAGCTGATAGCCTTGATCAAATGACAGACCGAGCTCAAGCAAGGCATTCTCATTCAACGCTACCATTTCACCGAGACTGTCTCGGTAGGTATCATAGTCGATTTCTGGATGATAAAACAGCATCTCCTGGTCACCGGTATGTAGATTAAAACGTTCAAATTGATTTGCCTCGATTAGGGATTCTGATCCTTTTAATTGAATCGAGTTGTACACGCTAAAATCCAATAAATAATTACCAAATAGATTGTATGTTCCTTCAATTGGCTGCCAGATATAAGGCTGATCACCGAGAATTTTATAGGTTGTAAGCTTAAAGTTACCTTTGAACCAATTCGGATCATAATGCAGATGACTAATATGAACATTTGGTGCTGTTATGAGATTCCACAAACGTACTTCTTCCAGCACCTCGTCTCCCCGTTTGTGAGAGAGTTTTTCAATGCCAAACCAGAGAGTAAGCAGAATGATTGGCGTTACAACCATAACAATCACGACGGTTTTCAAAGTTGACCAGAATCTCGCTTTTCGGAAGAGCTTCTTTGACTCTTTTTCATCAAACAAAAAATGCTCCTTTTCACTCATAGATAGAATTCCTCCTTTACTTGCTTTAACATCTTTTCCCGGGCGCGCTTCATATGCGTTTTCAGCGTATTTTGATTCATATTGAATAAGGCTGAAAGATCGTTGTATGTAAGCTCCAACTCATATTTCAAAATCAAAAGCTCCTGATGCAATGGGGAAAGGGTTTCAAGCGCTTCTCGGATTGATTGTCGTTGTTCCTTCTGCAGATAGCTCATTTCCGGCATATGCGTTAATGACAGCAGTGAATCTGCATCTACGTCCGTTGTTTGATAGCGTTTTTCTTTGCGCTTTAAATCGTAAAATTGATTCGTGGCGACCCGATAAAGCCAGCTCGTCACATGATCGGCGCCAATCCCGTTTTGATGGAGCAAAAACTTATAACACGTATCCTGGACAATATCTTCCGCATCTTCATGTGTCAGCCCGCGTTTTCGCAAATACCGGTACAGCAGTGTGCCGACCTGCTGCAAAAATTCATTCATCGTCTTGTTTGCCATGCTGTCCTCCCTTCTTCTTTTATAACGCGGCAGGTCAGAAATCGTTTACACCTTTCGAAAAATATTTTGTATGTATAACAGGAAAAGGTTGTGCCAAAAAGATTCCTCCTTTCGGCACAACCTCAATGCCATGTAAGCTGCTTACGTGTTAAAAGCGATTCATAATGTAGATTTCGGTAAATACACTCCATTTTTCTCATAGAGCTTTTCGAGTTCTTTTGCCATATATTCAGGCGAGTATGGCAGGTCTTGCTCGATCCACCACTCGATCATTCCAACGAAGGCAGAAGCCATAAATGCGGCATGTAACTCGCTGTTAGGAATGGCTGATGTACTTCGTAATATAAGCATTTCTCCTGATCGGATTGCCAATGCGATTGCTTACGCAATGAACGAGCCAGCCGATACGTCTGTGAATGAAATGATTATTCGGCCAACTGTTCAGGCTATGTAACAAAAATAGGATGAGGGTGCTGTTTGGCCCCTCATCCTATCAGCTTGACTTTATTAGCTTTCATCCCCACGCGGCGGTCGCGGTCCGAAAAATTGATAATAGTCAGTTTTTAAATTACCGTTGTAGAGCTTTCGTTTTTTCGATGCTTTTTTGCCGTACAGCTCCTCGAAGCCTTCATGGGACGTCAGCATATAAATCGACCATGTCGGCAAGTGTGTTTGAAACACGTCTCCCATATCACGATACAGCTGCTCAACTTCCGCTCTTTCCCCAAGACGTTCGCCGTACGGCGGGTTGCCGATTAAAATGCCGAACTCGCCCCGGTGTCTGAAATCTTTGACTTGCATTTGCTTAAAGGTGAGTAAATCAGCAAAGCCAGCTTCCTGGGCGTTATTTTGCGCAAGCTCCACGCTGCGGTGGTCAATATCGCTGCCAAGAATGTCAAGCGGCTGATCATAATTCGCCAGATCCTCGACTTCCTGTCTTGCTTCATTCCAGCGATTTTCCCCGATCCAATGCCAGCTCTCCGAGACAAATTCCCGATTAAAGCCGGGAGCAATGTTTTGCCCGATCATCGCCGCTTCGATCGGCAGCGTACCCGAACCGCAGAAAGGATCAGCAAACGGGCGCTCAGGCTTCCACGGTGTCAGCATAATCATCGCTGCTGCGAGCGTCTCCTTTAACGGAGCCTGATTGTGAAAATAACGGTAGCCGCGTTTGTGTAGCCCTTCTCCGCTCGTGTCAATCGTTAATGTCGCGATATCCTTATGGAGTGCGACTTCAATCCGGTAAAAAGGGCCATCTTCATCAAACCAGCCTCGTTTGTAGCGTTTTTTCAAGCTTTCGACAACCGCCTTTTTGACAATTGCCTGGCAGTCGGAGACGCTGAACAGCTTCGACTTTACCGAGCGACCGATAACCGGAAATTCAGCGTGTACAGGGATAAAATCGGCCCAAGGCAGCGCCTTTGTCTTTTCAAATAATTCATCGAAGGTCAGGGCTTTAAATTCTCCAATCTTCACTTTGACGCGATCTGCCGTCCGCAGCCACAGGTTGGCGCGCGGAATCGCGGAAACATCCGCGGTGAAGGTCACCTTTCCATTGTCGACCTGGACATCTTCATAGCCCAATGCTTTTACCTCACGGGCAACCAGAGCTTCAAGCCCCATCGTCGCCGTGGCGATTAACGTTACTTTTTCCATTATGTATAAACTCCTTACGTACTGGCATCATCCTCTTATTATACAGGAAACAGCACGGGGTACAACCGGTAGGGAAACCTGTTGCTCATGTGACGCTTTGCCGCACAAAAGTGCCCGGATAAAAAGGGGATTCCCCTTTTGCTCCGGGCCATCGTTTTCGACTTACATTCGTTTTTTCCGTTGCTTATGCCAAAACAGCGCGGTCGCTGTCCATTTGCTTGCCGCGGATTCGCTGGAATTCCTTAAGCAGCTTTTCAATCGTTAATGTTTCCTTCGTTTCACTGTCGACATTCAGAATAATTTGCCCTTTATCCATCATAATCAGACGATTCCCGAGATCGAGCGCCTGCTGCATATTATGTGTAACCATCAGCGTCGTCAGCTGATACTTTTTCACAATGTCGCGTGTCAGGTTCGTAATCAGCTCGGCTCTTGACGGGTCAAGCGCGGCTGTATGCTCATCGAGGAGTAGAATTTTCGGTTCAGTGAATGTCGCCATTAACAACGATAAAGCCTGACGCTCTCCCCCTGAAAGCAGTCCGACCTTGGCCGAGAGTCTGTTTTCCAAGCCGAGATTCAATGTTTCCAAATATTCGCGGAAGAGGTCCTTCCGTTTTTTATTCACGCCTATTTTCAGCGTGCGCTTCTTGTTTCGTGAATAGGCAATCGCCAGGTTTTCTTCAATCGTCATTGTCGGTGCCGTACCGGCCATTGGATCCTGAAAAACCCGTCCGATCAATTGGGAACGTTTGTATTCAGGTAAATACGTGACCTCTTTGTCGGCGATCTTTACTTCTCCGATATCCGGGGTCAAGGAGCCTGAAATCACATTCATCAATGTCGATTTCCCCGCCCCGTTACTACCGATAATCGTCACGAAATCGCCTTTTTCAAGCGAGAGGTTGGTATTTTGCAATGCTTTTTTTTCATCAGGTGTACCTTCGTTAAAAGTTAAGGAAATATCATGCAGATGAAGCATGCTCGCCGCCTCCTTTGCGTGCCAGCTGTTTTTGCCGGCGTCTTTTCTTTTCTTTACGCGCCTCAATCAACTTCGGTGACACAAGTGCGGCAATTACGAGAATCGCAGTGATCAATCTCATATCGCCCGCTTCAAGGAAATCGACCCGTAACGCAAGAGTGACGACAATCCGGTAAATAATCGCTCCGCCGATCACGGCAAGCGTCGTGCGGAAAATCGTTTTCGTGCCGAACAGCGCTTCACCAATAATAACCGAAGCAAGACCGATGATGATCAGACCGATTCCCATCCCGGCATCGGCAAACCCGCCGAGCTGGGCGATAAACGCTCCGGCCAAGGCGACAAGACCGTTCGAAAGACCAAGTCCGATGATAATATAGGAATCCGTGTTCGCTGAGAAGCTGCGAATCATTTTCTGGTTGTCACCAGTCGCTCGCAAAGCAAGGCCGGCTTCTGTTTTCAGGAAATAGTCCGCGCCAAACTTAATGACAAGCGTCACGACGATCATGATCAGCAAAATCGCCCATGTCCGTGGTGCTTGCGCAAGCCCGAGCATTTGCGTAAAGCTGTTCAGCGCATTGTCGATCCCGAGCGCTTCCCAGATGCCGGCGATCTGACGAAAGACAGTCGGCTCGTTAATCAAGGAGACATTCGGCTGACCCATAATGCGCAGATTAATCGAATAGAGCGCAATCATCATCAAAATCCCGGCGAGAAGCGGGTTGATTTTCCCCTTTGTGTGTAACAAGCCTGTGAAGCAGCCTGCGATAAAGCCGGCGACCGCCGCCAACGCGGTTGCGACAAATGGATTGACTCCATTTACAATGGAAATCGCGGCTACAGCTGCCCCGGTAACAAAGCTGCCATCAACGGTTAAATCAGGGAAGTCCAGCACGCGAAAAGTTAAGTATACCCCTAGCGCCATAATGGCATAAATAATTCCAGATTCAACTGCGCTAAAAATAGATAAAAACATAGGAACCTCCCAATGTGCATGCAAATCTCTTATTTCTGCGGCTTGACCCTTTGCTGTTCAACCCGTGAAATAAGAGTTTCACATAATCAATACAAATATAGTTTACGTTATTCATCTTTAATGTCAATCATTCTATCCAGATGTAAGCGCTTCTTGACAAGGATTTCCTCAGACAGAAGTAAAAAGTGGGTCACCACACATAACATGCGGAACCTCGCTCTTCTTCACTCACTTCTGCTCCTTGAAAAAAACGGAAACCGACTTGCCGTACGACAGGTCGGTCTCGATCGTGATCCTTATTCTGCCTCATAAAACTCGGCGATGTCATCCCATTCCGGATTCCATTCAACACCCTGCTCTTCCGCAGCTTCTTTGTTGATGAGCAGCTGCATATTAGCAGGATACTCTACAGGAATTTCAGACGTTGCTTTTTCCCCTGTAAGAATTTCCACGGCCATTTCACCTGTGCGGTAACCAATTGAATGATAGTCAATTCCAAATGTCGCAAATCCGCCTCCGGCAAGTGAATCCGGCTCACCAACAACAAGTGGAATATCCTGTTCATTTGCAACGCCGACAACGGTTGCGAGCGCCGAAACAACAGTATTGTCCGTTACGACATAAAAGAGATCAACTTCACTGACAAGCGACGCAGCTGCTTGTTGGACCTCAGCTGAAGTCGCTACTGTTCTTGTTACAAGCGAAAGGCTCGTTCCCTCAGCAGCTGCCTGGACAGCTTCGATTTGCGCAACAGAGTTTGGCTCGCCGGCATTATAAATCAATCCGACCGTTGCATCGGCGAAATATTGATCAATAAAATCAACGGTATTTTGGATTGCGTCAGGATGAAGATCAAGCACCCCTGTAATATTCTCGCCAGGCTGATCCATCGCTTCAACAAGCCCTGCTCCGACCGCATCCGTTACAGAAGTAAAGAGGATTGGAATATCGTTTGTCGCTTGAAGCGCCCCTAATGCACTCGGTGTCGAGTTGGCAAAAATGAGATCTACCTGATCAGCCACAAAGTTATTCGCAATCGCGCTCGTATTATTTTGATCACCTTGCGCGCTTTGGAAATCATACGTCACATCAAGCCCGGCATCGGCAAGCGCTGCCTGAAAGCCCTCAAAAGCGGCATCCAGCGATGGATGTTCAACAATTTGTGTCGCGCCAATTGTAAATTGAAGCGCTTCATCTGTTTCGGCAGTCTCTCCACCGCCCTCTGTCTCCTCAGGTGCATCTGTTGGTGCCGGCTCTGTTTCACTAGAACCACAGGCAGTTAAACCTAGACCCAATACTGCAATACTCAACCAATGTTTCCATGTCTTCTTCATAATCAAACCCCTTTAGTAATTTTCAAATAGTTTGGTATTATCTTAAAACAATATTAATCCAATATTTATCGTATGTAAACAAAAAAATTCATTGCTTTAAAGCGCTTCGGGAGTGATGCGCCAATATGAAATGATTTTTCAGGAAAGATTTTTCAGCTCATTTCAGCAAAAAACTGTCCCCAAAACTTGGTCTTTTGGGGACAGTTTTTGAAACGTCAAAAGGTCAAAAAGCCTGCCCTGAATGTTTCATACAGGCAGGCAGCGTGAAGCAGTTCAAGAATGCTTGCACAATTCCTTACGTTGATGTGGTAAGTCGCTTTTGTTGCATCTCTTAAGCATTCGATAAGCCATGTTCTGTACCATTGTACTTCAAACGGTGATGAGCCTCGTACTCCGGTGGTAACCATCTATCTACAAAGAAATCTCTTTGTTCTTCCTGGCTGTTCATTTCCAGCCGGGAAAATGCCCCTACCATATTTTGGGTTTCTCGCTCGAGGGGTTTACCGCGTTCCACTCCACCTGTTTCCAGGCGGACTACGTCACTGTGGCACTTTCAAAGGTCTCACACCATATCACGAAGACGTAGGTGCTTCCCTTGCCGTTAGCCCAGTCGAAACCGGACTACCCTAGCTTATGAATTGGCTAGGCACGAACACTACGAGCATCTCAGCTCGTGCGAGCATGGACTTTCCTCTACATGCTAAAGCATGCAGCGGTTACCTGAATGCTTGAAGCTGTCATAAGCGACAAAGATAATTATATGCTAATACGTCCGTTAAATCAATGGTATTATTTAGCGTTCTCCCTGATCGCTCTTCTCGCCAGCTGATCCGCGTCCTTATTCTGGTTACTGGGCACCCATTTCATAAAAAACAGGTCAAATTTATCGATCTTTTCGAGCGCTTTGTGCAAATACGGCTGATAGCGTTTATTTTTTACATAGCGCTTTTCAACCGCCTCATCAATCAGCTTGGAATCAGTGCGAAACGAAGCCATTGTCAGGTCACGCTCCAAGCATAAGTCAAGGGCCAGGAGCAGCGCTTCATACTCCGCCTCATGGTTTGACAGTAAGCCAAGAGGAAACGAATGATGCTCGACCTGCCCATTCTTGAAGTTAATAAAAATACCAGCGCCCGATAAGCCGGGATTGCCTGCGCTGGCCCCATCGATATACACATCAACCATTCTCTTCTCGTTCACTCGTAAAGCTTGCTCCCGAAAACTTTCTTCTCCAGATTTGAAAGCCGCTGGAGAATGTCATAATTTGTATTCCCGGCCGCCGGTGCCGGTGTTTGTCGCTGACTGCGTTCAGACAGCTTTTTAACTTCGCGTTTCAATTGGGCGTTTTCTTGTTCCAGACCCGCTACCTTATTTTGAAAAGCTTCGTAGTCTTGAATAATAGCATCTAAAAATTTGTCCACCTCGTCAGGGTTATAGCCTCTCATACTTGTTTTAAAATCTTTTTCCAAGATGTCCTTTGCTGTAAAACGAATATCCTGTTGATTCAATTTTATCACCTCTACTATGCAGCATATATGTACAGCTTACTCTATTTTTTCAAAAGTTCATGCACTTGTCAATTTGTCTTCGAAAGCCTAAGTTCCTTATTCCACGCCTTTATTCCCAGCTACGTTCATCTTGGATAAGCAAATCGAGATCTTCCGGCGTAATAAAATAAATTGGAAAATCCTCTGACTGCTGGCGTTTTTTGGCTACTTCCAGATAATAATGAGGCGAGCCGATCTTCTCTTCATCATACAACAATAATAATCCTTCTGCTTTATTAACTATAAATTCATTTTTTAACCGCAGTTGAGCCGGACTTTCATAAGGCCGCTTTGTGATGCTGTCGACGAAGTCGGCTTTGGAAAGCAGGTCCTGATAATATTGCTTCTTCGCCTCCTGCCAGTTATTTTCCTGCTGCAAAAAAGGCGTCAAAACTGCTAATTGCAAGTCCGGGTAATCTTCTTTAAGCTGATAGACGACCTCTGCTGTCCATAACTCCACACCAAGCTGTCCGCTGATGATTACCCATTCTAGCCCTTCATCGGCAAATGTCCGTAACCGCTGTTCTATTGCTTTCTTAATATAATAAACACCTTGATGCTTTTGATCAAAAATTCCTAATTCATGCGCTTTATAACCGGAAACAGCAAGTGTTTTCATAGTCACATCCTTTCAAAAAAAGAGCAAACTGGTATGCAGCCTGCTCTCTCACGTTTTGCTATTTACTTAGCATCCACATGATTTATTGCCCTTCATGTTGTTCATTGCTCCCATGACAGGCGCGTTTGCCTGGTGCATTGCTCCCATGACAGGTGCGTTCGGTTGGCTCATTGCTCCCATGACAGGCGCGTTCGGTTGGCTCATCGCTCCCATGACAGGTGCATTCATTCCCATGCCCATCATATTCGGACGTGGTGGCGCCATTGCACCGGCTACCGGTCCTCCGCCAAATCCTTGAGAAGGAGCAACAAACTGCTGGTTGCTGATTGTTTCATCAAAGGATTGCGTCTGAGGGAAGCTGCTTACATGCTTATACACATGGTTCGTCACGTTTGTTGTATGCGTTGGATACACTTCAGGGACAATGTATTCGCATGTTTTCTCTACGATATTGTGCTGTGTCGGATGTACCTTTGCTGGCAGAACCTGCGTTGTAGTCGGCAGTTGACAATGTTTCGGTCTTGGTGGACAGTGATTTACTCTTGGTGGACAATGCATAGGTTTATTTCCTCCTTTTTATTGGTGAGTCAATATTAACCTATGTTAGTCGCTATGTAGTTGTACTAGTTGTTTCACCTATTTATAAGCAAATCATGTCGCTTGATTTTTACAGAAAGGCAAATGCCCCGTCGCGAATTTCACTCATCACAAACAAAGTTAAGCCAATGATTACAAAAAACAATACTAATAGGGCGCGATACATCTTCGTTCACTCATCCTTTTAATCGATTTCGCTCATATTGTAAATGATTTTCAGCTCATTGACAATTGACTTTTAAAGGAAGAAAACTAGTCTCTTTTGCGTGTTCACAAAATTGTTGATTTTTGTAGGAAAATCACTCTTTTTGCGCTTCCCCAGGAAATAGCTTTTTATTCCTTTCCCGTCTTTTTTAATAATCGCTCTACCCTCTTCTGGAGCTCGAGGTTAAGCTGTTTTTGTTTTCTGTCGGCAGGTAAATGACGGGCCGCAAGTTCGCTGTAGTAAATCGCTTGCTCGGGATCCTTCCTTTTATGCTCGGCCAGCTTGGCGCATTCAATCGCGGCCTCAAATGGGTAGATGGACAATCTGGCAAGAAATTTATAATGATAAAATGCAGCTTCCCATTTAGCCTGCCGCTTTAACCCGGCCGCATAAGCGAAGCGGGCGTGCTCGGCGATGTCATCATCTCCTTCAAGCAACTGGGCATACAGCGTCGCAGCCAGCTCTCCCTCCCCTGCAGCTTCATACCAACGTGCAATTTCATACGCTTCCCGCCGTGACGGCCGGTTCCCATGTTGGAGCCACTCAAGCACGAGCATCGACTGACAGGCATATAGCGTCATTAAGGAGAGGACATCCCACTCGTGGTGCTGGAATATCCCTTTCATATAATCCGGGTGCTGCTCCTGTAAAAAATCAAAATAAAGCAACGGCGCCATATAGCCCGGTATGTCTTCCACCCGGTTAAATTGCAGCACCTGTTCTTCAACGACAGAAAGCTTGCAGCTTGGCAATGTCTCTTTCCAGAGTCTTCTCGCCGCATGTAATAAATCAAAATGGCCAAATTGGGGCAGCTTTGGCACCTGATCCCGCACAAAGGTGTGGCGCGTTTTCACCTGCGGCCAATCGAACGATTTTCCGTTATAGGTCACCAGGTTCCGCCTGTCTGTCACATCCTTTAAAAAATGATGGTAAAGCGCCACCTCATGCTCCGGTCCAGGCAAAAAATATTGCTTGACGCGTACTTCCCCTTCTTCAATTTTCGCATAGCCTAATAGAAAAATCGTATTACCGGCTCCACTGCTAAGACCGGTCGTTTCCGTATCAAAGAACAGCAGGTCGCCAGCCTGGCGGTCTTTCGCCGACAGCGGATGATGCCCAAGATGATCCTGCCATCTGGCAACTGCCTCTTCCACGGCGCTGAAGCGAAAGCGGCCATGCTGATGAGCAAGCGGATAGCTCTTTTCCCGGATTAGCGTATATTCCTCATCAAACCAATGCGGAATTACCTGCAACTCAGCCCATTCTTTTTCAAACGGCACTTCCTGCTGCGGAGAATCTGCGTCCGGCTCCCTGTCGGATAAAGGCTGTTTCTCCTGAAGCTGCAGATGCTGTTTCATCCGTTGAAGCTTTTGCTTCATCATACATGTCTCTCCTCTGCTTTACGTAGTATGGAAATGAATCTTTTCACGAGCGCTTTTGTGTTGACCCCGCTGTCGGAAGCGGCACCCACACAGGACGGACAGCCATGCTCACACCGGCACCGATTAACCAGATCATAAACCTGGGCAAGAATTGTCGGCAGGTGTCGATAAACCTCTTTTGCCAGCCCGATTCCCCCAGGATAGCGGTCATAGAGAAAAATCGTCGGAAGCTCGGAATGCTCAGCCTTCATTTGCGGAACAACATGTAGGTCATGACGGTCACACATCACAAATACCGGCGCAACCTGCTGCAGCAACTGGGCAAGACCAGTCAACGCCTGATCGAAGGGCGCTTCACCAAATTGCTCTGTTATCTCACTTGAAAAGCTGATCCACATGGCACTTGTATGGAGTTCTTCTTCCGGCAGATGAATCGGCCCTGAGCCGATATTTTCAAAGGTTGAGAGTTTTATTTTTTTGAAAATCGTCGCTTTCGCATTAACCATAACATCGCCGTAATGAATGGTCGCCTCCGGCTCGGTCCGTTGTTCATCCTCTTCCAACACCCGAAGCTGCACGGCCAGATTCGCGTCGGTAAAATATTCAACTGAAACTTCACGGACGAATGCTTTTTTCTCATCCCAATCCAAATATTCCACCTGATACTGAACGCCTTGATGAAGATAAATCGCCTCATCATGCAGTAGTGTCAGCGCGCTGAAGCGGTCCATCTCCCCGATTACCCGGTGGTGGGCGCGGTCGCTTTGGTCAATGATCACGACATTTTCCTGCGACGCCGAGCGGAGGCTGATACCATGGGCCGGAAACGCGTCGTTCATCCAGTACCATTTCTTTCCTCGCTGATGCAGCACCTGCTCCTCCGCGAGAAACTCCAGAATATCGTCTAGCTCCACCCCGTCAAAGGTTTCTCCCTGCTTAAATGGCAGCTCATAGGCGGCGCATTTAATATGGTCAATCAAAATAATGAGATTGTCCGGGTTGATCCGTGCTGATTCCGGACTACGCTCAAAGAAATATTCCGGATGCTGGACAATATACTGATCAAGCGGGGTGGAACCCGCCACCATAATAATTACCGCTTCATTTTGCCGTCTGCCGGCCCGCCCCGCCTGTTGCCAGGCGCTGGCGACAGAGCCCGGATATCCGGTCATAATACATACCTGGAGCTTGCCGATATCGACACCAAGCTCAAGCGCATTCGTGCTGACGACGCCAATAATATCGCCTTGACGTAAGCCCTGCTCAATTTCCCGCCGCTGCTTCGGCAAATAACCGCCACGGTAGCCGCGAATCGATTTCGGACCGAGTTCCTTTTCGACAAGAGCCTGCAAGTGGCTTAAAATAATCTCCACCCTCACCCGGCTGCGGGCAAACACAATCGTCTGGATCCGGTTTTCAAGAAAGCGTTTTGCCAGCATATTGACATCAACAGTCGCACTCCGCCGGATATGCAGCGGCTCATTAATAATCGGCGGATTATAAAAGAGAAAATGCTTCTTCCCCTGTGGCGCCCCGTTTTGATCAATTAACCGCATCGGCTCACCTGTCAGCTGCTCAGCCAGTTCTTTTGGATTGGCGATCGTTGCCGACGTACAAATAAATTGCGGATCGCTGCCGTAAAAGCGGGCAATCCGCTTCAATCGGCGCAGGACATTGGCGACATGGCTGCCGAATACACCACGGTACGTATGCAGTTCGTCAATGACGATGTATTTTAAGTTCTCAAAAAACGCGACCCATTTCGTATGATGCGGCAAAATCGCCGAATGGAGCATGTCTGGATTCGTAATCACAATATGGCCGGCCTTTCGAACCGTTTGGCGAATCGTCGGTGCCGTATCGCCATCATACGTAAAGCACCTTACCTTAACTCCCATTTCTTCTATCACTTCATTAATCTCACTATTCTGGTCCTGCGCTAAAGCCTTCGTCGGAAATAAATAAAGCGCCCGGCTTTCCTCATCCTTTAAAATTTCTCCAAGGACGGGTAGATTGTAGCACAGCGTTTTCCCTGAAGCCGTCGGCGTAACCGCGACAAAATTCTCTCCGCTCGCAGCATAGCTGACCGCCTCGTGCTGATGGAGATAAAGGTCAGAAACCCCTCTCCGCTGTAAAGCCTGCTTTAAGCGTTCATCGATCCATTCAGGAAACGGCTTTGTCCGCGCCGGCACTTCTTTCATTTCATGCCAATGGACAATTCGTTCCTTGAAATCCTCACCGTCTCGTAAGTCCGCTAATATGTGCTCTAACGTTTCTTTAAACATCCGCTCACCTCACCAATCTCTTCATCCATTGTACCGAATGTTTGTTTGTTTTTCTAGAGGGACACTCTATTTGCACGGTAAGCGACCGAATCCATTTGAAAAGGAGAAAAGCGCCCTCTAAAATCGACTGATCCTTCCTATATCCATATTATCTAAAAAAGCCCGTCCACCGCTTCATTTTACGAGACGGTCGACGGGCTGAAGTCTGTCTTATAGGAGCTTCTTGCTTTCGTTATGATCTGCTTTTTTCATACAGTTTGACGTTGACATAAATACTTTTCAATACCGGTGTTTCAATCTTATGGTGCTGTGCTTTTTTAAGCAGGTACCCTTGGAGATGATCTACTTCTACCGGCGCGCCTTTTTCCATATCGCGCTGCATCGACGATTTCATTCCATAATCCAAGGCAATGAAACGGCCGTATTGTTCCACTTCCACATCTTCGGCGATTGGAGCGCCTTCCGCCCGCATAACCTGGCTGATTTCGCTAATTAATGTCTTTATGACTTCCTGTCCTTCCTCAAACTCAAGGATCGGTCCGACCGGCTGCTGAAATAATGTCGTCACCCCAGACATTGCTGTAATAAACAAATATTTATGCCATAATTCACTCAGGATCGAATTGCTTACTTTAATCTTTCCTTTCGTTCCTGAAAACACTTGCTCGAGCCGCTTAAGCCGCTCTGTTTCTTGTCCATCAAGCTCACCGAACAGGAAATGATGAATGCCGCTCGTTTGCTGAATGATCCCGTCTGCCGTCACAGTTGATTCAATAAAGCAGAGCCCTCCCATGACCTGCTCCTTTGAAAAAGCTTGCTGAAGCTGTTCAATATGCGCAATTCCATTCAGCATCGGGATAATGACCGTGCCGCTATGTACAAACGGTTTTACAGAGTCAATCGCCTGATCAAGATGATACGCCTTTGTCCCAATTAAAACAACATCAAATGATCCCTGGTCCGCGGCAGTAATCAATTGCGGTATAGCGCTTACATTTCCGTGCTTGCTCTCAACAACCAGACCATCTTCCAGAAGCTGTTGCTTACGCTTTTCCCGTACTAAAAAAGTGACATCTTCACCTTTTTCGATCAACCTTGCCCCAAAATAGCCTCCAACTGCTCCTGCTCCAACGATTAATATTTTCATCTCTTCTTTCCTCCTCTATAATCCCCTTACTAATAAGTATACAATGTGTTTTTTTACTTTAGTAGCTTTTTCTATTTGCTCACGATGTCATTCTTCTCCTATTCTTTCGTTCCTTCTTCAATCCAAACGGGAAAATTCCGATTATGAGTTTGCTTTTTGTGATTGGTTTGTTATTTTAAATTTATAAAATAATTACGGTATGTGAAATTATATAAAGCTGTTGTTTCCATTCTTTTTTGTGACATTACACAGTTTTTCAAGATGCAAAAGACAAACTTAATAAAATTGCTTCTATTACAATTTTTAGCCAAATAAACAAGAGGAAAGACCTATTGATCTCCACCTTGCTAATATGCTTGGTCCGTCCACCTTTTGGAATTAAAAGGGTTTTACTTCCTTTTTTGACGCTTTCCACCTATTTGATCGGCTTTTTACTTTTTTTTGGTTATCTACTATACTTCAAATTACATAGTACAGTGTTTTCTTTCTACGCGAAAGGGGATTAAAGAATAAGACGAGAGATGCGATGAGAATAAGGAAATTATCACATAAAGAAAGATGATGATCTCTTATGGGTAAACAATATTTGCATGAAATTTCTTTTTTACGAAGCATCGCCTGTTTAAGCATCGTCCTTCTGCATTCGATTGATTGGGGAATGGACTATATCAGCTTCCTTGCCGCCTTGCCGGACTACAGCAAGCTGGTGCTTGATTCGGTCAATATGTTCCTGTATTACGGGACGCCGACGTTTATCTTTATCACAGCCCTCATTCTCGGGTTCAGCTACAAAGGACAAAAGGAGATCCCGGAAAATTTTTTAGCGAAACGGATCAAATTCATCCTGATTCCTTACGTCTGTATGGGATTTCTTTATGCTTTCCCTTATTTGCTCGTTTCCTCGGGCGAGTTCGCAAAAAAAGCATTTTTGAACATTTTTATCGGCGATTTTCATGCCTACTTCGTGCTGATTATTTTCCAGTTTTATTTATTGTTCGTATGGGGCCGCAACTGGCTTGACCGCCATCGGCCATTATACGTGATCAGCTTGTCTCTCATTGTTAATGTCATTTATTTGTCTGTGTTTAACTTTACCGGGCCGGTCGCGCTGCCGTTTGCCGACTATATTTGGGAGCGTTATTATTGGATTCCGTTCCCGGGCTGGATCTTTTACTTTACATTAGCCTACTATATCGGCTCTCACTATGAGACTTTTTCAGCGATGATTAAAAAGTATAAAGGTTGGGTCTTGATCGCCCCGTTTGTAAGCGGTGCTCTTTTGCTCCTTTCTTATCATAACGGCTTTGCGATTGATAGTTCAAAGCGGGTTGATATCCTGTTTCACACATGCAGCGTCATCGTTTTTGTTCTTTATTTCGCGATGAAGATGAAAACCGTTCCGCAGCTTTTCATAAAAATCAGTCAGTATTCGTACGGTATCTATTTACTTCATACGATGTATATAGCTTTGTTGATTATTCTTTTTGATTACACACCGCTGAATTTTGGCATTTTTACGATTCTTGTCTTGTTTCTTGTCAGTACCACCTTTTCCATGTTGACGATTTTCGTGTTAAATAAGTGGAAATACGGTCATTACATTGTCGGCAGAATTAATGTTTCAACGGCAAAGACGAAACGGCGGGAGATCAAGACGAGTCAAGCGGCAAGTATTCCTTCGTGTAATCGAACGAGTTAGGAATGGGTCATTTATGAGTAAACGCGAAAAAAGAACGATCATTATACTAGCAGGGATGATAAATATGATTGCTCTTCTCATAATCGGGTATCAAGACACACCGCTTCTTAAAACGGAGTCGACCTGGCCGAAGCATGAAAACCTCGAAGAGATCGGCTGGTCGGAAGAAAAGCTTGAAGAAGCCCGCAAATTTTACCAATCGCTTGGCTCAACGGCGGCGATGGCGATTTATGACGGAAAAGTGTTATTCTCCTGGGGGAACACAAGTCAGAAAAGCAACGTCCATTCCATTCGCAAAAGCTATTTAAGCGCGCTGTATGGAATTCATGTTCAGGAAGGGACGATCGCTTTATCGAAAACGCTGCGTGAGCTTGGGATTGAAGATCGCGTCGCGTTGACGGAGATGGAAAAAGAGGCGCAAATTGAAGACTTATTAACGTCACGCTCCGGTATCTTTTTAAGAGCCGGAGAGGAATCTTTAATGATGAGATGGCGGCGGCCTGAACGGGAGCTTCACCTCCCTGGTTCGTATTTCTACTATAATAATTGGGACTTCAATGTGTTAGGAACGATCTTCAATAATCTGACCGGCAAAGATTTATTTGATGAGTTTTATCACAAAATTGCCCTGCCGCTTGGAATGGAAGATTTTGAGCCTGAGGATGGAAGCTATAAGTATGAGCTGCGCCGTTCGTTGCATCCATCCTACCTTTTCCGGATGTCAGCCCGTGACATGGCGCGTTTCGGACAACTTTATTTGCAAAACGGACAATGGGAAGGAAAACAAATTATCCCCGAGGAATGGGTCAAGGTGAGCACGCAGGCTCATGCACATGCGCCTTCCTCCAATGAATATGGCTACGGCTATATGTGGTGGGTCGCAGAAAAAGAGTTTGCCGATGTCGGCCTTTATTCTGCTGTCGGCCGTTACGGGCAATCGATCGATATTGTGCCGGAAAAAAACCTTGTTTTCGTTCACCGGGTCAATTCGGACCGCTTCTTTAACCGGACTGTCCGCTACGTCAGCTCTAGTCAGAGGTTGCAGCTTTTGTCGAAAATTCTAGATGCGAAAATTGAACGGGAGTGAGAATTTCCAGGACAAGCTGGCGGCGCTACTGTTTTAAAAAGAGGTAAACAAAGGGCCCGCTTTTTGTCTACCTCTTGATCGGCATAATTTAGTCTAAATTATATTTACTTCTCCACCTGGCTGGTGAAGATTCATCATCAACTTGACCATCGTTGACTTGTCGGCTCCATTCGCACCGATAACCCTGTCGTGTAACCGATTATTTAGGACGCGTCCGGCAATTATTTGTTGAGTCAATTTAAAAATGGCAGCTACCACAAAAAGTCAAGAATGACTTAGCAAACTTGTCGTAACGAGTATTCCCGTGGAAAAAATGGTTAATTTTATCGAAAACGCACTCTGCCAGATGGCATTCTTTGTAGTGAAACCAATCGACTTTCCGTAAATTCCTACGATTCGCTTTAGGTAGGATGGTGCCTGATGCCTGCTCAACCATAATCCAATTTCGAATTGTTTATGAGCCATAGACTTTGAAAAATAACAATTTCCTTAATATCAACCTCCTGAAGCACCCCGATCAACGAATGGAATTATAGACTTGACCGCACGTCAGAAGAAACGGTCCATCGATTACAGGATAAAGATCAGTTGTCTTCTGTCTGCCTAACACCCATGTGCTGATTTCCTCCGTATACTTCTGCTTTTCCCACATCGTCACTGTGTTGAACTCGAGTTTTCAAAATCAGGTTTGACGTGAAAGACTTTAAAATGACGACAAGTAATCCGGTATCTTGTCATTTGTAGAAGCTACTGTAGAACGTTTTTGATGAACCGTAACGTCCTTCCAAAAGCTTGCCAAACCGCATCACTTCGGGTAATCCTGGATAAGCAGTTATGTCCTATAGTTTCTTAACGAAGTAATTATCGGAATATTGACAACAAGCAAAATTCAATGTATCTTTTAGTGAAAGATTAAATTCATCAGATCTTAAAAAGTGAGAGGTGTAGGATGCGAAACAATAATGATCGTTTTAATCAAATACTAGCAGCGCTTGAAAAGAATTTAAACACAGGAATATGGTCTCCGGGTGATCGTCTACCAACCTTGCCCTCTTTAGCAAAAGAGTTCCATGTCAGCGTTGCCACTGTGCGCGAGGTCTTACGTGTTTTACAAAGTAAAAACCTTATTAGTATTGAGCAAGGAAGAGGTATCTTTGTTAATAAACATACGATGAATATTAGCAATGATGATCATTTACCTGATTTTTCAGTAGCAGACTTATTACAATTAAGTGAAGTTCGCAGTTTTCTGGAACCACTTTTTGCAGAAACTGCTGCCAAACAGGCATTCGATGATGAAATTCAATTAATCTGTGATTCAGCGCAAAGAATGTCTACATTAGTAGACGAACAAAAAAGCACATTACATGAAGATCTACGTTTTCATAAGATAATCGCACAGGCTACCCATAACAATGTTTGGATAGAAATTTATGATAACCTACAAGACAAGCTGCTTGCCGCAAGAGGTCATACAAATATTAAAAATATGAGGGAAAAAGCAGCTCATTATCACACAATGATCGCAAATGCAATCCGCGACAGAAACCCAGAAAAAGCTAAGATGTATATGATTTCACATATGGAAGGTAACCGTGAATTAGCATTATTTGAATTAAATCATTTACAAAGAGAGAATGGAAAATCGTCATAAATATGAATGGAGGATATCATGATAAAAAAAACAGGTACATCATATGGAGATGAAGGTTTTAGTCAATTTATTCGTATGGCATTTCAGCGTCACCTTGGCTATGATGAGACGGATTACGATAAACCGGTCATTGGAATTTGTAATACATTCAGTGAAATCAATCGCTGCCACAGTCACTTAAAGCCAATTATTGAGGCCATTAAACACGGAGTTATCATGGCTGGAGGAATCCCTCTTGAATTCCCTACAATTTCTGTTGGGGAAATGTTTACAACACCAACAACAATGCTTTATCGAAATCTTGTCGCAATGGACACAGAAGAAATGATTGCTGCTCAACCGATTGATGGAGTTATTCTAATTGGTGGATGTGATAAAATGACCCCTGCTCAATTAATGGGTGCAGCTAGTGCGAACAAACCTGCAATTATGATTACTGGTGGTCCGATGAATAATGGAGAATATAATGGAAAAACCCTTGGAGCCTGTTCAGATTGTCGCTTTTTCTGGCAGGAATACAAGGCCGGCACAGTAAACGAAACGGAATTGAATGACATAAACAAGCAATTAGCTCCAACTGCCGGTCATTGTATGGTTATGGGATCAGCGAGTACGATTGCGGCTTGTGCTGAATCGATGGGCATGATGTTACCGGGAACTGCTGCAGCACCTGCAACAGTAAATGAGCGATTGAGATTAGCGAAAGAAACAGGAAAAGCCATTATTAATCTAGTTAAAGAGAATATTCGTCCTTCAGATATCATGACAAAAAATGCATTTGATAATGCAGTCCGCACAGTCATGGCCGTTGGTGGCTCTAGCAATTCTGTCATTCACCTGATTGCTATTGCTAGAAGACTCGGGATTAAGCTAACGTTAGATCGATTTGATGAATTAAGTAAATCTACGCCATTTATCGCAAATATTAGACCTGCAGGCGAATACCAAATGGAGGATTTGTATAAAGCGGGTGGAATGCCGGCTGTGCTTAAAGAATTATCTCCTTTATTACACGTAGATGAAATGACGGTTACTGGGAAGACACTTAAGGAAAATATAGTAGATGTTAAAATAAATCCTGTCTATCGTCATATTATTAGAACATTAGAAGAGCCACTATACTCAAATGGTGGAATTAAAGTCATAAAGGGGAATTTGGCCCCGGCCGGTGCAGTTATAAAACCTAAAGCTGTCATGAACAAAAAGTTTCTAAAGCACAAAGGAAATGCTGTTGTTTTTACTTCTCTTCAAGATATGGAACAACGTGTGAATGACCCTAATTTAGAGGTCACTGAGGACAGTGTTCTTGTCCTCCAAAACGCTGGACCAGTTGGCGCACCAGGGATGCCAGAAGCAGGAATGATCCCTATCCCGGACAAGCTTCTTAAGCAAGGTGTTAGAGATATGTTAAGACTTTCTGATTGCAGAATGAGCGGAACTGCCTTTGGATCAGTCGTTTTACATGTTGCTCCCGAAGCTGCTGTTGGTGGTCCGATTGGGTTAATTAAAGATGGAGATGTAATTGAAATCGATGTGGAAAAGGGCTCTCTTGAATTACTAGTGTCCGAGGAAGAATTAGCTGAAAGAAAAAAGAATTGGAGTCCACCCTCATTTGATGATTATACAACAGGCTATAAATGGCTCTATCGTCAACATGTTCTTCAAGCAGATAAAGGCTGTGATTTTGATTTTTCAGCCAAGAACAGTTAAGAAAAGGTGGATCGAAGGCAGCCCTCTTCGGTTATCGGAAACAAAAGGTCAAGTATTTTTTCCCTTTTGTTTCTTTATTTTCATAATCTCTTATTTTTTAGATTGGTATCCTACACCCCATATTATTTGAATATGGGTATGTCAACACTAAATCGGACAAATCTTAGCGGACGCTTGATCATGTTCGATTCTCCTCAGCTTTTATTTGAACCAAGTGTGTATGATCTTAATGAAGATGTCCGATCTAGTGTAACCTATTCATCTACCACGGAACGAAAGTCTTTAGAATTTTGGATGAAAGAACCTCTCGATTCTCTTCCTTCCAAGTTGAAGTAAGTTTTCTCAGCTATCGAAAGATAGGAAGGGACGGCATTCTGAACTTTCATGCACGAAAGATTCTTTTGAGTTTCACCTATGCAGGACATGAAGTCATGATTAAGGCAACCCTTGTTGGGAGAATTACCGTTTATCATCATGCCGAGGCCATACTTACTTACACTAAAGATGGTAAGATCTCACCTCTTTCCGAGCAGATAAGAAAAAAGCAGCGTGCAAAGGCTGGCACCTTCAAGTCTGCTTCAGATATTGAGGTCGCTGTCCGCCCGCTGAGCGTCTACGACCAATTTCTTCAGGAGTGAGAGCGATAAGTGATGAATCAGGATCGATACATACTGTGAGTCACTCAAATTATCCACTATCAATGACCTCACCTTTTGCTTCTCGACGAATAACGGGCGTCTTTTGATCTTCGTTTTTCACTTCAATCCAGACAAGATTATCACCCATTGTTTGATAAGTCCCTAGGGGGACAATAACGGTTTGACTTTGTACCGGATTGTGTTTCCTTGCTTACACTTCTTTATACTTTGGTTATGGCTACTTTCATATGAAAGTAACGATGAGACTGGCTATAAGTGTTGCTTTTCGAGGAGAAACACATCTGCTGGTCTTTTTTTCGTTGTTTGATGAACTTGCTGGTTCCCAGTACGCTGAAGCCATTTAGTGATCGACTATTCCAATCTTCTATGTCGCTAAATACACGACTGTCAGCGAAATTGCCTTTTATGTATTTCACTAGATTTTCAATCATGCCTTTAGATCAGCTCTTCTGCACAAGTGAACCGTTGAACTTACGTTCATGTACATACTGTTGAAACGCAGTTGTTAAAAGCAGTTGTGCAGTATTCTCACTTACTTCGATTAAGTGATCCCGATCATAAACAATTTCTTCTGTTCGTCCTCCATAGAACTGAAAGGCATGTTCATGACAACGAATCGCATCTCCTGACGTAAAAGGACGCGTCTGCCATTCCATATATTTCTGTCTGGAGTGGGCGAGGACAAAAGCAATGAGATAGAGTTTGTTTTCTTTGTTGTCTGTCGTTTTCTGTTTTGTCTCCCCCCAGTCTACTTGAAGTTGTTTCCCCATTGGTGTTTTTGACACCCTTAAATTACTGAAAGTTGACGGTATTGCCTGTCCAGAATTAGTCGATTATAATGTCCGTATATAATTCGAAACATTTCGACATTTATAATTCTGGGGAAAGGAAAAAGACATCTCCCATAACGTATAACTGCGCCAA
>NZ_JAMBOS010000019.1 GCF_023715705.1 Halalkalibacter oceani
CACTATACCAAAGAATGAGGTGTTTTTTGTATTTATGAAGCATAATGTCAAGGCTCCTATTGAAATAGGGAGAACCCAAACAAAATCAACAACCTCATCTAATTATTTAGGTGCGAAGTTTGAGTTACTTATTAATATAAATTCGCTCAGGGTCAAGACTTCGAATAATTGAAAGGATGTTAGTATCAGGTTTTTCAGTCGTAGGAATAAAAATCGGTATATGGTCAAAATTAAACCCAGTTTCAGATTTCACCTTTTCCAGTGTGACACCCTCGTGAAGAGACTCAATTACCATTCGTTTTGAATTTTTGTCAAAACAAAACACACCTAAGTCAGTTATAACCTTTTGTGGTCCCTTACCAGGTAAGCCATATTTTTCTCTACTTTCGGGACCTTCAATAAACCCCGGAGTAGTCATATATTGTAGTTTTTCAACAAATTTTCTTCTTTGATGTTTAACCATTATGACTGTTCGCTGTGCCATAGAGGCAATATCATTGGCCCCACCGCTTCCTGGAAGGCGAACCTTTGGATCATTGTAGTTACCAATTATTGTGGAATTTATATTTCCAAAGGGGTCAATCTCCGCTGCTCCAAGAAACCCAAGTGAGATCTTCCCTCTTTGTAATAAGCTAAGCGAATCAAATAAACTGCTCGTTTTTACAGCTCGATTGACTAATGGAAAATCACCAACTCCAGATGCCATATGTTTTGCTTCAGCATCCATAATTCCAGATTCAAATATAAGAGTCGTATTCGGAGCATGTGTTTGCTTAGCAAGGTAAGCTGCTATCATCGGTAACCCAGTCCCTACTAATGCTATTTCTCCATCTTCAAACAATTTTGAAGCAGCATAGACCATCATTTCATCTGCTGTTATTTGGTTAGCTTGGCCACCCTTCATTCCAATTCCCCCCTTGCCTTTAATGAGTACCCATAATATGGGTCAGCACGTAAATGAAGTACTCTTCGGAGACCAATCTTTTTCAGATATTCATTGTGGTTCTCAGATTCTCTAACATATTTATTTAAATAATCTTTTATTTGTTCTTCATTACGGCTAGCCCGAATATATTCATCAATGTGTTCTTTATCATAATCATAATATTTATACATCCCTGCCGGATGAGCTCCATAGGGTACATGGATAATAGCGTCAACAAGAAAACCTGGCAAAAGCGTATAAAGGGGGTCCTGGCGAATGACCTCTTCTTCAACGATCTCTTCAACGGTAACGATAACTTTTTTTGCTGCTTTAGCAATTGCTTCACTAGAGGAAGAAATTCCAAACAACTGGACGTTCCCATTACGATCAGCCCGAGAGGCATGTAAAACCGCATACTCTGGTTGCACTGATGGAACAAGTGTTACCCTTTCACTTGTAAAAGGACATTCTGCCTGTCTAAATTTATTCCCTTGATCAAAAGTCTCGATATTGACAATATCTGTTCCATTCATCGATTTTATGGGAATAAAAGGAATTCCGATAGCCCCTGCAAAAAAACGGTTACTCATTCCAAAATGACTGTAATCCTCAATTTCAATATCTCCATTCTCTACGGCTCTTGAAAAATTTTGGCAGCGCCCCCACCCTTCGAACATAAAGTTCGACATTCGAATCTTTTTTATTGCTCCTGCTGCAGCCAACATATCAACTGCCCACGCTTCCCCTAAAGCACTAATTTCTAAATCCTTAATTCCATGCTTTATCATTTCTCTTACAAAGGCCATAGGAGCCATTGAATGAGCAAACCCACTAAAACAAATATGGGTGCCATTTTTTATTTTTGATACAGCTTCTAACAGAGTGATTTCTTTACTTACCAAACCTTGCCCCTCCTTTAAACACGTTTTATTTCACATATTAAGAATCTAAAGAAGCTGGTACTAGAGACATACGAGCTTCTAGGAATTTTCTATCAGGGTCAATTCGTAGACGGATTAAATTCAGATCCTCTATTGACGGCGGTTGGGTGACTGTGACGTCCTTCGGAATACTAAGTTCAAATCCAGTCTTACTTATTATTTCCTCTACTGATTTACCTGGATGAATGGATTTCAGCCTCAATTTCTTGGTTAACGGATCAAAATCCATCACTCCCAGATCAGTTACTACGAGTGAGGGTCCACCGCCCGTGAGGCCTTCCCTCTTTTCATGACCTTGTCCCGTAATATAATCTACTTTTTGAACAAATGTCCTTACGCTATGCTTCATTAATACTATTGTTTGTTTTGCATATGCTTGATGATCAGTTTGAGCTAAGGCGCCTGGTAGTCTAATATTTGGGTTATTAATTTGTGAAATATTCAAATTACCATATTGATCTATCTGAGCGGCTGACACGAACCCCACTCCCATTAAACCTCGTTTGAATATATTTAACGCATCTTCAACAGGAATCTGCGATCTGCATTTCCAACGAATTAAATCAAATTCATTTGTAGAAGAAGGAAGGTGTTCAGCATCTAGAAATGGGTCAATAATAGGTCCAAACATTACTGTATAATCTGGAGCCCTCCTTAATTGAGCTAACCGAGATGCTACTGCGGGGATGCCAACTGCCATAATAAACGCCTCTCCCCCTGTACCCACGCCAATAAATCCCATCTCTCCGTTTGGGAGATGTCGACTTACCTCAGTAGCTAACAGTTCTGAAATTGTATAGTCCTTTCTCATGATTGATGCACCCCTTGAGTCCGTGTCAAAGATATCAAACTATCAATACCAACCTTTTCAAGAAAATGTTCCCAATCTCGAACTTGATAAATGTACTCCTCTAGATAAGAAGATATTCCTTCCTCAGTTTTGCTTCTCTCGTTATACAACAATAGATGATCAAGGTCGTAATCATATCGTGTGTCACAAGAAGTTGGGTAGGCACCATACGGAGCTTCGACAACTGCATCAATAAACAGTTTTGGCAGGACTGTATCAGTTGGGCTTGAACATATAGCATCTTCACTCACTATTTGCTCAACAGTAACAATTGTAAACTTTGCCGATTTGGCTATTAAAATATCAGTCTCATTATCCATCATTCGTTTCCGATCCAATTGAACATTCCCATATACATCAGCTTTATGTGCATGGATTATAGCTACATCTGGTTGAAACGCTTTCAAGGCTACATACTCTTCTCCGGTAAATGGACATTTCATCGGCTTAGTATATTCATTTTCAACATAAAGCGATGAATTTAACAGTGACTTTGACGGGAGAAAATTAACGCCAGATGCGCCAGCTCGAAAACGATCAATTGCCGTAGTTTCAGAATGATCTATAAATCGGATAATTCCTTTTTCCAGTGCTCGGCGAAATGAATAAGCCTGCCCTACATTTGCCATCCCTACATATGATGAATGAGCTTCCCTTACACAGCCGGCCGCAATTAATAAATCAAAATCGTTAGCATTGTTCCAACCATAAATAGTTAAGTTCTTCTTTCTTTGTCTTATAATTTCATGTATAGCGGCTATTGGGTGTCTTCTAATTAAAGATCCTCCAATACCCAATGTGGAATTATTCCGAATATTCGAGATTGCTTCTCGCATACTTATTACTTTTTTCTTCATTTGTACAACTCCTCTCTAGTTTTGTTGAGTAACAAGGAACTTCTTTAGAAATATTACTATAAATTTATATGAAAACGATATCATAGGTTTTTTTAAAAAACAAGAATAAAAATCCTTTATTCTATCAATTTTAATTTAATTCTATTTATAAAAACGTTTTTATAGATGGGTAAAAAAAGAAGATCATGTTGATTTACGGATAATCAATTCACTAGGAACCGTTTCGCTCTTAAGACCTTCTTGATTTTCTTTTGACTGATTCAAAATTCGATTAATTAAAATATCGGTTGCCTTTACCCCGATCTCTTTTGTAGGTTGTCTGATAACAGTAATAGGAGGGTTGTGCATTTCCGCCCAATCCGGGTCATCATACATACCAAACGCCAAATCTTCAGGTATCCTAATCCCTTTTTCGTAGATCGCCTTAATAGCCCCTTTAGCCATTAAATTGTTCCCTACAAAAACTGCCCTTGGCGGTACAGGTAAGCTTAAAAGCTCCAACATTGCCTTATAACCAGTTCCCTCATCAAAGTGACCAACTTTTATATACTCAGATTTCGGGTGAAAACCGTGTTCAGCAAGAGCATTAAAGTATCCGGTCATACGCTCCATTCCAGTCGTTACTGTTTGCACTCCTACAATGATGCCAATATTGTCATATCCTCGCTTTATCATATGTGAAACCAGTTTATAAGCCCCTTCTGCATTATCAGTTAAAACCGCATCGGTTCCCAACCCCGCAACGTATCTATCCACCTGCACAACCGGTATACCAGAATTAACATACAACTCTAGTTTCTCTTTGTTTTGCCCTGTAGGAGCAATAATAATTCCATCTACTTTTTTTTCATATAACCCTTCAAGGTATTGCAACTCATACTCCGGGTTAGCTCCACTGTTACACAGAAAAACTTGGTAACCATAATTACGGGCTGTATCTTCAATAGCCTGACCCATAATCGAATAAATAGGATTAAGTATGTTATTTACAATAAGCCCGAGAGTCCGGGTTGATTGGCTACGTAAACTTCTCGCGAGAGCATTAGGAGAATAGCCAATACGTTTCACAGCGTCCATTACCAATTCATGAGTTTCAGGATTTACGTTTTTATAACCATTTAAAACCCTCGAAACAGTTGAGATCGAAACCCCAGCTTGCTTCGCTACATCTTTAATTGTTTTAACTTTCATTATTCTTCTGTCCTTTTCTGAAAACATTTTCATTGCTATATTCTTATTTTATACTTGTGTTTTTTTATAGTCAATATTAATTCTATGTTGACAACTAAGCAATTATTGATTAATATGAATTCCAAAATCATCTTAAAAACGTTTTCATTAGTATCTTCTCATTTATTTATCTCATCTGATAATTTGAGTCCAAAAAAAGAAAGGGGTTACATAATGCAAGTGATTTCGAATATACGTGATCATTTAGAGAAAACAATCGAAGTCTTTTCTGTTCTATTTTTCTGTATTGGAATTATTTCCACTGTTTTTGGAACCTTCGCAAGAACTTTTACATTTTTACCTGCCATTCCTTGGTCTGCTGAATTAACTCGCTTTTCAATTATTGCTTCTGTCTTTCTAGTCATTGGCATTGGAGTTCGAAAAGGTATGCATGTTTCTTTCACATTACTATTAGAAAAGTTATCTCCCAGATTTCGTTTAGGACTACAAATGGTTAATAATACACTAATGATCATTTTCTTTTCATTTATTGGTTTTTATGGTTATGAAATGGCTGTCTCAAATTCAAGTCAATTTTCTGCTATTTTACAACTACCTATGGTCTATCCATATCTTTTTATTCCTTTGGGATCTTTATTATTAATTCTTGAAGTAATCTTTCTAACCATAATTCAAACTTCAGATTATAGAAAGCAGGAGGTGAAAGAGTAAATGGTCGTTTTGTTACTGTTCGGCTTACTTATAACATTTGTTTTTATGGGAATCCCAGTTGCTATATGTATCGGATTAGCAGCACTAACAACAATTTTATTAGTTGATATCGGGATTCCATTTACTTTATTGCCCTCTCAAATGTTTTCAGGTATGAATTCATTTACACTCATGGCTATTCCCTTTTTCATATTAGCTGGCGAAATGATGAATCGCGCTGGATTGACTATAAGGATTTTGAACCTCGCTGAAGCAATAGTAGGCCATATTCGTGGTGGACTAGCCCATGTAAATATTTTAGCAAGCATGCTAATGGCTGGGGTTTCCGGCTCCGGTGCTGCTGATACCGCAGCAATCGGAACAGCTATGATCTCCACAATGAAAGAAAAGGGATTTAAAGCTAATTTTGCTGTGGTGGTAACAGCTGCATCAGCTACAGTGGGACCTATTATTCCACCAAGTGTGCTTTTTATTCTTTATGGATTTCTCACTAATGTCTCTGTTGGAAAACTTTTCCTAGGAGGGATTATTCCAGGTATACTAATGGGTTTAGGCCTAATGGTTACATCCTATATTATTTGTCGAAAAGAAGGATACGAAAAATCACATGAAAAGTTTGAATCTAAACGTTTGCTTAAAAGGACGAAGGAAGGGTTTGTCGCATTATTGGTTCCTATTGTGATTATTGGCTCAATCTCAACTGGGTTCGCTACGGCAACTGAGTCTGGAGTAATTGCAGTAGTATTGGCTTTTATTATCGGAATTTTATTCAGAACATTAAATAACTTCGAAACAGTCAAAAATGCTGTAATCAGCTCTACCCATACTACTGCGATCATTTTTTTAATCTTAGCTACTTCAGCTATTTTTTCTAACATACTTGTTAGAGCTCAGTTCCAAACAGTCGTTATTGATACTTTACAAACAATTACTAGTTCCCCTACATTAAGTTTACTTTTAATTATATTATTTATTTTTATTATGGGAATGTTTGTCGATGTTACACCTATTCTTATTATGTTCGCCACTCCCCTTGCGATAGTAGGTGAGCAATTAGGGTTTGATCCTGTCTTTTTTGGAGTTGTAATAGTTATTGCTTCAATGATTGGATCTGTGACTCCCCCAGTTGGAGGTTTGTTGCTTATTAGTGCAAGTATTGGCCAAATCCCAATTGCTAGTACATTTCGAATTCTAATTCCTTTTGTTTTAACACTTATTTTTATATTGTTGATCGTTATTCTTATTCCAGGAACTGTAACATTAATTCCAAATTTATTTATGGACTAGAGATTTCTTCGTTTTAACGAAGTGAATCATATTAAATTAAAAGGAGAGAGGTTTTATGAAAAAAGCATGGATGTTATGGGGGATTTTGTTACTTTTATTATCTTTAAGTGCTTGTGGAGGAAATGACAGCGCTGCCAACGAGCAAGAATCCGGAAGCTCAAACAACGAGGATGGGTCAATGGGGCAAGCCGAAGAGGTAACAATTAGAATTGGAAATTTTTATGCACAAGATACAACCTACGGCGTAGCATTTGATAGTCTAAAGGAAGAAATCGAAGAAAAGTCAAATGGTACTATTACTGTAGATATTTTTCATGGTGGGAGTTTAGGTAGCGAACAAGATCATATTCAAGCAGTTCATGAAGGATCATTAGAAATGATGCATTCTGGAACTGCAGGGATTGGACTCTATGTTCCTGAAACAGCCGTCTTTGAGTTATGGTATAATTTCCAATCCCTTGATCAATTGCAAACTGCTTTTGAACAACTTAAGCCAGAACTTGGTGAAATGTGTGAAGCAGAAGGCTTTAAACTTCTTGGCGCGTATTTTGATGGACCTAGAAATATTTTGTCGAACAAAAAAGTTGAAACCATTGACCAACTACAAGGATTAGGGTTCCGTGTTCCGGATTCAACTCTTTATGTCTCGATGGCTGGAGCTCTTGGTACCAATGCGATTACAATGCCGTACGGAGATGTATACACCAGTTTGCAAACTGGGGCAATTGATGCTATGGAAGGAACCCCAGACTCCGTATTACAAGAAAACTTCTATGAACAGGCTAGTTACTATATTTTAGATGAGCATGTTTACCAACCATTATCAATTATTTACAATTTAGATGCTTGGAATAACCTTTCAACTGAGCAACAAGAAATCATTGAAACTGCTGTTATTAACGCCTCAGACTATCACCTGACTCTTGTTAAAGATGCGAACGAGCAAGCCTTAAGTGAACTTGAAGAAAATGGTATAGAGCTAGTAGAAGTAACAGATAGTGAGAAGTGGCGTGAAGCAGTGGCTGAAGCAAATCAAACGTTCGCGGAGGAACAGGGTGAAAAAGGTGAAATGATCTACAGCGTTATGCAAGAAGTTCTAAGTTCACAGTAAAACGTAAAAAGATTTAAATACTCATTTGAGCAACTACTTTTAAAAGCCTGTCGAAAATTGTGAAGGAATCGACAGGCTTTTTTTATACACATATCCCTTATACATATCTCATCTTTTTCTTTATCTCGTAATAGAGTGTTTTGTGCAATTGAAAAATACATAGTTGTGCAGCGGGGAATGCAGAGAATTGCAACTTGACATGGAGCCTCTGCGGGCATGACTACTAAGCCAAGAAGCCAGCTGTATCAAGGGCTGGCTTAGCCAAACAAGGCTATCATACCCGCCTCTCCATGTAAAGTTGGGCTACGCCAAATTCTCTGCAACATTGTGTATTTTTATTTTGCACAAAACAAATAGAGCTCACATTCATTTAGGGTAGGGATAAACTTTCTCAGTTTCTCTCCTTTGCTAAATAACCGAACTACCTTTCTTTCCTTTAAATAAAGGAGCCAATAAAGACTAGGAACATTTAATGGTATCTCTCTTTGAAGTCATTCGTCAACTCGGCCATCGAATCCCTCCACCCGCTCCAGCACCTCGTCCTGAAGCGTCTTGAGCCTCTGCCTGCTGTCGTCTTCCGATGTTCCTTTGACGCCGAAGTAAAACTTGATCTTCGGCTCGGTTCCAGATGGCCTGACACAGAACCAGGAGTCATCCTCAAGCTTGTATTTCAGTACATTTGAGCGGGGATAGTCGAGAATCACCGTCTCTCCAGTCACCGTATTCAGCGCGGACGCCGCCTGATAGTCTTCAATCGTCGTTACACGCTTCCCGGCAAGAATATCCGGAGGAGAGTGGCGGAAGGCGTTCAGAAGCTCGGCCATTTTTTTTAGTCCTGCTTTGCCCTTCAATGTGACCGAGGTTAAGCCTTCCTCAAAGTAGCCATGCTTTTCATACAAAGCGTACAGCCCTTCGTAAAGGCTCATCTGTTTCGCTTTATAATAAGCGGCGAGCTCGGCTGTTAAAAGACACGCCTGGACAGCATCTTTATCACGGGCAAAATCGCCGATCAAATAGCCGTAGCTTTCCTCGTAGCCGAATAAGAAAGTATGCTCACCTGTCTGCTCGAATTCTTTTATCTTTTCGGCGATAAATTTAAAGCCCGTTAAGGTGTCGAGTGTCGTCATATGATAGGATTCAGCAATCGCTCGGCCGAATTCCGAGGTGACAATCGTTTTAATAACAGTCCCGTTTGTCGGCAGACACTGCTGCCGTTTTTTTTCGGAAAGGAGATAATCAAGCAGCAAAGCTCCAATCTGATTGCCCGACAGGCAAATATAATCCCCGTTTACATCCCGAACGGCAACCCCCATTCGGTCCCCGTCCGGATCGGTCGCCAGCAGAAGCTCGGCCTGCTCTTTCTTTCCATATTCCATCGCCAGTGCAAAGGCTTCCTCCTCCTCCGGGTTTGGCGAGACAACGGTCGGAAATTCAGGGTCAGGAAGCTCCTGTTCGGCGACGACGGTCAGCGCGGAAAAGCCCGATTCCGCAAACGTTCTTTGAACGGGAAGATTGGCAGCACCATGCAATGGCGTAAACACCATCCTGAGCTGTCCGCCCCACTCCTTTACCAGCCCGGGTTGAACAAGCAGACTCTTTACTTGCCCGAGATAGGCGGTGTCAACATCCGCGCCAATCATGTGCAACAGGCGTTCTTTCTTCAAGTCAAGCTCGTCGGCGACTGCAATCTCCAGCTCATTTTCAACAGCATCTACATAACGAACGAGCGCCTCCGCTGGACCGGGTGGAAGCTGCCCGCCATCAGGACCGTAAATTTTAAAGCCGTTGTATTGAGGCGGATTGTGGCTAGCAGTAATCATAATACCGGCTTCGGCCTCCAAGTAGCGAACGGCAAACGAAAGCTCGGGCGTCGGGCGCAATTCCGCAAATAACCAGGTCCGGATCCGATGCCTCCCTAACGTTAAGGCGGCCTCCATCGCGAACTCTTTTGATTGATAACGGGAATCATAGGCAATCACGACGCCCCGCTCTTTCGCCACTGCCCCTTTCGCTGTTAAAAAGCGGGCAAGACCTTCAGCCGCCCGCCTCACCGTGTAACGGTTCAGCCGGTTAGGTCCGGGTCCAAGCTCCCCTCGCATTCCTCCGGTACCGAATTCCAAATGCTTGTAAAAGCAATCCTCCAGCTCTTCTTCCTTGTCCGCCAGCTGTAGCAGCGCCTCGCTCATCTCTGCCTCAAGGCCGGAATAAGAGCTCCATCTTTTGTATTGTTCCTTCCACTCCAAAGGCTTTCCCTCCTGCCATTTCACCTCTTTCTCATTATGTATTCTTTCTCCAAAAAATTGATGCCTCCTCTTTCTAATTGAAAAGAGAGGCTGGGCAAAAGGTTAAAAAAACAACCTTTTGCCCAGCCTCAAGCAATGAGCGAAAGCCGCCACAATCTGTGTAAAGCTGAAGCTGGCGCAGATCGGAGCCACTGCCGTGTATTTCCCTCTCAACTTCTGTCCCGGTCTCTTTCTAATTAACCGGATTTTTTGCGAAATACAATTCCGTTGCCAGCTCCTGAATTCGCTTCGCTGTTTCTTCCTCGGACCATTCAAATGTATCGCGCATATAGCGGGTGACCGGCTCCATCCATGTTTCTACCCATTTAATGTTAAAGAAAAGCGCTCCCGTGCGCCGCTGGAAGAAATCAAGTGGCGTTTCCACCATTTCTTCTTCAATTCCATAGCGCAATTCCGCGTAAAGGGAGGCAGGCAAATGAAAAGCCTGGGCTTGTTTACGGAACGAGCTCATCCGCGAAAAAATATTTTCAACATTTGACCCGTAGCGCATCACGAGCTGACGCGCTTCGTCTTCCGCCAGCCCTAACGCGACTCCGTCCGCAACTTTCTTTTTCAAAAAGCTTTCAAAGCCACTCGACCCGCCGACATGTCCGCCGGAGAGCGTAATATCCTCTGTTTCGCAGTCATGACGCACCCCCAGCTCCTTACAGACGACATCCACTACACGCTCCGCCATTTTCCGGTACCCAGTCAGCTTTCCGCCGGCGATCGAAATCAGACCGGAATCCGAAACTAACACTTCATCCTTACGCGACAGCTCAGAAGCGGTCTTTCCTTCCTCATAAATAAGCGGTCGCAAACCGCTCCAGCTTGATTCCACATCCTCCGGTGAGAGCTTAAGCGAAGGAAACATATAGTTGGCGGCGCGTAAAATATAATTGAGATCTTCTTTGGTCATTCGCGGAGATGCCAAATCACCTTCGTAAAATGTATCCGTCGTTCCGATGTATGTCTTGCCGTCACGGGGAATCGCAAACATCATTCGCCCGTCTTTTTCCGTATCAAAATAAATCGCCTGCTGCAAAGGAAAACGCTTCCCGTCGATCACAAGATGGACACCTTTGGTGAGCTTAATGTTTTTTCCTTGTTTAGAACGATCCTGCTCTCTGATCGTATCAACCCACGGACCGGAGGCGTTGACGATCTTCTTCGCCAGCACCTTATGAGCCTCTCCGGTAAGCTGATCAACGACGAGGGCACCGACCGCTTTTTCCCCTTCGTACAGCAATGACTCAACTTTCAGATAATTCAAGGCACAGGCTCCCCGTCTGACTGCCTCCTTCAGCACTTCAATCGTTAATCTGGCGTCGTCTGTCCGGTATTCGACATACATCCCGCTACCCTTTAACTTTTCAGTCCGCAAAAGCGGTTCGTGCTTCAGCGTTTGCCGTCTCGTTAGCATATCGCGACGTTCATGCTTCGCGACATCTGCTAACTTGTCATACAGCTTTAAACCGACGGAAGTGGAAAGCTTGCCGAATGTGCCATCCTTGTAGATTGGCAGCAGCATTTTAATCGGCGTTGTCACATGTGGAGCATTTTCAAAGACAATCGCCCGTTCCCGGCCGACCTCGGCGACGAGCTTCATTTCAAGCTGCTTTAAATACCGTAACCCGCCATGAATCAGCTTTGTCGAACGGCTTGATGTCCCCGCGGCAAAGTCCTGCATCTCAACGAGCCCTGTTCTCAGCCCCCGAACCTGGGCATCCAGCGCAATTCCTGCACCTGTAATACCTCCGCCGATAATAAGGACATCAAGCTCTTCCCGTTTTAACTGTGCGATATAGTTCCATCTTTTTTCACTTGAAAACGTATGTCCCAACTCCGGTTCCTCCTTGCCTCTCCGATTCTGTCTACTTTCTCCATCTTACGAAAATTTTCTTCCTTCTACAAGAAAGAGCCAGCTTTCTTAGGGTTTCTTTTTTTAACCTAAGAAGCCGACTCCCTTCCTTAATATTTAAATACAGGCAGCTCAAGCAGCTGCTCAAGCTCTTCCGGCAAACGCTGCTCCAGCGAAAAATGATCGTCGGGATCACGGTTTTGTTCACCGATGATCGGTCCCTCCACTTCAACGAAATATTGATTGCGGTAATAGTCGCGCCCTTTTTTGACTTCCACCATCACGACCCATGTCCCCGGCACAGAAAAGACAACCTCTGTTTCATACAAGCCATCACCGAGATGATGGAATGTTTTCTCGATTTGATGAACCGTTTCAGTCCGGTCAAAGACGGCCTTCACACTTGCTCCCTCGATCAGCTGCTGCTGCTCGTCCTCGGCAAACAGCTGGAAGTCAACCGCCTCGCCCGTTTGGAATGTCTCGTTCACGGCAAGGGTCACGCCCCAGTTTGGTTGCAGCACGGCGGAGCTTACGTAGGCGACTGTGCCGATCGCTCCGACAAAGAGCACAAGCAGCAGTGCATTCGTCATGTATGACGGATATGCATGTTGTTCAAGTTTCACCCTATGTAGCCTCCTTCTCGTTGTCTATTCAAGCTTTGCCAACGAGAAGGGAAGATAAACATGAGAAAAACCGTTCGCGGCTTTTCTCAGAAGCGTGCGAAGCCGTTACAATCTTTTAAGGATGGCTGAAAAAAAGTCCGTTTTCAGCCATCCGCGTAACGAGTGAAGCCGGCGCTCTTCTTCGAATCACCTCGAAACCTATTTCTGCTTATAGTTGATCTCATAAATGTCATGCCGGCGGTCACGCAGCTGGTTGACGCTGCCAGCGCGGCGGTGGCGGCGGAGAATCTCCAGATCGACATCACCGACCACGACGGTTTCAATATTCGGGTTGCATTCGCCGACAATTCCATCACGGGCAAAGGTGAAATCAGACGGGCTGAAAATCCCCGATTGCGCATATTGAATATCCATGTTTTCAACATCGGTCAAATTTCCAACCGTCCCTGACAGCACGGTATAGACCTGGTTCTCAATCGCCCGCGCCTGCGAGCAGTAACGCACGCGTAAATAGCCTTGGCGGTCATCTGTACAAAATGGCGTAAAAATAATATTGGCGCCTTTATTGACTGCAATTCGCGCCAGCTCGGGAAATTCAATGTCATAGCAGATCTGAATCGCGATTTTTCCACAATCTGTATCGAAAACATTGACATTATCCCCGCCACTGATTCCCCAGAATTTGCGCTCATTCGGCGTAATATGCAGCTTATATTGCTTCTCGATCGTCCCGTCCCGGCGGAAAAGGTAGGCGATATTATAAATCTTTCCTTCCTCTTCGACAAAGTGCGAGCCGCCGATAATATTTACATTGTACTTCACCGCCAAATTCGTAAACAGCTCAATGTAGTCTTCAGTAAATTCGGTCAGGCGGCGTATCGCCAGACTCGGACTTTTTTCTGGCAGGAAGGACAGCAGCTGCAGCGTGAAAATTTCCGGGAAAACGGCAAAGTCCGAATTAAAGCTTGCCGCCACGTCCGTGTAATACTCACATTGCACGGCGAACTCTTCGAATGAGGAAATTTTCTTCATCGCATATTGAACCGTCGTGATCCGAACCGGAAAAGCTGTTTTAAATTGCCGCTTCGGCGAGGTCGGACGATAATCAATATTATTCCACTCCATTAATGTCGCGTAGCGCATCGAGGCGCGATCATCTTCCAAATAATTATGGTTGATCCGCTTCAATGAAAAACCGTTCATGACCTGAAATGTCAAAACCGGGTCGTAAATATTGTGCATCGTCACTTCTTCGACATACTTTCGCGGCGTCATTTCCTTGGCATATTTGTAATAGTTCGGAATTCTGCCACCGATGATGATGCTTTTCAAATTGAGGTTGCGGGCCAATTCTTTCCGGGCTTCGTAAAGGCGACGCCCGACTTTCATCCGACGGTATTCGGGGTGAACCATCACCTCAATGCCATAAAGATTATAGCCTTCATAATCATGGTTCGTAATGTACCCATTATCAGTGATCTCATCCCATGTATGCTGATCATCGTACTCATCAAAGTTAATGATTAAGCTCGAGCAGGAACCGATCACCTTCCCGTCATATTCCACGCAAAATTGACCTTCAGGGAATATTTCAATATGGCTTTCCAAGTGCTCCCTTTTCCACGGCTCCATATTGGGGAAGCACAGCTTTTGCATATTTATAATCGCATCGAAGTCTTTCGCTTCGATGTTGCGGATAATCATTTTCTTTTCAAATTTAGACATATCAATCTTTTTCGACATGATGCCAACTCCTTTCCTACCACCTTGAAGTGTAACCTTTTTCAGCAAAAATGAACACTATTTTTCCTTGGCTTATCATGAAAATTCTGTTTCGATTTTTCTCCGGTTATCGCAAGAAGTCATTATGAGAGCAGCAATACTGAAAGAGTCAATTTACATGCGCACCACCCAACGGAGAAAGCCGACATAAGCAAAATCTCCATCGAGACCATCCTGAGATGGTTTCAATGGAGATTTGTATGTTAGCAAAATGCCGGAATGCTTTGATATTGGAGAAAGCAGGCTGTCCTATTCTTCCTTGACGGCAATATGGACATCAATTAAGCCGATATTGCTCTCAAGCGGAACCGTAACGAACGGATTCGCTGAATGGAAGCGTGACTCCCCTTCATTAATAATTGGCGGTGTGACATCAATGACACATGATTCCTTGGATAGCTCGGTCGCAGTCGTGCCGGCAACCCAGTTTCCAAACTCCTGAACAGCACTTAAGCCCATTTCATCGAGCTTTTCAATTTCCATGCCGCCCATCATCACACTGACAATTTTTTTTGCCGTGCCGGATGAGAAGGAACAGACAATCTGGCCGGTCAATTCCCCCTTAACGCCCAATACGACGGCAATTTCATTGGAAGGCACCGTCCCGGACCCTGCCGTAGGGGCCATGGGAGTAACGGCCAATCCAAAGTGGTTTGTTAATATTTCCTTTGTAGCTCGACAAATTGCATTTACATGTTTGACGTTCAATCTAATTCCTCCAAGCTTTTCCATTATTGGCTGGCAACCGCTTCTTCTTGCCCCCGAATGATATACCACTGTTCTCTTGCCATCTCGACCAGCTTTTGTTCAAATGCTTTGTTCTTATGTTGAATGACCCGGGAAAAATAACGTATCGCTTCATCGATATGACCCACTCTCCTCGCCAACTCACCAATCAGATATAACATTCTCATTTCTGACATTTGTGTGCTGACGAAATCTGCCTGTTCAAAGGAAAGCTGATAGTGATTCAGAGCCTGACGAAGAAATCTGATTTCCTCTTCTGCCTGATCTTCAAGCCGATAAATCCAAGCGAGGCGGAGACACAGGCCGGCGATGACAACATGCTTTTCTTTTTTTAATGAGGCCGAGAGAATCCCTAACTTTAAAGCACGAATCGCCTCATCGCTTGTCCGTTCCTTATTAAAATCCTGTGCATTCCATTGTTGAAACTGCTGCTCGATCAACATCTTTGTTCCGGGTGGAAATCCGGGCTCAAACGTATCTGCCGAGGCAAACCCGCAAGCAGGGCAAACGTCTATTTCATAAAAATAAGGATTTAAAGACGGATCTTTATATTCCACATAAAAATCCGGATGTACTTTTTGAACTCTGAGAAACCGTGAACGCACTCTTCTCGTGTGAAACGACTTTTCACAATTCAAACAACGGACTTCTTTCTCATAAAATGGAGTCAACGTTTCAGTCACGAGCACCACCCTAGTCTTTTGGTTTAGTTTTATTTTAGTCTAAAAGAACCTGTAACACTAGAGTTTTTTTGATATATTACGAAAAAACAAGGAATAATTTCATATAACTTTTTCATAAAAACAGGAAATTTTACCTCCAGAAGACAATTCCAGGAATGGTAAACGCTTTCAATTTCATAGACTACTAGCACCATGAACAGCACGATACGGTAACGACTGGAAGCGAAGGAGAGGACGATGACAATGGAAAAAGAGTGTGTCGCAATGTTATTGGCTGGCGGAGAGGGGAAGCGCTTAGGAAAGCTGACCGATCAGCAAGCCAAACCGGCGGTATATTTTGGTGGCAAATATCGTATTATTGACTTTCCTTTAAGCAATTGCGCGAATTCCGGTATTGATACAGTCGGTGTGTTAACCCAATATGCACCATTGACGCTTAATTCCCACTTAGGAATCGGCACACCATGGGAGCTGGACCGCCCTCAAGGAGGCCTGACCTGCCTCCCTCCCTTCACTGAAAAACGTGGCGCTTCGTGGTATCAGGGGACGGCGGATGCGATTTATCAAAACTTGCACTTCCTTGAGCAGTTCAATCCTGAATATGTTCTGATCCTTTCCGGCGATCATATTTATAAAATGGATTATCGCCGGATGCTCGCCTTTCATCAGGAACATGAAGCCGAGGTAACGATATCTGTCATTAAAGTCCCCTGGGAGGAAACGAACCGCTTCGGCATTATGAGGACATCAGCGACGGGAGAGATAACACAATTTGAGGAGAAGCCGCTTCATTCGAGCAGCAATCTGGCCTCAATGGGAATTTATCTGTTCAACTGGTCACTGCTGCGCACGTATTTAGCCCGCGATGCCGCAACCCCAACCTCCAGTCATGATTTCGGCAAGGATGTGATTCCGGCCTTGCTGGCTGATCAGCGCAAATTGTTTGCCTATCCCTTTTCAGGCTATTGGAAGGATGTCGGGACAATTGAAAGCTATTGGCAGGCAAGCATGGATTTGCTCGACAATCATGCGCCGTTTTCCCTTCATCAGAAGGACTGGCCGATTTACTCCGTAAACCCGAATCAGCCGCCGCACTATCTTGCTCCTTCGGCGAAGGTGACAGACAGCTTCATTAATGAAGGCTGCATTGTAAAGGGACGGGTTAAACGGTCGATCCTGTTTCATCAAGTTGAAATTCACGAAGGAAGCAGCGTCACTGATTCAATTCTGATGCCGGGCGTGACGCTCGGCAAGCATGTCACGCTCAACCGGGTGATCGTCACAGAAGGCGTCACCATTCCCGATCATACAATACTGGAATCGACGAACGACGATATTCTCGTCATCAACTCAGAAGATGATCTCACGAAACAAAATCAATTTCCGCTGATGCTGCAACAAAAAATTTTATGATTGGGGCGAGCAAATGAGAAAATTGACCGGAATCATTCATTTGGATGATAAAGAAACAAATGTTTTAAACGAATTAACCTCTTACCGCTGCGGGGCCGCCGTCCCGTTTGGCGCACGCTACCGCGTTATTGATTTTGTTTTGTCCAATATGGTCAACGCCCAAATTGAAAACATCGTCGTCTTCCCCCGACAGAAATATCGTTCCCTTTTGGACCATTTAGCTACAGGAAAGGCGTGGGATTTGGAACGTAAAAAGGGCGGCTTATGTATCCTGCCGCCGGATTGGCATGACCATACTGAACATTCGGATAGCAATTTGCAGCACTTCCGCCACAACCGCCATGTTCTGGAACGGGACGGAGCGGAATACGTCCTGCTGACAGGTACTCAGCATATTTGTATGATTGATTATCAGGACCTGTTTTACGAGCATCTCCATTCCGGGCATGATGTGACAGTTGTCTATCAGCCATTGACTACGCCAGGCAGCGAGCACGATAACGAAATGAAGCTTCTGCTGACAGACGACGGGCTTGTCAGTGGCGCCGCTATCGATCCGGCAAATCGTAATTTATATATGGGGATGCTAATTTTAAAGAAATCCCTTCTATTGGAGCTCGTTGATGATTGCCTATCCCGCGATAAGCACCACTTCTTTCGTGACGGTATTATCGCTCACCTCAACCGGCTTACAGTCGGGACGTACCGTTACACGGACTATTTATCTGTCATTAATTCGGTAGAAAGCTATTATAAGCACAGTATGGCCCTGCTTGAACCGGCGACATACAAAAAGCTCTTTCATGCGCTTCAAACGGTCTATACGAAGGTGAAGGATGAGCCGCCGACGCGCTTTGGCACGCGGGCAAAGGCAAGCGGCTCTCTGATTGCAAACGGCTGTATTATCGAAGGAACGGTGGAAAACAGCATTCTCTTTTGCGGCGTCCATATCAAGCCGCATGCTAGCGTCCGCGATTCAATTATTATGCAGCGCAGCACGATTCATGAAGGAAGCCATGTCAGCCGGATTATCGCCGACAAGGATGCACATATTACGCCGAAGCGCATCATCCGCGGCACCAGTCAGCGTCCCTACCTGATCGCCAAACGCAAAGTCATGTAAACTGCGACGAAGGAGTCCGTCATATGAATATTGTCATGGTTGCGTCAGAATGTGCCCCCTTTTTTAAAACAGGGGGACTTGCCGATGTCATCGGCTCTCTTCCGTCCGCTTTGGCTGGGCGTGGGCATACACTCTCCGTCTTTTTGCCAAAGCACACCTCCCTTCCCCTTGAGATTGCCGAGCAAGCCACCTTCCTGCAATCCTTTGATGTCCGGGTAAAGTGGCGAAAGCAGTATTGCGGGCTCTATCTCTATCAAACGGAAGAGATCAGCTATTATTTCATTGATAATGAATACTACTTCAAACGCCCGGCCCTTTACGGAGAAAACGATGACGCCGAGCGCTATGCATTCTTTACTCACGCCTGTCTGGAAGCCTTTGAGCGCCTCCAGCTTGAGATTGACATCCTTCACTGCCACGATTGGCAAACCGGTCTGCTTCCTGCCTATCTTCACCAGCGCCGGACGGAACAGTTGCCGAAAACCGTCTTTACGATTCATAACCTGAAATACCAAGGCGTGTTCCCGCTTACTGTTTTTGACGAGCTGCTTCATTTTGAAGAGAACGATCGCCCGCAGCTCGAAATGAATGGGGCGATTAATTTCATGAAAACCGCTTTGCTCCACGCTGACTGGATTACGACCGTCAGTCCAAGCTATGCCCGGGAAATTATGCAACAACCGTTCGGCGAAGGCTTGGAGCCAATTTTGTGGCAGAGACAGCATGTGCTAAGCGGCATCCTTAATGGAATTGACGATGAGAGCTACCACCCTGGCCGGGATCAGGCGCTGTACCAGACGTATACCCATCAGCCCGCCCGCAAACAACTGAACAAAGTCCGGCTTCAGCAGGAGCTGGGGCTGCCGGTTCTAACCGAATCTCCTCTCTTCGTGATGATCAGCCGGCTTGTCGAGGAAAAAGGCATCCCACTCTTGCTAGAGGTCGTCGATCAATTATTTTCCAGCGAAACGATGCAGATCATCATCCTCGGAGACGGAGATCGGCGATTGGCCGATGCCCTCCAAAATGTTGCCGCACGCTATCCTGATTCCTTCCGCTTTATCGGTGAATTTAACGAGCAATTGGCGCGCAAGCTGTATGCCGCCTCCGACTTCTTGTTAATGCCATCCCGGTTTGAGCCGTGCGGATTGAGTCAGTTAATTGCCCTTCGCTACGAAACGGTGCCGATTGTCAGAGAAACTGGCGGACTTAAAGATACGATTCGTCCTTTTAATGAATGTAGCGGGGAAGGAAATGGCTTCTCCTTTACTCATTACCGGGCCGATGATTTTCTTCACACGATTCGCTATGCCATTCAGCAGTACGCCCGTCCGGAAAAATGGCGGCAGCTCCAGCTTACAATGTATAACAGTCATTTAGGCTGGGATCAGTCGGCCCGCATCTATGAGCAACTGTACCATCAACTACTTTCGGGGGAGGCGGACATATAACGATGACTTATTCAGTTGAACAGCTTAAACAGCAGCTAACAGAAAAACTGACACTCACCTTTGGAAAGCAGTTGAAAGAAGCAACGACGAAGGATCTATTTCAAGTCGTCTGCCTCGTTATGAAAGAATCGATTCACGCCAATTGGCAAAAGACGAAGCAGCTTTACCGCGAAACAAACAGCAAGCAGGTTTATTATTTTTCAATGGAGTTTCTCTTAGACCGATTAGTCGAAAGCAATTTATTAAATATGGGGCAGCTCGCCAACTATCAAAATGCTCTCCGCTCTCTCGGCTTTGATCCTGAGCGCGTCTTTTTGGAGGAGCATGATGCCGGGCTTGGAAATGGCGGGCTTGGCAGACTCGCGGCCTGCTTTCTCGATTCCCTCGCCTCCCTTCAGCTTCCCGGAAATGGCATGGGGATCCGCTACAAATATGGGCTGTTTCAGCAAAAGGTTGTCGATGGCTATCAGGTTGAATTGCCGGACTACTGGCTTAAGGATGAGTATATGTGGGAATCGAAACGAAGTGACCGAACAGTGGAAGTCCGCTTTGGTGGGACGGTGGAAACGTCCTTTGAGCATAATAAACTGCAGTTTCATCATCATGATTACGAGCGCGTGCTAGCGATTCCATATGATGTGCCGATTGTCGGCTTTCAAAATGAAACCGTCAATACGCTGCGCTTATGGAGCGCAGAATCGACCGCCAATCACTTCCACTTCCACTCAAGCAGGGGCCATGACTACTATCATTATCTTGACTATAAACGCTCCGTCGAAAAAATATCCGAATTCCTTTATCCCGACGATTCCACTTATGCCGGAAAGGTTTTGCGGCTAAAGCAGCAATATTTTCTCGTGTCAGCGGGTCTGCAAAGCATCTTACAGCAATTTAAACAGAAAGCACTGCCAATCGACCAGCTTTCCCGGCATGTCGTGATCCAGATTAATGATACCCACCCAAGCCTCGTCGTCCCGGAACTGATGCGGCACTTGCTTGATGAGGAGGGGTTAGGCTGGGAGGAGGCCTGGGCCATTACGACAAAAACAGTCGCCTTTACGAATCATACGACATTGAACGAAGCGCTTGAAACATGGCCGATCGAGATGATTAACATGCTGTTTCCACGCATTTATTTAATAATCGAGGAAATCAATGAGCGCTTCTGCCAATCGCTCTGGCATGACTATCCTGAATTGCGGGACAAAATAGCGGAATTGGCGATCATCTCCTACGGTCACATTCATATGGCCCACTTGGCGATTGTCGGCAGCTTCAGTGTAAATGGGGTCGCTGAACTGCATACGCGCATTTTAAAGGAACGGGTGATGAAGTCGTTCTATACAATCTTCCCGGAACGCTTTACGAACAAAACAAACGGTATCACCCATCGCCGCTGGCTGATGAATTGCAATCCCGGCCTCGCCCGGCTGTTGACGGAAGCGATTGGTGACGGCTGGATCAAGGACCCTGATCGCCTCTCAGACATCGTTCCGTTTTCGACCGATCCAGGCTTCCGTGATGCAATCGCCGAAGTAAAGCATGCCAATAAGAAAAAGCTGGCCGCCTATATTTATCAGCAATCCCGCATTCCAGTGAATGAACAATCGATATTCGATGTCCAGATCAAGCGGCTGCACGGCTATAAGCGCCAGCTGTTAAACGTCTTTCATATTATCCACCTCTATCAACGCTGCCTTGAGAACCCGGCAGTGGACATTACGCCGCGGACCTTTATTTTCGGGGCAAAAGCCGCTCCTGGCTATACGTTCGCCAAGCACGTCATCAAATTGATTAACGCGGTTGCTGATAAAGTGAATCATCATCCACTCGTCAAAGAAAAGCTCAAGGTCATCTTTTTAGAAAATTATCAGGTCAGCCTGGCAGAACGGATTATTCCCGCCGCTGACATCAGCGAACAAATTTCCACCGCGAGCAAGGAAGCGTCGGGAACCGGCAATATGAAGCTGATGATGAACGGCGCGTTGACGATCGGCACCGAGGACGGCGCCAATGTTGAGATTCAGCAGCTTGTCGGCGAGGAGAACATTTTCACCTTTGGCCTGACCTCCGATGAGGTTTTTGCGCTGCAGCAGCACGGAAGCTACCGGGCGCGTGATTATTATAATCAGGATCGGCGTCTGCAACAGATTCTCGACCTGTTTGTGAACGAGCATTTTACGAGCGATGATGTCGAATTTAAGGATATCTTTTACTCATTGCTTTACAACAATGATGAATTTTTCGTCCTGAAGGATTTCGACAGCTACGTTCAAGCTCAGAGCCGCGCTGAAGCCACATACCGTAATCAGGAGAAATGGCTCGGGAAAAGCATTATCAATATCGGCCGCTCCGGCACCTTTGCAAGCGACCGGACGATCCGGGAATATGCCGCAGATATTTGGAACATCCGCCCGCCTGCTTCCCGCTAGCCTTCCTATTTTTTTCTGAGCTGCAGGACCATCACCGGATCATCGGTAAACAGCCCGGCGCAGCCCCATTTCATAACCATTTCGAGCCAATAAGGATCATTGACCGTGTAAGGACGCAGTTGCACGCCATGCTGCTGTAAGCGGATCGCCTCCTCCTGCAGCAGAAAAGGCACACGAAAATGGTATCCGCGCACACCGATGTCCCGCAAATAGCGCTCTGGTTCATGGAGCGCCGCGGCGACGAGAATCGCCGTTTCCAGCCGCGGCTCCTGCTTCTGCATCTCATAAATGAGCGGATGGTCAAATGAAGAAAAGATGATCCGCTCCTGAAGCTCATGCTCGAAAATGAGTGGAAGAACGGCTTCCTTCAGCTGACGCCGCTCCCACACCTGGCCTTTCAGCTCAATGTTAAGCAGCAGCTGATTGCCCTTCGCCCAGGCGAGCACGTCAGCAAGAGCCGGTATCGTTTCATTGGCAAAGCGCGGAGCAAACCAGCTGCCGGCATCGAATTCCTTCAGCTCATTCAACTCATACTCTTTCACAAAGCCCGTCCCCGTCGTCGTCCGCTCCAGGCTGTAATCATGAATGACGACAGCCTGGAGGTCTTTGCTTAGCTGTACATCAAGCTCAATCCCATCCGCCCCGGCCGCGGCGGCGGCTTGAAAAGCGACCAGCGTATTTTCAGGATACTGACTGGACAATCCCCGGTGAGCAAATACTGCTGTTCCCATTTTTTTCACCACTTTCCTTGTGAACGGATTACCGTACACGGAAGGAGCCTTTTTCGTCTTCTCCCCAGAAGAGCTGGTACGCATCTCCCGAGGTCAGCGGACCGACTCCTTCAGGCGTCCCTGTATAAATCAAGTCTCCCTCCCCTAGTCCGAAGCAGTCCGCACATTCATCGATAATCGTTTGAAAATCAAAAATCATATGACTGATATTGCCTTTTTGTACGACTTCTCCATTTTTGACAAGCGAGAAATCCACTTGCTTGCAGTCTTCCACGCTCGTAAATTCCCAAAAGGGTCCGACGATGGCCGATTGCTTAAACCCTTTCGCCCGCAGCCACGGGTGGCCTTTTTTCTTTAGTGCTGATTGGACATCACGCAGCGTCAAGTCAACGCCCAGAGCCATCGCCCCGACGACGTCGGCAACGCGATCGCCGGCTTTCACTTCACGCTTCATCTGTAATACAATTTCCAGCTCATGATGGATCTCCCCTTTATCCTGCGGAAGAATGATCTCACGACCGTCCGCCTGCACGAGGGCATGGGTCGGCTTTGAAAACAACAGCGGCTCCTCCGGAACGGCATTGCCGAGCTCCTCCGCATGCTTTACATAATTTCGTCCGATACAATAAATATTTCCTACGTTCATCGTAACCTCTCCTTTGTTGTCAGCTTTGTCAAATGATCATGTTAAAAAAGCACAATACTTAAATGCCGGTAAACGACGAAAGCTAAAGAACCCCGCCTGTATGTAACGATTAAAGCAATTTGTTAGGGAGAAAGAACTCCGCTTTAGGCTCCATCCATGCTTTAAGAGAAGGCGCCCCGCATGACGGGGACACCTTCTCTCCTACAACGCTTTTACTAAGCCGCCGTCGACAAGGAAGGATTGTCCGGTGATATACGTATTGACACCGGAGCCGAGAAAGACAACGATACCGGCAAATTCATCGGGATTGCCATAACGGCCGATTGGAATCGATTGCTCGGTTTGCTTTCGCAAATCCTCATAGCTTTTTCCTAATTTGTCGGCGCGGATCTGATCAAGCTCGGCTACGCGGTCTGTCGCAATTCTTCCAGGTCCGACCGTATTGATTAAAATGTTGTCGGCAGCCAGCTCCTGCGAGAGGCTTTTCGCCCAGCCGACGATTCCGGCCCGGAATGTATTTGACAGAATCAGGTTATCAAGCGTTTGCTTGATCGAAGAGGAGGCGAAATTAATGATCCGTCCGCCGCCGGCCTTTCTCATATGCGGCAGCACCTCGCGCGTCAAACGAATAAAACTGAGCAAATTCAGCTCAAACGCCTTGTACCAGTCCTCGTCGGAAAATTTTTCAAAGCCGCCGGCCGGAGGACCTCCGGCATTATTGATTAGCACATCTACCCGTCCAGTCCAATCGACCGCTTCCTGGACAAGACTCTTAATCGATGATTCATCAGTGATATCACACACGGCATAACGGACCGACTCATTTCCTGTTGCTGCTTTTATTTCCTGAACCGTCTGCTCTAACTCTTCCGCGTTACGGCTTGAGATAAGGACACTCGCCCCTTCGTTCGCAAAAGCGAGCGCGCTCGCTTTCCCTAACCCTTTACTGGAAGCGGTAACAATAACTGTTTTATTGTTTAGCTGTAAATCCATCTTATCAGGACTCCTTTATGCGTTTTTTACTTGATTGACAAGCGGGGTAAAGCCATTGATCTCGCAGCTGACAATATCGCCGTCACGGATTACGACAGCACCGGGCGTACCAGTTGAAATGATGTCGCCTGGCAACAGCGTCATCACTTTCGAATGGAAGGAGACCAGGTTCCACGGCGTAAACGTCATATTCGAGACGATATTTTTCCGGTGAAGCGAGCCGTTGATCATCGTCGAGACTTCAAGCTTCATCACATCGTCAACCTCATCCGGCGTCACTAATTCCGGGCCGAAGCTGAAAAAGGTGTCGAAGCTTTTCGAGCGCGTTAAGTAGCGTGGGTTTTTCTCGAGAATGTCTTCTGCTGTCATATCAATAATTGTCGTGTAGCCGGCGACATAATTGATCGCGTCCTCCTCCTCGACATTCTTGCATTCTTTCCCGATAATCACGCCAAGCTCCGCCTCGGCCGTCGTCCGCTTTGATTGCGGCGGCAGCAAGATTGTATCCTTTTCCCCGATAATCGTTGTATCCGGCTTCATAAAACTGGCCGGCTCGGTATTAGGAGCCTTTTCACTTAAATCAGCGGCATGCTCGACATAGTTCAGTCCGATTCCCCAAATTTTACGCGGGTGGCGGTAGAGCGGACCACACTCCACTTCCGCACGGGAGGTACCATCCAGCTTGGCCAGCGCTTCCGCTCCCTCTGAGTCATACCACTCTTGGAGCCGGCTAATATCAGCTGTTGTGATCAGACCGAACAGATCCTCCGCCCAATTTTGTTGAAAAGCGCTGTTAATCTCCTTTAGTTCGTACACTCTTCCCCCGTGTACAACTGCTGCTCTTTCTTCACCGTGCTGCTTAATTGTCGCTAAACGCATGATATCAATCTCCTTTTTTCGACTCTTTATATAGATACAAGGTTACTAGCTTGATTTCCTGCTTCAATTTTTTCAATAGTAGAGAAGGCAATTTCCAAAACCCGCTTTAGCGTATCCTTCGTGCCCGCTCCAATATGAGGCGTGGCAATCACCTGCTCCAACGCAAACAGAGGATGATCACCAGGCGGCGGCTCACTGCTCCAAACATCAATCCCGGCTCCGCTTATTTGCCCGGCTCGCAGCGCAGCCGCCAAGGCTTCTTCATTCACCGTGCCGCCGCGCGAGACATTGATGAGAACAGCCGAGCGCTTCATCTGCTCAAATTCGGCCTTGTCAATAAAATGTCTCGTTTCAGGCAACAGCGGAAGATGGAGGCTGACTATATCAGCCTGCCTGAGCAGCTCCTCTTTTGAGACATAGATGGCGCCAAGTGCTTCCTCCTGCTCACGGCTCGCCCGCTGAACGTCATAATAGATAATCGTCGTTCCGAAGGCCTTTGAGCGCCGCGCTGTCTCCTGACCGATCCGGCCAAAGCCGAACAAGCCATGGACCTTCCCGCTTACTTCATAAGAAGAAAGGCGATGCTTCCACATCGGCCACTCTCCTTGCTTCGTTTCCCGGTCCAAAAGAAGCAGCTTGCGATACAACGCCAGAATCATCAGCATTGACAGCTCTGCCACTCCGTTGGCATTCGCCCCGGGAGTATTGGCAACCGTTATATTGCGCTCCTTGGCCGCCCGCAGGTCAATATTGTCAACTCCGACACCCGTTTTTTGAATATGAATCAGTCGGGGAGTCCGCTCAAGTAGTGACGCCGCTATCTCCGCTGTCGCCACAACGAGGTATTCGGCTTGTGCAAGGGCATTTTCCTGCTGGGCAGGGTCAAGCTCAGCGCTAAACGACAGCTCGGCCTCCGGCGGTTTCATTTCAAGCAAAAGCTCCTTTAACTCCGGCGATACCGGATCGACATAAACGATATTCATTCCGTTCACCCCACTGGACTAAATTGCCCGGTTTCAATTCCGAGCTGCTCACTAATCTCCTGCAATGTCGCCAGCATTTGCGCGGATACCGGGATGCCGTTTCTTCTCAGCTCGCGCGCCCGCTCAAATTCAATTTCCCCAGGCAAGTAAATTCGGTCAACCCCCTGCATCAGCTCAATCCCTTTGATTTCCTTCGCCATTTGGTCGACTCTCGCTTTAAAAACATCCAGCTCCTGAAAAAGATCCGCTCTCATGACGAAGAAAAACTGGCCGACATTCTGCTCAATCTCAAAGTCATCGAAAAGGCTTCCGATATATGGACCATATGCTGCTCCTGTAAATAAAGAGGAGAGCGTTTCCACTAAAAAGGAGAGGCCGTACCCTTTCGGACCTCCGACCGGAAGGAGCAGCCCGTCAAGCGCTTCTTTCGGGTCTGTTGTTTCCCTGCCCTCCTTGGAAATCGCCCAGCCGACTGGTATCGACTTGTTTTCCTTTTCAGCAAGCACGATTTTCCCTTTTGCGACAGTGGTCGTTGCCATATCAAATACGATGTTCATCTCCCCGCCGGTCGGAATGCTGTAGGAAATCGGATTTGTGCCGAAAAAGGGCGTTCTTCCTCCCCACGGCGCCATCACCGACGGCGCATTTGTGACCGCGATCGAAATGCAGTCATGCTGCGCCGCATAATCCGTATAAGCGGCCAGCATTCCAGCATGGTTGGAATGCGAAATGCCGACAATGCCAACACCGACCTCTTTTGCCTTCCGAACGGCGAGCCTAATTCCTTTCGTTGCCAGTGAAATCCCCATGCTGTTTTCGCCATCGATCAACGCGCTGACGGGAGTTTCCTTTGTGATACGGAAATTCAGCTTTTTGTTGACAACTCCTTTTTCCAGCCGTTTGCAATAGACGTCAATCTTACTGATTCCATGTGAGTCGACCCCGCGTAAATTCGCCAGCACAAGATGCTCGGAAATCATTTGCGCCTGTTCCTCGTCGAGACCGCTACCTGCTAAAATTTGACGAACCCACTCTGTCAGTACAGCTTCATTGATCCGGGTCATTGAGCTGTCCTCCCTCCTTTTGTGCATAAAACATTATATACAATATTTAATTATAAAAATTCCGACTACTCTTTTTACTTCTTCTCTCTTTTTCGCTAAAGCCCTGCCACTTTTCCCCTTTTTTACTGGTACGGACTCAAGCCGATCAGCGGCCAATAGAAAAACGCAAACAGAAACATGATCGGAACCGTCACGATGAATAAGACGATGCCGACTTGAAATAGATCAGCCTTTGTATAACGGTTCAAGGCGAAGGTCATTAAATTGGCCGGACTCTGTGTTGGAAGAAAATAACCGAACGAGCAAGTAATAATAACAATTTGCGCCAGCCAGACCGGATTGATCGCTAAAGCCTCGGCGAGGCTGATCGTCAGCGGAAGAAAAACCGCCGTTACGCCGAGCATATTCGCAAAGCCAAGCCGGAAAACGGTTACAAGGATCAGCATCACAATCGCGGCGAACAGAGGATTTTGCGGCGGGATATACGCGACTAAGCCGTTGGCAATCCAATCTGCCGTTCCATTCGTCTGCATCGCGTCAGCCAGGGCATACGCCGCACCGAACAAAATAATAATATTCCAATTAATCGCCGAACTTGCCTGTTTCCACTGCTGCACCCCGCAAACCGGTAGACAGCTCAGCACCGCGCAAAACATCGCCACCATCGCGACGGAATAGCCGTGGAACGGCTCGGTCATCCAGCCGGCCAGCATAAAGAGGCTAATTGCCAGCAGCTTTTTCTCGTTACGATTAATGCCTCCCATTTCAGCCAGCTTTTCCTTAATATACGCCCTGCCCTTACTCCAATGATCGAGCTTGATGGGATAGCGCCACATTAAGACGAGCCAGAGAGCAAGCAGCATCGCCAGCGCCAGTGGAACATTGACGATAAACCAGTAAAGATAGTTCCAATCGAATCCCGTCATCAGCTGAATCGTGGAAGCGGCGTAGACAGAAGAACTTGAGCCTGTGATTAAAGCGAACGACATGAAAGAGGAGGTGAATGTCACCCCGAGCAGCACACTTTTGGCATAAGCGGGATTGTCACCATTTTTCCGCACGACTTCAATCAGTCCGACACACACCGGCAAAATCATCGCGATTCTCCCGGCCCCGGTCGGGATGAGGAAGCTTAAAATCGTCAACGCCAAAATCACAAGTCCGATACTCGCTGTCGCGTTTCCCTTGACTATCGAAAAAATCGAAAGCGCAATCCGTCTTCCCAAGCCTGTCGACTCAAAGGCCGATGCGATGATGAAGGTCGAGACGAGCAGCCAGACAAACGGCTGGGCGTACCCTTCCAGCCCTTGCGCAAAATCAGAAATGCCGACAAGCTCCAAATACAATAATATGCCGAGAGAAATAATGGGCTGCGGCCATGTCCCGAGCGCCCAGCCACTTAAGGCGAAGACGAGCACAACAAACATCAGCGCGTGCTCGATCGGAAGAAAAAAGAGCAATAACCAGCTTACACTGTTACTAAGATAAAAGACGAGATCAGGACGAAACGACTTCAACGCATGTTTCATTTGCTGCTTCGTTTCAAATCAAAACCACCAGTGTGAACTGGTGGTTTGTTCTGCGGCTGAAAGCCTCTCTTACCGGCCTTGGCCTTAAAGGCCCACTGAAAGGGTTTCCCGTCTGCACCACATTCACTCACTAATTCTAAAGAATTTCCTTATTTCTTCTTATTTTTCTCACCAGTAAAAGGGTCATGTTCTTCGAATAATGTTAACTGATCACCCATGTAGTCTTCTCTCAGCTGATTCTTAATATATTCTTGTATTTGTTTCTTATTTCTGCCTACTGTATCGACATAGAATCCCCGGCACCAGAACTTCCGGTTCCCATATCGATACTTCAAATTGGCATGTCGATCAAATATCATGAGACTACTTTTCCCTTTTAAGTAACCCATGAATTGAGATACACTTAACTTTGGTGGAATACTGACTAACATATGAATGTGATCCGGACAAGCATTGGCTTCATGGATAACGACTCCTTTCCGTTCACATAAATCTCTTATAATTTGTCCAATGCTTTTTTTGTATTTTCCATAAATGATTTGTCTTCTGTACTTTGGCGCAAATACTATGTGATACTTACAATTCCATGTTGTGTGTGCTAAACTATTCATGTCCTTCACAGGGCATACCTCCTTCGATGATGAGATGAAGTGGTCGGGAAACCAACTTTATCCTATCATGAAGTGAGGTTTTTTTAATACCACGCTAGAAGCTCTTTTGAACCCCCGGCATAGCCAGGGGTTTTCTAAACCACTAAAATCACACAAGCTGCTTCTCAGCTTGCCTGTTTTCATTCGGACGATCCAAGCCATGTTATGCACAAACGGTGTGCTTTCCTTCAACCGATTGAACATTAATTCCCCTCCTCATCGCCTGGAAGCTGATGAAGATTATATTCTGCTGATTTCCAGGCTTTATGGATATGCATTTCCGCCCGTTCTCTCGCCAGTTTCTTATCCTTGGCAATAATCGCTTCAATGATTTGTTCGTGCTCGCGAAACACCTCCTGCTTTCGATCATGATTGATCCAAGAAGTCGCGCGGATTAAGGCGATCGGATGAGCCAGCGTTCTCCTCATCTTATCGAGCACTTCATTTCCAGCTAATTGAAAAATAAAATTATGAAATTGATCATTGAGTTTAATAATATTCTCATCGCTTTGCGGACCGACTTCCTCAGCAAGCGTTTTCTTCATCTCTTTCAGCAACTGCCGGAACTGCTCTTCCGCATCCGCCGTGACATGCTCCGCGGCCAGCTCTGCCCCCAGTCCTTCCAAAACAGCTCTCGTCTGGTAATAATCCTGAATGTTTCGCTGCGTTAATTTCCGGACAAACACCCCTTTATGAGGTTTCAGAACAACCAAGCCTTCTTCCTGCAAGCGAATCAGGGCATCACGAATCGGAGTGCGGCTGACTTCAAGCTCTTCGCTTAATTCTTTCTCCAATAGATGGTGACCCGGCTTATACTTTCCTGATAAAATATCTGACTTCACTCTTTCATACACGGCACCTGTTATTGTTTTCGCTTTTATCGTCATCGCTTTCAACCTCACAGTCCCTCTCTGTATTCCTGTCGCTACAGCTTTTTTAATTGTCTCATTATATCATGTTTAAGCGACTTCCTTAAATATAGAGAGCCTACTTAGCAACTAATTGAGTCCTTTTCGCCTGATCCGTCTGTAAATCCATTTCGCAACCGGATAAGCAATCAGTACAGCAATAAAAATGACCAGGGCAAGGGAAATTGGCCGTGAAGCAAAGATGTTGAATGAGCCTTCAGAAACAAGTAATGATTGTCTGAGCGACCGCTCAGCCATCGGCCCCAGTACCAGCGCCAAAACGAGGGCAGCAGGGGAAAACCCATACAGTCTCATGAAGAAGCCAATCAATCCGAAGACAAGCATAATCCATGTTTCGATCATACTGCCATGTAAACTGAACGTTCCAATCGTACAAAGAATCATAATCACCGGCACGAGTAATTTATAAGGAACCTCCATAATTTTCACAAAGACCGGAATCGCGAAAATATTAATCGCGATTAAGATGATATTTCCTAAATACATACTTGCAATTAGCCCCCAGGCAAACTCAGGCTCCTGCTCCATTAAAAGCGGCCCCGGCTGCAGCCCCCACATCAGAAAGGCTCCGAGTAAAACGGCCGTCGCTCCCGAACCCGGGATCCCGAGCGTCAGCAGCGGAATCATCGCTCCGGAAGAAGCCGCGTTATTCGCCGATTCAGGAGCGACAAGACCAGGCATATGACCTTTCCCGAACTTTTCAGGCGTTTTTGATACTTGCTTTTCAAGTGAATAGGACATTAAAGATGCAATCGTCGCTCCAGCTCCTGGCAGGATTCCGACGACAAACCCGAGAAACGAGCCCCGCAGCAGGGTGAACTTGCTTTCGACAAAGTCGTGTGCATTCGGCCAAAAGCTTTTTTTGTCGTCCAGACGGATGATTTCTTCTTTTTCTTTCTTATGCTGACCGGAATAAAGCGAATAAAAAAGTTCCCCGATCCCGAACAACCCGATCGCTACAGGTAGAAAGTAAATGCCGTTAATTAATTCGGCCTCTCCAAAGGTGAAGCGCTGTGCTCCTGAGATGACGTCGACACCGACGACAGAGATCGCCAGACCAATCAGTGCCGAGATCACGCCGTTAATTTTGTTATCTCCCATAATCATGACCAATGTCAGCAGCCCGGCGACCATCACGAGAAAATACTCAGGTGAGCCGAACGCTCCCGCGGCCATGGCAAAATAAGGAGCAAATAAAGTGATAAGCAGAACGCCGATCGTTCCCCCTACAAAGGAAGCGACCGCCTGCATCACCAGAGCCGGACCGACGCGGCCGTTTCTCGCCAGCGGATAGCCGTCAAATGTACTGGCAACCGTCGCCGACTCACCGGGAGTGTTAATCATGATCGAAGTGATTGTTCCCCCGTACATCGATCCGTAATAAATTCCGGCGAGCATGATAACGGCTGTAACCGGCTCAAGCGAGAAGGTCAGCGACAGTAAAATTGCGATTCCCGCTGTCGGGCCAAATCCGGGAATTAAGCCGACGACCATACCAACAAAAGCGCCGATCATTAAAAATAATATATTAATAGGGGTGATTGCCACCGAAAGTCCTAACCAAAGATCTGAAAGTATTTCCACTATTTTCTCCTCCCTTCTCCGTTAGAAGCCGAATATTCCTTCTGGAAAGCCGGCATTCAGCCAGACATCCAGCAAATAGTAGGTTCCTAAAGGCACTAAGATGGAAATCAACGTATTTACGACCATTCTTTGACGGTTAAGGACAAACAAGACGGCAAACGTATAAAGAATCATTCCGATTACGGCCCCTATAATTTGCAAAGTTCCAATAAAGAGAATCGTTAACACAATCATAATGATCATCGTTCTTACATTTTCCGTGATGGCAAAGGATGGCTTATTCTGCAGATGAAGCTTAAGATCTTTCGCAAAGGTAATAGCTGTAAAGACAATTAACAGACCACCAAGCCATAATGGGAAAAACCCCGCCCCCACCTGTCCCGAGCTGGTGACGTATTCATATCTTGTGCCGTACACGGTGAAGAAAATAGATGTGGCAAGCAATATTCCTGAGAATATAACTCTCATTTCGCTCCTCCTTAAAGTGAAAGGGGGACTCTCAGGTGCATGAGTCACCCTTTCTTGTCTACCTATCTGTTAAATTCCAGCTAGCCAATGACGCCCAGTTCAATCAAAATCTCTTCAAATGTGCTTACTGTTTCCTCCAGATAATTCGAAAAGTCATCGCCATACAAAATGTATTCAGATAAGTGGTTTTTCTCGATATACTCTTGCCATTCCGGCGTTTCCGCAATCTGTTTCATCGTATCGATCCAGTACTGGCGGACTTCTTCCGGGACATCCGGCGGCAAAATGACACCGCGCGGCATCGAAATGTTGACATCTAAGCCTGATTCAATAAATGTTGGAATGTCTTCAAACTGGCCTGGCAATCTTTCCTGCCCAGAAAAAGCAAGCGCTTTTAATTCTCCCGCTTCAAGCTGACCGAGCACGTCTCCTGGATTCGACACAACCGCGTCCAACGTGCCTGCTAACATATCAGCCAGCTGCAAACCGGTGTCATCATACGGAATATATTCATAATTCTCGATGCCCGCTTCCTTCGCAAGGGTAGCAACAACCATTCTGTCAACGTTGGCAACGCCGATTCCGCCGAAGTTCAACCGGTTGGCTTTTGCATGTTCAACAAAGTCTTCCAATGTCTCAAACTCTGAATTTCCCGGTACGACGAGGAACATATCATCCGTTGCCATTAAAGCAATATGGGTGAAGTCTTCATATGTCCAGCCTGGATCCGATTGCAATGGTGTAGTAATAAAGCTTCCGCTCGTTGTGGAAATATCGCTGTCCGATCCTGCTTTCCCCATTAAATAGCCCCAGCCTACTGCACCGCTTCCCCCTTCTCGATTTTCAGGGACAATCGATTCCGGATAAAGCTCATATTGCTCAATGATGTTAATCATGCTTCTTGCCATGACATCATTACCGCCCCCCGGCCCAAAGGCAATCGTCCAATCAAGAGGCCCGGACGGCACGAATTCAGCTGTTTCACCTTCTCCTTCCGCTCCGGCACCTTCGGCAGTGCCCTCTCCTTCTTGACTCGTTTCATCCGAACCACACGCCGCGATCATTCCCATTACGATTAACATCATGACAAGTAATAAAAATCTCTTCATTACTAAATCCCCCTTAAGTAAACGCTTTCATTTACTTTTATTATTTGAAAAACCGTGTAACGGCTTTTCTTAACAGATTGGCAAGGTTCTTACTTTGTTTCAGAATTAGACAGAGATTGACTACTTTTTCAGTTGATCCCAAAAGGCCCTCGCCTTTCGGGATCTAGTCGATGTTATACCAGGTCGATGTCGCAACAGCAGCTGGCTTTCCTTCTTCATTGTATAACTTCGATTCTAAGAAAATAACATTGTTACCCTTCTTCGAAAATGAAGACGTACACGAAATCTTTCCTGTGCGAACAGGACGGAGAAATTGTGTCTTTAATTCCAGGGTGATAGCCGTCCCAAGAAACCGCTTGCATAAATGTCCCATCGAAACATCCAGAATAAATGAAATGACACCACCATGCAACGTACCTTGGGGATTAAACATAAAGTCTTTGCTTTCCAGCTCGACCGTGCATGTATCCTCCCCATATGAAAACGATAATCCAAACAGCTTTGCTAAGAAAAATTGTTCAAATTCCGGCTTATGCTCCTTAAGCGCCTGTTCAAAACTTTCTCTTGCCGCTTCTTCATTCATCTTTTTAGTCCTTAAGAGTAAGTGAATTTTGGTTTTCTCTTCTCAAGGAACGCCTGCACCCCCTCTTTATAATCCTCCGTATCAAACGAGATTGTCCGTAAATATTCTGTTCTTTCACTTTCCTCGGTTTGACCGGAAGTAATCAATGAAATAATCTCTTTCATGCTGCGAACCGTGAATTGCGCCTTTTCACAAAGCCCTTGGGCAAATTCATACGTTTTCTCGACGATTTCCTCCGGCTGATAGACGACATCGACAAGCCCGACGCGCAGTGCATGCTCAACATCAAGAATTTGACCAGAGAATAAAATATATTTTGCCGTGGACGGGCCAACGAGATCAACGAGTTGCTTTGTCGCCGTTAAACCGTACACCAGCCCAAGCTTTGCTGGAGTAATGCCAAACTTGCCATTTGTGTCCGTGAACCGGAAATCACAGGCCAAGGCAATTTCCAGTCCTCCTCCGATGCAGAATGATTGGACCATCGCAATGCTCGGCTTCGTCATCGTTGCCAGGGCACGCTCGGCTTTATGGGTAGCGGCGTTGTAAATCTTCGCCCCTTCCGCGTCAGCCCGCAACGTCTTAAATTCGCTTATGTCAGCTCCGGCGGCAAAGCTCGTTTCATCGGCCCCCCGCAAAATGAGGACTTTAATGTTCTTATCATTTTCAACATCCTCGACGAGAGAAGGGATTTCCTTCCACATTTCATGTGTAAGCGCATTCCTTTTTTCGGGACGATTGAAAATAATTGTGGCGATTTCCCCATGCTTTTCTAAAACAAGATCCTTTTTCTCCATTTACCCCTCTTCCTCTCTATACTTATTGTAAATAACTTCTTCTTCATACAATTTGGCAATTTCGTCTTCACCCAGTCCGATTTCCCGCAGCTTCTCTGCTGTGTTCTGACCCAACCATGGCGCAGCGGAACGAATTTGCAGCGGCGTTTTCGAATATTTAACCGGAACGCCGATTGTTTTAATTTGACCAAGCTTCGGATGCTCCATCTCGACAATCATCTCTCTCGCCTTAATATGAGGATCATTGAGCGTTTGATCATACGTGTACACAGGACCTGCCGGCACCCCGGCCTCATCTAATTTTTCAACCCAATAGGCCGTTGGCTGTTCCTGAAAGATAGCTTCAATGTCCCGTTCCAGATCATCAATGTTATCCATCCGCTTCTGCAAATCAATGTATTTTTCCGTCGTGATCCACTCCGGTCTTTCGACGACATGGTGACAAAACTTTTCCCATAAACGCTGGCTGCCGGCTCCGACCGTTACATAGCCATCCTGAGTGCGATACGATTGGTACGGCGTGGACCGTCTATGTCTTGTTCCTGTCGCTTCCGGTACTTCCCCTTTATCGAAATAAGCGGCTGACTCCCAAATCGTCCATGCTAAGCCTGCATCGACCAATGAAGTCTCAAGATACTGTCCTTCTCCCGTGTTTTGCCAATGGATATATGCTCCAAGGATGCCGTAAATGGCCGACGCTCCCGCGGCGATGTCATTAATAGCAATCCCGACTTTTGCCGGTCGCCCGCCAGGTTCACCAGTCATTCTCATAAAGCCGGTCACACCCTGGGCAATGATATCAAAGCCGCCCTTTTGACTGTACGGTCCAGTTTGCCCGAAGCCTGAAATGGAGCAATAAATAATGTCCGGCTTGACTTCTTTAATCGTTTCATAGTCAATGTTCAGCTTCTTTGTGACACCCGGGCGGAAATTTTCGATAATAATATCAGCCTCAGCCGCAAGCTTATGAAAAATATCCACTCCTTTTTCTGACTTCAAATCAAGAGCGAGGCTTTTCTTATTGCGGTTCGCCATTGCAAAGCAATAGCCTTCGTCATTTATAAACGGGCCCAATCTCCGCGAATCATCCCCTCCCGGAAAGCGTTCAATTTTTGTCACTTCCGCTCCCATATCGGAAAGAACCATCGTACAATAAGGCCCGGCGAGAAATTGAGTTAAATCCAGGATTTTCACACCATCTAAAGGTAGCATGATACCCCTCCCTTTCGTATATTGTGTACAATATACAATATACTCATAAAAATAGGCATTGTCAACAAATATTCCGAAAAATCATAAATAAAAGAATTGTGTCAAAAAATGCACTCATTTTCATTTCTTTGTCGCAACCTCGATCATCCTGGCGGTTGTCCACACCTGACGAAGAGATGTCCACCATCGAAGCGGGCTCTGGCTGGCGCTAGTGTAAAAATCAGGGAGTTGGAAAAGATATGACCATGTACAGAAATGGAGGATTTGATAATGATGTCCAAAAAGCTCTTTCGATTCGTTTTTGTCCTGGCTATCGTGCTGGTTCCTACAGCTCCTGTCCATGCGGAGCAATCCGACTTCTCCTCCACAATTCAAGAAACAATTGTGTATGTTGACAATAATGCCGTGACGACGAATTATATGATGCACGATGGGGATATGTATGTCCCCGCCTTATTTTTCAAACATACGGGTGCTTATGTAGATTGGCTTGAACAGGAACAGGCGATTCTCTTTCACGCGAAAGAAAAAATGATTACAGTCCCGGTCAGCAAACGCCATTCAAATGTGTTTGAGCGCGCTTTCGGGTTTTGGAGCACCAACAATCAGCAGAAACAAGCTTTCTTTTTCAACGAAGAAATCTTTGTTCCCTTGGTGGAAATTGCCCATAGGCTGGAGATGTCTGTCCGTTATGATCCGATCAAAGCAAAAACATTTATCACAACCCATATTCACGTTCCCTCCCCTTCCATTGGTCAGGTGAACACGGAGGATAAACTGGTAGCTTTAACATTTGATGATGGTCCTGACGACATTTACACGCCGCAAATACTCGATATTTTAAAGGAAAAAAATGCAGTCGCCACCTTCTTCCTCGTAGGCGAGGAAATACAGGCTTATCCGGATATGGTCCGGCGGATTGTTCAGGAGGGACACGGGCTTGGAAACCATACATGGCAGCATCCGAATCTGGCAACGATCTGGACTGAAAAAGTAAGGGAAGAAATAAAAAAAACCCAGCAAGCGATGCTGGAGGTGGTTGGGAGACAGCCCGATTTATTCCGCCCGCCCTATGGTTCGTTAACAAAAGCGGATCTGGCTTTATTAAATGAAATCGGCCTGCGAAATATATTGTGGTCTGTCGATACGCTTGATTGGAGCGGACGATCTGCAGATGAGATTCTCCTGACCGTTCACGAAAATATTTCGAAAGGCGGCATCATCCTGCAGCATAATTTCGGAAGTACCGAGCATGTACTCGATGGAACGATCGAAGCGCTGCCTAAAATCATTGACGAATTAAGAGAGGAAGGATATACATTTGTGACGGTCCAAACTTTACTTCAGGCGGACAACCGGCAGTAAGGGAGTAAGATGACAGCAGAGAGCTAACGGTAGAGCAAAGACTAGCAGTGGAGCTGAACGTACTGTTTATTTCCCTCCGCGCTGAACAACTTCCGAGTTTCATCGAGCATTAAAAGCCCCAATAACCGGACATCCATCCGGCCATTGGGGCTTCCTGTTCCTCTGTCGCTTTCCTCTATCACGAAGTAGGCTGAGGAAACAGCTGCAGCTTTTTCAGACGGTCCATCGCTTCCTGAAGGACGTCTTCTTCGCACAGGAGGCCGATTCTAACATATCCTTCTCCATGCTCACCGAACCCTCTTCCCGGAGCGATTACAACCCGTGCCTCTTCCAAAACCTTATCGGCAAACTCCTCCGACGTATAGCCGTGTGGCACCGGGAACCAGGCAAAGAAAGAGCCTTTCGGAGCTGTGACCTCCCAGCCCATGTCATGCGCCGCCTTAACCAACACATCCCGACGCCGCTCATACATTGCGACAAGCTCGCCGACGCTTGATTGATCACTTCGCAAGGCATGTGCGGCCGCTTCCTGGATTCCGCCGAAGATGCTGCAATAATAATGATCCTGCAGAAGCTCAATCGCTTCGATGATACTTGGATTTCCGACAGCGAAACCGACCCGCCATCCTGCCATATTATACGTTTTTGACAGGGTCAGCATTTCGATCCCTACTTCCTTTGCGCCCTCCATTTGCAGGAAGCTTAACGGCGCCTTTCCGTCAAAGCCGATCGCCCCATAAGCAAAATCATGGACGATGCAAACATTATGCTTGTTTGCCAGCTCAATCGCTTCCTCAAATAAGCCCGGTGTCGCGACCGCTCCAGTTGGATTATTCGGGTAATTCAAAAACATAAGCGAGGCTTTGTCGATCACCTCTAGTGGAATCGCCGAAAAATCCGGCAGAAAGTCATGCTCCGCAACGAGCGGCATCGGATGAATCTCGGCGCCAGCTAAAGCGATTCCTGACAAATAATCAGGGTAGCCGGGGTCCGGAAGCAACGCGACATCTCCTTGATTGAGCAGACACTGGCTGATTTCGACGAGTCCAGTTTTCGTTCCAGCCAATACGGCAACCTCGGTGTGCGGATCAATCTCAACGCCATATTCCCGCTTATAATAGGCCGCAACCGCTTCCTTCAAAAAGAAATACCCTTCAAACGGGGAATATTTATGATAGAGCGGATTTTCCGCCGCCTCTTTCAGCTTCTCAACGATATGCGCCGGCGTAGGCTGGTCCGGGTTCCCCTGACCAAGGTTGATCACATCATCGTACTCAGCCTTTAGCTTTGTTACCTTTTGCACCAGCTTAGAAAAAAACTGTTCTGGTAAACGGTTCAATGCTTCCGCTTTTGAAAATTGTTTCATTCTCTCCACCCTCTATCCTCTAAATAACTTCACCTATAAAACCGAATCACCGCTTGCGCAGAAGCGTCGTGCCAAGCTGCTACACTCCTTGCGCATGACCGCGCACATCCGGCGCCCTTCCCCTGTTCAATCTGCAAATCTTTCAAAAAGAGGCCGCCCCAAAAGGGAAATGAACCCTTTTGGCGACGACCTCAAGCACGACGCAAATTGCCGTTGACAGCTTTGATCTGAATGAAGCACCGACATGCGCTTGATCCCATCCCGTTGCTTACCATTTATGATTTTGCCGCAGTCCTCTCGCTAAGACATTGCCGGACGTCAATCGACCTGATCCCTCAGTCACTCTTGATTACATATAAAATTAGTACTATGCCCAGCTTAGTGGAAAGCGGGAATGTTGTCAATACAAGGCTTCGGACTATTTCAGGAAGCCTTGTTTGCGAATGAATTCTTCCACTTCCGGCCGATTCGGTTTGGCGAAATAGTTGGCCATTTGCCGCGACCACTTATCCTGACGCTTCCCTTCCGATCGTGACTCGTAATAGCGCTCTGTTATCTCGTCATAGTCGGCCAGCGCCTCCTCAATCACGGACGTATTATACTTTTCATAATGAACAACGGCCTGCTTCGGCAGACGCGGCTTCTGCTCCGGCTGCTGCGCTGGGTACCCGACGCAAAGTCCCATCACCGGAAACGTATAGTCAGGCAGGCCAAGCAGCTTGGCGACCGCCTCCTGATCGTTGCGAATTCCGCCAATCATCACCCCGCCCATTCCAAGTGAGCGGGCAGCCAAAAGCATATTCTCCGCCACGAGAGCCGCATCGACCACCCCGACAATCACCTGCTCCAGCTCCGATGCTGCAAACGGACTGCCAAGCTTTTCGCTTGTATACTTCAGTCGGTAGTAATCGGCACAAATAACGAAAAAGACCGGACAAGTCTCGATGTATTTCTGGTTTCCGGCATAGGCTGCAAGCTGCTTTTTCATCTCTTGATCGCGAATAACAATAATGCTGTATGCCTGGACATGATGCGAGGATGGTGCCCATCTTCCCGAGGCGACAATTGTCTCAATCGCCGATTCGCTCACTTCCTGCTCCGTGTACGCCCGAATCGAGCGATGACTTTGAATTAGGTCAATCGTTTCAGAATGCTCCATAGTAGTTCCCCCTACATTAACATTTGTATTCTTAAGTGTACACAAGATCACCTGTCTTCAAAAGCGAAATGTCTCCTTATCTATTTAGCCGATTGGACAAAATTCCCTCCGCTGAACTGGACGGCAGCTGATAAATTCTTCATAATGTGAATGATGAATCATATCCAATTACGCAAAAAAAGAATAGGAGGTTCTTACAACCTTATGACAGTGCGACAACCGTTGCCGGAAAAAAACCGCATTCTCTCGCTCGATATGATGAGAGGGCTGGCCTTACTCGGTATTTTACTGGCAAATAGCATGCATTTTCAATTTGGCTTATTTTTAATACCTGATCTTCACAATTATTACCCGTTCGGTACACTCGACCGCGCTGCGGAAATGTTTATCATCTTATTTGCCCAGGCAAGCTTTTATACGCTCTTTTCCTTTTTATTTGGTTATGGGATGGCGATGCTCAAAGAAAGGCTTGAACAACAGGAGCTGCGCTTCGGCGTCGTCTATTGGCGCAGAATGTTGATTTTACTTGGCGTTGGCTATGTACACGGTGTTTTCATTTGGGATGGAGACATTCTTTTTGTTTATGCGCTCACGTCCTTTGTTCTATTCTTTTTCCTGAAATGGAAGGAGAAGACGCTTTTTATTTGGTCGATTATTTTGCTGCTGCTAATGGCAAGTTCTATCGCCACACCGGAGGATGACTCTACCTTGCTTCTCAATCAGCAGCTCTCTCTCTATTCTGAGGAAGAAAAAGAGGTTCTTTCCGCCGGAAGCTACCCGGAGGTCGTCTCTTTCCGGCTCAATGCTGATCCACTCGGAATGGGTATCGTTGGCGATATCCTCATGGACCTTTCTGCGATGGTCAGCGTTCTCGGCATGTTTTTGCTCGGTTCCTTTGTCGCCCGTAAAAAGTGGCTCGAAGACCCCGCACCATACCGCCCGCTCATTAAGCGGGTCTGGTGGACGACATTGCTCGTCGGTTTTCCGTGCAAGCTCGCTTTCGTACTTCATGACTCGTATCAGTATGAAATGCTTCATACGACGGTCGGAGGGCCACTTGTCGCGATGTTTTACGCATCAAGCATTGCTCTGATCGCTTCCGGTGAAAAAGGGCGTCAAGCGCTGATGCCGCTCGCCTATGTCGGACGGTTATCACTTACGAACTATCTCGCCCAGTCAATCGTGTTTACAACACTTTTTTACGGCTATGGGGCAGGGCTTTTTGCAGAAATCGGTTTCTTTTTCGGCATGGTCGCCGCCTTCGCTTTCTTTGCGCTTCAAATTCTGGTTAGCAAATGGTGGCTTCGCCGCTTCTATATCGGGCCGTTTGAATGGCTCTGGCGGATGGGAACCTACCTGACCGTCCCACGTCTGAAACGCTGAATAAAGCAGCGGGAGTCTCCAGTCATACTGGGTCTCCTGCTGCTTTATTTCTGAAAAACCGGATTGGATTGGAGGGTGATCATACTTAAAGCATACACGCCTTCTCTATTTGTCTTTACGCTGTCAGCAATGGCCTTACTCTCGCTTCCACCACTTGTAAATATTTCACCTTTCGGAATTGAGATCGAGCTGCACGAGGATGCAATGGAGATTCAAACCGACGTACTTACCGATGAAACCTATAAAGTCTAGCCCCTATTTTTTCTATTTTTTTGTTAATTGATTACGGTCAGGAGCTTGTGGCGGTTCTTCAAACCAGCCGTTTTTTATCATTAATTTCGCTCCATCTTCAGCATACAGGACAATTTCCCTCAATATCCCGGCATATTTTATCACTATATCTTTTCTTAAACTCGCAGCCATCGCCACCCCGTAGTTACCGATCCCCGCTGCCGTCATTGCCGTGACATGAAACAGCATCAATTTATCCGAAAAAGGAGCTACGGTTGAAGCTGTAACTGCTGTATCCCAAGGACTGGGTACAGGAATATCACTTAATTGGAGAATGTTACCAAAAACAGAAATATGCTTCTCTGCTATTGTTTTTCCCTTTAAAATATAGTGGCGCACCTCTTCCGCATCACATGTTTGCGCAAAGGCTGTCATTAAACTCTTCCCGATCGTGTTTGTTTGGACATTAATAAAAAGATGAGTTATTTCTATTGAATTGAGCGATCTTTGTTTTCCAAACATATTCCCCAAATAATCCTGATCCCTGACAAATGACACTTCTTTTGGTACGGGAATATACGGGGAACGATTATGAATTCCTTTTTCTAAAGTTATTTTTTTAATTAGGCAATGCAAGCTCATTGCATCCTGCACCACCGTCTGAAAAAAATCAACAATATCCATTCGACTATTTGTTCCTATGGCAAGTGAGCTTGATTCCATTCCTAATGTCGCCATATGATTAAGATAAAGCAGGTAAAATGTATCCGTAAATAACCTCGGTGCCCCCGAATTTACATCTTTCTCTGTAAACCCTGTAGGCGGTGGAAATTCTGCTTCCTTAAAAACTTTCGCGATAAAATCCAGATGTTTCTCCGCCGCTTTTAAAGCCTTTTTCAAAACGGGAATGATCTCACTATCTTCAACATTATGTAAAAAATAAGTCACTACCTGCTTAGAAGCTGTATCATTGGTGTATTGGGTCCAAAGTGCTGTCATTTCAGCAGATGTTAATCGTGTATTGTGGGCTAGTGCCATGCCAATCCCTCCAAGTTTTATATATATGTAATATTACCTGGAAAGCGCAAAATTATTAGGAGAGATAAAGTGTGGAATAGGCTCATAGCTTTACAGGCTGACGTGTCATGCTCACTCATTTGCAAAATACTTCAATTCAATTGCCAAATAACTAACAAGGCCGCCTCAAAGGGACAGTGAACCCCTTTGTCGACGACCTCTTTTACTCCATATTCAGCTATGTGAAATAGACACAAATCTTGCAGTTATTTATATCGTTAATCGGAATATCCATATCGTAAATTTCTTTTAGTACTTCTCTGTTAATAATCTCCGGTGTCGTCCCCTGCTTGACGACCTTCCCGTCCTTCAAGGCGACAATATGATCGGAATAACAGGATGCAAAGTTAATATCATGGAGCACGATTACGATCGTTTTGCCCAGCTCATCGACCATCCGTCTAAGCACCTTCATAATTTGCACAGAGTGCTTCATATCTAAATTGTTGAGCGGCTCATCGAGGAGAATATATTCGGTATCCTGGGCAATGACCATCGCGATATAAGCCCGCTGGCGCTGCCCACCACTTAGCTGGTCAAGAAACTTATCCTGAATATCCTCCAGCTCCATATAGGCAATCGCTTCATCAATATGCTTCTTATCCTCTTTTGTCAAGTTCCCCTGTGAATAAGGAAAGCGCCCGAACGAAACAAGCTCTCTTATCGTTAACCGCAAAGAAATATTATTGGACTGCTTCAAGATCGAGATTTTCTTCGCCAGGTCGCGGCTTTTTGTTTTCGTTATATCAACATCATCAATTCGCACATCTCCTGAATCCTTGGCTATCAAACGGCTTACAATTGAAAGCAGCGTACTTTTTCCAGCGCCGTTCGGACCAATGAACGAAGTGATCTGCTGTTTTTTAATACTGACTGTGACATGGTCGACGACATTTTTCGTTGCATATTGCTTCGTTACATCAATGACTTCTACCATTTTTTACTCTCCTTTAACAATAAGTATAGGAAATAGACTCCGCCGATGAAGTTGACAATGACGCTAAGTGTCGTCGAAAACGTAAAGACCCGTTCCACGATTAACTGGCCACCGACAAGGGCGATGATACTGATAAAGATCGCTGCAGTAATTAAATATTTATGCTGATATGTTTTCATGAATTCGTGCGCCACATTGGCAACGAGCAACCCGAGGAATGTAATCGGACCGACAAGTGCCGTTGCAATCGAAACGAGAATCGCGACGATGAACAGCAGCCGTTTGACGACATAATCATAATCGACTCCTAAATTAATCGCTTGCTCCCGGCCGAGTGAAATCACATCCAAATATTTAATAAAACGATAAAAATAGAGACTCAATAACAGAATGAGAATAATTGAAATACCAAGTAAATCGGTATTAACATTATTGAAGCTGGCAAACATCCGGTCCTGCACGGTCATGAATTCGTTGGGATCGATCAGAACCTGCATAAAGGTCGACAAGCTTGAAAACAAAGTCCCGAAAACAAGCCCGATCAAGAGCAGCAAATAAATATTCTGCCCTTCTCTTTTAAAGAGAAGCTTATAAAGAATCGCAGCGAACACGACCATCAACGTGACAGATAAGAGAAAATTCACATATGGATGAATCAGCGTAAAACCGATCGAACCAAATGCAAAAATCATAAATGTCTGTAACAGCAAATAAAGAGAATCCAGGCCGATGATACTTGGCGTCAAAATCCGGTTGTTCGTAATCGTCTGGAAAATGACCGTTGAAAAGGCAATCGCCGCTCCGGTGATGACAATCGCCAAAACGCGGAATCCTCTTCTCGGCAAAATGTATTCCCAATTTCCGTTGGCGCTGATCGTCATAAACACCGCGATCAAAATGACCGACAGGACAGCGAGAGCAGTAATTTTCGATTTATAACCCATATGATTTCCTCCTTAGTAACAAGTAGAGGAAAATCGCGCTTCCGATCACACCAACCATCAAACCGATGGCAATCTCATAAGGATAAATAATCAGTCGTCCCAAAATATCACAAGCGAGGACAAAGATAGCCCCCAACAAAGCGGTGTACGGAAGATTATCCCGCAGGTTGTCACCGCGGTAAATCGTCACAATATTAGGGATAATCAGGCCAAGAAAAGGGATCATTCCAACCGTTAACACAACAACGGATGTAATCAGGGCAACAATAATAAGTCCTAAGTTGACAACCCGTCTGTAATTCAACCCGAGATTGACGGAGAATTCCTCTCCCATTCCCGCCACCGTAAAGCGGTTAGCGAATAAATAAGCAAGAATAAGTCCAGGGATGCTTATGTAAAGCAACTCATAATTACCTTTAATAATTGTGGCGAAGTTACCTTGTAACCAGGCAGACATATTTTGGATCAGATCATGACGGTAAGCAAAGAATGTCGTGATCGAGCTGACAATATTTCCAAACATTAATCCAACCAGCGGAATAAAGATCGTATTTTTAAACTTGATCCGCTCTAAGATTTGCATAAAAATAAATGTACCCGCCAGCGCAAAAGCGAAGGCAACGAGCATTTGTTGCAACGGTGTAGCCGAGCTGAACAGAATTAACGAGACAAGAATCCCCAGCCTGGCAGAATCCATCGTTCCGGCCGTTGTCGGGGAAACGAATTTATTCCTCGTAAGCTGCTGCATAATCATCCCGCATATACTCATGCTGACTCCGGCAATCAAAATACTCACCAGACGCGGGAACCGCACGAGCCACATCGTCTGAGCCTGTTCCTCACTCATTGAGAATATGTCGAGTGGCGAAATATCACGGACGCCAATGAATAAAGAAACAATGGATAACACAATTAACAGAATCACTAAATATCTTTTCTTCATCAAAAATTCCCGCTCTTTCTATAGCTAAGGGTTTTTCAATACGTACAGTCGCCAGTCGTCAAATCGACGATGATAATGATTATCAACATCCGATAAAAGAAAGCCTGATAGCGAGAGTTACTATATTGATAATGATTATCGTTCCAGCCCCATTTTACCTTTCTTGACCGCCGATTGTCAATGTTTAATCGCCGACGCCTGTCTCTTATTCAGTGCTGCGAAAGAGTGGCAACCATAGGGAGATCACGCATTTTCACCTACATGAGTGGACATCACCGCACCTGAAATAGACTTCGCTATTTTGGAGTTTTGTTCAAGAGTTTAGCAAACACATTAGTCAAGTCGTGCGGACAAGCATGCTCGTGTCAGCAGCTGAGACGCCACTTTCAAAAACGGATGGATACACCTTCACTCAATGCTTAAGGGCCGGGAGAAAGGTAAAAAACTACCTTTCTCCCAGCCCCTACCTATGTTTGTACCCGTTAATAATAGAATCTATGATTTTGTTCGGCAGCTTCTCTCGCCAGACGGAAGCTTGAAACAGCTAACTGAGCATACGTCGTTTCTTCCTTTGGACGGAACTGGTTCTGGCTGGCCGTCAGCAGGTCCAACGCATTTGCCAGGGCCACATAACCGCGATACTTCTCCGTCACGAGATTGGCATCGGTAAAGCCTAATTGATAGATTGCATCATGCTTGCCGGCTGCTTCCAGTCCAAGTGCTCTAATGTACCAGACCGCTAACTCTTCACGTGTAAGCGGCTCATCAAGAGCAAACTCGCTTTTATCGGTATCAAGCACCCCGTAATTCACAGCCATTTCTACGACGTGAAAGAGTGGATGATCCGGACCGATATTGTCAAAGGACTGAGCGCGTTCGTTCTCTCCCGGGAATGGTGGATAAATATACGTTAGCGACTTCATTGTGACTTCTAACGCCTTCCCTTTCGTAATCTTCTCATCAGCATTGAAGTTTTCTGGATCATCAACAACTAAAATCCCTGCTTCAAGCAAATGATTCAGTTCCTTCTCCGCCCAAGGGTGAGAGACTTCTGGAAGCACACGATCTTCACCGACGGCCCATTGGCCGGTTAAGGCATCCAGATACGCATAGCCTTTGTCAGAGAATCCCGGAACATAGAGCAAATGATAATGCTGAGCCTGGTCGGCATTGTAATCTCTTACATAACTAAGCGAAACTTGAAGCGCTTCATTAAATCGTTCAATCGCTTCCTCTTCAGTGATTGCTTCCTCGACCGCAGGCCATTGGTCAATTTCCTGGAACTCAGCATTAAGATTAATCAATTCTCCGTCCGGCGAGACGGTTACAAACAGCTGATTCCCTAAGACTTCAAGTCCGTTTTCAACCCGTGGAAAAGCGAAGTTAAATTCACCATTATAGGAATTAACATTCTCTCTCACCGGGTAAGCATAGTGATGTAAATAAGATGGTGCATATTCCTCTAAATAATCGACTGCCTTCGTCAATGCTTCTTCCTCAGATAAAGTACGACCAGGCTTTGGCTCCTGCCCGATTTCGTTCAGGACATCCGGCTTAATATTGTAATAATTCACAATTTCACCTGTTTGCGCATCAAGCTCAAGATTCGTTCCATAACCGCCATTGCGGTACTCATACATATAGTTGACACTAATGACTTCACGGCCACTATAGCTTTGGTCCGTCTTCTCGACTGATTCGATCCGGAGTTTCACTTCATCTAAATCAATCGCCAACAGTTCTTCAGCAAAACGGCGCGCTTCCTCCAGCGTTATTTCGTTCCCGCCCGCTTTCAGCGGCTCATCAGCAAGCATCATGAATTCACCAAGAGTAGGCACTTCTTCGCTAAAGTCGACTGCTGTCTTCCAGTCACCGGATAAAGCATGAACACCTGTTACGAGTGGCAGAGGAGAATAAACGAGCTCGACTTTTTTACTATTCGGCTCATTGAAATTAATTTGATAGTGTAACTGCAGGTTGATGTTTTCTTTAATTTTCTCCACTACACTTGCTTCATCAATGACAGCATCCGTAGCATCATAGCTGTAGCCCTCGCTGTCATTCTCCATCTTATAAAAATCAGTTACGACGCCGTTGGCCAGCACAGTGACCTGAAAAGATTGATCAGACACCGGTATCCCGTTATGCAGCCGGTTAAATGTGAAATGATAACGAATCGGTTCCGTTAATGTCTGATTCCCATAATAAGGGAACCACTCATCAGACAGTTGATAGGAGCTACCATCTGGAATACGCTTCATAAGATCCAACGCAATTTCTTCGGCATCTTCTTTTGTTACCTGACCGGGAAACAGAGCATCAGTCACATCTGCCGGCTGGTAATTAAATTGTTCAATATGTAAATCTTCACCGACAAACAGCGCATTTCCATAAACAAACTTGCCGTTGCCCATCTCTTTATAAAAATCCAACATATAACGAACGACATCTTCATCCTCGCCACCATAGCGAAAGCCGCTTCCCATTTCAAAATCACTGGCACTTAGGAAATCAAACGTGCCTGGGAATAACTCTTTCAGCTTATCGATCAGTTGTTGTTTTTCCACAACATTTTCCACTGAAGATATTTTAATCTCAACTGGCTGTGCTCCCTCTTGGACCGGAAGCGCACTCGCACCGGCCATCGGGGCAAAAGTCCCCAATCCCACTGCAGCCGCCAATGATAAAATACCTAATCTTTTGCTACTTTTCAAAATATCCCTCCTAGAAATCATCCAATATTTAGCTTTCTGTATAAATATATTACAATTTCTAATATTTTGTATATAGTTTTCAAGATTCTTCATAATTTAGTTTATTTATTTTGCGAGGGCTCCACCATCAATCGATAATACCGCTCCGGTGAGATACTTGTTGTCAGGCATGGCAAAATAAACGCATGCTTCAGCAATTTCCTCAGCTGTGCCTAATTGCGGCGTGACACGGCGACTTAAAAACTGCTCCATCAAATCTTCCGGCTGCGGGTGATTGGCGAGCATTTCTTTTATCATCGGGGTTTCAATCGTCCCGGGACAAATGCAATTAATCCGCACCCCTTCTGACGAATGATCGACTGTCATCGCTTTTGTCAATCCGACGACAGCGGCCTTCGCTGCGCAATAGGCCGCTCGGTTGGCCAGCCCTTTTAATCCTGCTTCTGATGCAATATTAATAATGGAGCCGGACTTTTGCTTGATCAAATGCGGCAGGCTGTAATGGCTGACCAAATAAGTAGAGGTGACATTGACGGCAAAAACCTCGTCCCACTCTTCCTTTTTCACCGTCGCCACGCTGCCTGGAATGACGACACCGGCGTTATTGACGACGATATCGAGCTTGCCGAATTGCCGGTTGACTGCCTCAATCATCGCTTTTACATCCGCTTCAACCGTGACATCGGCCTGGTAGAACTCTGCCACTCCTCCCTTCTGCTTAATGTGGGCCACTACTCCTTCACCGCGCTCCTGATTCCTCCCAATGACAGCAACCTTTGCCCCTTCCTCAGCCATTTTTTTCGCTATCGCCTCTCCAAGACCGGAAGTTGCTCCCGTCACGATCGCTACCTGTTCTGCTACTCTCATTCTATCTCCTCGCTTTCTCGTAAAATCAAAAGAACTTTACCACCAATATCCAAATTAGTCAATTGAATATTCTGAAAACTGATCCTTGTTTTCACTCTCATCATGAAGACGAGCAGCAGCTTACTGCTGCTGCCTGGCTGTCACTTCTTCAGAAAGAACGCTTGCTTTCCGCTCCTGATAAAAAGCGAGCCGGAAACCGATTAACGCCAACAGAATGCTGACCATGATAATATTTTTGCTGCCATCGAAAATAGTACCTGCATCAAGGTTGCCCCCTCCGGCACTTCCATGTCCGTGAATCTGTAAGGAAACATCACTCCCGATGGCGCCCAGCGTCATCGCGACAGCAGAAATGGCCGAGGCAAATGTATGGCCCATTTGCCGGGTCGTTTCCAGCATTCCGGAGGCGAACCCTTGATAATTTCCCTTGATCGAATTCATGATGACGTTGTTATTAACCGACCAGAAAATCCCCATCCCCGCGCCAATCCAGGCACCGACCAGAATATATGGAATAAGCGAGGTCGAACCGAGGACAAACCAATAAATGATAAAACCAGAAAGAATGATTCCCATCCCGACCGGCCGGATCGCGTTTGAGCCTGTACGATCGTAAATCGCCCCGCCGATCCGTGGAAAGATCGCATTCATAAATTCGACCGAAATTAACACAATCCCGGCATAAATCGGGGCCATCCCCAACCCATCCTCTACTAAGAACGGGACAAAGAACGTGACATTGATCATCGCCAGATGAAGAATAAAATTCGCTCCTAAAGAAGAGACAAATAACTGATTTTTGAATTCATGAAGAATAAGGATCGGCTGCTCCGCCTTCCTTTCGACCATGACGAGCAGAAGCATTAAGCCGATTATTAATATAGGAACGACAAACGGGAAGAGCGGCTGACAGGTGAGAGCCTGCATTCCTCCCGCAGCCGGACTGCAGCTGCCGAAATCAGGAATCGCACTCACATAAAACACCGTAGAAACAATAATGACATAAATCAGCAGAGCACCACGCAAATCAATTTTCGTCGATGCTGACGCCACTTTCTTTTCCTTAACGGTGGAAACGAGATATAGAACCAGAATCGCCATCGGAATTGTAATCCAGAAAATAAGGCGCCAGCTGAAAAATTGAAGAAAGATTGTACTAATGCAGATGCCGATCAGTGAACCGAATGCCGCGGCTGACGTCACTTTGCCAAAAGCACGCGCCCTCAGCCCACCCTCCGGAAACAGCTTTGAAATGATTGATAACGCGTTGCCTGACATGAGCGCAGTTCCAATCCCCTGCATAGCGCGAAACAAAAAAAGCTGCATATAAGAGGCGGCGAAACCGCAGGCAATTGACGCCACTAAAAAAATAACCGTCCCGGTCGTAAATACTTTTTTATCGCCGAACTGGTCTCCAATTCTTCCCGAAATTAACAACAATCCAGTTAATGACAATAGATAGATCGCCATAATCCAGCCGCTTTCGGTCATCGTTAATCCAAGGTCTCGGCTGACGCTTGGCAGCATCGCCGCCACCGGAACGAGGGCAAACTGTACCATAAAATAGCCTACTATAACGGTATTTAACCCCTTTTTTTGCTCCGGGCTCATCTTTCCTGTTGTCATGACATCTCCCCTCCTTTTCTATCCCTTCATTGCGATTTGTTTGTAAACGGTTACAAAAAGTAGCGTGCCTTGCTCAGCCCCTTATCGCCTCCTTCCTTTTACTAATTTTGACTAGCCTCTTGCTTTTTTCGAACCGCATGAATTTCTGATCACTAATTCCGGCTCTAATGTAATGCGAAACGGTAGTGAATCTGAACGTGAAGAAGCTCTATTTTTATCTTCGATTTTTTGCATCAGCTTTTCAGCCGCTAATTGAGCCATCTCTTCAGCGCGTATCCCGACGGTCGTTAACTCGATTAAGCTATGCGCCGATAAGCTGATATTATCAACCCCAATCAGAGCGATCTCATCCGGTACGGCGATCTGCTGCTTTGTCAAATAATTAAGGGCATCAAGCGCAATATGGTCAGCCGTTGTAAAAACAGCCGTCGGCTTCACCTTTTTGCTGCGCATTTCCTCGAGTACCTTTGGCACTTCAGTCCTCGTATTCGTAAAATCAACAGAACGGATAAAATGATCATATGCTTTCAAGCCGTATTCGTGTAAGGCAGCATAATACCCGGAAATCCGGTCCTGCACCGTATTGAATTTATTCGGTCCATGAATGATCCCGATTCGCTTATGACCTAATTGAATCAGATGCTTCACGGCCGTATAAGCCGCTTTAAAGCTGTCATGAATCACATAATCGGTATCATCCTGATCCGTTTTGCGATTATACAGAATATAAGGGATGTTGTTTTTTTCAAGGTTCTCAAATGACGTGTCTTTAAAAGCAGCACCAATAATGACGCCATCCACTCTTCGATTGACGAGGAGGTCAATATACTCTGTCACTTTTTCTTTTTTTTCATCCGTCACATACACATTGACATGACAATTGTAGCGTTCGACAATTTTAATAATGACTTCAGCCGTCTCCGCAAAAAAGGGGTTGCCCAGATTGCCGACAATTAACCCGACGGTGAACGTTCTTTTCATCACCATGCTTCGGGCGATCAAATCGGGCTGATAATCAAGCTCCTCAATCGCCTGCAATACTTTTTTCTTCGTACTTTCTTTCACAAAAGGATTGTTGTTTACCACTCTTGATACTGTCGCCGTCGAAACTCCTGCTTTTACTGCTATATCTTTAATCGTCACCTGCACTTAAATCGCCTGCCTCAACTGATCTTTACATGTTTATTTTTCCCATTGTACACGTTTACAATATCAAGGAATGCAAAATAGTCAAAAACACTTGAGAATAGTTTATCATCCCCAATCCGCATGGTCAATAAAATTCTGAAAATACGAATAATTGATCCTGACTGCCTCCTTATTAGCTGGATTGGTTCCTTTATAGCCGATTTCCAAGCCACCTTGCGCCTTTTAACAATCCGTTTATCTCTCCGCTTCTTCATGCACATCGAATGCCTCCTGACTCAGCTCTGGATATTTACCAGGTAAACTACTCATAACACCAACAGGAAAGAGGGATAATGAAGAAGAAAAACGATTGGAAGGAGGCAATCCAAACTGCCCCGTCTTCGTTTTTCCCTGTCTGCCTTGTTCAGCGTCGATCTGCGTTTCCTTTTATCTTTCTAGCCTGCTTTGCCACCATGGTATAATATGCTAAAGGTCCTTTTGAAAACGAAGCCGGAAAGGTGATAATAATGATGAAGAAAAGCAATGAACGTCCACATCAAGGATGGAAGCTTGACAATAGCTATGAGCGCCTGCCGGAGATCTTTTTTACTCATTTGACTCCATCTCCTGTCTCCTCACCGGAGCTTGTGATTTTCAACGATTCCTTAGCTTCTGCTTTAGGATTTCAAAGTGAAGAGCTGCGAAGCAAAGAAGGCACTGAAATTTTTGCAGGTAACCGAGTGCCCGAGGGGGCTTCGCCGCTTGCCCAAGCTTATGCCGGTCATCAATTTGGTCATTTTACGATGCTCGGGGATGGACGGGCTCTGCTGATCGGGGAACAGCTCGCCCCATCTGGTGAGCGAGTTGATATTCAGCTCAAAGGCTCCGGACGGACGCCATTTTCACGCGGTGGCGACGGGCGCGCCGCTCTCGGTCCGATGCTGCGCGAGTATTTGATCAGTGAAGCGATGCACGCGCTTGGCATTCCGACGACGCGCAGCCTCGCGGTCGTCACAACCGGGGACCCCGTATACCGGGAAACCGAGCTGCCGGGTGCAGTCCTGACTCGTGTCGCTGCCAGCCATTTGCGCGTCGGGACATTTCAATATGCCGCCAGATGGGGTTCGAAAAAGGACCTGCAAATGCTCGCTGACTACGCCTGGGAGCGCCATTTTTCTGATCTCCCTGCCGGTCAGAACCGTTATTTGTCTTTGCTGCGGCATGTTGCTGAGCGCCAGGCCAAACTAATCGCCAAATGGCAGCTGGTCGGCTTTATTCATGGCGTGATGAATACGGACAACATGACAATCAGCGGGGAGACGATCGATTACGGTCCATGCGCCTTCATGGATATCTTTGATCCCAAAACCGTATTCAGCTCCATTGATACACAGGGCCGTTATGCTTACGGCAATCAGCCGCGAATTGGTGAATGGAATCTTGCCCGCTTTGCGGAGGCTCTTTTGCCGCTGCTTGCTGACGATGAAAAAGAAGCAGTCGATCAGGCTCAGGACGTCATTTCCAATTTCGCCGCACAATTCCGGCAGGACTGGCTCGACGGGATGCGCGCCAAGCTCGGCATTACCAACGAAGAAAAACAGGATATTTCTCTGGTTGAAGACCTCCTCGGGATGATGCAGCAGGATAAAGCGGACTACACCAATACATTCCGCGCTCTTACGCTTGGAGAATATCCCGCTGATAGCAGTCTGTTTGCCAGTACTCTGTTTAAAGAATGGGAAGAACGATGGCAGGCGAGGCTCAGCCGCCAGAATTACCCGAAAACGGAGATTAAGCAGCTGATGAAGCGCCATAATCCGGCAATTATTCCACGCAATCATTTGGTAGAAGAAGCATTAACCGCCGCAGTCGAGCACGGTGACGATACCGTCCTGCAGCGCCTTCTCGCTGTCCTGGCCGATCCATACGCCTATTCAGCGGAGCAGACGGCCTACGCCGCATCGCCTGTCCCTTCCTCTCAGCCTTATCAGACATATTGCGGCACATAAAAGTGAGGGGTTCTTTTTTGAGTAAGACAAGCTTGAGACAAAGGATAAAGAAAAAGCCGATCATTGTCTCAAGCTCCATTTCACCTGCGGTCTCAGTCATTATAAGTTGAACTCCCCTGCTTGACTGGCGAGATCTTCTTGCGCTCTCGGCCCTATATGTATCATAATACGAGTAAAAAACCTTATAGTCTTTCGCTACCATCCTACCAGACTATGAAATGGGGATTTCATGAAAAAAACAAAGCTGTTTCTCTATCTTACAATTTTTTCATTCTATTAGCCTGTATTCGGCTATTGTGGCTAAACTTCCATGTTATTCCTTATGAGCGATATGCTATCGATGGCGTCCTTGATCTGAGCAACGAGAACATGCCAATTGATGACGTTATTACATTAAGCGGTGACTGGTCTTTTTACCCGAACCAGCTGCTTCATCAAACAGAGGATCTTGAATCGTCCGAAAAGCGTTATCAACCTGTTCAAGGCGAATGGGATAAGGGAAATGAACAAGCTTCCCTTCAATACGGCACCTATCATTTGCGGCTGCTCATAAATGAAGCAGATATGGCAAAGCCATACGGGATCAGAATTCCGTCCATCCGTTCCGCCTCCCAAGTTTACCTGAATGGGAAATCACTTGGACAGGCCGGGGTTCCAGCTGCTGATCAGTCGGATTTTATTTCTCGCAATGTTCCGTATTATGTATATTTCTATGCGGATACAGAGGAAATCGACTTGTTCATTCAAGTCGCTAATTTGCCTGATACCGGTCCCGGCAGTGTGGACCAGCACGTCACACTTGGACATATGGACGTTCTTAAACGAGAAGAGCTGATCGCGCTTATCAGCGAGATTACGGTGGCAATCGTTTTCCTGATCCATTCTCTTTATGCTGGAATCATTTATCTGTTAGGGATCAGGCAAAAAGAATTAATCTATTTTATGCTGCTTACGCTTCATGCCACATTAATGATTATGGCATCTGACAGCAAGCTTCTCTATACGCTATTTTTGAACGTCCCATACGACTGGCAAGTGAAGGTTACTTATTACATATATTCAGCGGTTATGCTGTTTTTGCTGGTCTATTTTAAGCATTTAATGCCAGACTATATGAACAACCGGCTTTTCCGGCTCGTGCGTCTGGGCTGTCTGGTCTACCTCACTTTTATTATCCTGGCACCCGTTTCGACGATATTGAGCGTCAAATCACTGTTGCTGTTTGTCATGCTGATTCCTTCGCTGATTATTACGATTCAGCTGATCCGTATTACGTTCCACGGAATGGCGGACAGCGTTTATATTATGTTAGGTGTAACAGCCGTAACGAGCAATGTAGTTTGGCTTGTGTTAAGTCCGAGAATTACTCCTGTGTATGTGTTTTACCCGTTTGACTTCCTGTTTGCGATCATAATTTTCTGTATCTTTTGGTTCAAACGCTACTTCCGTAATGGCGAGCGGACAAAGCTGTTATCTGAACGGCTGAAACGGGCCAATAAGAAAAAAGATGAGTTCCTTGCGAATACATCCCATGAATTGCGCAATCCGCTTCATGGAATTGTCAGTATCGCCGAACATGTCTTAAAAACCGAACAAGCAGTGATAAGCGCCAAAAGCAGGCATGACCTGGAGCTGCTGCTCACAGTCAGTCGCAGAATGGAGCTCCTTATTAACGACCTTCTCGACATGACACAATTAAAGGAAAATCAGATCCGGCTCACCCAAAGCCAGTCGATTTATCAGCAACGGTCAATGGGGCTCTCGATATGATTTGCTTTTTAAGCGCAGGAAAGCCCGTTCGCCTGATATCGGAAGTAAGCGACGATTTCCCTGCCGTGAAGGCCGATGAGAATCGTTTACTTCAAATTCTGTTTAACCTTGTTCATAATGCAATGAAATATACGGAAAAAGGTTCGATTACGATTCGCGCTTCGGTAGTTGGCTCGAACGCTTATATTAGTGTGATCGATACCGGTCCGGGAATTGACGAAGATGTGCAAAAAAGGATGTTTGAGCCTTATGAACAGGGCGACCCAGGAAAGGCAGCTTCAGCTGGAGGCATCGGGCTCGGGCTGGCAATATGCCGGGAGCTTGTCGAGCTTCATGGCGGTGAGTTGACTGTCAGTTCAACGAAAGGAAGCGGCACTACCTTTACTTTTTTCCTGCCTGTAACGGAAGAAATTGCTGAAGGTCTTGAGCATAATGAGCAGTTTATTGAACATGAACAATCTGGAGCCGCTCTTCAAGCTTCAGAGCTACTAACTGAAGAGGAAGCTTCATCTGTGGCAAATATATTGATGGTCGACGATGATCCTGTCAATCTGCACATTATGGGAAAAACAATTTCAGCAGAAAATTATGCGATTACGACTGCGTTAAGCGGGCAGGAAGCATTAGAAAAACTGACAGACCGGAACTGGGACTTGGTCATCAGTGATGTGATGATGCCACAAATGTCCGGCTACGAGCTGACCGAAATCATCCGGAAACGCTTCACCATTTCTGAACTTCCGGTTTTATTGCTGACAGCGCGCAATCGTCCGGAAGACATTTACACCGGCTTCCAATCCGGTGCGAACGACTATATTACAAAGCCTGTTAATTCTTTAGAGCTTAGGGCACGCGTCCTCACATTGGTTCGCATTAAGCAAACGACGTCCGAGCACCTGCGAATGGAAGCCGCATGGCTACAGGCGCAAATCCAGCCGCACTTTCTGTTTAATACATTGAACACGATACTTGCTTTAATGGAATATGATCAGGAAAAAATGAGAAAAGTTTTTGAAGCCTTTATCGACTATTTACAATCAGGCTTTGATTTCGAAAATTCAAAGCAGGCGATCCCGCTCCAGCAGGAATTGGCGGTTGTTCGATCCTATTTATTTATTGAACAGGAAAGGTTCGGGCAACGCTTAACAGTAATTTGGGAAGGAGAAGACGATATCGACGTGGACGTCCCTCCTCTCTCGATCCAGACATTGGTCGAAAATGCGTTAAATCACGGAATTTTAAAGCGGGTTGAAGGGGGAACCGTCCGCCTTGCAATCACCAGCGACGGGCAGGAAGTGACAATATCGATTGCCGATGATGGCGTGGGCATGCCTGCTGACATAAGTCAGGGTGCGTTTATGCAAGCAAAACCGACAAAGGGCGTTGGGCTGTACAATACCGACCGGCGCCTGAAGCAACTATACGGTCACGGATTGTCGATCCAAAGCACCCCAAACGAAGGGACAACGGTCTCCTTCCGCATTCCCTTGAAAAAAAAGCAGCTTGATCGTTGAAAAGCTAGAATGAGAATGAGACAAAGCTAAGGGGGTTGGACAAAAGGTAAATCCGCCTTTTGGTTCACCCCCGAAAGCATTGTAGAACGGAGACATTTCTCAGTTTGCAAGTCTTTGGACAGCACCTTCAATACTCCAATCATTTCTTTTCGTTCTTCGGGAGCAATCAACAGCTGCTTGTTTAATTGCAAAAGCTACTTTCCTCGCTCCTCAACGCCTCTCTGCTGTCATTAAGACAAAAAGTCGCACAGCATGGACAAAAAGAGTGAGACTAAACAGACCAATTAACGTAATATCAAAAACAGCTGGTGTCTGAAAATCAACAAAAAGCACCATAACTGCTAACCCTATTCCTAGCATCAATACATTCATATAACCAAATTTTTCAAGCATCAGCATCTGTGGATGTGCTATTTATATTTTAGCAGGGGCAGGAAGTATCCTCCCTCTCCATTAGCGGCGACGTTTCTTTTTCGGAGGAGAACGTCGTTTTTCTTTTTTTCGTTCTTGTTTTAACTCGTAAATGTCTTTCAAACTTGATGTAATTGCTTTGAAAGCTCCAGCAATAAGAGCGAAAAGCGCGATGAGCTTTTCGGCATCCACTGATTCGCCTCCTTTCTACCATCATTATACTGTTTACAAAGGAGGCAATGAATAGGTGTGATGCTTATTTCCCTCAAAATAAGCATGTAGCCTTGCAATAACTTCCTCACTCTTCTGATATCGGGAAGCCCAGGCAATTGGCTCATTTTTCCGGTAGTACAACGAACGTATATTCGCATATAATAAGTAAGAAAACCGCCAGGCGGTTTTCTTAGAAGTGGCGTGCAAAGCCGTTACAGCCAAAAAAGGAAGGGTGGTTACATGCATATCCTACACGAGAAGCAGATCCAGCAGCTTGTCCACCAGTTTATCTTTTTGCCTTTAGCCCGCACCGTTTTTGAGCAAGATCGCCAAAAGATCGGGCAGGCCAAACTCAAAATCCCTTTTCCGTATGTGCAAATGATTGATGCTGCGATCAAGGAAATCACACTCGATCTTCGAAATTTGCGAAGAGAAACGAGAAGAAGCGGCCTTACCGTATACAAAGAGGAACAAGGCTATCTCGTCGTCTGGCGGGGCTACCGCAATAAGGTCAGCTACACCCCCGACGCGATGCGCCGCCATGTATCAGATGTGATGAGCCGCTACTTAAAGCAGGCCTTAAGGCAAAATAAGAAAGAGTAATGGAGACAATTGCTAAAGGAATTGTAATTCCGCTAATAAGTGGCAAAATGTCAGCGCAGCTAACCCAGCAACAAAGCGCTTACCTGTTTGAATGATTGTGAGATTTTTGAATATGCCTACGTCTCTGTTACATCTCAAAGAAACCTAGCGAGTAAACTCACTAGGTTTGCGGTAAACTACTAACTCGTTTTATTTATTTCGATATCGTCCTGTTGTTTTGAACAATCGTTGTCATTCTCTTACGATTAGACGCAATGATATAGACAGCAGCCCCCGCAATCAAGACAACGATTAATGAGCCAACATTCCAGAGTCCTTTTTGTGAATACCAAACAATTGAATACCCAACTGCTCCCGTTAAGAACGCGTAGTAAGCAAATGGAATAAGGGTTTTTCTAATAACCTCACCTTCTCGACCTACAATACCTACAACAGCTGATGCAGCGACAACATTATGAACACAAATCATATTTCCTGCTGCCCCCCCAACTGCCTGTAATGCCACTATCCAAGTCGGATTAACTCCAATTTGTGAACCAACATCGTACTGAAACAGTGCAAACATCATATTACTAACTGTATTACTTCCTGCAATAAACGCTCCTAGCCCGCCAATAAACGTTGCAAAGAACGGCCAGTACTCACCAGCTAAAGCAACTGCACCATTTGCAAGTTCAATTGGCATTTGGTCATAGCCTGCCGCACCGCCACCAGTGTTAATAAAGACTTGGACCATTGGAACAGTAAAAACAAGCGCCGTTGAAGCGGCCAGAGTTGTTTTCAAAGAGGTAGACACCACTTTTTTGTATGCGCTTCCATTCATGCCATGCATAAAATACGTAATCAATGAGACAAGAATAAAAATTGTTGCAGGTGAATAAAGAGGCTGAAAGCTAGCTGTAATTCCCGAGCCAAACATATTTTCAGCTGACAAAACCCACGCTTGCGCCCATGCTTTGAATGGTAAAACATCTAATCTTGTTAGGACAAGGAATCCACCGACTAGAACATAAGGAACCCATGCCATCATCATGCTCATTGAACCGCTTTTATGAACAATATTTTGAATCTCAAGTTTGCCAGACCATGATGAGTCCCACTTTGATTTGTCTTCAAAATCCCAAATCTCATCTTTCGCTGGCATAAGAAATCCTTTCTTTGCAGCAGAAATAACAATGATTAATCCAATTAACCCCCCAATCATCGCTGGAAACTCAGGACCAAGGACATTCGCCACGATGACATATGGAATTGTCATCGCAAAAGAGGCAAACAGGGCAAACTTCCACATCTTAATTCCTTCACTAAATGATTTATTCTTTCCAAAGAACCTTGTCATCAGTGCAACTACAAATAATGGGATGAGAGCCCCTGCAACCATATGCAGAATTGCTGCTTTCCCCCCTATAACCGTCGCTAGGCTAAGGAAGTCATCCGTTATCGAACTATTAACAGCTAATCCATTCTGAATCCCTACCAAAACAGGTGTTCCAACAGCACCAAACGTAACTGGCGTGCTTTGGATCACCATTCCAGCTAGAACGGCCGCCATTGCTGGGAAGCCTAAGCCAACTAACAAAGGTACAGCTACAGCCGCTGGTGTTCCAAAACCCGATGAACCTTCAATGAAAGATCCGAATAACCAAGCAACGATAATAACCTGAACTCGTCTATCAGGAGAAATATCCGTAAATCCTTGACGAATTGTACTTAGCGCTCCACTTTCTTGTAATGTATTTAACAACAAAATTGCACCAAAAATAATAAACAAGAGCGTACCCGCAACAACAAGCCCATTGACAGAAGCTGCTGCAACATTCGCAAATGGAACTTGCCAGATAAACAATGCAAGCGCTACCGCAACAAGATACGAAATTGGCATCGCCTTACTTGCAGGCATCCTGAACCCTACTAGGAAAACTGCAACTGCAATGATTGGAAGCAACGACAGAAAGGCTAACATACCAGTACCCATTCAAGATCCCCCTTTTTTCAGTTAATAGTTAATGCTCAGAAATAAAAATATTCTTTAAATGGAATATTCAGTATAATTATATATATTCTTCTTTAAATTACAACAATTATTCGAAAATTAAATAAATCAATTATAACCATTCATCGTGTACTGCCTACTGTCATAGATAGTCTTATACATATGCATTCAATGTGACACTTGTTTTCTTCATTAATCATTACTAATCTCTATCTTCCTCTTATTCATTAACAATTAATGTCCGCATTACATCACAAAACAAGCAGGAAGAGGTGTCTTCCTGCTTGCATTCATGTGGTTGGATATTACCTGACAGCCATACCTTCCTCTTCTTTCTTGAAAAACGTCTTCATCGCGTGGTACACATCGCCTTTTTCCTTGAGGATATGGTAGCGGAAGCGCGTGTCGTCGATGTTTTTGTAGGCGCTCATCAGGGTCGAATGCCGGCTGTACTGATTGACCTCGCCGTAGCCAAACATGCTTGATACTTCCATCAGCTTCTCAACGAGTTTCAGACAGCGGGCATTGTCGGAGGTCAGGTTGTCGCCGTCGGAGAAGTGGAACGGATAGATGTTGTAGCGTGCCGGGTCATAGTCTGTTTCGATTCGTTCGAGTGCTTTGCGGTAGGCCGAGGAGCAGATCGTGCCGCCGCTTTCTCCTTTTGAGAAGAAATCTTCCTCCGAGACGACCTTCGCTTCGGTATGATGGGCAATGAATTCAATATCGACGGTTTCGTACTTCGTCCGTAAGAAGCGCGTCATCCAGAAAAAGAAGCTTCGTGCCATGTATTTTTCCCAGCGCCCCATCGAGCCGCTTGTATCCATCATCGCCAGCACGACGGCCTTTGATTCGGGGCGGATGGTTTCATTCCATGTTTTAAAGCGAAGATCATCATTTTGAATCGGAATAAGGCCTGGGCGTCCTTCCAACGCATTTCGTTTAATCGCCGATAAAATCGTCCGTCGCTTGTCGATGTTGCCCATCAGCCCTTTTTTACGGATGTCATTAAACGAAATATCCTCAATCACCATTTCGTCTTCTTCCTTCTTTTGTAAGTTTGGCAGTTCGAGCTGACGGAAGAGGATTTCTTCGAGCTCCATGATCGAGACTTCTGCTTCAAAATAATCCTCGCCCGCCTGGTCGCCGGCTCCCTGACCTTTGCCGGGACCCTGCTGCTTCGCATTCGGATCGCGGGCGACGACGTCTCCAACCTTGCTTTCCCCGTCTCCCTGACCAACATGCTTGTTTTTATCATAGTTATAGCGGATTTTGTATTCATCGAGGGAACGAATTGGAATACGAATGACGTCACGCCCGTTAGACATAACGATGCTCTCCTCACTGACAAGGTCGGGCAGGTTCTTCTTAATCGCTTCCTGGACCTTTTCTTGATGGCGGCGCTGGTCCTGATATCCTTTTCGATGCAGACTCCAGTTTTCCTGTGACACAACAAATTGGCGCTGGTCCTTGCTTGTCATGTACTTTCCCTCCTCTTTTCTTGCTTTTCCGTCACATCCCTATAAAAAGAATGATCATGCAACTGACCATGTTATAAATGATTCACTCTTTTGAACCAGTTGAATATAATGGTTTCGAGCCATATCTAAAATGGCTTACTCTATCCTATGCAGACAGGTCAGAGAGTTGCTAATAAATTCTGACAAATGGGGGAGAAATAAGCGGACAAGCCGGAAAAAGATAAGGACCGCAGAGCTAGGCTAAATGAAAAAGCTCCCTTGCCGTTTCGACAATGAAGCTCTTCTTATCCGCTACGGAACCTTAATTCACGATACCAGCTTCTGTTAAGGGCCAGAAACGCAAATCAACCTTACCGACAATCTGGTCAATCGGAATCGGACCGAGACGGCGGCTGTCAAGGCTGTTAGGCCGGTTGTCACCAAGTACAAAGACATGACCCGGGGGAATCTGTTCAGGAAAAGCAAAATCATTTGTGTAAAAGCCAAACCCGTATTCCTGCTTTTTCTGTTCAAGAAATGGTTCTTCAACCGGCTGATTGTTAATATAAAGCACGTCTTCTTTCACAGCCACTGTATCCCCCGGCAGGCCAATGACGCGTTTAATATAGTCCTCTTCCTCCGTCGCATGGAAGACAATCAAATCAAAGCGGTCCGGCTCTGTAAAGCCATAACCGATTTTATTAATAATAAACCGCTCTCCGTCATAGACATTCGGCATCATTGATTCCCCTTGTACCTCATAGCTTGTAAATAAAAAAGTCCGCACGATTACAGCTAGAATGACAGCTATCATAATTGCTTTTGTCCACTCAAGCCACTCATTTTTCTTCGTCTCCACGGTAGCTCCTCCGACCCTTTTTCTTATTAACTTAACACTGTTTTTGGACAAGCTCAAGTCCCAGAGACATAAACTCTTTTTTCCCCTTTGTCTTCTGGCCCAGGCTCTGTCTTAGAAGCACGGTGCAGGGCCGTTTTAAGGCCTTTGCTCTCCATAAGGGTGAGGCGTGCTACGCGCGTGGCCGCTGACTTCCTTATAAAAAGGCTCCTCCTGCCAGAGAATGTACTGGCGGGAGAAGCCTTGCTTGTTTTACCGATTTAACAGACTGCCTACATAACGGAGCAGTTCATTGGCTGAAACGGAATTATAGCCATGTTCGTCAATGAGGCGGGCAATAACTTCGTTAATCTTTTTAAGCTGGGATTCATCCGGTGTTTTCGTTGACGTTGTAATTTTGACAATATCTTTCAGATCGGCAAACAGCTTTTTCTGAATCGCTTCGCGCAACCGCTCATGCGAGTTGTAATCGAATTTTTTCCCTTTTCGAGCGTAGGCGGAAATCCGGATCAGGATTTCTTCACGGAACGCCTTCTTCGCGTTTTCCGAAATGCCGATTTGCTCCTCGATCGAGCGCATCAGCTTTTCATCCGGGGTCATTTCCTCACCGGTTAACGGATCACGCAGCTTATTTTTATTGCAATAGGCTTCTACATTGTCTAAATAGTTATCCATCAGCGTTTTCGCTGATTCATCATACGAATAAACAAAAGCCTTCTGCACTTCTTTTTTGGCGATCGTATCGTATTCCTTGCGCGCAATCGAGATAAAATCCAAATAGCGCTCACGATCCTCCTTTGAAATCGACGCATGCTGGTTCAGTCCCTCTTTGATTGAACGCAGCACATCAAGCGCGTTAATCGACGTTAACTGCTTGCGGACAATCGCCGATGAAATCCGGTTAATGACATAGCGCGGATCAATTCCGCTCATTCCTTCATCCGGATATTCCTGCTTTAGCTCCTCCAAGTCCTGTGAATTATAGCCTTCCACGCTTTCCCCGTCATAAAGCCGCATCTTCTTCAACAGATCGACGCCCTGCTTCTTCGGCTCCTGCAGCCGGGTCAAAATCGTGAAAATCGCCGCTACTTTTAAGGCGTGCGGGGCGATATGGACGTGAGACAGATCACTTTCGGCAATCATTTTCTTGTAAATTTTCTCTTCTTCACTGACCTTTAAATTGTATGGAATCTTCATGACGATAATACGTGAGTGAAGCGCTTCATTTTTCTTATTTGAAATAAAGGAACGATACTCCGATTCATTCGTATGAGCGACGATCAGCTCGTCGGCACTGATCAAGGCGAAGCGTCCCGCCTTAAAATTCCCCTCCTGTGTAAGTGAAAGCAAATGCCAAAGAAACTTCTCATCGCATTTGAGCATCTCCTGGAATTCCATCATTCCCCGGTTCGCTTTGTTGAGCTCGCCGTCAAAGCGATACGCCCGCGGGTCCGACTCCGAGCCATACTCCGCGATGGTGGAAAAATCGATGCTCCCGGTTAAATCAGCAATGTCCTGTGATTTTGGATCGGATGGGCTGAACGTTCCAATTCCGGTCCGTTTATCCTCTGAAAAGAAGATTCGTTCGACGAGCACATCCTCAATTCGGCCGCCATATTCTTCTTCCAGCCTCATCATGTTCAGCGGTGACAGATTTCCTTCAATTTTAATTCCGTATTCGTCATAGAAATCCTGGCGAAGATGATTCGGAATCAGATGGAGAGGATCCTCATGCATCGGACAGCCTTTAATCGCGTAAACGGCGCCCCTCTCTGTCTTGGAATATTGTTCAAGCCCGCGCTTCAGCATCGTGACGAGCGTTGATTTCCCCCCACTGACCGGGCCCATCAGCAGTAAAATACGCTTTCGGACATCAAGACGCTTCGCGGCGGAATGAAAATATTCCTCAACCAGCTTCTCAATTGAATCCTCTACTCCGTATAGCTGTTCACTAAAGAAGGCATATTCTTTTCTGCCATTCTCCTCCTCGACACCAGCATCCTTAATCATATGATAAACACGGGAGTGAGCGGTTTGGGCAATCCATGGCTTCTCTTTTAGAAGCTGTAAATAATCAGCAAAAGTCCCTTCCCATTTCAAACGTTCTTCTTCTTCTCTAAAGTCCTCAATCTTTTTTAAAATACTCATGTGGCGAATACCTCCATCCTCGTGTTCAAGAGCGAGATTATTACACTTTATGCGCCAAGTAAGGTGAACATGCATCTCATTTCCATTTCTCTCCTGCCAGGCCTCTTGACCCGAACGGAACGGTTGCCTCAGCCGGAAGATTTTTCCCACTGTTTCTCCTGATTTGGTGTACAATGAGAGCGAGAACGATGAAGTGAGTGTGAGGATATGCTAAAACATGCTACAGGCTGGATGATGACGACCGGATTTCTGTTCATCTTTATCTTTTTCCTGGCCGAAGTCACCGCAGAGGTCGAAGAAGTTCAATCTCTTTCCAGTGCGCTTGAGCAGCACATTAATATAGAAGACGTTACGCTCTCCTCCAACAGCGCAATGTATGACCGTAACGGGGAATTGATTTCGGATATTTACCGCGATGAAAATCGGATATACCTTACGTATGAGGAAATCCCTTCCTTACTCGTACAAGCCTTTATCGCCACTGAGGATCAGCGTTTCTTTGAGCATAACGGGTATGACTCCATCGCGATTGCCCGCGCGATTGTATCCAACGCCAGACAGCAGGGGATCGAAGAAGGAGCAAGCACCGTGACCCAGCAGCTGGCCCGTAATCTTTTTTTGTCACATGATCAAACCTACAATCGCAAAATGAGCGAAATTCTCTATGCACGTGAGCTGGAGAAACGTTATACCAAGGAAGAGATTATCGAGCTTTACCTGAATACGGTTTATTTCCATAACGGCGTCTACGGGATTGAGGCGGCTTCCACGTTTTATTTCAATAAGCCAAGCCGCGAGCTCTCCCTCGCCGAGGTCGCTTTTTTGAGCGCCGTACCGAACAACCCGACGCATTATGACCCACTGACCCGAAGTGAACAGACAAAGCTCAGGCAGGAATGGATCTTGCAGAAAATGCTCGAAGCAGGCTATATTTCAGCTGAACAATATGAGGAAGCTCTCGCTGAAGACATTCAGCTGGAGGTGCGCCAGCGCGTCGATCGTTATCCGGATTACGTCACCTATATCCATCACGAACTGACCAGGCTTATTTCAGCGAGCGACGGCTATGAGCAGCGGCTGCGCCAGGCTGCTTCCGAGGAAGCGCAGGAACAAATCAGGCTTGAGCTGGAGGAAAGGGTCCAGGAGGTACTTGAGCAGGGGGTTCGAATTGAAACAGCGCTCGATCCGCTAAAACAGGAACAGGCTGTGCAAACCGTTCAGCAGGAGCTGCCCCGCTCCGATATTGAAAGCGCCGTCGTCATGATCGATCACACGCAGCATGAGATTGTTGCGCTTACCGGCGGGAAGGATTATAAAAAGTTTAATTTCCACCGCGCCTTTCAAAGCTTTCGTCAGCCAGGCTCAGCAATCAAGCCGTTGCTCGTCTATGCACCTTATTTAAATGAATATGATATTCCGTTGCAGAGCACGATAAACGCCAACGATGTCTGCCGCGGCGATTATTGTCCGCGAAACTTCGGCGGGGGGCAATATGGGATGGTTTCGCTTGAAACGGCCTTTAAGCATTCCTTTAATACACCTGCTATCCGGATTATGGACCGGGTCGGGGTCGAAACAGCCTTTTCTTATTTGGAGCAACTGCCTTTCACAAGGATTGCTCCGGAAGATTACCGGCTTCCGGCGGCCTTGGGAGGCTTTACATACGGGGTTTCCCCGCTTGAGCTGACCTCCGCCTATACTACGTTCGCAACAGGAGGGACGTTCATCCCCGCCTACGGCATCCGGCAAGTGACAAATAAGGATGGAGATGTGCTGTATAGCTGGGAGCAAACGGAGACACAATTATGGAGTGAATCAACGAACGAGAAAATGCGCAGGCTGCTCGCCGCCGTGCTTGACAGCGGAACCGGGCAAAGAGCGCGAGTCCAGGGCGGCTACGCCGGGGGGAAAACAGGAACGACCAATGACTTTTATGATTTGTGGTTTGTCGGGTTAACCGATACGTATACGACCGGGGTGTGGGTAGGAAAAGATACGCCGGCTGACCTGTCCGCCATTTACAACCAGGCGCCTCATTTGCGTATTTGGCGAAAGCTGCAGTAGGAGAAAGCGCCGGCTCTCAGGACCTGGTCCCTGCTACAGCGGCAAGCTAGCGATAAAGCTGTTATACAGCTTCAGGCCGGCATAGGCGACAGCAACGACAAAAGCACTCCAAAAAATCATATGAAAGAAAATCATTCCGATCAGCCCTGCCGGATGAAAGGCATCCGTTAATTTATAAACAAGGTAAATAAAATAAATAAGACTGGCCCCGAGGAAGACAATAATCAACAAGAGAAGCTCGCTCGACAGCAAAAGCGCGATAATACTCGCAGCTAAGTAAATTGAGGAGCCCGCTTTTGCTTTATTAAGCTCATTGCCTTCCTCATCCTTTGAAAAAAACAGCATCGAAAGCTCGATTATCGTATCGGCGATCAATTTCAAGGCGGAAAAAACCATAAAAAAGAATAAGACGAGTAAAAAAAGCAAGGTCAGCTTAATCCCGTTCTCCGAAAAAAATTCACGCATTCCTTCGTAAAGACCAAGCTTGGCCAGCTCATTTAAGATGAGCGTTTGGCTGTACATGGCAAAAGCAAGACTGAATAAAACGATTGAAATAAGCGGAAAATGACTTGTAATGTATCGATTTGACATGCGCTGGCGCTCCTATCTCCTGATCGCTTTTTTCGTAAGCGGCTTGAGAGTTCATTGACTTTTCATTTCTTTTACATCAAAGTTCGTATATAATAAAAATATGATTGTCACAAGGAGGAATCTTTATGGGTACTTTACTCATCCTTGGTGTTTGTGTTGCATTCCTTGCTGCTATCTTTACAGCCGGCTACGACGAAAATCCTCACAAGCATTAATGAAAATCGACCAACCTGCTACTTCTGGTTGGTCGATTTTTTTTGTAAGACCGGTCCTGAGTCTGTTAGGACAAACCGGGGAAGCCTTGCTGTCGAACCGCCTCGTAAATAACAATCGCCGCCGTATTGGATAAATTCAGCGAGCGGATATGCTCCGTCTGCGGAATGCGAAAGCAGCGCTCTTTATGCTGTTCAATCAGCTCAGCCGGCAGTCCGGTTGTCTCTCTGCCAAATACGAAGAAATGGTCCTGCTCCCGGTTCGAATAATCAAACTCACTATAGTTTTTCGTTCCAACCGTTTCAATAAAATAAAATTCTCCATCCGGATAAGTCGAAAACAGCTCGTCCACCGCATCATAATAGCGGATCGTCACACTCGGCCAATAATCACAGCCTGCCCGCTTTAACATCCGGTCGTCCGTGGAAAAGCCAAGTGGCCGGATCAAATGAAGCGTCGTATTCGTTCCGGCACAGGTTCTGGCGATGTTTCCTGTGTTCGCTGGAATTTCCGGCTGATAAAGCACGATATGTAAACCCACACCCATGCACCTCTATTTCTGAATCACTTTTGTCGATATCGTCAACTCCCGTATTATACCACCTTCCTCCTATTCAAAAAAGAGATAGCGTCAATGTCCCCCTCAAGCTGCATTTTTTTACAGCTTGAGGATGCTTGCAATCAAGAACCGCTATCCTGCTAATAACCGCTACACATCGTCGATAATATGAAAAAACTTATAGTTAATTTGCGGTGTCCAGGCCGTTGAGTCTTCATACGCCCAATAGCGCATCCGGCTGTTTGAAGACTGGGCATTGACGAGCGGTTCACCATTGGCATCCTTCGCCACAACAATCGTTGAGTGCTGCCAGCGCCCATCCCCGTTAAAGTCATAGCAAACCACATCTCCCGGCTTCAGCTCCTTCGCCGATTGTCTTTCCTGTCCCCTCAACCCGGCCTTTGACCCGCTTAAATGCCAGCGCAGGGAGTGGGCGACAGACCAGCTGAAACTCCACTTTCCTCCCTGATACCACCAGCCCGTTGCCCGGTTCGGATAACCCGTCATTCGCGCTCCTCCGGCATACAGACATTGCGAAATGAAATTCGTACAGTTGTCCGTGAAACGATGATAGGCCGGATTGTAATCATCCCACCAGCGTTCGGCATACCGCACCGCTTCACGCCGGTTATATACACTCTCCCCTTTTTTAGGGTGTCGTACGTCAATACTTTTTTCTGCCTGTGCTTTTTTTTCCGGAAGATGAAAAAGCTCCTCATCGCTTTTCACTTGTTTCGCCTCAATCGTCGCTCGCCTGAACTCTAGCTTTTCCTCTAAATACAGCGTGTCCTTCAAGGCGATTAACTGTTCACAGCGAAGAAAATAATCGATGATCTGCCGCGTCCCAATGCGTATTGTTCGCAAAATATCCCCTTCGACATAAGAGCGGACGATTTTCGCTCCGCGCTTTTCATGCATCTGAGCTGTTCTTCGCGCCCGTTCGGATGCTAATGATGTTCGGTCAAGCAGCTGAGGCTCGACAAAGGCTTTGTTCTCTTTTTCAATATGATGATGGAGCATTTCAACGATGGAACTGTTCATGCTGTTACCCCTTTCTCAAAACATTGCAAAAGGCTTCATTCCCTGGGGATCGGACTATAAATTGTGATACTATAAAAATCCTATGCTTAGCCCTTTGTCCTTCATACATACGAAACCGCTATGCGGTTTCGTCAGACTGTTGAGAAAGTCTTCTCAACAGTCTTTTTTTGTAGATATTAATCCGATTATTCGGGTAAATATAGTATAATATAGGTAGATTAATTGTGAGGTGAGTTGTGTATGTTACGCCCTGTCCGT